>NZ_KI914644.1:27721-32718 GCF_000520495.1 Arthrobacter sp. H14
GTGGCTGGCCCGCCGTGTTCGACCGGGCCAGTGGCAGCACCATGTACACCGAAGACGGCCGGGAGTACCTCGACTTCTTCTCCGGCGCCGGTGCGCTGAACTACGGCCACAACCATCAGGACCTGCTGGAACCGCTGCTGGATTACCTGCGCAGCGGCTCAATCACCCACTCGATGGACATGCACACCCCGGCGAAACGGAAGTTCCTGGAGACTTTCCGGGACGTCATCCTTGAGCCCCGCGGTCTCGACTACAAGGTCATGTTCCCGGGCCCGACCGGCACCAACACGGTCGAAGCCGCCTTGAAGCTCGCCCGCAAGGTGACCGGCCGCCAGCACGTACTCAGCTTCACGAACGCCTTCCACGGCATGACGCTCGGCGCGCTGGCCGTGACCGGCAACTCGATGAAGCGCCAGGGAGCCGGAGTGGCACTGACCAACAGCTCCAAGATCCCCTACGACGATTACTTCGACGGCGAAACCACCGATTTCCACTGGCTCGAGCGGGTGCTCGCAGACAGCGGCTCCGGCGTCGACCTCCCCGCCGCCGTCATCGTCGAAACCGTGCAGGGCGAAGGTGGCCTCAACGCCGCACGCGCTTCCTGGCTGCGTGCCCTGTCGGACCTGTGCAAGAAGCACGACATCCTGCTCATCGTCGACGACGTCCAGGCCGGCTGCGGCCGCACCGGAACCTTCTTCAGCTTCGAAGAGGCCGGAATCGTGCCCGACATCGTCTGCCTGTCAAAGTCCATTTCCGGCTACGGCCTGCCGATGGCGCTCACCCTGTTCCGCCGCGAACTGGACGTCTGGGGACCGGGCGAGCACAACGGAACCTTCCGCGGCAGCAACCCGGCATTCGTCACCGCCACCGCCGCGCTCAAGCGTTTCTGGAGCGACCGGGAGAACTTCGAGCAGCAGATCGCTGTACGGGCCAACCAGCTGCACGAGGGCCTGGCCCGCGTTGCGGCGACGACCGAAGGCGCCGTTGTGCGCGGCCGTGGGTTACTGGCCGGCGTGGCATTTCCCGATCCGTCCACTGCGGAGAAGATTGCAGCGGCATCGTTTGAGCGGGGGCTTTTGGTGGAAACTTCGGGACCCGAGAGCGAAGTCCTGAAGCTGATGCCGGCCCTGACCATCAGCACCGAGGACCTGGCCCGCGGGCTGGACATCCTGATGGAAGCCGTCGACGCCTCCGTCGGCGAGCGGGAACTCACCGCCGTCTCCTAGTACCTGGGCCAGGCCGGCGCCGTCTTTCTGCAGTGGTGCCGGCCCGGTTGCCCCTGCCGTCGTCGTCGTCGTAATACCGTGCGGCGGGTCTGCACCGTACGTATGATCGTGCCCCGGGTGCCCCTGCGCCCGGCCTGGCGAACAAAAATATTGATGGGAAATACAAGTGATAGTTACACAGCTGAACGACCTCAATGACACTGAACGGGACATCAAGTCCGAGACCTGGCGCAGCCGCCGGCTGGTGCTGGGCCGCGAGGGAGTTGGATTCTCCTTCCACGACACCGTGATCTACGCCGGAACCGAGTCCAGCTTCTGGTACGCCAACCACATCGAGGCTGTCTACTGCGTCGGCGGCGAGGGCGAACTCATCAACGACGAAACCGGCGATGTGCACCCGATCTCGGACGGCACGCTGTACCTGCTGGACAAGCATGAGAAGCACACCGTGAAGGCAAAAACGGACCTGCGGATGGCCTGCACGTTCAATCCGCCGGTCACGGGACGCGAGATACACGACGAGAACGGCGTGTATCCGCTGATAACTGAATAACACGTCAAGGCCTGGCGGAAACGAGCTGCCAGCCGGAGGTCGTTTCCGCCGGGCCCTTCTTTTTTCGGTGCGGGGACCGAAATCAGCGCCCGCGCCGTCGACAGATACTGAGGAGGAACACATGACTGAAACAGTTGAAAGTCGCATCGATACCTATCCCACACGGGTCGATCCCGAACCGAAAGTGATGGACCGGGAGGATCCCGTCGTCTGGGGAACGCCGGACAAGGGACCGCTGTCAGCAAAGGAGCTGGGCGGCTATGACCAGAAGGGTTACCTCGCCATAGAGGATCTGGTGACACCGGAGGAAGTGGAGTCCTTCCGCGCAGAGTTGCGCAGGTTGTCCAACGACCCGGCCGTCCGCGCTGATGAATGCACCGTCGTCGAGGCCAAGTCACAGGAAGTCCGCTCGATCTTCGACGTACACAAGACCAGCGACGTCTTCGCGAAGATTGTCTCCGACCCGCGCGTCGTCGAGCGTGCCCGCCAGATCCTCGGATCGGACGTATACGTGCACCAGAGCCGGGTCAACTTCAAGCCCGGCTTCGAGGGCAAGGAGTTCTCCTGGCACTCGGACTTCGAAACCTGGCACGCCGAGGACGGCATGCCGCGGATGCGCGCCGTCAGCATTTCCATTTCGATGACGGATAACTACTCCTTCAATGGGCCGCTGATGATTATGCCGGGTTCGCATCAGAAGTACATCAGCTGCGTGGGGGAGACCCCGGACGACAATTACAAGTCCTCGTTGGTGATGCAGGGCGCCGGAACTCCGGATAAGGAAACGCTGACCCGGTTCGCCGACACATACGGCATCGATGTCCTCGAGGGCAAGGCCGGCGGGGCCATCATGTTCGATTCGAACTGCATGCACGCCTCCAACGGCAACGTCACACCGTTTGCGCGGTCGAATGTGTTCATTGTCTTTAACAGTGTCGAAAACACGCTGGAGGAACCGTTCGCAGCGTCCGCGCCGCGGCCCGACTTCATCGGATCCCGGGACTTCACCCCGGTTGGCAAGGCTCTGGGCGACTGAGAGCAAACGCGGCCGGCGCCAACCGTGGCGCCGGCCCCCACCGGAGGTGTAATTAGTGAACAAACCCAAGAAACTTATCCGTACCGCCCTTGTCGGCTTCGGACTGTCCGGGCGGGCATTCCACGCACCAAACATCGCAGCGGACGACCGGTTCTCGCTGGACGTCATCGTCACCGGAAATCCGGAACGGGCGGCCGCCGCGGCCCAGCTTTACCCGCAGGCGCGGATTGTTCCGACCCGTGGGGAAATGTTCGCCATGGCGGCGGACCTGGACCTGATGGTGGTGGCGACTCCTCCCTACACCCACGTCGGATTCGCCACCGACGGCATCGCGCACGGGCTGCATGTCGCCGTCGACAAGCCTTTTGTTGTTAATTCGGCAGAGGGCAGTCAGTTGATTGAGCAGGCAACTGCTGCCGGTGTTTTGCTGACGGTCTTCCAGAGCCAGCGGTGGGACGAGGACTTCCTGTCGCTGCAGCAGATGATTTCGGACGGCCATTTCGGCGAGGTTCACACCTTCGAGTCCCGGTTCGAGCGGTGGAGCCCACAGTGCCGCAACCATCCCGAAAAGCAGGCCACGGTCGCCGGAAGCGAAGGCTTGTTCTTCGACCTCGGAACCCGCGTAGTCGAGCAGGCTAAAGAACTGTTTGGACCGGTGAAAAAGGTCAGCGCCGATGACACCCGGCACAGTCTGGCGGCACGCTGGGATAACGACGACGACACTTACGTTGCGCTCGAACATGCCAGCGGCGTCCGGTCCCGGCTGTGGATGAACCGGACCGGACCGCGCTTCCGCGTCCTAGGCTCCGAGAGCACCTACACGCAGTGGGGCCTCGACGGGCAGCAACCGGCGCTGGCCGCGGGGGTATTGCCCGAAGGATCGGAACCGGGAACCGACGAGGACGCCACCTGGGGGCGACTCGGCCCGTTCGGGGACCTGCAGTCCGCTGCGGATACCGGCGGTTCCACCCCGGATTTCTACCGGATGCTCGCGGACAGCCTGCTCGACGGCGGACCGGTGCCGGTGGATCCGGCCGGGCCCCTGGAGGTATTACGGATCATGGAGAGCATCCGCGCCTCGGCATGACCGGCGCGATAGTCTGGTTGGATGACCGACCAGCGCCCCATCCGTACTGCCGTTATCGGGTTCGGCCTCTCCGGCCGCGTTTTCCATTCTCCGTTGATCGCTGCCGACGAGCAGTTCTCGCTCGACGTCATCGTCACAGCCAACCCGGACCGTGCCGCCGACGCCGCGGAGCGTTATCCAGACGCGAGGATCGTCGCCGGCGCGGAGGAACTATTCCGGCTGGCCTCCGAACTGGACCTGGTGGTGATCGGTACGCCACCGAACACCCACACGGCGCTGGCCGGTGAGGCCATCACTCACGGGCTGCACGTCGTCGTCGACAAGCCATTTGCTGTGAGTTCACCGGAGGCCGGTGCGCTGATGGACCGGGCCGCGGCAGCCGGCGTCGTGCTTACCGTGTTCCAGAACCGGCGCTGGGACGCCGATTTCCTGACCCTGCAAAAGCTCCTCGCCGATGGCGCGCTTGGAGATGTGTACTCGTTTGAATCCCGGTTCGAACGGTGGAGCCCGCGGAGCAGGACCCCGTGGAAGGAACAGACGCCGGTGGTTGAGGGCGGCGGGATGCTGTTCGACCTCGGTTCGCATGTCATCGACCAGGCGCTGCAGCTGTTCGGCCCGGTCGAGAATCTGTACGCCGAAACCGCCCGGCGCAGTACGGCCGGCGGTTCGGATGCCGACGACGACACGTTTGTCTCGCTGCTGCATACCAATGGGGTGCGCTCCCGGTTGTGGATGAATAAGTTCGCGGCGCAGGTTGGCCCGCGGTTCCGGGTCCTGGGTTCGGAGGCCGGCTACACCAAGTGGGGCCTCGACGGACAGGAGCCTGCACTCGCGGCCGGTGTGCTGCCCACCGACGAGGATTACGGAGTGGAGAACGTCTGGGGAATGATCGGCCGGGACGGCGAATCGAGCCCGGTCCCCTCCGAACGCGGAAACTACCCGGCCTTCTATGAACAGCTCGGACGGGCCGTGCTCGACGGCGGGGATCCACCGGTGGACCCGGCAGGATCCTTCGAGGTGCTGCGGATCATCGAGAAGATACATGGGCTCGTCTGAGGAGTTGTGGAAGCAGGGGAGCGAGCCCGCCGGCGGGCC
>NZ_KI914644.1:32818-35151 GCF_000520495.1 Arthrobacter sp. H14
GAGCGAGCCCGCCGGCGGGCCGGACGGAGGCGGGTTGAACGCTGAACGGTTGGATGTTTCCTTTGCGGAACTTCTCTCCCTGGCGCGCGCCCTCGCCGTGCCGGGCACCCGGCGGATCCTTGGGATTGCCGGTGCGCCTGGTGCCGGAAAATCGGCCCTGACCGAACGGCTTATCGCTGCCCTGGAGGGACTGGCAATCTGCGTGCCGATGGACGGCTTCCACCTCTCGAACGAAATCCTGGACAGCCGCGGCAGCCGGGCACGCAAGGGCGCCATTGACACGTTCGACGACGGCGGCTACGCGGCGCTGCTGGAGCGGCTCCGCCAACAGGATCCTTCTGAAGGCACCATCTACGCCCCCGAATTCCGCCGGGATCTAGAGCAATCCATCGGGTCCGCCCTGCCAATTGATCCGGAAATACCGCTGGTGATCACCGAGGGCAACTACCTGCTGCAGGATACCGGTACGTGGCCGCGGGCAAGAGCCTCCATGGACGAAACGTGGTATCTCCTGACGGACGAAACGGTCCGGCAGGAACGGCTCATAACCCGGCATGAATCGTATGGCCGGAGTGCAGTCGAAGCAAGGATGTGGGCACTGGGAAGCGACGAACAGAACGCCCGGTTCATCGAAGTTTCGGCCTCGCGGGCGGACAGGGTCCTCCGGCTGGTTTGACGTCTATAGTGATCTCAGCTGGATCGTCCGCTATCTGCTCGAGGCCGACCATACCGTTCGTGCAACGGTCCACGATCCGGAAAAGGCCAAGGGCCTCGAGCATCTACACGCGCTCGCCGAAGACCATCCTGGACGCCTGTCATTGCACCGGGCAGACTTGCTGGAACCGGGCAGCTATACGGAAGCTCTATCCGGCTGCGAACTTGTCATGCATACTGCCTCGCCATTCCTGATGGGGCGGATCCGCGACGCCGAGCGCCAACTGATCCGGCCGGCGCTGGAAGGCACCAGGAACGTGCTCAACAGTGTGAATGCAACGCCATCGGTGAAACGCGTGGTGTTAACGAGCAGCATGGCCGCCATGTACGGCGACAGCGTGGAATTGGCGGGCAAAGACGGCCTCACTGAAGCAGACTGGAACGCCACCAGCACGGCCGAGCACCAACCATACCCGTACTCAAAAACCGTCGCAGAGCGGCAAGCATGGGAGATGTTCGCGCGGCAGGATAGATGGGACCTGGTGACCATCCACCCGGGCATGGTGTTCGGTCCGTCGCTGACCTCAGCGAGCGTCTCGGGCAGCATGACGACAATGCGGCGCTTCGCCGACATGTCCCTGGGGGCAGGAGCACCGGCACTATCAATGGCCGTCGTGGATGTCCGGGATGTCGCACGGGTGCACATTGCGGCTGGGTTCACGCCATCGGCGAGCGGCCGCTATATCTCGTGTGCCGAGACGCTGAGCATCCTCGACGTCGGCCGGGTGCTGCGAGGGCATTTCGGCAAAAAGCGGTCGTTCCCCACTCGTGAGCTGCCCAAGTTCATGGTTAAGGCAACCGGCCCCACCATAGGGCTGACGCGTAAGTTCGTCGAACGCAACGTTGGTTATCCGCTGTATTTCGACAACACCCGGGTGCAGACAGAACTCGGAATCGGTTTCCGCCCGGCCGAACAGTCGATCGTGGAACACTACCAACAGATGCTCGACGAAGATAAGGTGCGGAAAGCCTAACCCGAACCTGCCATCCCACGATGGCGCGGCGATACGATGGGACGATGGCCCCCACCAACGACTTGGTCCGCAGCAGCGCCCTGACGCGATTCCGGCTGGCACCGAACCCCGGTCCGATGAGCCTGGACGGAACGAACTCCTACATCATCAGCGCTCCCGAACCGCAAGCTGTCACAGTGCCGGGCGCAACGGCGCAGGGAGCCACGTCGCAGGGTGCGGGCACTCGGCCGCAGCCGACCGTCGTCGTCGATCCCGGGCCTTTGGACAAGCACCATCTTGAGCGGCTGGCGGCGGCCGGCCCGGTCGAGCTGGTGCTGATTACGCACCGGCACGCTGACCACACCGAGGCCAGCGAACAGTTCCGCCGCCTCACGGGTGCTCCGGTCCGCGCGCTCGATCCTGCCTATTGCCACGGCGGCGATCCGTTGACCGACGGCGAGGTAATCGAGGCAGCGGGTGTGGAAATCCGTGTGCTGGCCACCCCGGGGCACACCTCGGACTCGGTCAGCTTCCACCTGCCGGCGGACCGGCCCGCGGGAACGGAAGGGACAACGGGAATAGCCGGGGTTGGCGGTTCAGTCCTCACCGGCGATACCATCCTGGGCCGCGGCACAACCATCCTCGACTATCCCGACGGCAGGCTCG
>NZ_KI914644.1:35251-44356 GCF_000520495.1 Arthrobacter sp. H14
CTGGAATCGCTGCAAAAACTCGCCCGCCTCGGCCCGGCCACGGTCCTACCCGCCCACGGCCCGGTCCTGCCGGATCTGGTGGAAATCTGCGCCGCCTATACCGAGCACCGGCAGCAGCGGCTGGGCCAGATCCGGCAAGCCCTCGAGACGCTGGGGGCCGATGCAGAGGAGGACGCCGTGGCGGATCTGGTGTACAACGACGTCGACCCTTCCGTCCGTGGGGCGGCGCTGAAATCGGTGCAGGCCCAACTGGACTACCTCCGCGGCTGACCCGGCGGACCCGGCTGACTTGGCGTGCGCCGCAGCCACACGCCAAGTCCTTGACCGCCGCCATTACCCGGAGATGGACCACTCCCAGACGTTCCACCAGACACCGTACAGTCCCGGATTGTAGGCAAGTCCTTTGACCCGTTTGTCCGCTGCGCTGATTCCCGCGGACTGAAACAGGGGCAAACCGTAGCCGGTGTCGAACAGGATGCTGTCGATCGCCACCTGGAGCTCCTGCTGACGTTCCGGATCGGTGGTGAGAATCAGTTCATCCATCAATTTCTGCGCTTCCTGATTGCAGAATCCGCTGAAGTTGGAGGCAGAGTCGCAGCCGTAAAGCTGCGGGACCCCGGTCACGCCGACACCCGGGCTGACCCAAGCGAAGATGGTGGCGTCATAGGTGCCGTTACCCAAGGCGGCACCCCACTTCGTGCTCGGCAATCCACTATCGATAACTTGAAAGCCGGCCTTCTCCGCACTTTCGGCAATCAAGGTATAGACATCGACAGTATTAGGGCTTTCCGTGCTGTACATAATGCGGACCTTCGGAGTGGCACCGTCGAGCAGCTCTTTCGCTTTTTCGATATCGACGTTTTGGTAGTTCTCCGAACCATTGACCGGCACCGCCGCCTTATATCCTTCGGTCCCCGGTACAAAAAGGTGCGAATCGCGCGGTTCTGCATCAGGATCGATCTGCTTCACCGTGGCGTCGAGGATGGATTCCCGTGGGATTGTGTGCATGAAGGCCTTCCGCACATTCTCTTCCTCGAATACTCCGGAGTAATTTAAGTCGATGTGCTTGAAGGCCAGTTCCAGGCCCTGCTGAATATTGATCCCTTCGATCTGCTTCAACGAGGACAGCGTGTCGGCGGTCGCCTGTGGCGCGATCACATCCACCTCACCGTTGTTCAGCGCCTGAACCTGGGCGTTGGCGTCACTGATATACCGGATAGTGATTTCGTCCAGTTTCGGTTCCGGTCCCCAATCGAATTTTTCGTTCCTGACCAGCGTCATGGAGCGGTCCGGAGTCATGCTCTCGACAATGTAAGGGCCGCTCGACAGGTACATCGATGGATCAGACGGAAGCGACGTGGTATCGAACGCGGTGTTCCAGAAGTCAGCAAGGGCCTTCAGCTTGGGGCGTTTTTGCGGGTTATCCGGATCACCCGCCGGAGCACTGGTGATGAGATCGGTTAACGCCTGCTCGTCGGGCAGCCCACCGCCTTTGGCGACGACGTGGGCCGGCTGGTCCATATTGAAGGCGATTTCCCAGTCGGCGTACGGCTTCGAGTACGTCATCGTAATCGAACGACCGTCGTCGCCGATTTTCGGTAAGTCTGTCAGTCCCAGTCCGGTGGTGCTTCCGGCGTAGGCAAAGTATTTGGTCCCGGAGGTGACTTTGTCATTCTCGTTGGTGGTGGCATCGTCGAAATACCCCGATTCGACGGCCCATGCCAGCATGAGATCACCGGCGTCTATGGGAGTGCCATCAGACCAGACGACTCCTTCGTTCACGGTGTATTTAACCGTCAGCGGGTCCTCGGACAGAACTTCGTAACTGCCAAATTCTTCGTTCCGGACAATGTTGAGGTCCTTGTCCACATAATTGAAGCCCCAGTGCGTTAAGTAATCGACTTTGCCGTTGATGAGGACGTTTCCGGTCGCGCTGTCAGCATTAAACGAGGTGAAGGAACCCACCTCCGCCACACTGATGCTTCCACCCGATTCGGTGGCCGGGCCACCGTCTGTGGAATCACCGCCGCTTTCGGCGCTGGCACAAGCGCTTAGAGCGAGGACAGCGACCGCCGCCATTGTTGCTGCTTGGGAACTGCGGCTAAAGCGCATTCATTCTCCTATTCGCGTTTATGCAGCCCAACGCTGTTTCGCCAAGCCGCCATCATCGCTGGAAAGCGAAGTGATGTGTCTCACGCCAGCGAGTCTAGGTTAAAACTTCCGTCCCTGTGGCCGGATTATGACTTATCCACACAACAGCAAGTATGCTTATGAGTCAGAATCTCCAAGTACACGGCCGCTGTTGGCGTGCGGGAAGGATGAGCCGATTATGAAGCAACCACTGACGCGAGGGCCGGTCAGTACGGCACTTCTGGACCTATTGGGTTCGGCATCCGCGGATGATCCGCGGGCGGGGGAGGAACTGCAGGAACCGGTATTCAGCGCCTTGGCAGATACGCCGGACATCGCGTTCGACGACGACCTGCAGCTCACGCTTTTCTGCCTCTATGAGCTGCACTACAGCGGAATCGAGGGGGTCGACGACGCCTGGGAATGGGCGCCCGGACTGATCGGGGCGCGGCGGCGGATTGAGCAGACGTTCGAGGAGAAGATGCGCGCCGCCGTCGAACTTCCGCAACGACCGCGAACCAATAGCGGTGACGTGGCGGCTGCCTTGTTTAAGATGACGGCGCCCGACGGCGGAGGCGGCATCTCCCGGTTCGCGGCCAAGCAGGCATCGGCCGAGCAACTGCAGGAATTCCTGACCCACAAATCCATTTACCAGTTGCGCGAAGCCGATCCGCATACCTGGGCCATTCCCCGGCTGCGGGGCAGGGCGAAGGCGGCGCTGGTGGAGATCCAGGCAGATGAGTATGGCGGCGGACGGCCGGACCGGGTCCATGCCGAACTCTTTGCGCAGGCGATGCGCGGCGCCGGACTCAACCCGGAATTCGGCGGTTATGTCGACGATGTTCCGGCCATAACGCTGGCGACTGCGAATCTGATGTCAATGTTCGGGCTGAACCGGCGGCTCCGTGGTGCCATCGTCGGCCATCTGAGCGCCTACGAGATGACGTCATCGCAGCCGAGCCGGATGTACGCGAACGGTCTGCGGCGTGCCGGGTTTGGCGACGATGTCGCGGAGTACTTCGACGAGCACGTTGAAGCAGATGCCGTACACGAGCAAATTGCCGGCCGGGACATGGCGGGCGGACTGGTCGAAGCCGAGCCCGGTCTGCTGGATGACGTGCTGTTCGGCGCTGCCGCGGCATTGGCCATCGAAACCTGGTTGGGCGATCACATTATGGCTGCCTGGAAAGAAGGCCGGTCGTCCCTTCAGCCCCAGTCGTCGTTCGCCGTTTAAGGGAGTTTTCCATGCAGGATGAGAATACTGTCGACGCTGCGACGCCTGATACTGCCGTCGACCCCGTGGAACCTGATACTGTCGTCGACGCCGCGGAGCGTGAAACCAATGGCGCCCGGAGACCGGATCAGTCGATCGTTGCCTATCCGGATGGACCCCTTCTGGTCCGGGGCGACTTCGAGATCGTCACGCCGTCGGGGGAGCCGTTGCCGCGGAACCGTAAAACCGTGGCGCTGTGCCGCTGCGGGGCGTCGATCATCAAGCCATACTGCGATGGCACCCACAAGTTGATCGGATTCCGGACTGATGACTGAGACCCGGATGACGGCGACGGTGACCGGCGAAGTCCAGGGCGTAGGGTTCCGGTACTGGGTACGGAGGCAGGCTGAACAGCTCGGACTCACCGGCACAGCGGTCAATGAACCGGACGGAAGCGTGACCGTAATAGTCGAAGGATCGGCCAAGACTGCCGAAACACTGTTGGACACGCTCCGCTCCGGCTACACTCCGGGACGGGTCCGCAACGTCGACGGGCGTTTTTCCGGCGCGACCGGCGAGTTCACGAACTTCCGCGAGCGCTGAACGGCGAATGTAGCAGCGCTGAACCGGGCGAATGTTACGAACGTTTAGCAGGAGTTAACCCCTCTTGGATGCCGCGCTTAGGCTGTCGGTATGAGCTTCCCGTCTACCCCGAGTCCGGCGTATCTGAATCACCTGGAGGCGGAGACCCGGCGCTTAACGCAGATGGTGAAGCCCGTCGACTCGCCATACGCGGGGGCACCGCAGGAGCTGGCCGGCGTCGTCGAGTCCGCCGTCGACTCGCTGGAAGGCGACCTGAACGACGTCGTCCATTCCCTTCATGCCAATCCGGAAACTGCCTATCAGGAGCACCGCAGCGCGCAATTGCTGACGGATTTGCTCGCCAAGCACGGCTTCGAAACCGAAACCGGTGCACATGGTGTCGACACGGCGATCCGGGCCGAAGTCTCCGGCAGCCGGCCCGGCGGCACACTTGCCATTCTGAGTGAATATGACGCGCTGCCCGACGTCGGCCATGCCTGCGGACATAATGTCATTGCCGCCACCGGCGTCGGAGCTTTTCTGGCACTGGCGAAGACCCTGCGCGATGACCCGGACGCCTTTCCCGGCCGGGTCGTCCTGCTGGGCACGCCTGCCGAGGAGGGGCATTCGGGCAAGGAGGTGATGGCCCGCAACGGTGCCTTCCATGGTGTCGACGCCGCCATCATGGTCCATCCCTACGGCTACGATCTGGCCGAGCAGGTCTGGCTTGGCCGGCGCCTGCTGACGGTCACCTTCACCGGTATTTCCGCCCATGCGTCCGCCCAACCGTTCATGGGCCGCAACGCCCTCGACGCCGCCAACCTTGCCTATCAGGGCGTGGGGTTGCTGCGGCAGCAGATGCTTCCGGTCGACCGCATCCACGCAATTATTGACGACGGCGGCAAGCGGCCGAGCGTCATCCCGGAGCAGGCGGTGATGAAGTTCTACGCCCGTTCCAAATACCCGGACACGCTGAAAGACCTGAGCCAGCGAATCACCGACGTAGTCGAGGGCGCCGCCCGGATGGCCGGAGTAGGTGTGGAATTGGAATGGGACGAACATCCATCATCCCTGCCGGTACGCACCAACCAGGCGCTAACCGGCCGTTGGGTGAAGGCCCAGCAGCGCCGGGGCAGGACGCCGTTGCCTGCCGGCGTCGTCTCTGAAACGCTGGCCGCGTCGACCGACTTTGGCAATGTCAGCTACCGGATCCCGGGGATCCATCCGCTGATCAGGATCGCCGACCCGAATGTGGCGCTGCATACCAAGGATTTCGCCGCGGCCGCCAACAGCCGGGCGGCGGAAACCGGCGCGTTGGACGGCGCGGCCGGTCTGGCGCTGACTGCACTCGACTGGCTCTGCGACGAGGAGCTGCGTGCGGGCGTCCAGCAGGAATTTGAGGACGACGGCGGCGCGATCGACGTGCCGCGCTACTTCGACTGACATCCCAAAGACACCGATGACCAAGAGGAAGAGTCTATGACTTCGACCACCGCGGAACGCACAAGCATCACGGACAAGTTCCTCAACGGCGTCGAACGCGTCGGTAATAAGCTGCCGGACCCGTTCATGCTGTTCATCATCCTGTTCAGCATTACGGCTGTCGTCTCCACCGGCATGGCATGGGCTGACGTCTCGGTCCGGCTTCCGGGCAGTGACGAATCCACCGAGATCCGCGGATTCTTCACCGGCGAAGGGCTGACCTGGTTCACGCAGAACCTGGGACCGAACTACCTCGGCTTCCCACCGTTGACCACCGTGTTGCCCATCCTGCTGGCGGTCGGTGTCGCGGAAAAGTCCGGCATGCTCGCCGCGATGATCCGCCGCGCCTTCGGATCCGCGCCCCGCTGGGCACTGCCGTACGCCGTCGGCGTCGTCGGCGTGCTCGGTTCCATCATGTCCGACGCCGCCTTCGTGGTCATCCCGCCGCTGGCCGCACTGGTGTTCAAGGCCGCCGGCCGGCACCCCGTGGCCGGTCTGCTTGGTGGCTTCGCCGCTGCCGGCGCGGGATATTCGACGACGATGCTCGTCACCAGCCTGGACGCCTTATTCGCGGGAATTACGAACGCGGTCACGCAGGGCCTGCCCAACCCGGGGGCGCCGGTGACGCCGCTGTCGAACTACTTCTTCAACTTTGTCTCCGCCGCGGTGCTGATGGTAATCGCCGGATTCGTGATCGACAAGATTCTGGAGCCACGGCTGGACCGGCAGGGAGTTCCGCGGGATGAAACTGCCGACGACGACGGTGACGTTGATGGAGCCGCATCGCCTCAATCAGCACAACGGTCTGTAGGCACAACGTCGGCCAGCGAGGCAGGATCACGGAGTGAAGGGGCCAAAGGCGGAACGGGCAAGGCAGCCAATCAGTCGCTCAGTCCCCATCTTGAACCGGTTGAGAAGCGCGCCCTGAAGTGGTCCATGTTGTCAGGTGCCGCCGTCGCCGCCGTCATCATTGTCACGGCGCTGCTGCCGGATTCACCTTGGCGGAACGAGAACGGTGGTTTCCTGCCCGAGTCGCCCCTGCTGGGATCGATCGTGTTCGTTGTCTTCACCATGTTCACCATTCCCGGGTTGGTGTACGGGAAACTGGTGGGAAGCATCGCCATCGCCGGCGATGTCCCGAAAGTAATGGGCCAGGCGCTGAAGGATATGACGGGATTCCTGGTGCTGGCGTTCATCCTTGGCCAGTTCATCGCGTTGTTCAACTGGTCCGGCATAGGCCAGTGGATCGCCGTCGCCGGGGCCAGCGGTCTGGAAGCGATTGGGCTGACCGGCTACGCGGCGATCATCGGGTTCATCCTGCTCGCCTCGGTGCTCAACCTGTTCATCATTTCCGGCTCTGCGATGTGGACACTGATGGCAGCCGTTTTCGTGCCGCTCTTCGCCCTGCTCGGCTACGAACCGGCGTTCATCCAGGGCGCCTTCCGGGTGGGCGACTCCGCCACCCAGGTCCTCACCCCGTTGAACCCGTACATGATTGTGTTGCTGGCCATGCTCCGGAAATACGAACCGAACGCGGGGCTGGGAACCGTGATGGCGCGGATGTTGCCGTTCGTCATTCCCTTTTGGCTCTCCTGGGTCGCCGTGCTCACAGTGTTCTACTTCTTTGAGATCCCGATGGGTCCGGGCAACGACATCTTCATCACGCCGGACCAGTAGCGCCGGCGGGCACGGTGGGCAGGCAGGTCCGGAACGGTGCGTGATCAGGCCGGAAATACTAACGAGCCCGCCCGACTTACATCAAAAGGACCGAAAATTCCACGAAAGGCGCTCCAATGAGCCAGGCACAGCCCAAGATCTTCGCCCTGCACGAGAATCCGGAGTGGTTCCCGCCGTTCGCCCAGGCGTTCGAGCAGGAGGGCCTCGCCTTCGAGGAGTGGCTGCTGACCGAGGGCACGTTGGACCTTGGTTCGACGCCACCGGAGGGGATCTTCTGGTCCCGGATCAGCGCTTCTTCACACACCCGGGATCACAATCTGTCCAAGGACTACACCCGTGCGGTGCTGGCGTGGCTGGAGGCGCACGGACGCCGGACGGTCAATGGGCGGCGCGTTCTCGAGCTGGAGATGAGCAAGGTCGACCAGCTGACGGCGCTCAGAGCGGCGGGGATTGAGACTCCGCATACGGTTGCAGCCGTCGGACGGAACCAGATCCTGACGGCGGCCAAGGGATTCCCGACGCCGTTCATCACCAAGCACAATCAGGGCGGGAAGGGGCTCGGTGTGCGCAAGTTCGAATCCTTCGCGGAACTGGAAGACTACGTCCGCTCCGACGAGTTCGAAGAGCCGCAGGATGGCATCACGCTGATCCAGGAGTTCGTGCAGGCCGCTGAGCCTTTCATTACCCGTGCCGAGATTGTCGGCGGCGAATTCATCTACGCGATCAAGGCCGACACTGCCCGCGGCGGATTTCAGCTCTGCCCGGCAGACGCCTGCGAGATCGATCCCTCCACCGGCCGGCCGATCATGCCGCCCGGTGCCACCATCGAGCCGGAGCCGGACCAACAGTTGTTCAGTCTGTGTGAGGGCTTCGACCACCCGGTCCTGGAGAAGTACTTGGAGTTCACCCGCCGCGTCGGCCTGGAAGTGTGCGGCATCGAGTTCATCGAAGCAACCGACGGACGCCTGCTCACCTACGACGTGAATACGAACACCAACTACAACAGCGTTGTGGAAGCGCAGGCGCCGCGCTCAGCACCGGGTGCGCTGGCGAAATATCTCAGCTCGCTGCAGGCGTAACCGCGCCGCCGGGTGCTACGCCTGATAGCAGTGAGACCGTTGTATGCTGATCGGTGAATCTACAGTGCGGATGCGTTGCCAGCGTGTCGGTGTTGGAAACAGTGGGGGACGGCCGAAGGCTGCAGGCCGGTTTCCCACATCGTGAGAAGGAACAAAGCATGCACAGCGAGGAACCGCGACTGACCGTGGGGGTCGTCAAAGAGGCCAACGTGGGTGAACGGCGCGTGGCGTTGGTCCCCATGGCTGTTGCCGGACTGGTGTCGAAAGGCCTGCGGGTGATTGTGGAGCCGGGAGCGGGTCTCGGAGCCCTGATGCCCGACGAACTTTACGTCGATGCGGGCGCCGAACTTGGTGATGCGTGGTCTGCCGACGTCGTACTGAAGGTGGCTCCTCCGGCCCCGGCAGAGGTCGGGCGCTTGTCGCCGGGGTCGACATTGATCGGCTTCCTGGCTCCGCGGAATGCGGATAATCCCATCGAGGCGCTACGGAAAGCGGGCGTCACGGCCTACGCAGTGGAGGCCATTCCCCGCATCTCGCGGGCACAGGTGATGGATGCGTTGTCATCGCAGGCGAACGTGGCTGGATACCGGGCGACGCTGCTGGCCGCCTCGCTCTCCACGCGTTTCTTCCCCATGCTGACGACGGCGGCAGGTACCGTGCGTCCCGCAGGCGTCCTCGTCCTCGGCGTCGGCGTCGCAGGTTTGCAAGCACTGGCGACAGCCAAGCGGCTCGGGGCCCGGCCAACGGGGTATGACGTCCGTCCCGAAGTCGCCGATCAAGTGCGTTCAGTCGGCGCCACCTGGTTGGATCTCGGCATCGACGCTGCCGGCGAGGGCGGTTACGCCCGCGAGTTGACTAACGACGAACGCGCCCAGCAACAGCAGGCGCTGCAGGACGCGATCGCGGCATCCGACGTCGTGATTACGACGGCGCTTGTCCCCG
>NZ_KI914644.1:44456-93188 GCF_000520495.1 Arthrobacter sp. H14
GCGCCGTGAAGGGCATGAAAGCGGGCAGCGTCGTGATCGACCTCGCGGGCGAGACCGGAGGTAACTGCGAGCTGACGGAACCGGGACAGGTCGTAGTCAAGAACGACGTGACCATCGCATCGCCGCTCAACCTTCCCGCGGAGATGCCCGAACATGCCAGCCAGCTTTATTCGAAGAACGTCACATCGCTTCTCGATCTCCTGGTGAAGGACGGCCGGCTGGACCCGGATTACGACGACGAGATCGTCGCCCAAGCGTGTGTCACCAGGCTGACCCCGACCGAAAGCTGATCATGGACTTCTTCCTTGCCAATCTGGCCATTCTGGTGCTGTCGGGATTCGTCGGTTTCGCCGTCATCTCGAAAGTACCCAACACGCTGCATACACCGCTGATGTCGGGGACCAACGCGATTCACGGCATTGTGCTGCTGGGGGCCCTGATCATACTTGGGACGGTGGACGATCCCGGCTTCCTGATGCAGGCCATCTGCTTCGTCGCCATCGTTTTCGGGACCGTGAACGTGGTCGGTGGATTCGTTGTGACTGACCGGATGCTGTCCATGTTCAAGGCGAAGACGCCGGCCCGTTCGACCAAGGCGGAGGATCATTGATGGATCAGCTGGTCTACGGCCTGTACATCATCGCCGTCGGGCTCTTCATCTACGGACTCATGGGGCTGACCCAGCCCAGGACGGCGGTGCGTGGCAACAAAATCGCCGCGGCAGGCATGGCGCTCGCCGTCGTCGCAACCTTGATCGAAATCCGCGCCACATCGAATTGGATCTTGATCATTGCCGGTCTGGTGGTGGGTGTGGCTTTGGGTATCCCGCCCGCGCTGCGTACAAAGATGACGGCCATACCCCAGTTGGTCGCCCTCTTCAACGGTGTAGGCGGCGGAACCGTCGCCTTGATCGCTTGGGGGGAATTTCTGGAGAGCGACGGTTTCACCGGGCTCGAGCCGGCCGATGGCCTGATTGTTCCCGTCGTCGTCGCTTCGCTCTTGGCCTCGATCATTGGCTCAATATCGTTCTGGGGATCGGTGGTCGCCTTCGGTAAGCTGCAGGGCATCCTTCCGGGGCGACCGATCAGTCTGGGCCGGTTGCAGCAGCCGGTGAATATCCTGATTCTGCTGACGGCTGTTGCGATTGCCGTCGTTATCGGCATTGGCGCAGCTTCCACCGGTGTGAGCCCTTGGTGGTTCCCTGCGATCCTCATAATTTCCGCGGTGCTCGGGCTGATGGTGGTGCTCCCCATTGGCGGCGCCGACATGCCCGTGGTCATCTCGCTGCTCAATGCGCTGACTGGAATTTCGGCGGCGGCGGCCGGTCTCGCCCTGAACAACGTGGCGATGATGGTGGCAGGCATGATCGTAGGCGCATCCGGCACAATTCTCACCAAGCTCATGGCCAAGGCCATGAACAGGTCGATTGCCGCGATCGTGGCGGGCGGCTTCGGCGGGGGAGCAGTTGCGGCCCAGGAATCGGCCGGAGACCGCACGGTCAGATCCACTTCCGCGGCCGACGTCGCCATTCAGCTTGCCTACGCCAATCAGGTCATCGTGGTTCCCGGCTATGGGCTCGCGGTGGCCCAGGCGCAGCTGGCTGTCAAGGACATGGCCATGATGCTTGAGGCCAAGGGCGTTGAGGTGAAATACGCGATTCATCCCGTTGCCGGACGGATGCCCGGGCATATGAACGTGCTCCTTGCCGAAGCGGACGTTTCGTATGACGCCATGAAAGATATGGACGACATCAACGGCGAGTTTGCCCGCACCGACGTCGCCATGGTCATCGGCGCCAACGACGTCACCAATCCGGCGGCCCGCACCGACTCCAGTTCACCGATTTACGGTATGCCGGTGCTGAACGTTGATGCGGCAAAGTCGGTCATCGTGCTGAAGCGTTCGATGAACTCCGGATTTGCCGGGATTGAGAATCGGTTGTTCTACGAACCGCAGACGACGATGCTGTTCGGGGATGCTAAGAAGTCGGTAAGTGACGTGACGGAGCAGCTCAAGGCCCTGTGATTCAGAGCGGAGCCCGGGTGTGGAACCTGAACTCTGACCCATCCGGTCTGCCGCTGACGACGAATAACTAGTAGATTAACCGTTAATCGTCTGAGTGGAGTATGGAATGAAACATAAGAGTTGGCTGGGCGCCGTCGCCATAGCGTCGGTATTGCTGTCCGGTTGCGCAGCTTCCACCTCGGCTTCGCCTGAAGATTCCGCCGCGCCGTCCTCCGCCGCGGCACCTTCCTCCACGTCCGGGTCTCATGGTGGAGAATCCCACACGATGGCCGATGGAACGGAAATGTCCGGGGCCGAACATGGGGCCGCCGGCCACGGAACCGAGGAGTCCGCCAAGAAGTCTGCCGAGCAGACTGCCCGCGAGCCATCGGACGCTGCACGGATGGTGTGTAATGGCCAAGTGGTAAAGAGCATCACCAGCTTCTTCGACCTGGAGGAAGCACCCGTGCCGTCGTCGACATGGGATCAGCCGACGTTCACCTGTACCTATGACCTCGAAAGCGGACCCCTGGTGCTGACGGTGCACGATGCCACCGACGCCGAAAAGGGCAAGGCCTACTACGAATCGCTGAGGAAGAGCCTGGGGAGCCCCGAGGAATTCAAGGGAATGCTCGGCTTGGGCAGGCCCGGCTTCGCCACCGGAGATGGCAAGGTTGCCTTCATCACCGACGGCAAGACGCTCGAGGTCGACGCCACTGGGCTGAGCGGCAAGATGGGCGTGGCGGGCACGTCGACGCCCAGCGATGCGGCCTACGCGGTTGCCTCAGCAGTTCTGGCCTGCTGGATTGACCACACATAAGCCGCAGGTAGGGCGGAAGGCCACTAGGGTCTAGCGGGCCGGGCTTGGCAGCGGACTTCGGCTGGAGTTGAGCTGCGCCATTACCGCCGTCGCTGCTGCCCGTCCGGCACGGTTCGCTCCCAGGGTTGAGGCCGAAGCGCCATAGCCGGTCAGGAACATCCGCGGATCTTTTACGACCTTCACGCCATCGGTCCTGATGCCTCCACCGGGCTCGCGCAGGTGCAGCGGTGCGAGGTGGTCGAGCGACGGCCGGAAACCGGTTGCCCACAGAATGGCGTCGGCCTTCACTTCCGTGCCGTCGTCGAACACCACCGAATCCTCCGTGATCGAGGTGAACATGCGGCGGGCGACGAGGACGCCGTCGTCAATTCCCTTTTGATATTCCGGAGTCAGCGGCAGGCCGGTTGTGGCGACCACGCTCAATGGCGGCAACCCGGCAGAGGTGCGCTCGCGGACGCGCCGTTCGATGTCGCGGCCCCACTCGGCGTCGAAGGGGCGGTCGGTGAATTCCGGCGGGCGGCGGGTGACCCACGTTGTGGTCGCGACCTTCGACAGTTGCAGCAGGAACTGGACAGCGGACGTGCCGGCCCCGACCACGACGACGTGCTGGTCGCGGAATTCGTCGGCGGAACAGAAATCATGGGTGTGGAGCTGGCGTCCCTGGAAGCGGTCGCGGCCTGCATAGTAGGGCCAGTACGGTCGGTCCCAGGCACCGGTGGCGTTGATCAGGGAGCGCGCCTGCCAGGTGCCGGCACTGGTATGGACCGTCAGGGGCGCATCGGTGGCGCGATCGTTGCCGTCGTCGAACCGGACGCTGGTGCCGTCGTCGCCTCCGCTGGTGGCGTCGAACCCGCCACTGGCGACGTCCGGCTCAACCTTGGAGACCGACACCGGCCGGTGCACGGGGAGCCCGAATTCGCGCTCATACTTCTGGTAGTAACGGCAGACGACGGCGGACGCGGGCTCACCCGGATCCGGTTCGCCGAGAGGCATGCCGGGAAGATCGTGAATGTTGTGTGCGGCGCCGAGGGTCAGGGAGGGCCAGCGGTGCCGCCATGCGCCGCCGGGACCGTTATTGGAGTCCAGGACGATGAAGTCCTCTTCCGGTACCAGTCCCAGGCGCTTCAGGTGATAGGCCGCGGACAGACCGGCCTGGCCTGCGCCGATCACGATCGCCTCCAGCATGTTTTCCTCTCCACGGTGCGTTCACCTGTAGAGCGGTGGGCCGTGCGGCCTTATTCCCGCCCTGCCCGTACGAACATATGGCACGCAGCAGCTGAATTTCAGGGTGTGATCAGGGCGTGAATCCGCTCGGCGCAAGACTGTGGCGCTTCCCAATGCACCATATGGCCGGCTTCCGGAACCACGGCGAGGTCCGTTCCGGCATGGGCGTTGACGTATCCCTGCACCTCGGCCAGCGGACGCGTCTTGTCTTCAGCGCCGACGATGACCTGCACCGGTGCCATGAGCTGGGCGGGGACATCCGGTTCCACCCCGTCGAGTGCCGCGAGCAGGCTGGCGTCGAGCACGTCCCGGCGGATCCCGAAGGGCGCATGTGTCATCGCGGCGTCTTCCGGCGGAGAGTTTCCGTACCAGGCGTTGAGGCAAAACTGGATCGCATCCTCGCGGATTGGACCGTTCAGGAACAGGCCGGTGAGCAGTTCACGGGATGCGGACGACGGCGCCGTGGGCACCATCCCGAGCAGCGTCACCGAAGCGACGAGTTCCGGATGCCGGGCGGCGATGGTGGCCGCTATGCTTCCGCCGAGGGAGTGGCCGACCAAATGAACGGGCGCTTGCCGGCGGGTAGCGAATTCCGCGGCGAGAAGCTCAGCCACCGTCCCTACGCCCCATTCGAATCCGTCCGGCAGCGCCGCTGCCCCGTAACCCGGAAGTGGAGGAGCGACGGCGGAGTGCCCCAGCTGCTCAAGTCCGCGCTGCAGCGGTGTCCAGTAACCCGCCGGACAGGCCCAGCCGTGAAGGAGAACCACATCAGCTGCCGGGTCGCCGTCGTCGTCATTGTGCATTGTCTGCTCACTCCTTCGTATTCGGTTGGGCCGCCATCACTTTAGGCAGGTTACGCCTTACCGGCAACACGCCACCGCGGATTTGAGTCGAGCGGCGTCTTAATCGATCCGCCGGATGGGTGCTGGGGGTTCGACGGCGGTAATATCGCCACGGTGACGTGTCGGCGGAACACCGCGGCCACTGCGTGGCTAACGGTAATAAATAGCGGGAGGTGATCGTGGCAGGAGTGCTCGAAGGCTTCGCCGTTATCGTTCTCGTGGTCGCCGTCGGCTTCGTTCTTGGCCGGTTCAACGTGCTCGGAACAGATGCGCAGCAGGTAATCTCGCGGCTGGTGTTTTCAGCCGGTACGCCCGCCCTGCTTTTCGTCACTCTGACTGAGGCGGATCTCAATTCCGTCATCTCTCCGGGGTTGGCCGTGACGGCACTTTCGACCACCGCGATCGCATTGCTCTACGCCGGCATCGCGCGTTTCGCCTTGAAGCGCAGCACCGGTGAAACGGTGATCGGCGCGCTCGCCGCCTCGTACGTCAACGCTGGAAACCTCGGCATCCCCATCACCGTTTTCGTCCTGGGTGACGCCGCCTACGTGGCGCCCGTGATGCTGTTCCAGGTCGTGGTGATGGCGCCCGTTGCCTATGCGATTCTCGACCTCGACGCGCAAAAGGTCTCCGGTCCGGTGTGGAAGCGCGTTGTCCGCCCGCTGCACAACCCGATCACGATCGGCAGCGGTCTGGGCATGCTCGTGTCCGGAACGGGAATGACGATCCCGGACCTCATCTACCAACCGATCGAGCTGGTGGCCGGCATGGCGGTGCCTGGAGCGTTGATCGCCTTCGGCCTGTCGCTGTCGTCGGGATGGCGGATGACCTCGCCGCCGCCACGGCTGGACCTCACGCTGATTTCGGTGCTGAAGCTCGTCATCCACCCCGCGCTGACGTTTGTGCTTGCCTACTTCGTGTTCCAGCTGTCGGGAATCCTGCTGCTTGCCGTCACCTTATTCGCGGCGCTGCCCACTGCCCAGAACGTTCTGATTGCGGCAATCCGGTACAACCGCGGTCCCGGTCTTGCTCGTCAGGCGGCGCTAATCACGACGGCGTCGTCCATCCTGCCGATGGTGCTGATCGTTACGCTGATTCCGGGCTGAATTCTATGCAGCGCGGGCCGGCAGCACACTCGTAGCTGTCCAGGAACGCCAGTGCCCCGGTGGACTGGTCGATCTGATAGACGGACAACCGGCTGGACACTTCGCCGCACGTCAGCAGGTATTGGCCATCCGGGGTGATATTCATGCCGCGTGGCTGGGTTTCGGTGGGGAACGAGTCCAGGTAGCTGAGCTGGCCGCTGCCGCCGTCGACCGCGAATGCCGTGATGGTGCTGCTGGACCGTTCCGTGGTGTAGAGGAACCGGTTATCCGGTGTCAGCCGCAGTTCCGCACACCAGATTGCGTCCGGACCGGGTTTGGGAACGGATCCGTCGCGGACCCGTCCGCGGATGAGCTGCAGGTGTTCGGGGACGGAGGAAACGGACTGGATTTCCGTGAGCGAGCCGGTGCCGGCGTCGCGTTCGAAAACAGTGACGGTCCCGGCCATCTCGTGCAGCACATAGACGTGGATTCCGGAGCTGGAGAAGCGCAGGTGCCGGGGGCCGCTGCCCGGCTGGGAGGCCGCCGTGCCGCCGTCGTCCAGCTTTCCTGTTGTGGCATCGAAGCTCCACCAAGCGGTCAGATCGTCGCCGAGGGCTGTCGCATACACGTACTTGTTGTCGGGCGAGGGGAGCACGGTGTGGGCATGCCGGCCGGGAATGACCTTGCCAGTCCGCGCGCCGGTGGCCACGCCATCGTCGATGCTGCTGACCGTCACGACGTCATCATTATAGGAAGCCGCGAGCAGATGTGTGCCGTTGCGGTCGGGGGCCAGGTACGCCATCGACGCGGCCAAGGGCGCCGTACCTGCCTGGTGGAGTCTGGAACCTGCGGCTGAGCCTGAACCTGAAGCCTGAAGGGAGACCACGCTCGGCGGATCCGAACGGACGGCGGCGTACAGCATGCTTCCGTCCGGGGCGGTCGCCAGCCACTGGACCTCGTTCCCGGCCTGGAACCGGCCATGGCCTGACAGCACCCCTTTGTCGAGGTCGAGCTCAAACGTATCGATCGATTTCCCCGCGGCACAGCCAACATAGACGGCGACAGAACTCACACTTACCTCCCGGATTGGATTCAATGGCCAGCTTAGCTTGGGACTATTCGCCCTGTGCCGGAATGCCCACGAAGCCGGCACAGTTTTCCTTGAGTGCCGCGACGACGGCCTGCACGCCCGGGCGGCGCTGGTTGGTCCTTCGGACGACGGCGATGATCCGACGCCGGGTGGACGGCGCCAAGGGCACGGTGGCAATATCCGGTGCGACGGCGGTGACCGCCAGTTCCGGCAGCACCGTCACGGCGCGCCCGGCGGCAACAAAGGCGAGCCCGACGTCGGCATTGTGGAACCGGGCAACAACGGAGGGGCGGAATCCGGCTTCCGCGCAGGCGCGCTGCACAAAGGCGCCGAGATAGGTTTTCGATTCCTCCAGCAACCAGGGATCATCGGCGAGCTCCTCCATTCGGATCGACCGTGCCTGCGCCCGGGGATGGTCAGGCGGCAGGACGACCAGCAGCCGGTCCTTCATCAGCAGTCCGCCTACCAGGTTCTCATCGATCAGCGGTTCGTCCGCGAAGGAATCGACGACGGCTACGTCGATATCGCCCACCGCCAAACGGCGCAGACTCTCGTGCGATTCGCTCTCATCCACCGTGACATTCAGGTCCGGAAACCGTTCGTCGAGCGCGGTGCACGTCCGGGGGAGGAGGGCGCGCGCCCCGCTGGAAAACGCGGCGCTCCGGATCATGCCCGCAACCTTGGTCCGGCTGGCCTGCAGGTCGGTTTCGGCCGCCTCGATGGAGGCAAGGATGCCATGGCCGTGGCGCACCAGCAGGGCGCCCTCTTCGGTCAACCGGACCCGGCGGCCATGGCGCTCGAGCAGGCGGACCCCGGCCTCGCGTTCGAGGACGGCCAGTTGCTGGCTGACGCCGGAGGTGGACAAAAACCGTACTTCAGCCACACGTGTCAGCGTGCCGAGCCGGTCGAACTCGAGCAGCAGGCTGAGGCGTTCGGGGTCAATCATCCGCAGATCCTTCACAAGCTTGCCAAAAATTGTCAATAGACGGTGGAAGGTTTCCGCCTGAGACTGAGTATAGAACCAGTGCGTGCTGATTCCAGCGTCTCTGCTCGTGCCGCCGTCGTTCCTTCAAAGGAGTCTTCGTGTTCCCTGCGCTGTCACCCCGGTCCTGGGTCCCCGCACCAAGCGAGGATCTCGTGCGCCGTGTCTCGGAAGCCACCGCGGCGGACAGTCCAGCCGGCATCCTCGGCGAGCTGGACCGGCTGGTCGAGCAAAACCGCACGATTCACGACGTCGACGCGGTCAATCTGAACCCTGCCACCAACGCGATGAATCCGAGGGCGGAGGCGATGCTCTCGGCACAGCTTGGCCGGCCCTCGCTCGGGTACCCTGGCGACAAGTACGAGATGGGCCTGGAGGCCATCGAACGAATCGAGATCATTGCCGCCGAACTCGCCGCAGAGGTCTTCTCCGCCCGGCACGCCGAAGTCCGGGTCGGCTCCGGTGCGCTGGCGAATCTCTACGCCTTCATGGCGACCTGCAAACCCGGAGACACGATTATCGCCCCGCCGGCCGATATCGGCGGACACGTCACCCACCATGCACCCGGTGCGGCCGGGATGTACGGGATCAACACCGTTCCCGCCCTCCGGACCCTGGCGCACGAAGTCCGGCCGAAACTGATTACCGTTGGCGGCAGCCTGAACCTGTTCCCCCACCCGATCTCCGCCATCCGCGGGATCGCCGACGAGGTCGGTGCGTACGTCCTCTTTGACGCTGCGCACCTGTGCGGGATGATCGCCGGAAAGGCGTGGCCGCAACCCCTCGCTGAGGGCGCACATCTAATGACCATGAGCACTTACAAGAGCCTCGGCGGTCCACCCAGTGGGCTGGCCGTTACTGACGACGACGAGCTCGCGCAACGGCTGGATGTCATCGCCTTTCCCGGACTGACCGCAAATTTCGACGCCGGCAAGACCGCTGCGCTCGCCGTCACCATGGTCGATTGGAAAGTTGCCGGAGCGGACTACGCCCGGGCCATGATCGATACTGCCCAAGCCCTTGCGGCTGAACTGGCCGACCGGAGCGTGGAGATCTTCGCAGCAGGGCGGGGCGGGACGACATCCCACCAGTTCGGAATACCGGCTGCCTCATACGGGGGCGGACAGCAGGTAGCGCACCGGCTCCGGAAGGCCAACCTGCTGGCCTGCGGCATTGGGTTGCCCGCGCCGCTGGTTGAGGGGGACATGAACGGTCTGCGCATCGGCACGCCGGAAATCGTCCGGCGCGGCATGCGCCCAGCGGATATGCCGGAGCTGGCAGGCTTTATCGCCCGTGGCCTGGATCCAGGTACCGATCCGGAGCAGGTCGCCCCCGAAGTCTCTGCCTGGCGCAAACAGTTCGACAGCATCCACTTCACCGCCGACAACCCGAACTGACCGGCTACCGTTCGTAGTGCCCCGGCCAGTCGGCGGCGCGGATCCGTTTGATCTCGCGGATATGGCCGGCGGTGCCCCACTGGTCTTTGCCCAGGCGGGAAAGCGGCTGCAGTAAGTCGACTCTGGGATGCTGGCCATCCAGCACATCGGTAGCGATTGCCGCGTGCAGGACCTCGCCGAAAACCACGGTGCAGTCACCGATCGGGAGCGTCCTATACAGTCGGCATTCGAGTGCAACGGGAGACTCTTTCACCCGCGGAGCCGCAACAGTCAGGGCCGGCTCCCGGGTGAGACCGACGGCGTCGAACTCACTGACATCAGCGGGGAAATTGGTGCCGGTGGCATTGACCTGTTCGAAGAGGTTTTCCGGCGTTAGGTTGACCACAAAATCCTTCGTGGCCTCAATGTTCCGCAACGAATCCTTCTCGCCGACTGAGGTGAATTGGATGATCGGCGGGTTGACGGAAGCGACGGTATAGAACGAATGCGGTGCGAGATTGTCCACGCCCGCTTCAGAGGTTGAGGAAACCCATGCGATCGGACGAGGCACCACCACCGAGTTCAGCAGGGCATAGAATTCGCGGGCGGAAAGATCTTCGCGGCGGAAATCGGTTCGCATGCCTCAATTCCAGCACACGGGAGCGTTTCCCCGGGGAGGTAGCGGGCGTTAAACACGAATGCGCTCCGTGCCGGCGAAGATTGCCGGCACGGAGCGCATTCGTACGCTGCGGAGGTGTTACTGAGCCGGGAGCTGCAGAACGTCTCCGGTGAAGATGAGATCGGCGCTGATGAGGGTATCGGCGTTGACCTCGTGCAGGGCCTGCCATCCGCCCTGAACGCCCAGCTTCTCGGCGATCTTGGCGAGCGTGTCGCCGGACTGGATGGTGTAGGTCTCGCCGCTGACGGCTGCGGCCGGAGCAGCAGGTGCCTGAACTGCGGCGGGTGCGGGTGCGGGGGCAGGTGCCGGTGCAGGAGCAGGAGCAGGTGCCGGTGCGGGAGCAGGCGCCGGGGCCGGAGCAGGCTGCTCGATGGGTGCCTGAACCTGAGACTGCGTGGTGACCTGGGTCTGGGCAGCAGCGCCGCCGGTTGCGACAGGTGCGCCGCCACCGCCGGAGAGTCCGAGCTCGGCGGCACATGCAGGCCATGCGCCCCAGCCCTGGGTGTTCTGGACGCGCTCGGCGACGGCGATCTGCTCAGCCTTGCTGGCGTTGGTCGGTGAGCCGGTGCCACCGAAGGCGGACCAGGTGCTCGGGGTGAACTGCAGGCCGCCGGAGAAGCCGTTTCCGGTGTCGATGCTCCAGTTTCCGCCGCTTTCGCACTGGGCGAGGGCATCCCACGTGGCAGTGGAAGCGGCCGAGGCGGAAGTGGCGGTGAGGCCGGCAGCAGCGGTGGTCATGGCTGCAATGGCGAGCCCGCGGCGGGCAGTGCGCTTAAAGGTGGTGTTTTTCATGAGGGTTGCGATGCTCCGAAAGGGCTGCTTGCGCTCCATCCGTCCCCGGATTTCCTCGCGACGCCGCCTGCCCCTGACAAATTGAGGTCTCTAACGATGACTGCATTGGCGGCGTAAAGCATGCTGCAGCACCGGGCATTTCGGACTGCCAGGTGAGTCCCAGCAGTCCCATCTCCCGAACGGGATCTCCCGCTACCCTACGACATTTAATAAATCGTTGCAAAACCGAGATCAAACTGTGTGGTGCGTTACCGTTCCTTTATGGTTCGTCTGATACGGCGCTTATCACGTTCCAATTACGACGTCGGGCCCAGCTGGCTGTCGTCCTTGCCATCCGGATTGCCGCTCCCGGCGAAGACGGTGTTGTTGCCGTCCCTGATGACGGCCTGGTTGACCAGCGGGATATGAAGGCCGGCCTCGTCGAGTTCTGCCTTCAAGCGGGCGCGCATCTCGCGGGCAACGCCCCACTGTTCCAGCGGCTTGGTCCGGAGCACCAGGCGAATGGTGATTGATTCGCCGCTCAGGGCCTGCACGCCCCAGACTTCAGGTTCATCCAGGATGAGGCGGCGCCATTGCCGGTCCATCCGCATCTTTTTAGCAGCCTGAAGGATGAGATCGCTGACCTGCTCGAGGTCGGAATAATACGGAATCGGGATATCGAGGACGGCACGCGCCCAGCCCTGCGAGAAGTTGCCCACACGCATTACTTCGCCATTGCGGACGTGCCACAGCGTGCCATCGAGATCGCGGAGCTGGGTCACCCTCAAACCGACATTCTCGACTTCGCCGGAAGCATCTCCCAAGTCGACATAGTCGCCGATCCCATACTGGTCCTCGGCAACCATGAACAGCCCCGAAATATAATCCTTGACCAGCGCCTGGGCGCCGAAACCAAGTGCGACGCCGACGATACCGGCGCTCGCCAGCACCGGGGCCATATCGAAGCCAAGCTCGGACATAACCATCAGCAGGACCAGCGCGGTGATCACGATAGTGGACAGCGAACGCAGCACTGAGCCGACGGTTTTGGCGCGCTGGGCCCTTCGCGCGTTCGCCAACGGCGAATCCTGAATGAGCCAGTGCCTGGTCTCTTGTGCCTGACCGGTTTCTGCAGGCACCACCTCATTGTCCAGCTTTGCGGCGTCGCCCTTGGCTATGTGGTCCATGGCCCGGCGGATGATCATCCGCAGGATCAGGTTCAGCACAATGCCGGCAACAATGATGATCGCGATGCGCAGCGGCTTGTCGAGGAGGAAGTCCCAAATCCCCGAAGCGGCAACCCCCGCGCTCTCGACTGCGTCCTGTGCCGTATTTTCGTCCATAGTGCCGAGGTTATGCGGGTCCGGAGGGAGCAGGCAAACTGTCAGGAACTACTCGGTTGTCATTCAACATAGCCGCAAAGTTGGGTTTTCGACGTCGGAGCCTGCGGCCCGCAGGCTCCGATAGGCTCTATCGGAAGAGCCCGTGGCAAGACAAGGAGCGCCGTGGACATTTCCGTCGTCATCGTCATCGTATGTGCGTTATTGATTGTCGTCGGGGTTATCGGCGTCGTCGTTCCTGTGCTGCCGGGATCACTGCTGGTCGTCGCTGCCCTGCTGGTGTGGGCCGTGACTGTGCAGAGCATGGCCGGCTGGATCGTATTCGGCATCGGGGCGCTGCTGCTGACCATCGGAATGCTCGCCAGCGCCGTGCTGACGGGACGGCGGCTGAAGCAGCGGAAAATTCCCAACCGCTCGATTCTCGTGGCGCTGGTCTTCGCGGTCGCGGGGCTGTTCCTCATCCCAGTGGTGGGTTTGTTCGTCGGCTTTGCGGCTGGACTGCTGCTGGCGGAATTCATCCGCCAGCGGGATTTCCGGGCGGCTGTTTCCTCCAGCTGGGCCGCCTTGAAAGCGACGGGTATCGGCATCCTGGTGGAGTGCGGGCTGGCCTGTCTGGCCGCGAGCGTGTGGGTCATTGGACTCTGGGTGCACTTCGCGGGCAGCTGATTGAACTCCATAGCGACGGTTGGGGAGTGTGACCAAAGTCATACTCTCGACATGGGTTCAGCGAAGCGTGGCGAACCGTCGTTCAATAAGGCGCAGTTCCGCCTTGGTGAACCGCCGGCTGAACGACGTCGGTTCGATCCTTCGGTCCACACCCTTTCCGGCGCGCTTCCAGGTACCAGTCACCTGACCGTCGCGGATGATGGTTGGACGGAAGACGCCGTTGCCGCCGGGAACAATGCGCTGGGCAAATTCAGGTCTCAGTGCCGCCGACCGGTCCTGATAACCGAGCAGGTATTCGTCAAAACCAGGCAGCAGGAACAGTCCCGATGCTTCGTGCGCTTCGCCGCCCGGCAACGCCGGTGATGCGGGGTCCATCAGGTACTCAACGCCGTCGTACCAGCTGCTTTCCAGGTTCTGCCGGGCGAGTGCGACGGCGGTTTTCACATCCGCCGCCCGGAGTTTGGTCCACCAGCCGAAATCCTTCACGGTCGCCGGTCCGTGGCTGCGGAAATATCGTAGAGCCAGTTCGCCCAGCGCCTCGTCCGGTTCGAGCCGGCGCGGATGTGGAATCCAGGAGTCGATGAGAACCAGCTGCTGTTCACCACCGCGGACCGGGCCGAAGCACAGCACTCCCGTCATCGCCAGGTGCCCGATCAGATGGTACCCGCGTTCCTTCACCTCCAGCAGGCCGGCCTTCCGCCACAGGGCGATCAGCTCATTGCGGCTGATCGGCTTTCCATCACGCATCTCCGCCAGCGCGATGTCCCGGGCGGCGCCAATGAGCCGGTCGTCGATGCCGAGTTCAGCATGCCGGCGGGCCGACGTGGCGACCATCCGGGCCGCCGTCGTCCGCAGCATCCAGCCCAGATCCTCGGCCGGTACAAAATGCAGCGTGCCCCGCATCGGCCAGGACCGGACGATCGTTCCGGCGTCGAGGGCGGCAAGGACCGCCTCCCGGGTCCCGCCTTGGAAGCGCAGTGCCACCGAAGTGACGGCCCCATTGAAGTCCTGCGCCTGAACAGCCATCATCCAGCGCACGACGTCGGCAGCACCGGCTTCCATCGGAGCGGCGATGCGTTGGGAAACCAGTCTCAGCTGGCCAATGCCGAACTTCACCATCTGCATAATGCTAAGCCGGATTAGTGCCCGGCGGACCCGGAAACCGGCTTCTTTGGAAGTACCTCCTGCCGCGGGTAGCGTTGAGCGGGAAAATGGGGAGACTACTTTGCGATATGCATTCCGTGGGGTCGTTTTGATTATCGGCCTGATGGCTTTGGCGGGTTGTTCGGCCCTCAATCCCGGCACCGCAAAAGCGGAGAAGACGGCCGAAGCGTTCCATGCAGTCGGAGTTTTTGGCCGTTTTGTCCATGGCCGTCCTGGCGGTGTATCTGCGCCAACGTGGTTCACCGGAATCCAAGCCGGTGGGCGAGCCGCATTCATCCACGGGCGTACAAGGTTAATGCAGTCGTGAATTGAATTCATCCACTTTTCCGGGCGGATAAACGTCGAATAACAAGATACTAAGTACCCTTACGTTCGCGGATAATGGTGGCTGGAGTTTGTAATACGACGCTTCATACGACCGAAAATGTAAGGAGATGCAAAATGGCCAGTTCAGCAGCCCACAACACCCCGGGCGGAAGCTCGCGCACGCCGGTCCAGCTAGCCGCTCTCGTCGTCGGCGTTGTCTTTTTGCTCGTCGGCATCCTGGGGTTCATCCCCGGAATCACCACCAACTACGGTGCGTTGCAGTTTGCCGGTCATGAGTCCGAAGCCTTCCTGCTTGGGGTCTTCCAAGTCTCAATTCTGCACAATATCGTGCATCTGCTGTTCGGTGCCGCCGGTATTGCCATGGCGAAAACCGGTCCGTCGGCCAGTAAATACCTGATTGTCGGCGGCATCATTTACGCTGTCCTGTGGATCTACGGCCTGATTGTGGCTCCCGAATCGGGTGCCAACTTTGTTCCCTTGAATACCGCCGATAACTGGCTCCACTTGGTCCTCTTCATCGGCATGGTGGCTATGGGATTCCTGCCAGGACGGAAGACAGCAGCCACAGCACGGGCATAAACAGCATGACCGGACTGCTCCCACGGGGACCACTGCTACTCTAAGCGGGTAGCAGTGGTCCCTTAGCGACGGAGGTGCCATGAAGGCATTGCCGCTGATTGTCAGCGGGACGGCGCTGGTGGGTGCCACCTATGGGCTGGCGCGTTTCAGCTATGGTCTGTTTGTTCCGGCCTTCAGCAGGGAATTCGAGCTGACGCCGTCCCTGGCCGGGGTTATCTATTCCGGAAGCTTCCTCGCCTACTGCCTTGCCGCCGTCGTCGCCTTCCGCTTTGCTGACCGGCCCCGCTGGAGCATTCTCCTGGCGGGGGTCACCGCCACAGGTGGCAGCGTCGTCGTCGCCGCAGCGGTTTCCCCGATCATGTTGGCAGCCGGCATCCTGATCGCCGGCGCCGGCGCAGGATTCGCATCGCCGGGCCTGGTCGCTCTCGTTGCCCACCACGTACCTTTCCGTGCTGGCGACCGAATCCAGACTGTCGTCAATGCCGGCAGCGGGATCGGCGTAGCGGTGGGCGGCCCGATGGCGCTCCTGTTCAGTGGAAACTGGCGTACGGCGTGGTGGCTGATCGCGCTCATTGCCGCCGTTGCGACCGCCCTGACTCTGCTGACCGACCGTCCCGCGACTGGCGCGACAGGTAGAGCCGGCGGGGCGGATGAGACCGATAGAGCTGCCGCGGGATTGACGCTCTCCGGCCTGGCCCCGCTGCGGACCGCGATGGCGGCGGCTGTGCTCGCCGGGGCAGCCAGCGCGGGGGTGTGGACCTTCGGCCGCAGCCATGTCGTGGCATCGGGCGGACTATCCCAAACCCAGGCCACGGTTTTCTGGGTCCTCGTCGGCATCGCAGGCGTGGCCGGCGCCTTTTCGGGTGATGCGGTGGACCGGATCGGCCTGCGCCGCAGCTGGATGACGACGTCGGCGTTGCTGGCGGGTGCCACGGCGGCTGTTGGCTTTTGGGCGGGGCAGCCGGTGGTGGCTTTTAGCGCCGGGGCCATCTTCGGGGGCGCCTACGTCGCGTTGACGGGGATCCTGATTGTGTGGGCGGCCCACCGGGTGCCGGAGCAGGCATCGGCGGGCACCGCGGCACTTTTCATTGCGCTCGCCGTGGGTCAGGCGGGCGGCGCGGCGCTGCTCGGTGGGCTGCTCGAGGTTGCCGCGGCCTGGGTCGGTTTCCTGCTCGCGGCATCAACCGGTGTCCTGGGCGCCGTGGTGGTGGCGGCGGATGCGGCTGTCGATGAGCGGCCGCGCAGCCCGGACCTGGTTTGAGGGGTTGCCATGTTCGAGGGGTTCACCTCAGAAGTGATCAACGTGGGCGGCGCCGAAATCTTCGTCCGGCATGCCGGGAATGGTCCCGCCGTCCTGCTGCTGCACGGACACCCCCGGACATCGGCCACTTGGGTCCACGTCGCCCCGGCGTTGGTGCAGTTCGGCTTCACCGTTGTCTGTCCGGACCTGCGCGGCTACGGCGCCTCATCGAAACCGGCGACGACGCCGGATCATGCGCCATACTCCAAGCGTGCGATGGCGGGTGACATGTCACGCTTGATGGAGCGGCTGGGACACCGCCGGTTCCACGCCGTCGGCCACGACAGGGGCAGCTACGTCGCATTCCGGCTCGCGATGGACAGCCCCGACCAGCTCCGGAAGCTGGTGCTGATCGACTCGGTACCAATTAAGGAAGCGCTCGACCGCTGCGGTTCCAGGTTTGCGGCGAAGTGGTGGCATTGGTTCTTTTACGCCCAGCCGGACACCCCCGAGCGGGTTATCAACGCCGACCCGGACGCCTGGTACCGGGGTACGCCGCTGCACATGGGCGGCGAGGCCTATGCGGAGTTCCGGTCCGCCACCTGGAACCCGGCGACCGTCAAAGCGATGCTGGAAGACTACCGGGCGGGTCTATGCATCGACTACGAAAACGACACCGCGGACCGGACGGCGGGCAGGAAAATACGCTGCCCGCTGCTGGTGCTCTGGACCTTGCGGGACGACATGGAAGAGCTGTATGGCGATCCGCGCCGGATCTGGCGGGACTGGGCCGACGACGTCGAAGGTCACGGCATCGATTCCGGTCACCACGTGGCGGAGGAAGCGCCGGAAGCCTTAGTGCAGGCGGTCAGCCGCTTCCTCCGGACGGATGGCAATTAGCCCCGATCCTACAGGCGCCGAGTAGCCCTGATTATCAGGCTCCGGCGCCCACGATCAGCAGGATGCCGGCGAAGACGATTCCGGAAGCGATCAGCGTGACCATCGTGTAGCCGAGGATGTCGCGCATCTTCAGCCCGGCAATGGCCAGCAGTGGCAGTGCCCAGAACGGCTGGATCATGTTCGTCCACTGGTCGCCGTAGGAAACAGCCATGATCGCAACTGACGGATCGACGCCGAGGCGGTCGGCGGCGTCGAGCATAATCGGTGCCTGCACGGCGAATTGTCCGCCGCCGGAAGGGACGAAGAAGTTAACGATGCCGGCCGAGAGCAGGGCCAGCACGCCGAAGGTGGCTGGACTGGCGATGCCAACCAGGAAGTCGGAGAAGACAGTGATGAGTCCCGTCGTCGTCATAATTCCCATAATTCCCGCGTACAAAGGGAACTGCAGCAGGATTTCCCCGACGTTGGAGGCGGCGTTCTTGATCAAGCCGATGAGCTCGAAGGGATTGCGCACGAGCAGGAAGATCAGCGCCAGGAAGGTCCAGTTTACGATGTCGAGCGTGGCCGTCCCGCCCTGCACGTAGTGGATGACCAGATAGGTGGCCAGCGCTAGGCCGACGATCGTGGTCAGGATGCGGCTGGCATCGACGTGGTCGGCCGGGGTGACAACTTCGTCCTCGATATCGACGTCGTCGGTGTTCCGGGCGTCGACCTTGAGCTCGATGATTTTGTCGCCGGCCCGCGGAGCGACGAGTGCAAGGGCGAGAGCCACGAAGATGATGGTGGCAATGGCGGCCGTGATGTTCCACCAGGTGAAGGTCGTCTCGCTGACCGGGATGGTGCGGCCCAATTGTTCGGCGATGAACGAATCCGGTGTGGCGGCGACCAGCGGGCCGGAGCCGGAGTAGCCCATATGCCACACAACGAAGCCGGAGAAGCCGGCGGCGACGAGCATCGGAAAGTGCAGGGCCATGCCCTTTTCGCGGCCCTGCGCGGCAACTTCTCTGGCCAGCAGACCGCCGACGACAAGACCGAGCCCCCAAGTGATCAAGGAGGCGACGGCCGCCACGACGAAAACGAAAACGTACGCCTGAACCGGGCTTTTGGGAACCCCGCCGAGAAACGCCAGGAATTTGCGGACCGGCCCGGTGTTGGCCAACGTATGCCCGAGCAGCAGAATCAGCGCCATCTGCGTCATAAAGGCCAGCAGGCCGGACAGGCCGTCGCCCCAGCTGGAAACGACGTCGACGAAACCGGCGTCGGTCAGCAACAGTGCCAGTATTCCGACCACCAGGGTGAGGACGACGGCGAACACCAGCGCACTGGGGATGTAGCGTTCGACGACGGAGTTGACCGGCCGCATCGCAGCGGAAAGGCCGGACGATTTCTGCTTCGGTTCAGGGCTCGAGGTAGGCATGATACATACTCTAGGCGTATGTGCATACCGGTTCCGGCATTTTGCCAGCCAATTCTGTGACAACCTTCACAAGCAGCGTCTCCTATGCGTACGTTCTAATAACTACGTTCGCACGAGCGGCCGGCAGCGACGGGCAATCCCCGTTCAGCAAGCGGCTGCTCTTTTCTTTGGAGGTACATGCATGACTCGACTAACCCGGCTTATAGGAGCTTCGGTGATCAGCGCCGCTTTGGCGGTGAGCCTGGGCAGCACTGTGGCAACTGCCCACGACGACGGCAAGGGCGCCGTCCAGCCACCGTCCATGGAAGCGCAGGAACACGAGTTCGAAAACGTTGCCGCCTCTGCGGCTAATGCGGAGAGTAGCGCTCCTAAGGGATTTGCTCCCTGCATCAACGGAATGGCCGCCAAAACCTACCCGTGTGACGGCGTCGACATGATGAGCCACCTGACGAGGGCAGACCTCGGGCTCAGTTTCGTGAACGATATCTGGGGCTGGACGGATCCGAAGACCGGACACGAGTACACCCTGGTGGGCGGTATCGAAGGCACCGTCTTCGTCGACATCACGGACGCCAAGCGTCCCGACGTCGTCGGCATCCTTCCGACGCACTCCACCTTGGGCGGCGACGTTTGGCGGGATATTAAGGTCTCGGGCCACCACGCTTACATAGTGTCGGAGAACGCCGAACACGGTATGCAGGTTTTCGACCTCACAGAGCTGCGTGGTGCCACCGGAGAACCGACTGTCTTCGAGGCGACGGCCCACTACAGCGAATTCGGCAGTGCCCATAACCTCAATATCAACGAGGATTCCGGCTATGCCTACGTTGTTGGCAGCCGGACATGCGACGGCGGACTGCACATGGTCGATATCAGCGCCCCGGCAAACCCCGAATTCGCAGGATGCTACTCCAGCGAGGGCTACATCCACGATACGCAGTGCGTGATGTACGAGGGTCCCGACGTCGCCTACCAGGGCCGCGAAATTTGCTTCAACTCGAACGCCGATGGCGACGAGAACACCTTGACCATCGCCGATGTGACCGACAAGTCGAACCCGGTGACTCTCTCGAAGGTGTACTACGAGAACGATGGTTACAGCCACCAAGGGTGGCTGACGCCGGACCAGGGTTACTTCCTGCACGGTGACGAGCTGGATGAGGCAACGCGCGGAATCAACACGACTACGCGGGTGTGGGACGTTCGTGACCTGGACAATCCCGAAGTGATCGACGTATACGACAACGGAACCGATTCCATCGACCACAACATCTACACCGAAGGTGACCGGGCTTTTGCCTCGAATTACACCTCCGGCCTGCGGATCTTCGATACCAGCCTGGTCGCTGACGGCGAGCTCAGCGAGGTCGGATTCTTCGATGTCTACCCGGAGAACAACAACGCGACCTTCGAAGGTGGAACCTGGAGCAACTACCCCTACTACGAGCAGAACGTCGTGGCGGTGGGCAGCATCGACAGGGGACTGTTCGTGCTGAAGCCCCGGGGCGACGTCGGCCCATAACCGCCGTCCATTCCGGCTCTTTCGGAGAGTCTCCTGAAGAACACCGGGGCCCGCATCGTTTGGTGCGGGCCCCGGTGCGTTCCGTCGAAGCGGGACCAGTCGAATGAGTCGTTGGTTATGTATCGGCGCCTCGGTTGATGTCGATGGTGACCAAACCTTGGTTTGAGCATGCCGACAGGAGGTCATGATCACCGGCGGCGACTGCTGTTGCCGGTCCATTGACGGCCAAGGCTGAGGCAAGATGCACGGCGTCGTATCCGCGAAGGTCTTCGAATACGGCCAAGGAAGCCGCCTGTTCAAGAAGCGGCGTGGTCGGACTAATTAAGGTCATGTCCCCCAAGAGGATGCTGAGCTCTTCGACCGTGGGCCCCAGCTGATCCCGGCCGATCCGGTCCATCCGCGCGGCCATGGCCAGCGCCGCGGCAGCCTCGACACGGGCGAGCTCGGAAGACACGACCGCATCGGCGCTTTGCCACAGTTCAGCTACAACGCCACTGGATGGCTCCTGGGTAATCAGCGGGATTAGAGCGGATGTGTCTACATAGAGGATCATCGGCGCTGAGCGGCCACGAGATCCGACACAGTTCCGTTGGCGGGGAGCGGGTGTGGTTTCGTGCGCCGGCCGCGCACCGGGGGTGTAGCCACTCCGGATTCAATTAGCTCCTCCAGAATGGACCGTTCTTCGATTGGCACAATTCTGGCGACGGGATGACCATGCTCGGTCACTGTCACGGTCCCGCCGTTCTTGACTTGGGAAATGTGCGCGCTCAGGTGGTTTTTCAGTTCCCGCAGACCAACAGATTCCATTTTCGCCTTATCGATAATGTGTCCCCATTATGTCTCTATTGTAGCTACAGAGGCAATAGCTGCTAGCGGGGTTGGAAGTGCCGGACCGGAACCGCTGGCGCCCCTAAGCTTGGAGTATGACCCCGCCCTTCTACCGCAGCCGCCGGTTCTGGCTGTGGTCCACGGGTTCGCACCTGTCGAACCTGCCGGCGGCGATGGCGCCGCTGACGTTCACCGCCCTGACGGCGACACTGACCGGTTCATACTCGACCGGTGCCGGTATGGTCGCGGCGATGATTCTCAGCCAGGTGGCACTGGCCATTCCGGTCAGCCGCCTGCTGGACCGTGCCTCCTCCAATGCCGGACTGCGGCTGTTGTTACTGCTGCGCGCCGTGGTGTTCGGCATCCTCCTCTGCGCTGTCCTCTTGTCAGCGCAGACTTACTTGCTCATCGGGCTGGCGGCGCTCGCGGGAGCGGCCGGGTCGGCGGTTCCGGGCGGCTTCCGTGCCCTGCTGACCGGGATCGTCGGCTTCGCGGACCTGCGCCGCAGTGTGGCATTGACGGCGACGCTGAACGAGCTGATGTTCGTGATCGGGCCGGTCCTGGTGGGAGTCCTTGGGCTCATCACCGAATCGATGCCCTTGATCGTCATGGCGGCGCTCACCGCGGCCGCGGCGGCTTTCGTGCCCGGCAACGCGGCTGCGGCCCGGAGTGCGCCACCGGTGAAAGGCGCATCCATGGTGCCGAGGCTGTTCGGTTGGATGCTGGCCGGTTTCGCCGCCGCGTCCATCGTCGCGATCGTCGAAGTCGGTGCGGTCGCGTTGGCACTGCGGCTTGGCCGGGACGCCACCTGGGCTACCGTGATCGTGGTCGTACTCTGTATTGCCAGTGTGTCCGGCGGCGTTTTCTGGACGTGGCGCAACTACCGCGGTTCGACGGCGACACTGCTGGTGCTGCTCGCCGGCATGATGGCCGGTGCCGTGCTGATCGCGCTGAGCCTGAACTTCGTATTCGTCCTGGCCGGTGCGGTGCTCGTCGGTCTGTGCCTCGCTCCGCTGGGAACGACGGCGTCGCTGCTGGTGGAGGACGCGCTGGACCCACATCGCAGGATCGAGGGGTTCTCCCTACTGCGGACGGCGTCCGGGCTCGGAGCCGGCTTTGGCGCTCTGCTGGTAACGCTGGTTCCGATCGGCGCCGCAGCTTCTGCCGGTGTCGCGGCCCTGGCGGGTGCGATAGCCGGGTTGTACTTCTGGGCGCGGCTGTCCGCCCGGCGCAATCTGACCGAACCAGCGCCGACGTCGGAAGAGGTTGAGGTTCCCCGGCCCGGCGGCGACTGATCCGCAGCCTTAGTGGCCGAAGTCGTCCGAATCGGCGATATCGCTGACGCCGGTGTCCATCGAGGAGATGCTGTCCATGTCGTCGGGAGCCAGTTCGAAGTCGAAGATATCGATATTCTGCCGGATCCGTTCAGGTTTGGCTGACTTGGGGATGACGACGGCGCCCAGCTGTACGTGCCAGCGCAAGACAATCTGCCCCGGCGTCTTGCCATACTTGTCTGCCAGTGACGTGAGGGTCTGTTCCTGAAGCAGGTCGCCACCCTTGCCCAGCGGGCTCCATGACTCGGTGACGATGCCATGCTGGGCATGAAAGTCCCGCGAATCAGGCCGGGTGTGCCGGGGATCGAGCTGGATCTGGTTCACGTCCGGGGCCAGTCCCTCGTCGAGCACCCGCTGCAGATGGGCCGGCTTGAAATTCGAAGTGCCGATCGCCCGTACCCGCTTGTCCTCGAGCAGGGCCGCGAGTCCCTTGAACGCATCCACGTACTGGTCCTGCCCGGGATTCGGCCAGTGGATCAGCAGCAGGTCGATGTAGTCGACGTCGAGGAGCTTGGCGCTGTTCTCGAAGGCGCGCTGGGCGCCGTCGTAGCTGTGCCAATCCTTGTTGAACTTCGTGGTGATGAACACGTCACCGCGGTCGATCCCGGAGCGGCGGATACCTTCGCCGACACCGGCCTCGTTCCGGTAATTTTCAGCGGTGTCGAAGAGCCGGTAGCCGGAACCGATGGCGGTTTCGACGGCGTCGGCCGCTTCCGCATCATCGAGCGGCCAGGTGCCGAACCCGAGCACGGGCATGGACGCACCGTGCTTGAGACGGACGGTGGGGGCGGTGGAATCTGTCATGAACTGCTCCTGAAAATCCCGCGTCGGACGGGGTAGGCATTCGAAACATTGCGGTCTGTCCAGCCTATAACCCGCGTCCGACACTCAGAAGTGTTGCACGGCCCCACCGAGTGGATCAGGGGTAGAGTCCGCGGATCTGGCGTGCTTCGGCAACGCGTTCGACGGCGGTGACGGTCGCCGCCTCGCGGAGGTTGAGGCTGCGGCGGTTCGCCACGGTCAGCACGTTGTGCCAGGCGGCGAGCATCCGGCTTTCGAGCCGTTCCTCGACCTCCGCGGCGGTCCACCAGTAGGCCTGGTTTCCCTGCACCCATTCGAAGTAGGAGACGATCACGCCGCCGGCATTGGCCAGAATGTCCGGCACGACCAGGATCCCGTTGTCTGCGAAGATCCGGTCCGCTGCCGTCGTCGTCGGACCGTTGGCTCCTTCAACAATCACCTTCGCCTGGACCCGCGCCGCATTGTCCGCATGCAGGACGCCTTCGACGGCGGCCGGAACCAGCAGGTCGACGTCCAGTTCCAACAGCACGTCGGACGGGATCGGATCAGAGCCGGGGAAGCCGACTACGCTGCCGGTAGTCCGCACATGGTCGGTCAGCGAACGGATGTCCAGCCCTTCGGCGGCATGGATCGCCCCGTACTGGTCCCCGACGGCAACCACGCGGACACCGGCGTCGGCCAGGAATCCGGCAGCACCGGCACCAACCTTGCCGAAGCCTTGCACGACGGCGGTGGAGCGGGCGGGCGCGAGGCCCGCGTGATTCAGCGCGGCCAGGGCAATGTGCACGACCCCCCGGGAGGTGGCAGAGGGACGGCCGAGCGAGCCGCCGACGCTGACCGGTTTCCCGGTGACGACGCTGGGTACGGTGTAGCCGACGTTGACGGAATAGGTGTCCATCATCCACGCCATCGTCTGCTCGTCGGTTCCAATGTCCGGGGCGGGAATGTCCTTGTCCGGACCGATGATCGGCAGGATCTCGCTGGTGTAGCGGCGGGTGACGCGCTCGAGCTCCCGCTGCGAGTAGTTGCGCGGGTCGATGGTGATTCCACCCTTGGCTCCGCCGTACGGCACATTGAGCAGCGAGCACTTCCACGTCATCCACATCGCCAGGGCGCGGACCTCGTCAAGGGACACGTTCGGGCTGTAACGGAGGCCGCCCTTGGCCGGGCCGCGGGAGAAGTTGTGCTGCACGCGGTAACCGGTGAGCATTTCGACGCTGTCATCGTCGCGGCGCAGCGGAATTCCCACCGTCATTTCGCGCCGGGCCTTCGCGAGATGCTGGTGCAGGCCGTTGCTGAATCCGAGGGTCTGGACCGCGGCGGAGAGCTGCGCCTGGGCGTTTTCGAGCGCCTCGGCGCCGGTATCCCGGACAGGAGCTGCGCCAGGAGTGGCAGGGGTGGCGGGAGCGGACAAAACTTCAGTCGTCATTGACATGTTCCTTGTTGGTGAAACGGGGGAGAGGTGCCTTCTCAGCGTATGGGGCGGTACGTTTTCCGGCAGTAGGCAGCTGGCCAATCTTTCGAAGGTCGTGTTGTGCAGATGATCAGCTGCCAGGCGCCGGGCAGGGGCGACAGTTGCCGCGTTGGCTCTCAGCGGTCTGCCTTGGTGCTCCGCAGTGTCAGGAGCACGGTGACGGCAGCACTGACCATCAGCGCAACGCCGATCGCCGCCGTCGTCGCCACTCCCGAATCAAAGGCAGCCTTCGCCGACTCGAGCAGCGCCTGGCCAGGTCCGGAAGGCAGGGAAGCGGCGACGTCGACCGCCCCGCCCAACGTCTCGCCTGCCACCAGCTGGTCGGGACCGCTCAATCCGGCGGGAATGACCACATTGCGTTGGTAGGCAGCGGTGACGATACTGCCCAGAATCGCGGTTCCCAGCACGGCGCCGAGTTCGTAAGCCGTTTCCGATATGGCCGACGCCGCTCCTGCCTTGGTGGCCGGGACGCTGGACAGGATCAGATCGTTGGAGATGGTTTCACCCGCTCCCACCCCTGCACCGAGGATCATGAATCCGGCCATTACACCGTGCACGTCGCCCTGATGCCCGGTCTGGAGCACAACGTAGTACCCGACGGCGTTGAGCAGGAGTCCACCGGCCACGACGTAGGACGGCTTGATCCGGCGGACCATCGGCACGACGGCGAGGCCGGCCAGGATGGTCAGCGCAAGGCCGGGCAGCATGGTCAGGCCGGCCTCCAGGGGAGACTGTTCCGCGACCAGTTGCAGGTGCTGGGACAGGAAGAAGATGAAGCCGACCAGTGAGAAAATGCTGAGCAGGTTGGCAGTCAACGCGCCGCTGAAGACGGGGTTCCGGAACAGCCGCACGTCGAGCATCGGGATGCGGCGGCGGAGCTGGCGCCGGACAAAAGGCCCACCGAAGAACAGTCCGACGGCGATGGGAGCCACGGAAGCCGCACCGGCGCCGTCGACCGCAAGAGCCTTAATGCCGTAGACGACCGGTGCCATGGTCAACAGGGCCAGGGCGATGCTGATTGGGTCAACAGGCCCGGGCGCGGGATCCCTGGATTCCGGGACGAAGAACGGTGCGAGCACCAGCAGCGGGATCAGCACCGGCACTGCCACGAGAAATACCGAGCCCCACCAGAAATGTTCGAGCAGGAAGCCTCCGGCGATCGGGCCGAGGGCGGCGCCACTGGAGAATCCGGCAGCCCATATGGCGACGGCGGTCCGGCGCTGGGTCGTGTCGGTGAACATGTTGCGGATCAGCGACAGGGTGGCCGGCATCAGCATGGCACCGAAGAAACCAAGCACCGCGCGTGCGGCGATGAGCATCTCGCCGCTGGAAACGAAAGCGGCCAGCACCGAGACCACGCCGAAACCGGCGCTGCCAATCAACAGGAGACGGCGGCGGCCGATGCGGTCTCCAACGCTGCCCATCGGCACCAGCAAGCCGGCGAGAACGAGCGAGTAGACGTCGACAATCCACAACAGCTCCGTGCCGCTGGGATTCAGCGCCAGGGAGATGGAGGGAATGGCGAAACTCAGGACGGTATTGTCTGCCGCGACGAGCAGCACAGGCAGCATCAGCACCAGCAGCCCGAGCCATTCGCGGCGACCGGCCCGGTCCTTGGCGACTACAGGTGTGGCAATGGAGATGGACATGGAGAAATACTATACCGTCTAGACGGTACAGTAAAGAAACAGGTACGGTACAGATATGTCTGCCAAACCTTCCGCCCGCGACAAAGTCCTGTCGGCGTTCGAAAGCCTGCTCATTGAAGAAGGGGAGCGGGCCGCCACGATGGATGCGGTTGTCGCCCGGGCCGGAGTATCAAAAGGCGGGTTGCTGTACCACTTCAAAAACAAGGAAGCTCTGGCCGCGGCGCTGGTTGAAAAGCTGCGCGCCCTCGCCGATGCGGACATTGAAGCCATGCGGACCGACCCTGACGGGCCGTCGATGTATTTCGTCCGCGAGTCGGTGTACGTCGGCAGCGGCCTTGACCAAACCTTGATTGCCGCCATGCGGGTGGGTCAGAACTCGGAGACCGAGGCTCGCGAGCAATTGCAGCGGATTCACCAGTGCTGGTTCGAGTTGATTGTCGAAGAGGTGGGGGACCACTCCATCGCGCGCGCCATCATGCTGCTTGGCGACGGCCTCTACTACAACGCGACCCTGGCCGGCATCTGGCCCGAGGAGGCCGGCATCGGTAAAGAGGAATCTGTGCAGGGACTGCTCGAAGTGGTCCGAATGCTCAAGCGCCATGCTGCCGCAAAGGCGTAACGCGCAACTGCAAAGGCTTTGCTGCTACGACGTAAAGCGCAACTCCAGAAGCTTTGCGTCCAGGCGTAACGCGCAACTGCGGGTGTCCTCCCCGCGTCGTAAATGAATCATTTTCGTTTTCGTCTTGCCAAGCGGGTTTATCGTCGTTCATACTAAACGAACGCTATTCGTTTATGTGACCGCCGTCTCTCTCTGGAGAATCATGATTGAACTAACCCGCCTCGACCCGCCGGCTTCATTCGCCCGCACTGCGGAACCGTCCCGCAAGCCACTACGTGCCGGGCTGGTTCAACACCGCTGGAATGCCGACCCGCAGCGTTTGCGGTCCGAGCTCAACGAGGGCATCGAGCGCGCGGCAGCACACGGCGCCTCGGTGGTGTTCCTTCCCGAACTCTCGCTGTCCAGGTATCCGGCCGATACCCTTCCGGAATCCGAACCTGCCGCTGAAGCCGAAGACCTGCTCACCGGGCCGACCTTCACCTTTGCCGCCGCTGCGGCCCGCGCCAATAACGTCTGCGTGCACGCCTCGCTCTACGAGAAAGCCGACGCCGGTGACGGGCTGGGGTTGAACACGGCCATCCTCGTGTCCCCGGAGGGCGAGTTGCTGGCGCGGACGCATAAACTGCACATTCCGGTCACCGCCGGGTACTACGAGGACAAGTACTTCCGCCAGGGCCCCGCGGCAGAAGATGCGTACCAGATCCATGCACCCGCCGAACTGGGCGGCGCCCGCCTGGGGATGCCGACCTGCTGGGACGAGTGGTTCCCGGAGGTCGCACGGATGTATTCGCTGGGTGGTGCCGAGCTCCTGGCCTACCCGACCGCCATCGGCTCCGAACCAAGTTTCCCGGCCTTCGATACCCAGCCGCTGTGGCAGCAGGTGATCGTTGGAAACGGCATCGCGAACGGATTGTTCATGGTTGTGCCGAACCGCTGGGGCGACGAAGGAAACGTAACCTTCTACGGTTCCTCGTTCATCTCGGATCCCTACGGACGCATTCTCGTGCAGGCACCGCGGGACGAGTCGGCCGTGCTGGTCGCGGATCTGGATCTTGAGCAGCGCAGCGACTGGCTGGAGCTCTTTCCCTTCCTGTCCACCCGCCGTCCCGAAACGTACAACCGACTCACTGAACCGGTGCGTCACGACACTCCCTACGGGGACAGCCCCGCGCCGGCCGGCATCCCCGGGATCGGCTGAACATGGGAGCGTCAAACATGGGCCCGTTGAACAGCGGTTGGAGGATGCCGTCGGAGACTGCGCCGCAGGAGAAAATCTGGATGGCCTTCCCGCCCGGCGGCTACGCATTGGGCGATACCCCCGAGGAGGCGCACGCCGCCCGTTCCACCTGGGCCGCCGTCGCCAACGCGGTGGTCGAATTCGAGCCGGTCACCGTCGTCGCCGCCGAAGACGATGCCGGGATGGCCCGCAGCTACCTTAAGCCTGAGGTCGAGATTGAAACCGCGCCGCTCAACGATGCCTGGATGCGGGACGTCGGGCCCACCTTCGTGATGAACGACGACGGCGGGCTGGCCGCGGTCAACTGGATCTTCAACGGCTGGGGCCGGCAGGACTGGGCAGAGTGGGACAAGGACGAGGAGATCGGCACGGCAGTCGCGGACTGGGCCGGCGTCGAACGGATCGATTCACCGCTCGTCAACGAAGGCGGCGGTATCCAGGTCGACGGCGAAGGCACCGTCCTGGTCACCGAGACCGTGCAGCTGGATCCGGACCGCAATCCCGGACTGACCAAGGCGGAGGTTGAGGCAGAGCTGGCCCGCACCATCGGCGCCACCCATACGATTTGGCTGCCGCGGGGACTAACCCGCGACGCACAGAAGTACGGAACCCGCGGGCACGTGGACATCGTGGCGGCCATCCCATCGCCGGGCGTGCTACTCCTTCATGCGCAGAACAACCCTGACCATCCCGACTATCAGGTCAGCCGTGACCTGAAGAGCTTCCTGGCCGGCACACACGATGCGGCCGGACGCAGCTGGAACATCATTGACGTTCCGGCCCCCGAAACCCTGACGGACGAGGAGGGGTTTGTGGACTACAGCTACATCAACCACCTCGTCGTCAATGGCGCGGTGATCGCCTGCAGCTTCGATGACCCGAATGACGAGCAGGCACGATCCATCCTCGCAGCCGCCTATCCCGGACGCCGCGTGATCAGCGTAGACGCACGCGAACTGTTCGCCCGCGGCGGCGGCATCCATTGCATTACGCAACAACAACCCCGAAAGGCCCAATGATGAGCCAGACCACCCGTACGCCGGCCCCCGCCGGGAACAAACAACCAGGCGGAATTACCGCCAAGGGGCTGCAGAAGGGGCAGCTGGGGCTGCTCGCCGTCGTCGTCATCGGTATCTCCACGATTGCACCCGCCTACGTGTTGACCAGCTCCCTCGGTCCCACCGTGCAGGCCATTGGCGTCCACCTGCCCGCGATCTTCATTGTCGGCTTCATCCCGATGTTCCTAGTGGCGCTCGGCTACCGTGAACTCAACGCGGATTCGCCGGACAGTGGCACCACCTTCACCTGGGTGACCAAGGCCTTCGGGCCGTACATCGGCTGGATCGGTGGATGGGGGCTGCTCGCCGCGAACATTATCGTGCTCTCCAACCTGGCCGGCGTTGCGGTCGACTTCTTCTACCTGTTCCTGGCCCAGCTGACCTCGCAGGGCTGGATCGCGAACTTGGCCGGAAACATCTTCATCAACGTCGCCACCTGCCTGGTCTTTGTCGGGCTCGCGGTGCTGGTGTCCTGCCGCGGCATGCGCACCACCAAGACCGTGCAATACATCCTGGTCGGCTTCCAACTGGCCGTGCTCGCCTGGTTCGTAATCGGCGCCTTCTCCGGCATCTCCCGCGGCATCACCGGCTCCGACCTGGCCTTCAGCTGGGACTGGTTCAATCCGCTGCAGATTGAAAGTTTCTCCGCCTTCGCGCTCGGCCTGTCGCTGTCCATCTTCGCCTTCTGGGGCTGGGACGTCTGCTTGACCGTCAGTGAGGAAACCACCAACGGCCGCCGCACCGCCGGCGCCGGAGCCACCTGGACCGCCGTCGTCATCCTGGGCATCTACCTGCTGGGCGCGATCGCCACGGTGATGTTCGCCGGCGTCGGCGATACCGGCCTGGGACTGAACAACCCCGACAACGCGGGCAATGTCTTCACCGTCCTCGCCGCGCCCGTGATGGGCCCGTTCGCAATCCTGCTGTCACTGGCGGTGCTGTCCAGCTGCGCCTCATCGCTGCAGACCACGATGGTCTCGCCGGCACGGAGCCTGCTCGCAATGGGCTACTACAAGGCACTGCCGGACAAGTTCGCCTCCGTCAGCAACCGCTTCCACTCGCCGGTCTACGCCACCATCGTCGCCGGTGCCATCTCGGCTGGTTTCTACGCCGTGATGCGCTTCCTCAGCGACAACGTACTCAACGACACCATCATGGCGCTGGGCCTGATGATCTGCTTCTACTACGGACTGACCGCGATCGCCTGCGTCTGGTACTTCCGCCAGACCCTGTTCACCAGCGTGCGGAACTTCTTCTTCCGGCTGCTGTGTCCGCTGCTGGGCGGGATCGGCCTCCTGGTCGTGTTCCTGCAGACAGCCGTCGACAGCTGGGACCCGGCATTCGGCAGCGGCTCGGAGATCTTCGGCATCGGACTGGTCTTCATTATCGGCGTCGGGATCATTGCCCTCGGGGTCGTGGTGATGCTGTTCATGCGCCGCAGCCGGCCGGAGTTCTTCCAGGGTGAAACGCTGCAGAAAGACACGCCGGCCCTCGTGGTCCCCGAGTAACGCTGGATCAACAACCGCACAACGAAACAACCGCTACGCCAGAAGGAACACACCATGAGCACCATCGAGCGCGACGTCGTCATTATCGGCGCCGGAGCATCAGGACTGACCGCCGCCCACGAACTGACCAAAGCGGGGCTCAGCGTCGCCGTGCTGGAAGCCCGCGACCGGGTCGGCGGACGGCTCTGGACCGGGAATATCGACGGCGCCATGCTCGAGCTGGGCGGTCAGTGGGTCTCGCCGGATCAGGACGCGTTGATTGCGACGCTCGCGGACCTGGGCCTGGAGACCTATTCCCGCTACCGCGACGGCGACAGCGTCTATGTCGACGAGGCTGGGGAGAAGAGGCGTTTCACCGGCGATATGTTCCCGGTCCCGGCCGAAACGGCGGCCGTGATGGAGGACCTGATTGGGCAGTTGGACACCTTGACGGCGGAGGTCGGCGCGGAGGAACCGTGGAAGCACCCGCGCGCGGCCGAGCTTGACCGGATCTCCTTCAGCACGTGGCTGGAACAGCAAACGGACGATCAGATCGCCCGTGACAATATCTCCATGTTCATCGCCGGCGCCATGCTCACCAAACCGGCGCACGCGTTCTCGCTCCTGCAGGCGGTGTTGATGGCGGCCAGCGCCGGCAGTTTCAGCAATCTGGTCGATGCCGACTTCATTCTGGACAAGCGCGTCGTCGGGGGTCTGCAGCAGGTTCCGCTGCGGCTGGCTGAACGGCTCGGCGAGGACGTGCTGCTGGGCACCCCGGTGCGCAAGGTGCAATGGAACGACGACGGCGTCACGGCAGTGGCGGACGAGGTGACCGTGCGTGCCAAGTATGTGGTGATGGCCGTCCCGCCGAACCTGATCTCGAGGGTGGATTTCGAACCGCCGCTGCCCCGGCGCCAGCAGCAGATGCACCAGCACCTCTCGCTCGGGCTGGTCATCAAGGTGCACGCGGTCTACGCCACGCCATTCTGGCGCGAAGACGGGCTATCCGGAACATGTTTCAGCCCGTACCAGGTGGTGCACGAGGCGTACGACAACACCAATCACGGGGACACCCGGGGCACGTTGGTCGGTTTCGTCTCGGACGAGACCGCCGACGCCGTCTTCGCTCTGTCCGCCGAGGAGCGGAAGCGGAAAATCCTCGCCTCGCTGGCCAGCTACTACGGCGACCAGGCGCTAACTCCTGAGGTTTACTACGAGAGCGACTGGGGCACCGAGGAATGGACCCGCGGCGCCTATGCGGCCAGCTTCGACCTCGGCGGATTGTCCCGGTACGGCGACAGCCTGCGCGATTCAGTAGGGCGGATCCACTTCTCCTGCAGCGACATCGCCGGAGCCGGATTCCAGCACGTCGACGGCGCCATCCGGATGGGCCGCAACACCGCCACCGCCATCACCGAGCTCGAGAACCCGGCCTAGGGGAGTTTGGGCCGGGAAGCTCCCCGTTGGGACATTTAGACCTGCGCGCCGGGGGCGAAAAGTCCCATCGGGGAGCCAACCCGGGCGTGTCGTGGTCCCCCTGCAGCGCAACCAATTCTGGTCGCCGGCCCGGTGGCTACAGGGCGAACCAATTCCGTTGCGGGTTCCGTACCGACGGGGCGCTCCGGTGCAGTTCCGGTTTCGCCGCCCATTGCACGCCATTTGCCAGAACCCGGCGGATCTCCGGCCGGTGATACACCGGGTACTCCTGGTCTCCCGGACTGAAGTAGAAGATCCGCCCCTTGCCGCGGTTGAACGTGACGCCGGAGCGGAAAACCTCCCCGCCTTCAAAGGAACTGATGAAGATCAGGTCATCGGGGGCGGGGATGTCGAAGAATTCGCCATACATCTCGTGCTTGTCCAGCACCACGGGATGGTCGATCCCATCGGCGATCGGATGCGTCGGGTTCACATTCCACACCATTTCCCGTTCGCCGTCATTGCGCCACAACAGTGAACATGTGGTCCCCAGCAGTCGGGTGAAAATCTTTGAGAAGTGTCCGGAGTGCAGCACCAGCAGTCCCATGCCGCCCAGCACGTGGCGCTGCACGCGGTCAACCACGACGTCGTCGACCGCGTCATGGGCGATGTGCCCCCACCAGAGCAGGACGTCGGTGTCCGCCAGGACCTCTTCGCTCAGTCCGTGCTCCTCATCGGCCAGCACTGCGGTCCGGATTTCCGCTTCCGGATAGTGCTCGGCCAGTCCTGCCGCGATGGCGCCGTGGATGCCATCCGGGTAATGGTCTGCGATCGAGGCGGGCTCCTGCCGCGCCTCGTGCACGCCCTCGTTCCAGACGGTGATCTTCAATGCCGGGTTGCTCATGATTACAGTTGCACCTCTCTGTGTTCGGCCGCCGACTGGTAGCAGGCGTCAATGATCCGGGCCCGGCTCAGCGCGATCGACCCGTCGTGCTGGCCCCAGACCGTTTCCCCGCCGCGGACGGCAGTGATGAAATCTTCGACGACGGCGCGGTGCGCCCGGCCGGGCTTCGCTTCCGGAGTGTAGTCGGCGTTTTTGCCGTCCTTTTCGGTGTAGACCCTCAGCTCGGCCACGGGCGCCAGCGGAGCTCCGGCGGCACGCAGGTCCGCCCCGCCGTCGGTGCCGAAGACCGAGAAGTCCATCAGGTCCGCTTCGTCGCGATAACTGGCCCAGCCGGATTCGATGATCAGGGTGGCACCGCCTTCGAGACGGATGAAAGCCGACGCGAAATCCTCCACCTCGTAAGCGAAATTGGTGCTCAGTGCTGTTGCCCTGTCGTTGCCGCCGCGGCCGCGCGGTCCCAACTCGGCGAAGGTGGCAGCGGAAACACTCATAACCTTAGGTTCACCAAGCAGGTGCAGCGCGTAGTCCAGCACGTGCACGCCGATGTCGGCCAGCGGCCCGCCGCCGGACATTTCCCTATTCGTGAACCAGCTGCCGAGCTTGGGAATCCCCGAGCGGCGCACCCATGAGGCCTTGGCGTAATACGGCCGGCCGAGATCGCCGTCGTCGATAATGCGCTTGAGCACCTGGATATCGCCACGGCGGCGGTGGTTGAACGCTACGTCGAGGACACGTCCAGCCCGACGTGCGGCATCGACCATTTCCTGCCCTTCGTTGCCGTCGCGGGCGATCGGCTTCTCACTGAGCACGTGCAGTCCACGGTCAAGAGCGGCGATGGCAATTGGCGCATGCAGGAAGGTGGGAACGGCGATGCTCACCGCGTCCAGACCCTCCAGGTCCAGCAATTCTTCCCAAGTCCCGAAGGCATGTGGAACGGCATACTCCCCAGTCAGCTGGGCCAGCAGATCGGCTTCCATTCCGGCCAAAGCAACGACGTCGACGCCGTCCAGCTCCCGGTACGCGTCCAGATGCTGCTGGCCTGCCCAACCCAAACCGATGACTCCGACCTTGAGAGTGTCGCCCGGGTAAGACCCGCCGAGTTGGTGAATGCCGCCGTCCCTGAGTGTGGTGTCGTCGTTTCCAGCCGTCTGTTCCAAATTCAGGTCCTTAGTCTCTGGCTCACATGCTCCGCAGATGCAAACGTTTGCATCATTTTGATCGTACCAGCCGGACACATGGCATGCTGGAGACAAGTAAAATTTCAACCTGCGAGGACGACCCATGAGCGCGAGCATCCACGATGTTGCCCGGGTCAGCGGTGTGTCCACGGCGACCGTGTCCCGCGCACTCCGCGGCCTGCCCACCGTTTCGGAGCTGACCAGGCAAAAGGTCCTCCGCGCCGCGGATTCGCTGGGCTACGTCATCTCATCCAACGCCTCCAGCCTGTCGACCGGCCGGACCAACGCCATCGGCGTCGTCGTGCCCGCCATCAATAAGTGGTTCTACTCGTCGGTGCTCGAGGGCGCGGACCAGATACTCCGCAACGCCGGCTATGACCTCATTGTTTACAACCTCGGCGGCTCGGAAGAGAACCGGCAGCGGGTCTTCAACCGGGCCATGCTCCGGGAGCGGATCGACGCCGTCCTGATCCTGTGCCGCGCGCTGCTCGAAGTTGAGCAGGCCGTGATCGCAGACCTGCACTACCCCTCGGTTGTAGTGGGTGGCCGGTTCGACGGCGGAATCAGCGTCAGCATTGACGACGGCGACGCCTGCGGGAAAGCCATCGATTACCTTGCGGCGCTTGGCCACCGGCGGATCGGGTTCATTGGAGGCCAGACTGACGACTCGTCGTCGTTCTCCGTTTCGCGGGCACGCAATGAAGCCTTCGGGGCGGCGATGGCGGAAGCGGGACTCGAGGTGGATCAAGCGCACGTGGCCTACTCGGATTTCACCATCGCCGGCGGCGCCCGGGCAACAGAACAAATATTGTCCGACGCCGGAACAGGGGCTGGATCCGGCACTGGCACCGGGACTGGGGCGGGCCCCGGAACCGGTCTGCCCAGCGCCATTTTTGCCGCCTGTGACGAGATGGCCTTCGGTGCCATCAGTGCTGCCCGCCGCAACGGATTGCGGGTTCCCGAGGATCTTTCCATTGTGGGCATTGACAATCATGAGGCCGCCGAAGCGCTGGGGTTGACCACCGTCGCGCAGGACCCGCTCGGCCAGGGAGCAGCCGCGGCGCGGATCCTCCTCGACGCCCTGCGCGGTTCTGAACCGAAGCCGGGTTGGATTGTCACTCCCAGCGAGTTGGTGGTCCGGCGTTCCGCGGCGCCAATGAGTCTGACCCATTCCTGAAGTTCCGACTTCCAGCCGCGATTGTTCACGGCCGCCCTTCCGGAAGGAAATGCAACCGTTTGCATCCGCCCTTGATCGCTTGCTAGCGTGAACCGCGTCACATAGCTGGGTGGGCACGAAGTCTCCCGGTCGTCTCATCGAGGAGAAGCAATGTTGAACAACAAGAGATTCGCGCCCATCGCTGCCGTGGCCGCTCTGACGATGGCCTTGACCGGATGCGGAGGCTCCACCGGCGGCGGAGGAGGAGCCGGAAGCGATGAGGGCCCGGCCGCTGAGAATCTGGATGCCCGCGGGCCGATCACCTACGTCCGCGGCAAGGACAACAGTGACGTTGTGCGCCCGCTGATCAAGAAGTGGAACGAGGCACATCCGGATCAGAAGGTTACCTTCAAGGAACAGTCCGATACGGCCGATCAGCAGCACGACGACCTGGTGCAGAATCTGCAGGCCAAAAATGCGGATTACGACATCATGGAAGTCGATGTTGTGTGGACCGCCGAATTCGCCGCGAAGGGCTGGCTGCAGCCACTCGAAGGCGACATGGCCATCGAGACCGAAGACATGCTGGATGCGACGGTCGAAACCGGCATGTACAACGACGTGCTCTATACCGCGCCGCAGCGGAGCGACGGCGGACTGCTCTACTACCGCAAGGATCTGGTTCCCAAGGCCCCCGGGACCTGGGACGAGATGATGGGGATGTGCGACATCGCCGAGGAAAACGACATGGGCTGCTATGCGGGTCAGTTTGCCCAATACGAGGGGCTCACGGTCAATGTCGCCGAGGCCATCAACACCGCCGGCGGAACAATCATTGACGAGGAGGGCAACCCGACTCTGGAAACGCCGGAAGCCAAGGCGGGACTGGGCAATCTGGTGGAGGGATTCGAGAGCGGGAACATTCCCGAGCAGGCCATCACCTTCCAGGAGGAAGAGAGCCGGCAGGCGTTCCAGAGCGGAAACCTTCTGTTCCTGCGCAACTGGCCGTATGTCTACAACCTGGCCAAGACCGAGGCATCGTCCAAGGTGCAGGGCAAGTTTGGCGTCGCGCCGCTGCCTGGCAAGGACGGTCCCGGTGCTTCATCGCTGGGCGGACATAACCTCGGAATCAGTGTCTACTCGGACCACAAGGCGACCGCACACGACTTCATGGAGTACATGATCAGTGCCGAATCTCAGACATTCCGGGCAACCCAGGGATCACAGGCGCCCACACTGGCGGCGCTGTATGACGATCCGGAACTGATCAAGCAGCTTCCCTACCTGCCGGTGCTGAAAACCTCCATTGAAAATGCTGTGCCACGTCCGGTGACGCCGTTCTACCCCGGCGTATCGAAGGCGATCCAGGAGAATTCCTACGCCGCACTCCAAGGGGAGAAATCGGTGGACCAGGCACTGGCGGACATGCAGCAGGCGATTAAGTCGGCGGCTGCCGGGTCATAGTTCAAACCGCGGTGACGAAGTCCTTCAGTGCTTCCAACTGGGCGAGCCGCGCTTCCGGTTTGAGATACATCATGTGCCCGGCCTCGTGGTAGTGGTGGTTGAACCGGTCGCGTGCCTGTTGGCTCAGGTTCATGTGGGCAAAGACGTACTCGGCCGCAAAGTGCGGCGTGGCCCCGTCCTGGTACCCGTAGTCCACGTGAACGCGCATGTTCGGGTTGTGCACCATCAGCCGCTCGAGGACATCCGATACGTCAACCGGTGCGCCTTCGAACGTCTTGTAGCTCCAGGGCTGGACCCTGGCGGTGAGGATCTCGTAGGGAAGGTCGTTCTCGTACCCGAGTTCCACCCGGACATAATGGTTAATCGCCGCGGCGTAGGGCCCATTGATGGCGCGAAGGCTCGGGTCGTCCATATTCTTGGAATCCTGCTGTCTGGCCGGCTGGGCGGTGAACCGGCCATCGATCCGGCCGACCACCAGATTGTCTTCACGCAGCAGTTCGGCCGCGAATTCGAAGTAATTCCAGCGCAGATTGGTCCGCCTGATGAACCCCTCGCTTAAGGTGAGGATGGCAGCGAGCCGGCTGACGACGTCGTCGTACTCGGCTTCGGTGAGCCGGTTTCCTTGGGTGAGGGCGTAGCCAAAGTCCTTGGCCGCAAACTCCTCCGCTTCCTGGACGACGTCGGTCAGCTCCCGACCGGGATGCCGGCCGTGGTAGTGCGCAATCGCGGCATAGGTGGGGATGTGCAGGGCGTAGGGCTGGTCGCTGCCGGCGAAGAACCGCAGCGTCGACATGTTCAGCACGGTGGAAATCAGGCCGAGTCCGTTAACCGCCATACCGTAGGCATCGTAGAGCCGGCCGGCGACGGCGACCGCACGGAGGGTGCCGTATGACTCGCCGGCGATGTACTTGGGGGAGAGCCAGCGACCGTTGCGTGTGACCCAGAGGCGGATCACTTCGGCCACCAGGTCCCGGTCTTCGACAAAGGCGTGGAACTCGTCCGCTTCGCCGCCTTCGACGACGCGTGAGTAGCCGGTGTTCACCGGGTCGATCAGCACCAGGTCGCTGTGCTCGAGCAGGGTTTCGGGGCTGTCGACGATTCCGTAAGGGGGCGCGGTGAGGTTGCCGACGTCGCCCGAATCCACCAGTCGGGGACCGAGCAGGCCCATATGCAGCCAGACCGAGGCCGATCCGGGACCGCCGTTGAAGGCGAACGTGACTGGACGGCTGCCTGGTTCCGCATTGTCCTTCGTGTAGGCGACGACGAAGATTTCCGCCTTGGGTTTGGGCCCTTCAGTCTTTCCGTCCTTGCTGACCGATTCCGTCCGCAGCACCAGGCGGCCGGTCGTCGTGGTGTATTCCATGCCGGATGGTCCGTGCTTGTGTTGGCGGGTGACGAAGTCGTCGGAGACTTCAGGGGTTGCCTGCTCACCGGTTGTGCCGTCGTCGTTTTTTGTGTCCTCAGTCATAAACCGAGACTATCCTCCGGCGATGACATTTCTGTTCCTGCGCTCACCATCGGCCAAAGTTCAGGCCCAGGTCCGCGGCGATGGATGACTACCGCTTGTGCCCGGGTCCACAACAGAACAACCTGCGCCGGTCGTTGGCCGACAGACCGTAAAATGGATGGGTGAACCCTCCCGAGCTGAGCCACGACGAGATCCAGTCGTGCCTGAAAGTCCTCAACGCCATCCACGTCTACGACGAGGAGCACCCGGACTATGTCCGGGTGCGGCAGGCGACGGGAAAGATGTTTAAGGCGGTGAAGCGGCACCGGCGCAACGTCAAGCGGGACGCCGCCAATGAGGCCGACAGAGCCGTGATGGCGCTGACTGCGACTGCGGCTCCGGACCGCATTGACGACGAGACGCGCGGCAACAAGCTCGCGCCTTCGACGACGGGGCACAGCGCGGGCACTTTGACGCGGTCGCGGCCCTGCTATATCTGCAAGCAGCACTATACGCAGGTGGATGCGTTTTACCACCAGCTCTGCCCGGCGTGCGCCGAATTCAGCCACGGCAAGCGGGATGCCAGGACAGACCTCACTGGCCGCCGCGCCCTGCTCACGGGCGGTCGCGCCAAGATTGGCATGTACATTGCGCTGCGGCTGCTGCGGGACGGCGCCCACACCACGATCACCACACGCTTCCCGAAGGACGCCGCTCGTCGCTTCGCGGGCATGGAGGACAGCACCGACTGGCTGCACCGGCTGCGCATTGTGGGCATCGACCTGCGCGATCCGTCCCAGGTGATCTCCCTGACCGATTCCTTGAACGAGGCCGGTCCACTGGACATTCTGATCAACAACGCCGCGCAGACGGTGCGGCGGTCCGGGAACGCCTATCAACCGCTGGTGGAGGCCGAACTGGAGCCACTGCCCACCGACAGGCCGATGCCGGAGCTGCTCTCCTTCGGCCACACCCAGGACAAACACCCACTGGCTTTGACCGCCCAAATGGCGGAGCACCCGAAAATGGCCGGCGATGAAGTAGCCGCGCTGGCCCTGTCCTTGGGATCGACATCCCCGGAGCGTATCGCCGCTGGAAACGCCATCGACGCCGGTGGCTTGGCTCCGGACCTGCATACAGCCAACAGCTGGACCCAGGTGGTTGAAGAGGTGGGCCCGCTGGAAATGCTGGAGGTGCAGCTTGCCAACGTGACCGCGCCTTTTCTTCTGGTGTCCCGGCTCCGGCCCGCGATGCGCCGTTCGATGGCCCGTCGCAAGTACATCGTCAACGTCTCCGCTATGGAGGGTCAGTTCTCCCGCGCCTACAAGGGCCCGGGGCATCCACACACCAACATGGCCAAGGCGTCTCTGAACATGTTGACCAGGACCAGCGCTAAGGAAATGCTGGAAGCCGACGACATCCTGATGACGGCGGTTGACACCGGCTGGATTACCGACGAACGTCCGCACTACACCAAGGTCCGCCTGGCGGATGAGGGCTTTAAGGCCCCGCTGGACCTGGTCGACGGTGCTGCCCGGGTCTACGACCCCATCGTGATGGGCGAAGCAGGCGAGGACCAGCACGGCGTCTTCCTCAAGGATTACAAGCCCAGTCCCTGGTAGGGCGCGGTCCCGGGCTGGTTCTCATGCCGCACCGCTGCCTCCAAGGCCTCGGCGCGCCATGTGGCACTCTCAGGTTTAATCTCCGCAGCTATGCTTCCACAGCTTGTCGGGTGTTGTGACGACGTTCTCAATTTTAGAGACGCTCCAACGCCCAATCCCAGTTGATGTGTTCTTGTTCCAGCCGGACGGCGGGCCCATAGGAGTCATTTCGAAGCGACTCATACACCGTCAACTCCTCCGGAGCGAGCCGGGTCAGGATCGCGCGTGAGGGGTTCGGCTCCTGGCCCCAAAGATTGCGGTGAGCCAGCAACGTTTCCGTGTCCATGAGGATGGAGTGCACATGTGGATGGCCGGAACGCAACTGATCGAGAATCCGGAAACCGTGAGTGTCCAGGTCGCCCCAATACAGCACATCACAATTGCGGAGCCACTCGGCTTCATCCACTGCCGAGAAGCCGTAGCCGGCTCCAAACACAGCGAGCGTCCTTGGCCGTGCGGGTAGGGAAAGGAAGTTGACCAGGTTCTCGGTCACGATGACGGCATCCACGTCCGGTGCGAGGTTCCTGAAGCCCTCCGCCGTTACGGTGATGTCCCGGACTGCACCCAACAGTTCCGACTCCGGATCCAACAGGCGGAAACGTACCCGCTCCGGCGCGGCCAGGAAACCGTGCCGGCTTGCGAAACTGGACCCAGGCCGGCCGCGTTCGGGTTCCAGCGCCGTGACCATCTCGTCAATGGTCCGGCGTCGGGTTTCAACGAACTTCGTGTGCACACCGGCCAGGCTGAGCTGACGGAGGTAGATGCCGGGTGCGGGATTGTCGCGGAACCACACGGCGACGGCGGCCGCCGTGAGTGCATCCTCGCTGAGTTCGAGCAATTGCAGTGGCCGCCTGACCGCCCACACCTGGAGCGCCGGTTCGATTCCCTCGATCCGGGAGGCGAGGTCGAGGAACGTTCGCGCCTGTCGTGATTTGCCGATAAAAGCAATTTCGTCTTCGGCCGTGGCGAAGACGGCAGCGGACGGAACGTCGTTGGCTCCGATCGTGTTCCGCCCGACTGCTGCGGTGGAGATGGAGAAGTCGCCGGCACCACCGTGGAGCTCCGCCGCCCAGGCTCGAGCCGCAGGATAGCTGTCCCGCAGCTCCTTCGCGGTGGGATGTTTCAGCGGTCGACGGCGGGGGTAGGTGTCGTCCGTGGGCGCCAGCAATTGGCGAAGGAGGGCACCAGTTTCCCAGGCCTTGCGGGACTGCGTCCGTAGGGCGGCCAAAGTGGTCCAACCGTGGACGGATGGGGCGGGAGCCGCGTTAGCCGCCACGGCGGTCCCGTTCCTGGCGGTATTCCTGAATGGTCATATTGCGCAGCTGGGAATCGTCGCCGTTCTTGTTGGCCACGAATCCCACGTTCGCGACGAAGGGCTCAATCACGTGGATTTTCTGCAGCGGTGTCACGATCAGCAGCTGCAGTTTCATCCTCTTGAACAGCTCGAGCCCGTATTTCGCCGATTCATCCGAGCCGCGTCCGAATGCCTCATCGATAACGACGAATCGGAAACTGCGGCCGCTGCTGCTCTTGCTCAGAGATGAGGCAAGTCCGAACTGGAACGCCAAGGCAGCGGCGAGGATGGTGTAGGCGAGCTTCTCCTTCTGGCCACCGGATTTTCCGCCGGAGTCGGTGAAATGTTCGTGTTCCTCACCGGTCTCGGTCCATTTCTCGGAGGCGGAGAAGACGAACCAGTTCCGTACGTCGCTCACCTTTGTGGCCCAGCGGTTGTCCAGTGCCGTCAGTCCCTCACGGCCACGGAACCGTTCCACGAGCTTTTCGACCTGCAGGAACTTTTGCTCCGAGTACTGGTCGTCATCGCCAAGTGTTCCTTCCGAACATGCCCGCAGGTCGGCGCCAAAGTCGCGCACATCGGCGTCGGACGTGTTCTGGTGCTCAAGCTGGATGTGCCGGCCGGGGTTGTATTCGATGGTGGCCAATGAGCGGTTGATTTCCGCTATACGGTTGGCAATATCCTGCCTGCGCGATTCGAGGAAGGCGTTGAAGGCGACCACTTCGTGAATGGTGTTCTGATTCAGCGACTCTTTGAAGTGCTCCTCGAAGCGTGGTAAGTCATTGTCAACAAGCTGGTTCAGCAGCCGGTTGTACTCTCCGGCGGCGTCCAGTGCCGCATCGACCTCTGTAGTCTCGTTCGGATATTTGTTCCGGAATGCCTGCATGAGACCGACTGTCCGTTCGCCCGAGCGGGCGATCTGTTTGTTGAGCGAGTCGATAGTCGTGCTGAGAGCGTTGCGGATACCGCTTGCGATCTTTTCCGTATTTTTGTACGTGAGCGTGGTGTCGGCGAGTGCGTCAGCAGCGAGCCGTTCCAAGTCCTCCAGCAGCCCTTTATCTTCAGTCAGAGGCGTTTCCGCAAGAATGGATTGGCAGTCCTCGATCATTTCAGCGATTTCTTTGGTGGCACCTTCATTGGCGCCGATCCGCTTCTGGATCTTTTCCATCTGATTTTCGGCCCGGTGCAGGCGCGACTGGGTGTCGTATTCTGCCGCAGCGAGCTTCTGCAGGACATCGTTGGCCGCTTCGAGGGAGGATTTCTCTGTTTTCAGACCCTCAATCCGGTGGGCGGTGAGTTGCCAGCTGACTTCCGAGAATTCCTTGACGCTGGAGATTGTCCCCAGATGCCGGTGTTGCTGCCCCAGCTGGCCGAGGGCGGAATCGACCTTTGTCAGCTCGGCGTCAGTTGCCCGCACCTGCCCTTCGAGTGCTTCCAGGTCTGTTTGGAAGCCGGTGATTTTTGCGTGGTTGTCCCAGCCCAGGACGAAATTCCGCCGGTCGTTCAAGTCCCGCCGGTCGTCCTTCTCGTGCCTGCCACGTCCACCCTTGAGCTGACCGTTGAGGGTCAGTGCCTTCGGATAGCGACGGAAATCGTCGAGCGACTCGCAGCACATGTGGTCGAAACGGTGGTTCAGCTCGTCGAGCAGGTACTCGCGGAAACCCGTTCCAGGTTTGATGGCGATCTTGGATGCCAGGGTTCCTGGCTCCGGGGGCCGTCCCGGGCTCGTCTGCCCGATTTTCAGGTAGACCAGCCGCGTCCGCAAGTTATTTTCGTCCACCCATTTGCTGACGGCTGGATAGTGTTCTGTGGGGACCAGCATCGACAATGCGAATCCGTGAAGAGTGCGTTCTGCCGCGCCTTCCCATTCCCCTTCGCCATCCCGCACCCGGAGCAACTCGCCGCCGAAGGGCAGATCCGGTTCGCGGATCCCGGTGCCTTCGCACAGGCGACGACGCAGTTCCAGTTGCGGACGCGGAAGCAGGTTCTGCCGGGACTGAAGACTTTTCAGCTCCGCCCGGATCTCCCCGGCACTGTACGCGTCCTCATTGCGTCTCATTGTCAACCGGGTGCGGCGCTCCTGCAGATCGCTGTTCTGTGCCTGCAGCGATTTCTCCACTGCAGGCAAGCCGGCGGAATTCTTATCGAAGAGCACCTGATCTTCCGGAACGTGCAGCTCCAGGGCCTCTGCGGCCACCGCATAGCGTTCGAAACGGGAACGCTGTACAGCCGATTCTTCACTCAACCTGGCGATCTCGGCGTCAATCGCCGCCAGCCTCCCACCTCCGTTGGTGCGGATATCCTCCTGCAGGTTTGTTAGCTCATGGCGCAGCCGCGAGATGTCCCCGGCGAGCTTTTTGCGGTCGGACTCCAGCCGCGTGCCGGTTCTCTCGAGTTCCGTCTGATGCTCCAGGCTTAGGTCCAGCCGTCGTGTGGTGAAGAAGGGATGCAACTGGTCGCGCTGGTCGCGGCCACGCTGTTCCCGCTCCTCGAGTTCGGCATGCCTGGCGGCGCCATCCCGGATCGGTGTCAGCAGGGCAACCTGGTCCTTCGCCCGCAGGACGGCGCCGTGGGCCTTTTTCAAGTCATCGAAATGATGGATCAGATTGTCGATCCTTGTGGCCACATCGTCCTGCTCGAGCATGTTGGTGCGCACGAAGTGGGTGATATTTTCCACCTGTTTCATGGACACCGTGCGGTGGAACAGATCCATTGCCTGACTGCCGGTAATGCCGAATTGGCGTTTGAAGGCAGCAGCATATGGGTCGAAGGAATCATGGACGGCGGCGCCCGCCGCCCGCAGCCTTTTCTTCAGCTTGGCGGGCTCCTGTTCGAAGTTGGAGAAATCCGCCATGATGGACTGTTCCTCCTGGGCCAGGGAGTAGAAGCGGTTCGGTTGGCCCGATTCCTGTGGTGCCCACAGGGTGATCGCAAGACTGACAGACTTGTCGAGTTCAGCATTGTAGAACACTCCGAGGACCACCGAGTATGAACCCGGCCCGCGGAGTGCCACGGGTTTGGAATATTCGCCGGCCGTCGTTCGCGCACTCTTGTGGTAGCCGCGCACGTACGACATCAGGCTGCGTTCCTTCTTTTGAGCACCCGCTGCCTTGTTGTAATCGATCTTGTTGGCTGGCAGCAGCAGGGTGGTGATGGCGTCCACCACCGTGGATTTGCCGGAGCCTATGTCTCCAGTCAAAAGACTGTTGTCACCGTCGAGGGTGAAGGTGCGTACGCCTTGATGGAACGTGCCCCAGTTGAGAAGCTCGAGCCGGTGCAGTCGGAACCCCGGGGGTGGGCCGTCGTCGTCGTTCTTGACTTCATCCAGGCTGAACAGGCCTGCCTGCAGTTCCGTGGTCATACGGTTGCCTCTTTAGTCTTGGCACTGGAGCCGCCATCAAGTGAAGCCCGGTAGTCGGCCAGCCGGGAGTCGAACTCCTCCAGCCACTGGGCATCCACGTAGGCTTTGAGAATCCGGGCGACTTCGTAGGTGCCGGCCTGTCCGCGCATCCGGCGAAGGAAGCCCAGCTCCACTACCTTTTTGATATCGGAGCCGAGCCTGTCGAGAATCCGGGCCTCGTTGCTCGATTCCGGGAGGAAGACCGAGATCATATCTTCGATTTCCGTCTCGGTCATGACAAGTCGGGTTTCGCTGCTGTTGGCGTCGAATTCGGCGAGCTTTGCACGCAGCAGCGCCAGTAGCAGGCTGACATTGAACGTCAGCTGCCGGCGTGGAACGAGTCGGGGGAGTGCGGCGTCGCTCTCTTCCCTGGACCGGAGAAAAGCGTAGCCTTCCGTCTCGTCGAGAATGAGCTCCAGGCCCAGTACGGAAACGTAATCCCGCACATGGGAAGCCAACTCCAGAAGGGCCTGCCACACCTTGCCGTCCGATTCCGCATAGACGACACCTTTGAACAAGCGGGTGACGATGACCGGCAGTTCCTCTGGATGGCCGGTTTCGGATTCGCTGCTCAAGATGGCCTCACAAAGATGATCTGTTCAATGGTGGCTTCACGCAGACTGCCGTCCGGCATTGCCCACGATAATTGCTGTGTGTGGTCGGAGTTAATCGTGGCCCAGGGCGAGTCAGTGGCCAATTGGAAGTACGCCACGATCTCCGCCAAACCCTGGGTGAGTGGAAAGGCATCCGTCACGTCCGCGAGAGTGGCCTGCTCTGCATCTGTCAGCACCGTATCGATGTTCCCACGCAACCGCTCATTGTCGACATAGAACTGCTCGAACAAGGCTCCTGGATCAACATCCGTATCGTCGGCGGACAGGATCTCGTCGTCGACCATCACCCGGGAACTGGGCTCGTAGAGCGGACGCTCGAAGGGCAAAGCCACCTCAATGGTCTGGGCAGGCACCTCAAGGAAGGTGCCCGACGGCGGGGTGTTGCGGACGGCCAGCGCGTCGCCTTCGATACGCCGGATCAGCTGCATGATGCGCTTGTTCTCCAGGAAGACTTTATCGTCGAGCAAGCGGCGCATCTGCTGGGAAAGCTGTCGTACGGTGCTCTGGGTCTGTTCGACGGCAGGAAGCCAGTCCTGGTGCATGCTGGTAAGGGCATCGACGTTTTCAAGACTGCTCAACGCCTCAATCTGCGTAGCGCGCTCCAACAAGCTCGTCAATTCAGTGCGCAACCGCGGGGACATGAGGTAGTCCCAGAACCCTTGGAAGGTCCGGCCCTGCGTGGAGCTGCTGATGCCCTGCTGATTCGAAAAAATAGTCTCCAGCAGCTCGCCCTGGCTGCCTTCCCACGTAGCGATTTGCTCCCGCACTCGACGGTCCAGTCGCCGGAAGTTCTGCTCCACTTCCCGAAAGTCGGCGAGTAAGTCCCGGGCGGTGTCGGTGAGCTGTTGAAAGTGATCCAGAGCTTCGGGGGTGCTCATCACCTTGATATGGCCTTCGCGGATTTGCTGCATCTCGACGTCGATGGCATCGCGTTGTTTCTGTAGTTCATCCAGCCGCACATCCGGGTCCGTTTCGGATTGCTGGACCAGCGTCTGCAGCAACTGGAAGATGCTGGTCAACCGCGATTGAGTTGCCACGAAGTCCCGTCCGCGCAGGTTCTCCACCCAACGGACGACATCCTCGGCCGCCGCGGTGAGATCGTAGACCGGCTCGTCCTGCCCGGGCACATAGTATTTGCGCAGCCAGCTTCTCTCCGGCGCGGCCCACTCGTCCAGATACTCAGCCGCTGGACGGGGAAACTTATCCTCACCGAGCGAATCGCGAAGCCCGAAGAGAACATCATCGAGGGTGTCGATCAATGCCTGGCGGGCGATATTGCGGTTGTTGGGCTCGGTGAAAGCAGCCATGAAGAATGCCAGGGCAAGCGGGGCATTTTGTGCGCGCAACAGGGACCATCCTGCGTGGTTCTCACGTAACGAATTGATCGCGTAATAGTCCACGCTCTTCACCTCCCCCGCGTCGCTTGTGGCTTGCCCTCAATGTTAGGGGTTGGGTCCGACATTTTCTGCCGGCAGCTACCGGGAGGCCAAGGCGGTGCGGGCTAAGATGTGGCCATGAGAGATTCCGGCCGGTTGCGGCAACTGTTGCGCGAAGTACAAGTCTTCCCGGAACAGATGTCGGGATTCGATCCGGATCAGACCCCTGACCAACCTGTGGAGTTGTTTCTGCAGTGGCTGGCTGCCGCAGTCGACGCCGGGGTTTTGGCTCCGCACGCGGTCAACGTAGCCACCATGGGGGCTGACGGTATGCCGGACGCGCGGATCGTGATTCTCAAAGATATCAGCGACGGATGCTGGTGCTTTGCCAGCAGCAGCACGAGTCCCAAGGGCCAGCAACTGCAGGCGGCGCCATCGGTTGCACTGACGTTTTTCTGGCCCTCCGTTGGGCGCCAGATCAGGATCAGGGGCCGCGTGCACGTGGGTTCGCCGGTCGAGAACGATCAGGACTTCAAGCGTCGGAATTTGGTTGCGAAGGCGTTGGTGCTTGCCGGGCAGCAAAGTGACGTTATGCAGAGGACGGATGACCTCGACGATGCAGTTGCCGGTGCCAGGGCCCAGTTTGATGTTGATCCGGAAACCGGTTCACCATCCTGGACTGTTTACAAGGTCACGGCGCAGACTGTGGAGTTCTGGCAGGCGGACCCTGACCGCCGCCATATTAGACTGCGCTACAGCCGCAACGATGGACACAGCGCGTGGAGAAAAGACCTGCTCTGGCCGTGATGTCCTGGCTGTCCCACCAAACTGGTCTCCCAATGCATGCCAGGGCTTATCGGCCCGCTGGCGGGAAGCCAAAAAGGCTTTACTACTGTTTGGGCCAAGGGGCTTCCATGCGTGCCTGTTGACGGATACACCGCGGCGCCGGGCCTCCTCGTAGAGGCGGTCGCGAACGATGGACGAAACCTTGATCGTGGTCATAGCCATAAAATCAGTATGCCTCGGCTGTACCGAGGAGCAGCCGGTTTCGTTGGTGATTTATGCGAGACCGAGCTGCTCCAAGGGAAGACGTCCGGACATTAGCGGGCGGATGTTTTCCAGAAGGTGAAGTCGTCCTGGTTCAACGCGCGCCGGGTTCCATCCGCGGCTTGGCGGATCCAGACGGTGCCGAGGCCGGGTGCGGTGTCTGCAACCTGGCCGCGGTAGTAGACGCGGGCACCTCTGCGGACTTCGATTTCATCGCCGCGGTTCAGGGCGCCAAGGCTGCGAATACGTTTGGGGAGGGAGTTGATTGGTTCCTGACGGATATTTTCAGCTAATGAGATGGCCGACCCCTTTCGATGATGGCTTCAGTTATGTCAACCATCAACGGCGCAAAGATATTCCCCTCTATGCATAATCGTGCAGTTCTTTTGTTACGACTTCACGAGTTTCCGGCGGACCACCGTTGGCTCGGGGTTGGTGTGGACCGCGCCGTCGAGGATCACAGTCGGCACGGTTTCGTTGCCATTGTTGTTCTCGCGAACGAACGCCGCGGCGTCGGCATCACGCCAAATATTCACCCAATGTGCCTTCCGGCCGGTCGATCCGAGCAAGGTCTTCATCCGGATACAGAACACGCATCCCGGCCGCCAGAAAATCACTACTCCACGCGACGACGGCGGCATGTCCTTCAGCTCTGCCCACGGTTCACCCTTGCGGCCAAAGAGCGGGCTCAGCAGCCAAGCGACAACCAGCAGTGCGACGGCGGCAATCACTGCTGAAGCCCAATTGCCCTCCTGCCCATAGATAAAGACGACGATGACGGCCATGGCCGCGACGGCGATGGAGTTTGACCAGCGAACGAGTGAACTCATAGCTCCACGTTAACGGTAATTCCGGTGCAGGTTCTCCGCGTTGGATGGCCCGGAGACCGGCTCGGTGATCCAGGGACCGGTACCTTCGGAGGGGTCCAGGATTCCGTCTTCCAGCCACGTGTAGTTGCCCTCCAGGATCCGGTTGGAGAGCTTCCGGTCCGGCCCATCGCTGTTCCGCCACAGATCGGTAAACAACTGCCGGATGCGTTCCCGGGACTGCAGGCAAAAGGCGTCCGCCAGTTCGTAGGCGCTCCTGCCTTGGGCCGGGTCCTCTGACCGGAGCTGCTCCGCCCGGATGCATGCCGCCGAGATAGCAAATAGTTCCGCTCCAATGTCAACGATCCTGCCCAGGAATACCTGTTGGTGCTCGAGCTTTGCCTGCCAGCGGCCCATCCCCATGAAGGTATGGCGGGCGAGCTTCCGGGAGGAG
>NZ_KI914644.1:93288-99804 GCF_000520495.1 Arthrobacter sp. H14
CGTTGTAGGAGGCCGGGTTCATGCCCTGTCCGGTCAGCAGCCGTGGCAGCCAGCGTGCGTAGAAACCGCTGGCTCCGGCGGCCGCTTTGATCTTCGCGTTCAGATCCGCCTCGACCGAGGCCAGATCGCCGGCGGCGGCGAGGTGCGCGTCGACCGCCTCGCGGGCAATGAGCAGATGCATGATCTCTGTGGAGCCTTCGAAAATCCGGTTGATGCGCATGTCCCGCAACTGTTGCTCTGCCGGAACAGCACGCTCGCCGCGGGCCGCCCCGGGAGGAGCGCTCCGCGAACCTCAAGTGGCGTGCGAGCCGGCCGAACTCGTTGTAGGAGGCCGGGTTCATGCCCTGTCCGGTCAGCAGCCGTGGCAGCCAGCGTGCGTAGAAACCGCTGGCTCCGGCGGCCGCTTTGATCTTCGCGTTCAGATCCGCCTCGACCGAGGCCAGATCGCCGGCGGCGGCGAGGTGCGCGTCGACCGCCTCGCGGGCAATGAGCAGATGCATGATCTCTGTGGAGCCTTCGAAAATCCGGTTGATGCGCATGTCCCGCAACTGTTGCTCTGCCGGAACAGCACGCTCGCCGCGGGCCGCCAGCGATGCCGCTGTTTCGTATCCGCGGCCGCCGCGGATCTGCACCAGCTCGTCCGCGATCCGGTAGGCCATTTCGCTGGACCAAAGCTTGGCCAGTGCGGCTTCGATCCGGACGTCTTTCATACCGCTGTCGGCCAGCCCGGCAGACAGTTCGAAGACCGCTTCCAAGGCAAACGCCGTCGCTCCAATAAACGCGATCTTCTTCCCGACCGCCTCATGTTTGCCCACCGGGCGTCCCCATTGGACCCTGGCATTGGACCACTCGCGGGAGATCTTCAACGACCATTTTCCGGCGGACGCGCACATGGCCGGGATCGATAACCGGCCGGTGTTCAGTGTGGTCAGGGCGATCTTCAGGCCTTGCCCTTCCTTCCCGAGCCGGTTGGTGACAGGCACCCGCACGTCATTGAACCGGGTGACGCCGTTTTCGATCCCCCTCAGCCCCATGAACAAGTTGCGGTTCTCCACCGTCATGCCGGGTGCATCCGCTTCGACGACGAACGCGGAGATGCCGCCCTTGCCGCCGTCGTGCGGGGGAACTTTGGCCATCACGACGACGAGCTCCGCGATCACGCCGTTGGTGGTCCAGAGTTTGCTGCCGCTTATCAGGTACGCCGAGCCGTCCTCGGTGAGGGTCGCGGTGGCGTTCATCCGCGCCGGGTCGGAACCGACGTCGGGCTCGGTGAGCAGGAAGGCGGTGACCGCTCCGGCGGCGCAGCGTGGCAGGTATTCCTGTTTCTGTTCCGGCGTGCCGAAGACTTTCACGGGTTCGGGGACGCCGATGGACTGGTGCGCCGAGACGAGGGCGCCGATGCTTGGATGGACCGAGCTGAGCAACATGAGTGCGCGGCCGTAGTAGGTCAGCGACAGGCCGAGGCCGCCGTACTCCTTCGGGATTTTCATGCCGAAGACACCGAGGTCCGCAAAGCCGCGGAGGTACTCGTCCGGGATCTTCGCCTCGCGCTCAATCCGGCCACCCTCGAGTGTCCGGGCATAGGCTTCCAGATCAGCCAGGAACGCTTCGCCCTCGGACTTTTCGCTGGGCGTGGGGGAGGGGTGCGGGTGGATCAAGCCGAGGTTGAAATCGCCCAGGTAGAGGCCTTTGGCGAAGCTCGGCCGCGTCCACTCCGTCTCGCGTGCCGCTTCGGCGGTTTCCCTGGCCGTGCGCTCGCTGACATGAGCGGAACTGCCATTGTTGGCAGGCGCAGTTGCATTGTCGCTGACCTGTTCAGAAGGTTGCTGCTCGGTTCCGGTGCTCATGGCGTCCCCCTCGACACGGTCCGCCGTGGCCCAGCGGACCTTGGTTATATCATCAGGTTACTACCGGGTAACTAAAATGCCGAGAGGGCAGGACAGGTTCATTCATTACGATGTCGTTACTGTCCTGCCGGTGTAGACGGTGTTGGTCGCGTCCCGGCCCTGCAGCGGATTGTCGAAGCTGACGACGGTGGCCTTGACGTCGTCGAACACCTGGCCGAGCGCCGCCGTGTACTCATCGTCGGGCGGATCATTCGACCACAACGCGAAGACGCCGCCGCTGTGCAGATGATCTGCCAGCCGGCGCATCCCTTCCGGCTCGTAGAATGGCGCGTGGCTGGGGTGCAGCAGGTGCCGCGGTGAATGGTCGATGTCGACAATAATGGCGTGGAAGCGCCGGCCCGGGTTGTCCGGATCGAGGCCCGACGGCGATCCCGCCATCGCGAAAAAGTCACCGTGGACGTAGCGGCAGCGGGGGTCGGCTGTCAGCGATTTCCCGAGCGGGATCAGTCCGCTCTGGTGCCACTCGATCACTTCACCCAGCGCCTCGACCACGAGCAACGACTGCACGCGGGAGGAGTCCAGAACCGTCTGCGCGGTGTAACCCAGACCAAGCCCGCCGACGACGACGTCGAGGTCCTCACCCGCCACTTCCGCCAGACCCAGCCAGGCAAGTTCGATCTCCGCGACTGTGAAAAGGCTCGACATCAGGAAGTCATCGTTGAGCTTGACCTCGAATACATCCTTGTCGAAGGTCGGGTCCCACCGGCGTCGGAGGCTGATTTCGCCAAGTCTGGTCCGGCGCCAGTCCAGCTCCTCGAAGCGGGCGCTCATCCGCCGTACTCCCGGCGGAGGATGAAGCGCTGGATCTTGCCGCTCGGGGTTTTGGGTAGTTCGCCCACGAAATGCACATCGCGTGGGTACGCGTGGGCGGCGTACTGCTTTTTGACCAGCTGCTGCAGTTCGGTCACGAGCCCGGGCGTCCCCAGGGCCGGGTCCTTCAGCACCACGCAGGCCTCCAGACGCTCGCCGCGCAGCTCGTCCGGCACGCCGATGACGGCAACTTCGCCCACCGCCGGGTGGGTGGACATCACCGACTCGACCTCGAACGGGCCGATCCGGTAGCCGGCCATGATGACCACGTCGTCGTCGCGCGCCGAGAAGAAGAAGGAGCCATCGTCGTCGACGCGTCCGCTGTCCCCGGTGACGTACCAGCGGCCGTCCGCACTGTAGCGCTCGGCCGTTTTCGCTTCGTCGCGGGTGTAGCCGGGGAACCACATCAGCGGGCTGGCCGGCACATCGATTGCCACGCGTCCCGTTGTTCCGGGCGCGGCGACATCGTCCGATTCCATTTCCAGCACGGCGGCGGCGTAACCGGGCATCGGCTTGCCCATCGAACCGGGTTTGAGGTCGGCCCTCACTTCCTCGTGCCAGCCGTTGATGATGCACATGCCCATCTCGGTCTGGCCGTAGTGGTCCCGGATCACCGTGCCCAGGTGCTCGCGCGCCCAGTCGATCGTGGCGGCGTCGAGCGGTTCGCCGGCACTGGAGGCGCGCCGCAGCGCAAGTCCTGGAACGCCGTCGGGCCGTGCCGCCCGCATGGAGCGGAAAATGGTGGGCGCAGCAGCGAAATTGGTGATCTGGAACTTCTCGAGCACCTGCCAGGCGAGGTCGGCGTTGAATCCGGTGGTCAGCAGCAGGCTGGTCCGGCCGGCGTAGAGGGGTCCGAGGATGCCGTAATACAGGCCGTACGCCCAGCCCGGATCCGCGGCATTCCAGAACACGTCGTCCCCGTGCACATCCAGCCCGTAGTGCAGGTAGGCCTCAAACGCGACCAAGGCGCCGACCGGAACGACCACGCCCTTGGGTGCGCCGGTGGTGCCGGAGGTGAAGATTTCCACCAGTGGGTCGGCCAGCGTCCGCGACACGGCGGGGAAGCCGGGACCATGCGAGTCCAGCAACGGATTGAGCGCGAGTTCGCCTTCGGCCGGTTCGGTATCGCCGCCGGCAACCACCAGACGCAGGCCCAGTTCCTCCGCAAGTCCATCGTCCACGAGCTTGTTCCGCTGCCCGGCATCGACGACGACGAGGGCCGTACCGCTGCGTTCGAGCCGGATCTTGATCGCCGGCGGAGCAAACGCGGTAAACAGCGGCACATGAACCGCCCCCAGCCGCCACAAACCCAAAAGTACGACGACGAGGTCCGCGCTCTTGCCCATCAACGTTGCGATCCGGTCACCTGGTTTCACGCCGAGGGCGGCAAACGCGGCCGCTGCCTGCTCGGACCGGTCCTGCAACCAGGCGTAGGTCAGGGGAGTGGCGTCGAGATCGGCATTAACAATGGTGAAGGCGCTGGCCGACGGATCATGCCGGTCGCAGAGCAGATCGGCCGGAATCAGCGACCCCTGTGGCTGCTGGCCCGGTTGAATAGACGCTGACATAAACCGCTCCGTCCTGCTTCGGATGCGGCCGCGTGGACAGGAAGGGCCGCTAGTTGGAATCTACCGCGCACGCGCCCGGAGCGAAAGCTCGCGCGACTCTTCCTCTATGGTCTTAACATGACCTTCGCCAATATCGGAACACTCGGCGTGAAGCCTGGAATGCGTGATGAAGTGGTTGCGATCCTGACTCGCCGCAACCAACAGATGAATGAAGCCGGATGCCTGCTTTATGAGGTCGGCGTGAATGACGACGAACCGGACACCGTATTTGTCGCCGAGTTGTGGACTTCCGCCGAGGCACATCAGAATTCGCTGCAATTGGATTCAGTGCGCGCCGCCATTGCAGAGGCGGTGCCTCTGTTGTCTGGCGAGATGGGCGGCAACCAATTCTTCGTGAAGGGCTCTCCGCTCCGCGATAGCTGATCTTCGAGGTGATAAAGGTTCCGCAGTTGAAGATTTGCGGGCTACTCGGCGGACGGCCGCTTTCGTTGCCGTTTCGTGGCCGCCCGCTGCTCCTTTGCGGCGAGGCGCCGACGGTTCGAGCCCCGGGTGGGTTTGGTCGCCCGGCGGCGGGGAGCTTCGGGAGCTAGAGCTTTTGCCACGAGGTCGGCGAGCTTCGCCAGGGCAATCTCGCGGTTGCGTAGCTGTGAGCGCCGCTCGGAGGCGGTCACGGTGATCACCCCGGCGACGAGATGTCGTCTGAGACGCGTAACCAGCATCATCCGTTGGCCATCCGAAAGCGCCGCGGAGTCGGCGACGTTCCACGAGAGCTCGACGCGGCTGTTCGAGGTGTTGACGTGCTGACCGCCGGGTCCGGACGAACGCGAGAACCGCCAACCGAGTTCCGACGCCGGAATTGTGAGCGCGGGCGATACCTCCAGATCCATGCAACCAGCGTTGCACGATATGAGCGCAATCAAGGCGCCCATCCCCGCGCAGGCTCAAACGTGAACGGTTCACGACGATGCCGTCGACGACTTCTACCTCAGCTGTGCTTCCACCACAAACGCGCGCGTTCCCGGATCTTCCGCCTGGTCTGCAGCGACCTGAGACGGTTTTCCCTTTCCCTGCCGTGTTCCATGTTCCGTAACGCAATAAAAGCCTTTGCCCCAGCCTCGGTGCTCACGCGTCCAAACGATGCGTTTCCTGCCATGATGCATCTCCATCTACTTTCCGGATAACTTCTGATGACGTCCACACTGCTGAATTCGTACCGATGCCAACCTGCGGCCAGGCGGTTGCGTCCACTGCTATTGGTCGCGGTGGAGTCCGGTAGGTGAACAGGATTGCTGCTCCGATGAGGGGCACGAGCATGGCGGTGGCGGCGCTGAGCCAGGAGACCGCCAAGGTGAGGGGCTGCCAAATAGTCAGCAGGCCGACGGCGACCGCAGGGCCTCCAGCCCCGAGGTAGAACGCGAGATAAAGTGCTGCGTTAACTCCTCCACGGCTGTGTGCAGGGGTGGCTGCATCCACGGTGGCAGTGGCGCTGCCGTAGGCAAGTCCGTGTCCGATTCCGGCTGCCACGGCCGCAAGCAGCGTAGCCGCAGGTGAACTGCCAACGGTCAGTATGAGGATGACGAGACTGGCCAACAGCGCTGCGAGACCCATGAGCTGTGCGGGACGGGAGCTGAACCGCAGGACGAGCGGCTGAACGAGCATGGAACAAGTCAACATCGCGGCGACAATGCCACCGGTGGCCGCCAGATTGGTTATTCCGGTTGCCCGGGTGAGGATCGTGGGGATGGTCGCCAGGAAGATTCCGGCGACGGTCCAGGCGAGAAACCCGGTGGCCGCCGCGACGGCAAACCTTTGGCGCATTCCAAGGGGAACCTGTGGTCGGGTTGGCCGCCACTGCCGTAAACGTTGGGTGGGTGCGGAAGTCAGTGTGGAAACTCGGCGCCACCCGGCTGCCAGCAGGACCACGTGAATCAGATAGGGCAGCAGCTGCGGGGCCGGCGCGTACTGGGCCAACAAGCCGGCGGCAAGGGGGCCTGCCGCGGTTCCGGCGACAAAGGCCATAGTCGCGAGGATCGATGCCCAGAGTCGTTTCTGCTCGGACCTGCTCTCGATGATCAATGCGGTCGCGGGTCCCGTTGCCGCGCCCAGGGCCAGGCCTTGCGCCGCCCGGCCAACCAGCAGCAGCCCGGGTCCATCTGCAATCAGGAAGCAGAGTGAGCCGAGTCCGGCCAACAACAGGCTGACCCTTAGTACGGATCGCCGGCCGAGCACAT
>NZ_KI914644.1:99904-105015 GCF_000520495.1 Arthrobacter sp. H14
CTTAGTACGGATCGCCGGCCGAGCACATCCGAGGCCGGCCCGAAGAGCAGCAGCGCGGGGGCGCTGACCAGCGCGAAGGTCGCATAGATCAGCACCATCGTCAGGTCGGTAAATCCGAAGGCCTGCTGGTAGGCCGGGTAGAGAGGAGTGGGCAGATAAGCACCCGCCGTTAGCACCAGGAGCAGGTAGACCGCCGTCCGTGCCTCGGCTTTGGAGCCATGAATCATCTGGGGGCGGAGAGCGCGCGTGGCATCGGCGGCAGCGGGAACGTTGAGGGGCATGGTTTCAGCTTGGCAGTGATGATTACTGAAGAGAAGCAAACAATTCAGCACGTTATTGTGTAATATGTTTGCATGATCGATTCGAAGCTGCGGGTGCTGCAAATGGTTGCCCATCACGGCACGGTGACCGCTGCGGCGGCGGCATTGCACTACACGCCTTCCGCGGTTTCACATCAGCTGCGTCAGTTGGCCGCCGAACTGGGCGTCGAGCTGTTGTCTCAATCGGGACGGGGCATCCGGCTGACCGCCGCGGCGAGAACGGTGCTGCGCCATGCCGACGTTCTGTATGAGCAAGTCGAGCGCGCCAAGGCCGAACTGGCTGCCGCCGTCGACGAACCGGGAGGCTCCTTCACGCTGTGTGGATTCTCCACCGCGGCCACGCACCTGTTGCCTCCGGCTGCAGCGGCCCTGCGGGACCGCTACCCGCAACTCAGCGTACGGGTGATCGAAGCCGAGCCGGGCAGGTGCTTTGACCTGCTGCTGGCCGGCGATGCCGACCTCGCGCTGCTGACGGCCACGGCCCAGACCCCGCCGTCGTCCGACAGCCGATTTGATCAACGGCCGCTCCTTGATGACCCACTCGACCTGATCGTTCCTGACCAGCATCCTTTGGCCGACCGCGCCACGGCCACCCTGGCTGACGCCGCTGATGAACCCTGGATCGTGGGACGGCCGGGCAGTGCCTACCACCATCTGGTGGTTACGGCGTGCATGGCCGCCGGGTTCACTCCCAATATCGCTCACCATGCCGATGAATGGGACACCGGAACCGCCCTGGTGGCACACGAATTTGGTGTCATGCTCGTTCCGCGGCTCGCCCGGTTGCACGAAGAATGGCCAGTCACGCGTATCCCTCTGCGCGGCGAACCCGCACCAGCCCGCCGCATCCTCGCCGCAACCCGTCTCGGCGGCCGGGAGCATCCGATGGTTGCGTCTGCTCTGGGGACTATCTCCGCTACAGCGGCATCGTTGCTTCCGCCACCTCAGCCCGTCGGAGACGAGGCGGAGTGACGATGCCCATGGATGGGAAGCGAGGGTCTGTCGTCAGTGCTGATGGGACCAGAATCGGCTTTGTCCAGGGCGGAACGGGCCCAGCGTTACTGATGGTTCACGGTGGCATGTGCAGTTCCGCTCGTTGGTCTCCGTTGTGGCCCGTGCTGGGCAGTCGCTTCCGCGTGACGGCGATGGATCGGCGCGGGCGGGGCTTGAGTGGGGATGGCACGTCTTACACGCTCGCAGCGGAGTGTGCAGACGTGGCCGCTCTCGCCGAAAACCTCTCGATGCAACAGGGTGCGCCGATCGACGTATTCGGGCACAGCTACGGAGCGCTGTGCGCGTTAGGCGCGGCAGCTCAATCCCCATCGGTGCGCCGGCTTGTCCTCTATGAGCCTCCTGGCACGACGACGGTATCGGCGGAGTGGATAGGCCGTATGCGGGACATGATTGACCAGGGGCAGCCCGGTCGGGCGATGTTCAGTTTCCTGGTCGACGTCGTCGGAATGCGCCCCGGGGAGGTCGAGCTGTTGCGGGACCGCGACGTGGGATACGACCCGATGCCGATTGTTGAGCGGACTCTGGTGCGCGAAGCCGAGGCGCTGGCGGCGGTTGATGTGTCCGCCTTGGCGGCTGACGTCGTGCAGCCGGTGCTGCTGCTGAGGGGCAGCGAGGGTCCTCCCTGGGCCGCAGATGTGACGATGAGCCTCGCCGGCACCTTGTCAGCCGCAACGGTCGCCACACTCCAATATCAGGGTCACGAAGCGGTTGATAGTGCCCCCGAATTGATCGCCGAATATCTGGACCGGTTCCTTTCGAGACAACGGTAAAAGACCCTTACTGTTGCAGCACTTGGTATACCTAGAACTGCTATGGTTAGATACCTTGTAGATCTAGGTATAGGAGGCGCGGGATGCGCATCGATAAGGACCTCGTCGCTGCATCGGCCACCCCGCTCGTGCTGGGCATCCTGTTGGACGGTGACCTGTACGGCTACGCGATCCTCAAACGCGTGGCGGAGCTTTCGGATGGTTCCATGCAGTGGACCGACGGGATGCTCTACCCGCTGCTGCACCGGCTCGAACGGCTCGGCTATGTGTCGTCGTCGTGGGGGACATCCGAGGCAGGGCGCCGCCGCAAGCACTACGCGATCACGCCGTCGGGCAGGGAAGCGCTCGCCGACCGGCAGGAGCAGTGGACCGTCGTCGCCGACGCGTTGCGGCAGGTGTGGCACAACGCCCAGCGGCCTCCGGCTGTGGAGGAGAGGTGGGCATGATGGAGCTGCGTCCTGAACTGGAGGCCCGGATTGACCGGTGGCGCGGCTACGTCCAGCGGCGTCAGGCCATCTCTCCGGCCGACGTCGACGAGATGGAGGATCACCTGCGCGAGCAGATTGCCGACCGGCAGGCGACCGGGCTCGACGACGAGGAGGCGTTCCTGGTGGCGATCAAACGCCTGGGCAACCTCGACGCCGTCTCACGCGAGTTTGCCCGCGAGCACTCCGACCGGCTGTGGAAGCAGCTCGCGCTTGTACCAGAGGATTCCGACGACGGCGGAGCGCCGCCGTGGCGCGAGCTGGCAGTAGTCCTGGCGCTCGCCGCGGGGGCTGGGGTAGCGGTCAAGCTGGGCCTCACCTGGCTCGACGACGGCGCGGCACTGGCACGCAACCTCGGCCTGCTCGCTTTCCCCTTCCTTGGCGCGTACTTCGCCTGGAAGCGACAGCTGACCGTAGGCGTATTGGCGATGCTGCTCATCCCCTTCGCCGTGCTGGCGGTGGTGCTCAACATCTACCCGTTTGCCTCCGGCGGTTCCACCGAATTGCTCGCAATACTGCACGCCCCGGTTGTGCTGTGGCTGCTGACAGGTGTGGCGTATGTCGGAGGGAGGTGGCGCTCTGACAGCCGGCGCATGGACTTCGCGCGGTTCACCGGCGAACTCGCGATCTACTTCACGCTCCTGGCCATCGGCGGTGCCGTCCTGATCGGACTCACCTTCGCGACCCTGCAGCTCGCCGGAACCGACCTCGAACCGGTGCTGGAGGACTGGATCCTGCCATTCGCCGTGCCTGGCGCGCTCGTCGTCGCGGCGTGGCTCGTCGAGGCGAAGCAGAACGTCGTCGAGAACATCGCCCCCGTGCTGACGCGCGTCTTCACGCCACTAACGATTGCCATGCTGCTGGTTCTGCTGGTGGTGCTCGCCGCCGCCGGTGGTGGCCTTGCCGACGTCGACCGCGAACTGCTCATCCTGATGGACGCGATCCTCATCCTCGTGCTGTCCCTGCTGCTCTACTCTATTTCCGCACGGGATTCGCTCAAGCCACCCGGATTGCCCGACGTCCTGCAGCTGACCCGGATCGCCGAGTTCGGATTCAGTCCCAACAAGGTTGCCGCGCTCGGGCTGAACCTCCTGCTGCTGGTGCATCTGCTGTGGTCGGCCTGGCTTTCCGTCGGGTTCCTGCGCCGGCGGCGGCAATTTACCGCCCTGGTGCGCTGGCAAACGCGGTACCTGCCGGTCTACGGTGCCTGGGCCGCCGTCGTCGTGGTCTTTCCGCCCATATTCAACTTCGGCTGATCAGCGCATCCGCAGCCAAATGGTGGGATGATCTCTGCAACGGGATGTGGATTTCTTCAAGGGAAGGACTTCCGATGGGCCGGCTGATTTACTTGATTATCAGTTCCCTCGACGGTTACATTGCCGATGAGTCGGGGAGTTTCGACTGGGCTGTGCCGGACGAGGAGGTGCTGGCCTTCCTGAATCACCAGGAAGAATCCGTGGGCACCTACCTCTATGGGCGCAGAATGTATGAGTTGATGTATGTCTGGGAGAACGACCCGGCCGCTGCCGCCCAGTCGCCCGAATCCGCGAACTTCGCGCGGGTCTGGCAGGCAGCGGACAAAATCGTGTACTCCACCACCCTGCCGGAAGTGTGGACGCGGAAAACGGAACTTCGTCGTGATTTCGACGCCGATGAGGTCCGGCAATTGAAGGTCCAGGCCAGGGCCGACATCAACATCGCCGGCCCGGATCTGGCCGCCCACGCATTCCGTGCCGGCCTTGTCGACGAGGTCCAGATAATGATCGCCCCGATCATCATCGGTTCGGGCAAGGCTTACTACCCCAAGTCCAAGGTGCCGCTGGTGCTGCGCGAGGAACGCCGTTTCGGGAACGGCATGATGTGGCTGCGCTACGACGTCGCCTAAGTTATCAACACCGGTCCTCGATGAGCGCCTCCCCAACCGCACCAACCCGAACAGCTGGCAGCATCGTATTGCTGGCCGTCCCCGTCTTTCTGGCCTTCAGCATTCCGCTCCTCGGGGTCGTCGCGTCGTTGCTCCTGCTGCCGCTCATTGCCCACCGCGTCCGCCTGCGGCTTTGGCCGCGGAGCCCGGCACGCTCCACCGTCGCGTGGTCAGCGCTCGCGCTCATTGGGTTGTGGCTGCCGGCGCTGCTGTCGTTGTTATCACAAGGGGCGATCCCGCTGGGCGGTCCCACGGTATGGCTGCTCATTCCGCTATGCGCACCGGGGCAGTTGTCCACGCTTATCGTTCCGGCACTGGCGGCCACGGTGTCCGTCCTCGCCGGAGCGGGCATCAGCACTCTTGCCCGCCATCCATGGCCGTGGGTCGTGGGAGCGTGGATTGCCCCCATGGCCTACATTGCAGCCAGCCGATGGTTGGTGGACGGAATCTTCTACTGTTGAAGATATGGAAATCAGCACCGACCTTGTCCGCCGCCTGATCTCCGAACAGTTCCCGCAGTGGAATCACCTCACTGTAGAGCCGGTCGCGCAGCAGGGGTGGGACAACCGGACCTTCCGCCTGGGTGAAGAACTCACCG
>NZ_KI914644.1:105115-118214 GCF_000520495.1 Arthrobacter sp. H14
CGACCGGCAGGCCGGGACCGGATTATCCCTTCCCCTGGTCGGTGCGTCGCTGGCTGCCGGGCGGCACCGTCGAATCCTGCCCGAGCGTCGACCGGTCAACTCTGGCCCAAGACCTGGGGGAGGCTCTCGCCGCACTCCGCAGTGTCCGGCCGGATGTTGGACCGGCAGCGGGCAAGCACTCCTTCTTCAGAGGTTGCCATCCAACCGTCTACAGCGACGAAGTTCAGAATGCCCTGACCGGGTTGTCCGACGACGTCGATGTGGCCTCTTGCCGGAAAATCTGGGCCGACGCGACCGCTACAGCTTGGGATCACGATCCAGTGTGGTTCCACGGTGACGTCGCCGTCGGCAATCTCCTCGTCCAAAACGGCCAACTCTCCGCGATCATCGACTTCGGCACCTGCGGCGTCGGCGATCCAGCCTGTGATCTGGTCATTGCATGGACCTACTTCACGGGCAACGAACGACAGATCTTCCGCAGTACTGTGTGCCTGCCCGACGACGTCTGGCGCCGTGCGCGTGGCTGGGCCTTGTGGAAGGCACTGGCAACAATGGCCGGTTTATCAAGCCCTGACCCTGAAGGTGCCCAGAGGCGGGTGCTTGCTGAGATCCTTGCGGATCCCGTTGTGTGAGCCCTGTCGGAACTCAGCCGCGGTACCAGTCCAGCACCCGCATCGCCCGGAGCGTGTTCCAGCGGCTCGGTTTGCCGTCGCCCTCCTCCAGTTCGAAGTGCACGGCGCCGGGATGCGTGTTCTCGAGCAGCCACCGGCCTTCGGTGCCGCGCTTGCTCTCAACGAGTTCGATGGCTTCCTTCGCCCGCTCGTCGGGCACCGCCCCGGCTGAGCGCAGGTAATCGAGCGCCCGGAGCACGTCGTAGTACCAGCGGGTCGGGAAGGAGAACTGAAGCCAGCCCTCGTTCGGTACCTCACCGGTCGAGAGCCTGCGCATCAGATGCCGGTCGAGGAGATACTCCTGCGCCCGCTCGCGTGCCGCCATGACCTCTGGCGAACCGGCGGCCGCCTGTTCGAATTCCAGCAGCCCCTCAAGCACGGCGATCGTGGTGTTGAAGGATGACCGCGTCGAGCCGTTTTCGGCCTCACAGTTCCAGCCGCCATCTTCGAGTTGTTCGGACAGCAGTCTGTCGACAAGGCCATGCACATCCTCACCGAAGTACGCACCGATCCCTACGGTCATGCCGTTGATGCACGGCTCGACCTCGCCATCGAAAAAAGCTGATCCATCGTATTCCCACCGGCTTCCCTTGCGGACAAGGGCAACCGCGGAGCGCACCCGCTCAGTGGATGGATCCACTCCGAACTGGCGAAGCAACTGCAATGTCCAGGCTGTCGCCGTCCATGGCTGGTCCTTCGGCACCTCGGTCAACGGCGGAAAATATGTCCCGCCGGCCCACTGGCCGTCTTCATGCTGCAGCGAAAGCAGGCGGCCGCCCCAGCCTTCATCGGCGATCCGTGCCCGTTCCGTAGCAACAGCGTCTTCGGGTTCGTTGGTGAGATCGCGCATCACCTGCCAGCGGATGGCAGGGTCGGAGTCAAGAAGCCAGTCGATGACCGTCATCCTCAGACTATAGGAGGCTAACGTTGCAGATTCCACAGTGCGCGGCGTGAATCCATTCGGTGCTCGAGCTTGCCCGCCATGGCTACCGGCCGGGAAGCTGGAACGTTCAGCCGAAGAGTGGCAAGCGACGTGCCAGTGGACCGAGGGTGGCTTGCTCTTCCGTATTCAGGGGCAGCCGCCCGGTAGCGATCCGGATATAGCGAATGTCATCCCATTCTTCCGGCGCTGGCTCACCGAGTAACCGGTCGAGCACTCGGCGGACCTCCAGAAGTCCGGATGTGGCAGGTGCGTTCGGCAGGGCCGGTTCGAGATCGGTATGATGCACTACTGCCTCGACGGCGAGGGTCCGGAGTAAAGAATCGACCGTGAGCCGGCGGTTTTGGGTACCAACGACGGTTTCCAGATTTGCATGTGCGGCCGCGTAGAGCACGGCCCGAGCGGTTTCGAGGTAGAGATCAGCCGGCCCTCGAATCGATGTCCAGGCAGTGGCCATGATGCGGGTACCTCGAAGGCTGGCCTGCGTTCCATCCCCGCCAGGCTTCCATTCCGACCAATATGTAACCTCATTGGTGTCGGCCTTTTCTGCGGCTGGTGTAGAAAGGGCAACGAGCGCCCTCTGGCAGTCGTTGGCGAGATGGAACAACAGGTCCCGGACAGTCCATCCCGGCAATAGACTGGCGATCCAGCCCTGCTTCTCGTCGACTTGTTCAGCGAACTGCAAAAGAGGACGGTAAGCCTCGGCGAGCAGGTCAGGGGAATTCATTCCACATCTGTACCACAAGCCGCCATGCCTCGATAGTCTGAAACTCAACCGCGACCTCCGCCGCGCGGACCGATACCTCAGCCATTCAAGGAGTGAACATGTTCGATGAATTCGACGCTCTCAGCTTCGACTGCTACGGCACATTGATTGACTGGGAGGCCGGAATCGCCGCAGTGTTGGGGCCATGGGGCCGGGCAACCAACCCGGACCTGTCCGATGAGGAACTCCTGCTCGCGTATGCCGATGAGGAGGCGCGCATGGAGCGGGAGAATCCCACAGCCCTTTACCCGGTGGTTCTGGCGGACGCTTTCCGCGCAACAGGAGCGAAGCTCGGGATACCAGTGTCCGACGACGACGCCGGACGCTTGGGCAGTTCGGTGCCGGATTGGCCCGCATTTCCGGATTCCCATGAAGCCTTGGTGAAGCTGAGGGAACGGTTCAAACTCATCATCCTCTCCAATGTTGACCGTGTCGGTTTCGAAGGCAGCCGCCGGAGATTGGATGTGGACTTCGACCACGTCATCACGGCCGAAGACGTCGGCAGCTACAAGCCGGCGCAAAAGAACTTCGACGTGCTGAGGGACTATGCTGACCAGCACGGCCTCAAGTTGCTCCACGTGGCCCAAAGCCTCTTCCACGACCACGTTCCTGGCTCAAAGGCAGGACTTCCAGGGGTATGGATTAACCGCCGTCACAACCGTCCGGGCTGGGGCGCAACGCCGGACCCGGGGGAAGACGTCCGCCCTGACTGGGAGTTCGAATCAATGGCCGGTTTCGCGGCCGCTACCACGGAACGCTGAGGAGCTGCCAGCGGTGCCACGGCCCCCCGGGCGGCAGGCGGAAACCGTGAGCACAGATTCCGTCACGTTCGGCTGAGACTCCGTCGGAGTTCGACGGCGGTGCGGGCATCCTCCGCCACGAGGTCGGCATTGATGGCGGCACCCGCCATGACTCCTGCGCCGGAGGAGACGCTGACCATCGCCGGGAGGTCGTTGACGTTTCCTGCTGTCCAGACGCCCGGGATTTCCGTCCGTCCCATCGGGCCGGCTTCGATGAACGCTCCCATTGGGTGTTCCGTGAGCGCACCGCCAAGCTGTTCGTACAGATCCGCCCGCGCGACGACCCGGGGGCCGACGGCGACAGCGTCCACCTCGAACTCGTGCCCGTCCTCGAGGACGACAGTCTGCAGAACACCGTTTCCGCTGCCGAGCCGTTGGACGGTTCCGTTCACGACTTGGATATCCAGCGCGAACAGCTGTTCCCAGGTCTCGTCGTCGGGCTCCGGCATGGTGTGGAGGAAGAGTGTGACGTCGTCACTGAGCTGCCGGAACAACAGTGCCTGATGGACGCTGAGCGGGCTGGTGCCGAGAACGCCAATCCGCTGTCCGCGCACTTCCCAGCCGTGGCAGTACGGGCAGTGCAGTACGCTTTCTCCCCAAAACCCGCGGACGCCGGGTACGTCGGGGAGCTCGTCGATCAGTCCTGTCGCGAGCAGCAACCGGCGCGCGTGCAGGGTCCCACCGCCGGCAAGGTGCACCTCAAATCCGTCACCACAGCGGCGGACCGACTCAGCCCGACCGCTGTGGACCTCCGCACCGTATTGTTCGGCCTCCCGCCGCCCGGCAGCAAGCAATTCGAGCGGCGGGATGCCCTCCCGCCCGAGCACGTTGTGTGCACCGGCCGAGGGTGCGTTGCGTGGCTCGCCGGCATCCACGACGACGACGGAACGGAGCGAGCGTGCCAGGGTGACAGCTGCGCTCAGTCCAGCAGCACCGCCTCCGATGATTGCGACATCATGAGTCTGTTCGGTTTTCATGTCTAACTTCCTTGATGGGCTTGACGGGGGTCTATATGGGTCGATACGGGTTAATCAAGCGGACGGGGGCGATATCCATATGGATATTCAGGGCCGGCGGGCAGCCCAGGCGGTGCGCGTGACACGGAGGTTGAGATCCCCGCGGTGCAGCAGACCGTCTGTGGTGTCCCCGGACAGGAGCTGGTCGAGGGTGTGCAAGTCATCGGGCGCCAGCCTGCCGTCGACCCCACTGCGGATATGTTGCAAATACGCTTGGGCATAGCGGCTGCTGCCCGACGACGACCGCCCGGCCTCAGTGGTGAAGTTGCGTTCCGCTGCAATTTCGAAGCCGGCCTGCTCCAGATGTGAACGCCAGTTAGGGTGCGAGTTCCAACCGGACTTCGCCAAAACGTCGTGGCACCGGGACTCCAGACCCGCCCGACCCATGCCGACGTCGTCGGGCAGAAAGCGTGGCAGCGTGTCCAGTTCGACGACGACCAGCAAGCCGCCGGGTTTCAACGCCGCGTAAACGTCACGGAGCACCTTGTCCGGATCGGCAACCTCGTGCAGCGACGAAGCCGCCCACATGACGTCGACCGCACCAAGCGCCGGCCAGGCAGCATCGACGTCGGCCTGGATTGCGCGTACGCGGTCCGCCAGTCCCTGCTGATCCGCCACCGTCCGGATGCGTTCGAGCATGGCTTCCGCCTTGTCGATCGCGATCACTTCGGCTTCACTGAAGCGCCGGGCCAGTGCCAGGCTTCCGGTGCCGGTGCCTGCCCCCATATCGACGACGATGCGCGGCGTCTCAGGGGCGTACTTCCCGGCCCACCCGGTCACCTCTTCCAGGTAAGAACCAAGGACTTCGGCATCGAGATCAAGCAGATCCCCGAGCCCGGCTTGATCGTGATCGCCGTGGCCGTGGCCGTGGCCGTGGCCGTCGTGGTCGTGGTCTGAATGTAGGTCATTCTGGTGATGCGAGTGCTGTGTCATGTATCCATGTTAGGCACATCATGCGTCTTAGACATACAATATTGCTTATGACGCAAGAACTCGCATTGGACGCCGTGATCCGCCATCGCATCCGCGGTCTCAGGTTGGCCCGCGGCTGGTCGCTGGACGCGCTTGCTGCCCGCTGCTACCTCAGCCCATCAACCCTGAGCCGGATCGAAACCGGGCACCGCAGGATCGCCCTCGACCAGCTCGTTCCCATCGCCAAAGCCCTCGACACCACGCTCGATCAACTCGTCGAATCCGGCGAAGAGGAGGACGTGGTGATCCGCCCGGAGCCGGATCACATGCGCGGAATGACGACGTGGCTGCTGTCCAGCGAACGCACCCTGCACGGCGTGACCGTGGCGAAAATGCGCATCACTGCCGAACGGCCGACAGGGGCGGACCAGATGGGGGTCCATCCCGGCCGCGAGTGGTTCACCGTCCTGTCAGGCACCGCACGCCTGCAACTGGGTGAGCGGACCATTTTGGTGGAGGCCGGCCACGCGGCGGAATTCTCGACGATGGTTCCGCACAGCATCGGCGCCCATGACGGCACGGTGGAAATCCTCACCATCTTCGACCGCGACGGCGAACGCGCCCACCTGCACGCCGGGGAGGAGCGCTCTTGAACCGGCCCGACAAAGCCAGCCCGACGACGTCGTGCGCTGTGCCGCATGAGGCCGCCGCCGTCCATGGTTGCTGCTAGCGCAGCAGCCGCACGTGTTCCGGCGTCAGGTCCGCGATCTTGTTCACGCCCAGCAGCTGCATGGTCCTGGCCGTCTGGCTGCCGAGAATCCCGATGGCGCGGTCGACGCCAGCCCGGCCGCCGGCCATCAGGCCGTAAAGGTAGGCCCGGCCGACCAGAGTGAAGTCCGCGCCCAGCGCCAAAGCCGCGACAATGTCCCCACCGCTCATGATGCCGGTGTCGAGCAGGATCGAAGTCTTGCCCTTGAGTTCGGCAGCGACTTCCGGCAGCAGGTGCAGCGGGATCGGTGCCCGGTCCAACTGGCGGCCGCCGTGGTTGGAGAGGATGATCCCGTCGGCGCCGTGGTCGACCACCTTTTTCGCGTCGTCGAGCGTCTGCACGCCCTTGACCAGGAGTTTGCCCTTCCATACCTCGCGGAGCCAGTCCAGATCGGCGTAGGTCAGGGTCGGGTCGAACATGGAATTGATCAGGTCCGCGACGGTGCCGGAGTAACGCGAGAGCGATGCAAAAGAGAGCGGCTCATGCGTGAGGAAATTGAACCACCAGGCCGGCCGGTAGGAAGCGTCGAGCACGGTCTTGGCGGTCAGCGCCGGCGGAATCGTCATGCCATTGCGGACATCACGCAGGCGGGCTCCGGCAACCGAGGTGTCGACGGTGACCATCAGGGTGTCGTAACCGGCCTTCGCCGCCCGATCGATCAGCTCCATCGAGCGCTCGCGGTCCGTCCATAGGTACAGCTGGAACCAGTTCCGGCCATGCGGCGCAGCAGCGGCGACATCCTCGATCGACGCGGTTCCCATGGTCGACAGGGTGTAGGGAATGCCGGCTTCCTGTGCTGCCCGGGAACCGGCGTATTCGCCCTCCGACTGCATCATCCGGGTGAAGCCGGTAGGGGCGATCGCGAACGGCAGGGCCGAGGTTTTCCCGAGAATTTCAGTGCTGAGATCGACCGTGGAGACGTTGCGCAGCACGCCGGGGCGGAATTCGAGGTTGTGGAAGGATTCGCGCGCCCGCCGGAGGGTGATCTCCTCTTCGGCCGCGCCATCGGTGTAGTCGAAGGGCGCCTTCGGCGTGCGGCGCTTCGCGAGCGTCCGCAAGTCCGAAATGGTATTGGCCTTGGCCAAGCGGTTCTTCGTCGTCGGGAGGGACGGCTTCTTGAACTGCATCAGCGGTGCCAGGTCGGCGGCCTTGGGAATGCGGCGGCGCAGCGCGGCCGGAACAGTCGGTACGACGGCGGGACGCCCGGTGGACTGTTCGGCCGGCTGCCCTGTGGCCGGCATGGCGGAACCATCCTGGACCGGCTGGGGCTCTTGGTCGGACATCTGCTGATCGGTCATCGGATTCCTCTTCACGGCGGGAAACTGTGTGGTTGGACCACATGCACCTCCGACTCTAGCAACAAGGGGTACCACGCACTCGGTCTGGATCCTACCGTGGATCAGCCCGTTAGCCGCCGGTCAGCCCACTGCAGCGTGCTGACTGACGGGCTAGGGGCTGACCGGGCGGTCCTGTGGGCACCTGAGGGGCTGACCGGGGCGGCCCAGGGCATGGGCGAGGGGCTGACTCGGCGCGCAGATCTACCGGAGGCCACCGAGGGCGACGGCGATGGGCACCGCCGACGCGGCGGCCCAGGCCTGCGGACGGCAGGACGCCGGGTACGCGATGGGCGGCCAAGTCTTGTCGGCGGAGTCGCCGGAGAACAGTTCCGGCAACCGGTAGTCGAATCCGTCGGCGGCGCGAAGCAGGCCCAGTGCCAGCGTTTCGGCCTCGTCCGCGAATCCGTCCCGAAGCAGCCCGGCGAGGATCATCGCCGTGTCGTGCGACCAAACCGAACCGGCGTGATAGCGCAGCGGCCAGTAGCCGCCGTTGGTGGTCGAAACCGTCCGGATGCCGTAGCCGGAGAACATGGTGGGGTGCAGCAGCCGGCGCGCGATGGCGGCCTTCTCTTCCTCGTTCAGGATTCCGGTTCCCAGCAGGTGTCCCATGTTGGAGCTGACGCCGTCGACCGGTTTCTTCTCCGCATCGAGCGCGATCGCCGGGTACCTGCCCAGTTCGTCCTCGCACCAGAACGAGGCACGGAACCGTTCGGCTATCTCGGCCGCGTATTTGCGCCAGCGCTCGGCACCGGGGCGGCCGAAGGCTTCAAGCAGCGCGGCCCCGTCGATGGCGGCCTCGTAGGCGTACCCCTGGACCTCGGACAACGCGATCGGCCCTTCGGCGAGCGAGCCGTTGTGCCAGCGGATGGAGTCGCCGGAGTCCTTCCAGCCCTGGTTCGCCAGCCCGTGGCCGGTGGTGTCCAGGTACTCGAGGAAGCCGTCGCCGTCGGAATCGCCATATTCGCCCAGCCAGTTCAGGGCCGCTTCCAAATTGTCGAGCAGCGCCTCGACCTCGGACTCGGGCATATCGGCTTGCCAGGCGTCGTGCAGCAGCGAAATCCACAGCGGCGTCGCGTCAATGGTGCCGTAGTAGACCGGAGGCAACTGGACGCCGTCGTGCCCGGCCACTTTCAGAGTTGTGCGGCGGACTTCGTGCAGAATCTTGCCCGGCTGCTCGGCGGTTTCGACGTCGGTTTTGGTGCCTTGGCGTGCGGCGAGCGTGCGGAGGGTGCCGGCGGCCAGGGTGGTGTCCACCGTGAGCAGCATCCGTGCCGCGATCAGTGAATCGCGGCCGAACATGGTGTAGAACCAGGGCGCGCCGGCGGCGAGGAAAACGTCATTGGGCAATGCCCGGTCTGCGATCCGGAGGCTGCTGAGGTCGGAGAAGGCGCGGTGCATCAGCCGCTTCAGCCGGGGATCGTCATTGACGACGGCGGGGGTCGGCAGCGGCCGCAGCGACGTTCCGATGATGGGGGCCGCCAAGTCTTCCAGCCGGAGGGTCCAGCCGGCCTCGGTCCCTGAACCGGCCGCGACGTCGACGATCCAGTTCAGGGCGATGGTTCCGTCCGGGAAATCGATCTTTGCGCCGGGCGCTTCGAGGGTCGCGGTGGTGTTCTCGTCCCGCCAGTTCCAAGTGGTGTCTGACACTGCAGTCCGCCGTCCGGCGGTCCGGCCGTCCTTGACCTGTTCCATTGGCGTGTTGTCGGCGGTCAACGTGAGCTTCAGGTCCAGCCGCACGTCCTGTTCATGCGCCGATTCGATCCGGAGTTGCTCCGAAATCCCCTCAGTCGTGGCCCGCCGCTCGCGCACCACGGTCACCAGCGGGTCCGCGATGCTCGAGGGAACCATCACTATGTAGTGGAAGTCGACGGCGGTCGCAGAGTGAACCTGCGTCGACAACCACCGCAGCTCGTATCCGGCAACTGAGAGGCCGGCTCCGGAAATCACGCGGTCATCGGAGCAGTAGATGCCCTCGGCGCCGCCTCCGATCTGGCCGTCCGAGGCAGACCACGCCTGATAGGGAGCAAGGAACACTCCGGGCAGGTTGTGGAGGAAGGGCTGCGTGGAGGCCATGGGTGGTTCTCCTGATCGATGGAAGGCGGTCGCGGCGGACGGGTAAAGGTCACGTTAGGGAAACGGTCCTTGACAAGTCGAGTGCCTCGAATTCATTATGAATCTATCTTATTTGAACGATCAAATTTGAGAAGCGCATCACAGATTTGAACGTTCATAGTCGAAGAACCACACTATCGCAGGCCGGATGGCCACCGACCCCGGAAGGAGGACCGATGACGCCGAAGCACACCCTCGTATCGCTGGCCAACGAGCTTGGCGTGTCCCGCCAGACGGTTTCCAACGCGATCAATTCGCCGCACCGGGTCAAGCCGGAGACACTCGAACGCGTCCGTGCCGCCATTTCGGAGGCCGGTTATCGTCCCAGCGCGGCTGGGCGCCAGCTGCGGACCCGCCGCTCGATGGATCTGGCGATGCGTCTGTACCCTTCCACGGACGGCATTAACGGCTCCATTCTCGACCGCTTCCTGCATTCGCTCACCGAGTCGGCGCAGCTGGAGGGGTACCGCCTGACCCTGTTCACGGCCGACGACGATGCGGACGAGATTTCCGAGTATGAGCAGTTGCTGGATACGGCGGACCTGGACGGCTTCGTGCTCACCAACACCCACCACGCCGACGCCCGGACCGACTGGCTGCTGGAGCGGGAGGTCCCGTTTGTTGCCTTCGGCCGTCCCTGGAGTGCCAGGTCGGACCCCTTCGACGCCGCCCATGCGTGGGTTGATATCGACGGCGGCGCCGGCACCGCGGCTGCCACGGAGATGTTCCTGGCGCGGGGGCACCGCAAGGTCGGATTCCTGGGTTGGCCGGAAGGTTCCGGCGCGGGGGACGACCGCAGGAGTGGCTGGCGCAGGGCGATGGCCGCCGGTGCGGCGGGAACCGACTTCGCGGCGCTGACCGTTTCGGTAGAGGACAGCGTGCGTAATGGCGTCCGCGGCGCGGAAGCACTGGTCGCGCAAGGGGCCACCGCCATCGTGTGCGCCAGTGATTCGCTGGCCCTCGGTGCTGCCGCAGCCTGGCGGCAACTAATGCCGGACGCGGGGGAACCCGCCGTCGTCGGTTTTGACGACACACCGGTGGCTGCCGCCGTCGGGCTTTCCAGCGTTTCCCAGCCCATCGAAGCGGCGGCACAGCACACTGTCTCGTTGCTGACCCATCAACTGACTGGCTACGGCCAGACGGAACCCGAACAGCATCTGCTGCTCAAGTCGGAACTGGTCCACCGCCGGTCCGACCCGTTCATCACCAGAGGTGAACCGGTCTCCTGACGGAGCTCCGGCAGTTTAGAGAAGAGGAATCACACAATGAAGAGTGGACACATGACCTCGCGCGCGCGGCGGCTCTCCTTCGCCGTCGCCGTTACCAGCACCGCGGCGCTTGCATTGACTGCCTGCGGAGGCTCCGGCTTCGAAGACTCATCAGGAGGTGGCGGCGGGGCCGAAGAGGCCAGCAGCGGCGGACCCATCAGCGTCCTGATTGGTTCCTCCGGCGCGGCCGAAACCGAGGCCGTCACCGAGGCGGTTAAGGAATGGTCCGACGAGTCGGGCGTCAAGGCCGAGGTCCAGGTTGCATCCGACCTGAACCAGCAGCTGAGCCAGGGATTCGCTTCGGGCGAGCCGGCCGACGTCTTCTACCTCTCCACCGACCAGTTCGTTGGCTACGCCGCCAACGGTTCGCTCGAACCCTACGCCGAAGACCTGGAGAACGCGGACAAGTTCTACGAAGGGCTGCGCGAGGCGTTCACCTATGAGGACGAGTTCTACTGCGCGCCGAAGGACTTCTCCACCCTGGCACTGGTGATCAACACCGGGATGTGGAAGGACGCGGGGCTCACCGACGCGGACATCCCCACCACCTGGGATGAACTCCGGGCGGTCTCCGGGAAGCTGACCACCGACAAGACCATGGGTCTGGCGTTCAGCCCTGAATACCAGCGTGTTGGAGCTTTCTCGGCCCAGGCTGGCGGCGGATTGGTGTCCGACGACGGCACTGAAGCCACGGTGAACAGTGCAGCCAATGTGGAAGCCCTCAGCTATGTGAAATCCATGATGAAGGACGGCATTGCCGCCTATTCCTCTGATCTCGGCGCAGGTTGGGGCGGTGAAGCGTTCGGTAAGGGCATGGCTGCCATGACGATCGAGGGCAACTGGATTGCCGGGGCCATGAGTAACGACTTCCCGAAGGTTGACTATCAGGTGGCGGAGCTGCCGGCCGGCCCCGAAGGCATGGGCACCCTGCAGTACACGAACTGCTTGGGCATCGCCGCGGACAGTGACAATGTCCAAGGTTCCGTTGAGTTGGTGCAGCATCTGACGTCCGAAGAGAGCCAGATGGAATTCGCCGAGTCCTTCGGCGTGATGCCGTCGGTTGAGTCGCTCGCCGACCAGTGGAAGGCGGAGTATCCGAAACTGGGTGCCTTCATCGACGGTGCCGACTATGCGCAGAACCTTCCCTCGCAGGAAGGCGCAGCGGATGTGATCGCGGAACTGAATGCCCAGCTGGCAACGCTCGAGTCCTCGGATCCGCAGCAGATCCTCGACAGCGTGCAGCAGAACATGCAAGCGGTCGTGCAGGACTAGAGGCAATAGGGCAGGCGCTCCGGTTTGGGGCGCCTGCCGGATCGGTAGCGCAGATAGATGGAAACCAAGGCACCATTACGTGCCCGCCTGCGTGCCCGCCGCGGCGGAATCCAGGGACGACAGGAGCTGGCCGGGTGGCTGTTCATCACCCCGATCATCATCCTGCTGGGGCTCTTCCTGGTGGTGCCGGTATTGATGGCCGCCTGGGTGAGCGTGTCCGACTGGACAGGGCGGGGAAGCCCGCTGGCCGCCGACGTCGGCTTTGTGGGCGCAAAACACTACGCCGACATCCTGGCCGGTGGCGGTCTGGCCACGCAGGACTTCGGTACTTCGATCCGCAACAACTTCTACTACGTGGTCCTTGTGGTGCCGCTGCAGACGGCGCTGTCGCTTTTCCTGGCAATGCTGGTGAGCCGGCAGATCCTGAAGGGCCGCGGGTTCTTCCGGACGGCGTTCTACTTTCCGTCGGTGACCAGCTCGGTGGCCATTACGGTGCTGTGGCTCTTCCTGTTCAGCGCCCCCGGGGCGATCAACAACGTGCTTTCCTGGTTCAGCATTAACGGTCCCAACTGGTTCCAGGACCCGCGGGGAGTACTGCACATTATTTACGGGGTGTTCGGCCTTGACCAGGCGCCCGCGGCCCTGGTCAGCAGCGAATTCCTCGGGATCAGCTGGTGGGAATGGCTGGCCGGGCCATCGGTGGCGATGTCGGCGTTCGTCATGATGGCCATCTTCACCACCTCCGGCACGTTCATGTTGCTGTTCATCGCGGCCATTCAGAACCTCAGTGGCGAAGTCCGGGAGGCGGCCGTCATGGATGGGGCGAACGCGTGGAAGCGGTTCTGGCATGTGACACTGCCAATGCTCAAACCGACCCTGTTCACGGTGATCACCCTCGGCCTGATCGGTACCTGGCAGGTCTTCGACCAGATCTACACCGGTACCCAGGGCGGACCTGCCAAAACTACGCTGACGCCGGCGTACCTGTCATTCAACGCCGCGTTCAACCAGCAGGACTGGGGCCAGGGTGCGGCGATCGCCTTCATCCTGTTCGCCATCATTGTCTTCTTCACCGTCGTCCAACGCTTCTTCCTCCGGGACAAGGGAAAGCCGTTGCTGCCCGGACGCAGGAACCGGAAGCTTAACAACGCCAACGCAGGGGGCCACCGATGAGCACCGCGACCGATACCCGCAGGACAGATTCCAATTCACACGGAAACGGCTCCAACGGCTGGC
>NZ_KI914644.1:118314-147886 GCF_000520495.1 Arthrobacter sp. H14
GTTCCGCCGGTACCGCGGCGCCGGCGGAACCCGCTTTCGTCGGCCTGGGCTGCCTACCTTGTGCTGATCGCGCTCGCGGTCGTGTACATCATGCCGTTCCTGATCCAGGTTGCCACCTCTTTCAAGACCGAACCGGAGGCTGCGAGCAACCCGATCGGCCTGGTTCCGGAGACCTGGACGGCTGCCGCCTACGAAACGCTGTTCGAGAACTCGGACTTCCTGTTGTGGACCATGAACTCGACCATCGTCACGATATTCGTGACCCTCGGCCGGGTATTCTTCGATTCCCTCGCCGGCTATGCCCTGGCGCGGATCAACTTCCGTGGACGCAGTGTCGTGTTCGCACTGCTGGTGGCAGTGATGGCCGTCCCCGCCGTCGTACTGCTGATTCCAAAGTTCCTGGTGATCAACCAGCTGGGAATTTATGACTCCTATACGGGCATGATCGTGCCATTGCTGGCCGACGCGGCGGGTGTTTTCATCATGAAGAACTTCTTTGAATCCATCCCGGTCAGTGTCGAGGAACAGGCGCGGATCGACGGCGCAGGAGTGTTCCGCACCTTCTGGTCCATCGTGCTGCCGATGGCCGTCCCCGCGGTGATGACTATCGTCATCCTGTCCTTCCAAGGGTCCTGGAACGAGCTCAACCACTTCATCGTGTCCACCCAGAGTCCGGAGCTGACCACGCTCACCAAGGGCGTTGCCCAGCTTGCCTCCGGTCAGCTCAGCCAGGGAACGCAATACCCGTTGAAGCTTGCCGCCGCGGCACTCATGACGATTCCGGTGGCGGTCGTCTTCTTCATCTTCCAGCGCAAGATCATGAATGCCAGCGCCGGCGCCGTGAAGGAGTAATAATAGATCAGCTTCTCGGCGGTGCGGGCTGCTATTTGAGGAGTTCGACGTCGGACACCAGGGCGATATGCGCGCGCATCGCCTCGGCCGCACCATCAGGGTCCTGGGCCCGGATGGCATCGGCGATTGTATGGTGCGACGCCAACGATTGCTCCGGCCGGCCCGGTTGGCCCAAGGACTCGAGACGGGTTTCCAACACCATTTCAGCGATGAATCCCATCAGCTGGCCCAGGACGGGGGACCGTGCAGCAGATGTGATGACCTGATGGAAAAGTTCATCTCCGTGGGCTCCTTTGCCGCCGTCGGAAATCTCATCTTTCATCGTTTCCAGTGCCGAATCGATAGCCGCCAGGTCCTCGTCTGTCCGGCGTGCGGCAGCGAGGGAGGCGAGCTTAACTTCCAAGGTGCTCCTGGCCTCGGTAATTTCCGGAAGCCGGCTCTTGTGTTCCTGCAGCCCCTTGAGGACGGTGGCGATGCTCGGCCGGTACACCAGGACGGCGCCAGCTCCGTGCCGGACGTCAATGACCCCAAGAACCTCCAGTGCGACCAGTGCCTGAGAAAGGGTGGCGCGGGAAACGCCGAGTCTGTCGGCGAGTTCCCGTTCGGCCGGAAGATGGTCTCCGGGCACCAGTTTGGCAGTCTCGATGTAGCTGTACAGCTGCTCCACGAGTTGTTCGTACAGCCGCGGCCTGGAGACACGCTCCAAGGAACCGGGCGCGGCATTCCTGACCATTGTGTCCCCCTTTGGACGGGTGTTAGTGGATACGTTACATCGGCTATTGACAAAGTGGTCAAGTCCATTACAGGCTAGTCCACTGAGCCTGTAATTCATGTCACGTATCTTATCCCTGGAGGAATAGAGATGTCAGCCCCCGTCTTATCGATCATCGTCCTGGCGGCGATGTTCTTGATTGCAACAATCCTTCCCATCAATATGGGCGCCCTCGGGTTCGTGGGCGCGTTCCTGCTTGGGGCCGTCTTCCTCGGGATGGAAACGGATGACATTATCGCCAGCTTCCCCGGCGGACTTTTCCTGACCTTGGTGGGAGTGACGTACCTCTTCGCTATCGCGCAGAATAACGGGACCATCGATCTGTTAATTCAGTGGGCCGTGAAACTGGTCCGCAACCGGGTGGCGATGATCCCGTGGGTCATGTTCGTCATCACGGCCATCATTACTTCGGTCGGCGCGCTCGGTCCTGCCGCGGTGGCGATTATGGCTCCCATTGCGCTCGGTTTCGCCGCAAAGCACAAGATCAGCCCGCTGCTGATGGGCATGATGGTCGTCCATGGAGCACAGGCCGGGGGTTTCTCCCCGATTGCCGTCTACGGAGTCATTGTCAACAGCATCGTGGCAGATACCGGGTTTGAGTACAGCCCGCTGGCGCTCTTCCTCTCCAGCCTCATCTTCAACTTCCTGATCGCCGTAGTCCTTTTCCTTGTCCTCGGCGGGCGGAAGTTGCTCTCGACCCGGGCCGGGCAAATGGTCGAGCGGGGCGCCGAAGCCCGGATGAACGCCAGTGTGGGCCATCGGATCAGCGGCACCAACCGTGCCGACGACGTAAAGTACGACGACTCCGAAGCCAAGTCCGACAAGTCCGCTGGTGCAGCGCCGGCCACCGCAGCCGAAGCCAAGTCCGATAAGGCATCGCAGTACACCACCATCGCCGGATTGATCGTCCTTGCGGTCGTGGCTCTGGGACTCAGCATCGACGTCGGATTCGTCTCCATTACCATCGCGGTTATTCTGGCCCTCCTCTTCCCGAAAGCGCAGAAGGGTGCGGTCGACAAGATCAGTTGGTCAACCGTTCTGCTCATCTGCGGCATGTTGACGTTTGTTGGTGTCCTGCAGGAAGCCGGAACAATCGATTACGTTTCCGACGGCGTCGCAAGCCTTGGCATGCCAATGCTGGCCGCACTGCTGATTTGCTACATCGGTGCTGTCGTCTCCGCGTTCGCCTCCTCGACTGCAATCCTTGCCGCCCTGATTCCGCTGGCCATTCCATTCCTTGAGTCCGGTGAAATCGGAGCCATCGGTGTCATCTGCGCACTCGCGGTTGCCTCCACGATTGTGGACGTTTCACCCTTCTCCACGAATGGTGCGCTGGTTCTTGCCAACGCGCCCGAAGGCACCGACCGGGACCGTTTCTACAAGCAGATCCTCTCCTATGGCGCGATCGTCGTCGTAGCAGGACCGCCGATTGCATGGCTGGTCCTGGTGGTTCCCGGCTGGCTCTAAGGCCATCCCAAACCTAAGGACAGCTGGAACAAGTACGAAAAGAGGATTTGCGATGAACACTGAAACTGGAACAGAGGGACCGCTGGCCGGGTATCTTGTGGTGGACCTGAGCCGGGCGCTCGCCGGGCCGCATGCGGGCATGATGCTCGGGGACCTAGGCGCACGGGTCATCAAGGTGGAGAACCCGGAGTCCGGCGATGACACCCGTGGGTGGGGTCCGCCTTTCGTCGGGCCGGAAGAGGATCCGCAGGCCACCTACTTCCTGTCCTGCAACCGGAATAAGGAATCGATCGCGCTGGATTTGAAGAGCGACGACGGCCAACAAGTCCTCCGCGAACTGCTGGAACGGGCCGACGTCGTCGTCGAAAACTTCCGCCCCGGGGTGCTGGACCGGCTCGGATTCTCGACGGCGGCCATGCACGAGCTAAACCCGAAGCTGGTGATTCTTTCCATTACCGGCTTCGGCCATGACGGCCCCGAATCCAGCCGCAGCGGCTACGACCAGATCCTGCAGGGCGAGGCCGGGCTGATGTCGCTGACCGGTTCGGGCCCGGATGATCCACAGCGCGTGGGCGTTCCGATCGCCGACCTGCTCTCCGGAATGTACGGTGCGTTCGGAACGCTCGCCGCCCTGCTCGAGCGCGAACGCACCGGCAAAGGCCAAGTCGTGCGGACCTCTTTGTTGGCGGCGCTGGTCGGCGTGCACGCCTTCCAGGGAACCCGGGCGACGGTTGCGGGCGAGGTTCCGCAGGCGCAGGGCAACCACCATCCCTCCATCGCTCCGTACGGGTTGCTCAACTGCCGGGACGGGTCGGTGCAGATCAGTGTTGGCAGTGAGCGGCTTTGGTCCACGTTCGCCGGCGCCTTCGGCCTGGATGCGGGTAAGCCGGAGTTCGCGACCAATCGGGACCGCGTGCAGAACCGGGCCATGCTGATCGAAGAAATTGAGCAGGCCTTCTCCGGTTACGACGCCGCAGACTTGCTGGCCAAACTCAACGAAACCGGAACTCCGGCAGGCAAGGTCAGAACCCTTGACGAGGTCTATGCCTGGGAGCAGGTCCAATCCCAGGGACTGCTGATCGATGTGGAGCACAATGTCCTCGGCAAGGTCGACCTGCCCGGCCCGCCGCTGCGGTTCTTCAATGAGGAGGCGGGGGAAACGACGAACAAGTCTCATACTGCTCCTCCAGTCCTCAACCAGGACGGAGACCGGATCCGGCAGTGGCTGCGCAGCGCGGCCGGAGATGAGTGAGATGGCTTCGCCCGGGAAAAAGCCGCACCTGACGGCGAAAGAGCTGATCGACGTCGTACTCGACGCTGATTCTTTTATCCGGTGGGACACCGCCGTCGTCGATCCGGATCCCAGCCCCCAGTACCAGCGCGAACTGGCCGCCGCCCGCGAAAAAAGCGGACTGGACGAGTCAGTCATTACCGGCGAAGGGCTGATCCGTGGGCGGCGGGTGGCGGTCATCGTCTGCGAGTTCAGGTTCCTGGCCGGTTCCATCGGACAGTCCGCTGCGGACAGGATCGTCACAGCAGTGGAGCGGGCCACGCGGGAGAAGCTGCCGCTGCTGGCGGGACCTGCTTCGGGTGGGACCAGGATGCAGGAGGGCACCCTTGCGTTCCTGTCGATGGTCCGGATCACGGCGGCCGTGCGCGGTCACCGCCAGGCCGGGCATCCGTACCTGGTCTACCTTCGCCATCCCACCACCGGAGGGGTAATGGCGTCGTGGGGATCGCTGGGGCACGTGACCGTTGCGGAACCGGGGGCGTTGCTCGGGTTTTTGGGGCCTAGGGTCTACGAAGCTCTGTACGGCAAACCATTCCCGGAGAACGTGCAGGTTGCGGAAAACCTGTTCGACAAGGGCCTCATCGACGCGGTCGTGCCGCCGGAGGAACTCGCGACCACGGTCGACCGTGCCCTGAACATTCTCGTCCGGGAGACCGCAGCGCCGGTTCCGGAGCCGGTCACCCTGGCAATGCAACCTTCCAGTGCGGAAGCATGGACGTCGATTCAGATCTCGCGGAACCGGCGGCGTCCGGACCTGCGAAGGCTCCTCAGCGTCGGGGCGCAGGATGTCCTGCCGCTCAACGGTACCGGTCAGGGCGAAAACGACCCCGGACTGCTGTTGGCGATGGCGCGTTTTGGAGATCAGCCCTGCATCGTGTTGGGACACGACCGTCCCCGCCGGGCCGAGGGAGCGATGGGTCCGGCGTCGCTGCGGGAAGCCCGCCGCGGAATGAAACTGGCGGAGGAACTTGGACTGCCACTGCTTACGGTCATCGATACGGCCGGTGCCGCGCTGTCCAAGGAAGCCGAGGAAGGCGGCCTGGCCGGGGAGATCGCGCGGTCGCTGCACGACCTCATCGGTCTCGAATCTCCGACCATTTCCGTCCTGCTCGGCCAGGGTGCCGGCGGCGGGGCGCTGGCCCTGCTGCCTGCCGACCGGACCATTGCGGCCCAGCACGCCTGGGTCTCACCGCTTCCGCCCGAGGGAGCCAGCGCCATTGTGCACCGCAGCACGGAATTTGCCCCCGCCATGTCCGCCGCCCAGGGGGTCAATGTTGCAGCGATGTATGCCAACGGAATCGTTGACCATGTGGTCGATGAGCGCGACGACGCCGCGGATGAACCACGGGCATTCTGCCAAAGGATGAGTGCCGCGATTGAGTACGAGCTCTCCGCGCTCTCGGCGCGTCCCACCGAAGAACTGCTGCCCACCAGGGTCAGGAAATACAAACAGCTGGGACGCAATCGTCAGGACGACGGCGTAGCCGGCCCTTAGTCGGTGGGGGCGATCGAGTTTAGGAGTTGGCGGTCTTCCACCGGCGCGCGGAGATGAACGACCGTACGCCCACGATGACGTAGACGAGCAGCAGCACGAAGGTGATGGTGCTGGCGATCACGGCAGCAGGACGTTCGGCGTCGCCGGCGATAAGTGCACCGATTTCCATCACGTTCATCAACGTTCCTGCGATACCGATAATGGCGAAGACCAAAGCGATGTGGATGCCGATCTTCGGTTTCTTCACGGCGATGATGCCGGAGACCAGGATGATAGTGCCAAGGATCGCCGGAATCAGTGCCGTCCAGCTAACGAACGCGGTGGCGATGTACGAGATGACGCCGAGGGCGATGAGAACGACGCCGAGTCCGATGGTGATGCGGGGCATGGTGATCCTAACGTGGTGGGACTGTTTATCCGGATTCTACACGGCGTAGTAATCGCCGACCATGTTGGTGGGAGGTCAGGTAGCTGCGGCCAGCCGTGTCCGCAATTCGGCCACGGCGGCGTTCTCGGTGGAACCGGCGGGGAGCGGGCCGCGGCCCCACAACCAGAGCAGCACCTCGCTGGGCCCACCGGAGACCCGGCCCTCCGGTGAGCTGCTGTCCTCCCATTGGATCGACACCGATTCCGGCTTCAGGATCGCCGACCAGAACTTGCCTCCGCTTTCGATAACCACCGTGCTCCCGGAGGCGGATTCATCTGGCGTGCCGCGGCCCAGCATCACCGTCAGCACTTCATCGATGCCGTCGATTGCCAGCTCCTCGTCAATGGGGACCGCCCGGTCCAATGCTGCTTCGGCGTCGTGCCGGTGCATTGAGGCTTCATGGGCGAGGCGCCGAATCCAGAAGCCAACCGTCTGGTCATCCGGAACCCAGGATTCGGCGGGATCGGCAGGGTCGTGCGCGTCGAACTGCTCAACGACCTGGTTATAGCCTTCCTCCAGCAGGGGCAGGGCGTCCAGCTTGAGCAGTTCCTCCGGCACCCATCGCCCCTTCGGCTTCACCCCGGTGCGCATGGTTTCGGCCTTCTGCAGGAAGACGAGGGCGGTGTGGCGGGCGAGATCCTCGCCGGTCCAATCGGGACAGGCAGGTACGGGCACGGTCAGCGCCTGTCCGGCCGCCTCGTGCAGCACTGGGAAGTCGCGGGCCATCAGCTCGCGGTAGCGGCTGAGCGGCAGGGCATAAGGATAGGTTGGCGTCATCTTCCTTAGTGTAGGCAAAGAGGGTACGACGGCGGATTTTCTCCCCTAAGTTACTGGCGGGTAATATGATCGCCATGCATCTGCTTTTGCGAACCCTGCTGCACCTGATCCTGTCCCGCCGTCGTCCCAAACTGAGTGTCTGGGGCAACTCGTCCGTGCCGATGCGGGTGCTGCCGACGGATATCGATATCGCCATGCATATCAACAACGGCATGTATCTGTCGCTGATGGACCTGGGCCGGTTCGACCTGATGGTCCGCAGCGGAATCTGGGACAAGATGCGGCGCAACGGCTGGAGCCCGGTGGTCGGCGGCGAAACCATCAGCTTCCGCAAGTCGCTCAATCTGGGACAGCGGTACAGCATCGAGTCGAAAATCATCGGCTTCGACGACCGCGCCATCTACTTTGAGCAGCGGATGGTGTCCGACGGCGAGATCTACGCCCGCGCTTTCATCGCCACCCGCCTGGTCAGCAAGTCGGGGCCGGTGACCAACGAGGAGATCTTTTCCACGTTCGGAAACCCGCCGGCGGACCTGATCCTGCCGGAGTGGATCCATGAATGGCGGTTGAACAACTCGCTGCCGAGCACCCGGCGCCCGGTGCCGCACGCCTGGGCCCGGTAGCCGCCGTCGTCGGCAATAGCCTTACTTTTTGAGCGCCTTCTCGACCGGCTTTTCCATGTACGGCGCCAGGGTTGCGGCGTACGTGGCGGAGATATGGGAGCCGTCGAAGTAGGTGACGACGCCGCCGATCGCCCCGTAGCAGGTTCCATCGCGGCAGAAGTACTTGTCCATGTTGAGCGTGCTGATGTTCGGGTCATCCAGCTGATGGGCGGCTTCAATCAGAGGTGTCATCACGGCCCAGTCCTCCTTCGGTCCGGCACACTCGAAGTGATCATCCGGATTCTCAGCCAAACACTCGGGCACCGACGACGGCTTGGGGTACGTCGGGTCCTTGATCACCAGCAGGTTGGTGCCGGCGTCGGTCCACTTGCTCAGGTAACTCTTGTAGGCCTTGCGCGCCAGCTCGTTGGATTCCCCGTACCTGTGCCCCTCGACGGCGACCGACTGGCGTTCGGAGGTGACGACGAGGTCGTACTTGTCGCCCTTGGTCTCCTCCATCACCCACTTACCCCAGTCGTGGCAGTTTTCGGTCATTTCCTCCGAATCGAAGTCCAGCTTCACGTCCGTGGCATTGCAGCGCGACATCAGGTAGGTCGTGATGGTCCAGCCATTCTTCTCGGCGAGTACCTCCAGGGCCGGCAACCAGTGCCCGGCGTGGGAGTTGCCGACCAGGGCTATCTCCTTGGGGCCCGAGCCAAAGGTGCAGGTGGCGCGGTCCTCGTACGGTGGGTATGGCTGGCATTCCTCGACAAATCCCTTTGGCTTGTCCTCCTGGGCCAGTGCAGGTCCCGGAACCAGATCGGCGTCGGTTTTCGGCGGCGGGCAGTCCTCATTGCCTTCGGCGAGCGCGGCGGCACCGAAACATGGATTGTCGCCCTCGATAGCTGCTTGCAGTTGCTCGGCGGCCCTGCCCTCGCGGTACTCGACCTCCACGATCTGCACGGCTCCAACGGCGACGACGGCGGTCATCCCCGCGGCCGCGAAACGGTAGGACGCGACCAGCGGCGATCGGGTCTTGCCGAACCGGAACCGGTCTTCCACCCAGACCTTGCTTAGCCCTGCGAGCAGCAGCGTGGCGACGAGGATGAAGATCCTGTCCAGCCGGCCCAGATGGTCCCCGCTGACATGCGGCAGCAGGACAATCAGCGGCCAGTGCCACAGATAAACCGAGTAGGACACGTTGCCGAGCCACTGGACCGAACCATGCTCAAGCACCGCCGTCGGCGAATACGGGCCAGTGGCGCCGGTCCAGATCACCAGCGCGGCACCGAGGACGGGCAGGAGCGCGGTGTAACCGGGGAAAGGCGTTGAGGCGGTGTAGAACACTCCGGCAGCGACCATAGCGCCGATTCCCGTCCACGCGAGGATGGGGGCGGCCACGTCGCCAATCCGGCCGGGCTTCAAGGCGGGAAGGGTGGCGATCAGCCCTCCGAGGCCCAGTTCCCACATGCGGGCCGGAGTGATGAAGTAGGCGCTGGCCGGCGAGTCGGCGGTCGCGGCAATCGAGGTGATCAAGGAAGCGCAGATCACGGCGCCAATAACCACCTGCGCCACCCGTTTCGGCGCGAGGTTGCGGCGCCCGGCGAACCAGAACGCGCCAAGCAGGAGGATAGGCCACACTACGTAGAACTGTTCCTCCACCGACAATGACCAGAAATGCTGCACGGGGGAAGCATCGCCACCTCCGGCCAGATAATCGGTCGACGACGACGCCAGCAGCCAGTTTTCGACGTAGAGCGCCGAGGCGATGATCTCCTGGGCAATCTGGTGCCACTGCGTTACAGGTGCTACAAGCCGGGTGGCGGCCGCGGTGGCGACGAGGACCAACAGCGAGGCGGGAAGCAACCGGCGGATGCGGCGGCTCCAGAACCTCCCCAGGTCGGCGAGGCCCTGGGGAGGTTTGGCCAGCAGGTGCGATGTGATCAGAAAGCCGGAGATAACAAAGAAGATGTCGACGCCGACAAAGCCACCGGTCAGGCGGTTCGGCCACAGGTGATACAGCACAACCAGCGAGACCGCGAGGGCGCGCAGTCCCTGGATGTCCTTGCGAAAGCCCTTCACCGGCACCGCCGACGACGGAGCAGACCGGTTTATATAACGGTTTCGCATCAATTCATACCATCATTGAAGCGGGACCGGCCGCAAGTTTTACCCTGGGGTGGTTTCCTTCCAGCTTCGGCGCTGCGCCTTAAGTCCGCTGATCATGCCCTCGAGTCCCAGCTTGAAGGCCGTATCGGCGGAGGAGGAACCTTCATTCTGGTGCTGGACACGTACCGCATCAGCAAATTTGGGGTTGGACTCTGCCAATTGGCCGGACTCGAAGATATCCTTCGGCGCAACGGCGTCGAAGGCGGAACCGAAAATGAAGGATTCCAGCGCCACGATGGCGGGAACGATCAACGGCGTCGGCCATCCATCCTTCATGAATCCTGAAGTCACAGCCTCGTACATCTGCATGGTGTGCTCAGCGCCGGTCACGGCCAGCACGGCGATTACCGGGATCAGCGGCGTGTGGCTGCTGAAAACCGTGCGGTAGGACCACGCCCACTGGCGGACTGCCTCATCCCACGGCTCGGTTACGAAGCTGTCGATTGCCACCTTGGTCATGATGTGGTCCTGGATCAACACCAGTACGTCCTGCTTGGAGGAGACGTGGTTATAGAGGGCCGACGGCGCAACGTTCAGGGCGCGGGCCAGCTCCGACATGGTGAACTTCTCGTAACCGCCGGCCTTGATCAGCTCCAGTGCTCCCAGCGTGATGAGTTCCCTGGACAGCACCTTTTCCGTCGGCCGTCCGGCGGAACGATGTCCCCCGGTTGTCGCTGTAATCGCCATTAATCTCCCTCCAGGGCCCAACCTGACCGCCCGTCCAAGGGCTCCCTTAACATCTTACGGTCCGGACAGGATTAGTCTTCCTTGACCGCGACGGCGATGGCCTCTCCGAGTGAAGCGGTGGTTCCCGTTCCCTGCAGGTCGGGCGTCAGTTGCCCTTTCTCCGGTCCCTTGGCGAGCACCTTTTCGATGGCCCGGACGACGGCTTCACCGGCGGAGGTGTGGCCCAGGTGTTCGAGCATCATCGCCCCGCACCAGATTTGGCCGATCGGATTGGCGATACCTTTGCCGGCAATGTCGGGTGCGGAGCCGTGTACGGGTTCGAAAAGCGACGGATGGTCACCCTCGGGATTGATGTTGGCGCTGGGGGCGATGCCGATGGTTCCGGTGCAGGCCGGACCCAGGTCGGAGAGAATGTCTCCAAAGAGATTGCTGGCGACGACGACGTCGAACCAGTCGGGGTGCAGCACAAAGTTGGCGGCCAGAATGTCGATGTGGAACTTGTCGGTCCGGATCTCAGGAAACTTTTCCCCCATGGCCTCGACGCGCTTGTCCCAGTACGGCATCGAAATTGAGATTCCGTTGCTCTTTGTCGCCGATGTCAGGTGCTTTTTCGGCCGGTTGCTGGCCAGCTCGTACGCGTACTTGAGGACCCGGTCGACGCCGTGGCGGCTCATGATGGTCTCCTGCATCACGATCTCCCGGTCGGTTCCCTCGTACATCAGCCCGCCGACGCTGGAGTATTCGCCTTCGGTGTTCTCGCGCACCACGTAGAAGTCGACGTCGCCCGGTTCCCGGCCGGCCAGCGGACTCCGCACCCCCGGCATCAGACGCACCGGGCGCAGGTTTACGTACTGGTCGAAGACGCGCCGGAACTGCAGCAGGCTGTCCCAGAGGGAGACATGGTCGGGGACGACGTCGGGCCAGCCGACGGCGCCGAAATAGATCGCATCGAACTTCGACAGTGTCTTTTCCCAGTCCTCCGGGAGCATCCGCCCGTGCTCGAGATAGTAGTCCGCCGAGGCGAAGTCGAACTCCACGAACTCCAGGTCGAGGTTGAAGGCCTCAGCGGCCGACTTCAGCACCCGGATTCCTTCGGGCATCACCTCTTTGCCGATACCGTCACCCGGAATGACAGCAATTCTTTTCGTAGTGCCCATCTCGAAATCTCCTTCAGCGACGCGTCGTCGTCCTATTGCAGGGCGTTCCCTGCAGAACCTGAAACACAGCTTAGCTTGACTCACATCATGAGATCGTGCTCACATTATGGGGACGTGATGTTGATTACAGCATCCTGGGATTGAGGACTACGAGGAAAAATTATGGAAGATTGGCAAATACTAAGCATCACGGCGGCGTCCATCATCGCCATCGTGGTGATGATCCTGAAACTCCGGGTGAACCCCGCCATCGCGCTGGTGATCGGTGCGGCGATTCTGGGTCTCTCCACCGGACTGGGCGTTACCAAGACCACGGAAACGATCATGCGCGGTTTCGGCGACATCATGTTCGAAATCGGTTTGTTGATCGCCTGGGGCGTCCTGATGGGAGCGCTCCTCAATGAGATGGGCGCCATCCGGAAACTGGTCGATAAGCTGCTGCACGTCTTCGGGCCCAAGGGTGTCCCTTACGCGCTCGGCCTGACTATCGGTACGGCACTTCAGTCAATCTTCCTCGATGTGCTGCTGGTGATGAGCGCCCCGCTCGCCCGCCGCATCGCGCCCAAACTGGGCAAATACGGCACCGCCAAGATGGCCACCGCAATGGCAATCAGCCTCGAATGCGGCATCGTCCTGATGGTTCCGGGCGTCGCCACCGTTGCCCTTGCCGGCCTCCTGAGCGTCCCGCTCGGCGAGATGCTGATCTTCGGACTGCTCGTCATCGTTCCGACCATCGTCGTGGCGATCATGATCATGAACTTCTTCATCCACCGCGGACTCTGGAAGGCCGAATCGGACGAGCAGCAACTCCTCGAGGAGCCGGCGGGTTCGGTTGAATCGGACGAGTCCGGGAACTCCGACACGCCCATACCCGGTGCCACGTCCGACGACGGCAACCTTGCCACCGAAGGCGAAAGCTCCAAGCAGCAGACCGGCGTCGGCCTGCTCCCAGATGGGTCCCGCACTCCGGCGGCCAAGCCCGGACGTGAAGCGGGGCTGCTGGTGATGTTCGCACCGATGCTCCTCTCTCTGGTGCTGATTGGTGGCGGCGCAATTTTGACCATGGTCGGCTTCAATTCAGCCGTCACGGAATTCCTGTCGACGCCGGTGATCGCCCTGCTGATCGGTCTGCTCGGCACCAGCTTTGTTGCCCGGATGACGATCGGCACCAAGCGGGTCGAGACAGCCGTGGCCAGTGGCTTCAACGATTCCGGCCAGATCCTCATCCTCACCGGTGCTGGCGGTTCGCTCGCCGCAATCGTCGCCACCAGCGGAATGGGCGACGTCCTCGGCCAGTACTTCTCCGCCTCGACGGTGGCGCCGCTGCTGGTGGTCTGGGGAATAGCGGCAGTGCTGCATATCGCCGTCGGCTCCGTTTCCATCTCAGCCATTACGGCAGCCGGGCTGCTGGCTCCTGTCGCTCCGGCCCTTGGACTCAACCCTGTGCTGATCGCGCTGGCGGCCGGTGCAGGTTCGCTGTTCCTGGTCCATGTCACCTCCAACACCTTCTGGCTGCTGCAGTCGATGCTCGGTCAGACAACCCGCGGAACCCTGAAGAGCTGTTCCTTGGGTGTATCCGTCGCCTCGGTGGTCGCCCTCGGCTTCACCCTGGTGCTGAGTATCTTTATCTAGGAATGATTCATTGATGGAAAACAAGAACGACATCGCACCGCTGCACGGCATCCGGGTGCTCGAACTAGGCAACTACATTGCCGCACCCACTGCCGGGCGGCTACTGGCCGACTTCGGCGCGGAAGTGATCAAGGTGGAGCGTCCCCGCACCGGAGACGAGCTGCGGAACTGGCGGCTGTACGCCGGTGACACGTCCATGCTCTACCGGACGATCAACCGCAATAAGAAGTCCGTTGTCATCGATCTCCGCACCGACGAGGGACGCGGAATGGTCCTTGACCTCGTGGCGCACTCCGACATCGTATTGGAGAACTTCCGCCCGGGAACGCTGGAGAAGTGGGGCCTGGGACCCGAGGTCCTCAACGAGACCAATCCGGACCTGATCCTCACCCGGATTTCCGCCTTCGGGCAGACCGGTCCGATGTCGCAGCGTCCCGGGTTCGCCGCCGTCGCCGAGGCGTTCGGCGGTTTCCGTGAACTGGTGGGTGACCCGGACCGCCCTCCGGTACGCGTTGGCGTCTCCATCGGTGACTCTATCGCCGGCCTGTATGCCGCCTTCGGCTCGGTCATGGCGTTGTATGAAGGGGAAGCGAAGCGCGGCGGTACGCCGATACCGCTCAGCCACCGAATGATCGATGTGGCTCTGAACGAGTCCATGTTCTCGATGATGGAATCTCTGGTCCCGGATCACAGCGCCTACGGCGTCAACCGGGAACGGACCGGCGGACGGATGGAAGGGATCGCGCCGTCGAACGCCTATGTTTGCGCTGGCGGCGGAAGCATCGTCGTCGCCGGCAATGGTGACCGGATCTTCACCCGCTACATGGAGGCCATTGGGCGCCCCGATTTGGGCAGCGATCCCGGACTCCAGACCAACGCCGACCGCTGGGCCAGGCGCGAGGAACTGGATGCGGCGATTGGCGGGTGGACAGCCGCGCGAACGGCGAAGGAAGCGCTGGAGGTGCTCGACGACGCAGGGGTCCCGGCCGGGCCGATTTATACGGCTGCCGATATTGTCACGGATGAGCAGTACGCCGCCCGGAACATGATCCAGCGGTTCGATGTCTCCACCGGCGAGGAGACGCTCTTCGACGTCGCGTTTCCGGGGATCACGCCGGTCATCGGAGGGCAGTCGTTGCCGATCAGGCATCTGGGTCCGGATCTGGGTGCCGACACCCGCGAGGTACTGGAAGGCCTGCTGGGCAAGTCGCCGGACGAAGCGACGGACATCATGGCACGGATGGAAATGGAGCTGGTATGAACCCGAGTGTAAACGGACCCCTGCTGCGCGATGTGACGCTCCGGGACGGCCTGCAGCTGACCGGGGGAGTGCTTCCGGTGGAGCGGAAAGTGGAGATCGTACGGTCCCTGCTCGCCGCCGGAGTGCCCGCGATTGAAATCGGTTCGATGGCGCGCCCCGACCTGGTGCCGCCGATGGCCAACACCGTTGAACTGATCGAGGCACTGACGCCGGACGAACTGGAAAAGTGCTGGATCTGGGTCGCAACACCACGGCACGTGGAGAAGGCAGCAGCGGCCGGTGCGCGGAACATGCAGTACTGCCTGAGTGTTTCCGACGCTCATAATAAGGCCAACATCGGCCGGACCACGGAAGCCAGCATGGAGGCACTGCCGCAGGCGATCCAGAATGCGCGCGACGCCGGGGCAACCATTCAGCTGTGCCTGGCCACGTCCTTCACCTGCCCCTTCGAGGGGCAGATCGACCCGGACCGGGTGCTGAAGCTCGTGGAGGACCCGCGCGGGAAGGGCGTGAGCGACGTCGTCATTTGCGACACGCTCGGGCAGGCCGCTCCGGGGGAAGTCTCCTCCTTGATCAGCAGGGTGCGGCAGTCCGCTCCGGAACTTGGCGTCGTCTACCACGGCCACGACACCTGGGGCATGGGAGTCGCCAACGCACTCGCCGCCATCGATGCCGGTGCCGACACGATTGACGGCGCGCTCGGCGGCCTCGGCGGATGTCCATTCGCCCCGGGAGCTTCAGGTAACACCTCGACCGAGGACCTGCTGTTCGCCATGCGGCCGGACTGGCTGAACCCTGAAAACTTCGCCGATCTGGTGCGGCTCGGTGAAGGCGTCATCACCGAACTTGGCGAAGCCAACCGATCCAAATCGGCGCAGGGAACCCGATCCAAGGCCTCAGCCTTCGAATGGGTTATCCAAAGCGCCTGATTACTGCACAGAGTCAACCGGACCGCCGCGCTCGGACGGCCAGCGTCCGCCGGTCATTCGGGTGATCTGTTCGGCTCCCTCGAGCAGTTTTTCCACCCACTGGTCGCAGAGTTCGCGCGGCATCCGGAGCGTCGGCCCCATGATGGTCAACGCGCCCACCAGGTCCGCCTGGGCATTGAATACTGGGGCCGACAACCCGCTCGCGCTTGATTCGCGTTCACCGGTCGTAATTGCATAGCCGTCGTTCCGAGTCTGCTCGATGGCGAGGCGTAGCGACTCGGTGTCCGTAATCGTGCTTTCGGTTAACTGGTCCAGCTCCGAGGCGAGGACGCGTTTGGCCAGCTCCGGATCCCACGCCAGCAGGACCCTTCCGGCGGAGCCGGCGTGCAAGGGCAGGATCCGGCCAACGCGCATGTCGCGGCGCAGCATGTGGTGCGTCTCGGCCACGGCTACGCAGACACGGTAGTTCAGGGAGCTTTGGAAAAAGCCGACCGTTTCACCGAGTTCATCCCGCAGTTCGTTCAGGACCGGTTTGAGGATTTCCAGGATCTCCACACCCTGAGTCGCCGGGGCCGCCCAATACGACATCTTTATGCCAACCCGGTACCGGTCATCGACCCGGTCCAGGAACCCGTGGGTCACCAGATTGCCGACCAGGCGCTGCACCGTCGACGTCGGAAGGCCCGTGGCTTCCCGGATCTCGGTCAGTGATAGTTCAGGACGGGCCAACGAAAAGGCGCCCAAAATATCGCTGATCTTGTTCAGGACAAGTAGAGGGGCGGGACCGCGGCTGTTCTGGGCAGGCATACATCAATCCTATGGTCCACAGAGCAGACGCCATCCTCGGGCACGGAAGAACCGACGTCGACATCCTCAACTCCGGGCGGAAGTGGTCGCTTACCGGAAGGCGGGCGTCCCGGTGATGTGGTTACCGAGGATCAGGGTGTGAACCTCGTCGGTGCCTTCGTAGGTTCGGACGCTTTCCAGATTGTTGGCATGCCGCAGCGGTGAGTAGTCCAGCGTGATGCCGTTGCCGCCGAGCATGGCCCGCGCGTCACGGCAGATCTGGATGGCTTCACGGCAGTTGTTCAGTTTGCCTACCGATACCTGGTGTGGCTGCAGCTGGCCGGCGTCCTTCAGTCGTCCGATCTGCAGAGCCAGCAGGGTGCCCTTGTTGATTTCGAGCGCCATGTTGACCAGCTTTTCCTGCGTCAGCTGGTATCCGGCCAGGGGCTTCCCGAACTGCAGCCGCTGCTGCGAGTATTCGAGCGCGGTCAGGTAGCTGTCCCGGGCGGCGCCCATCGCGCCCCAGATGATCCCGTAGCGGGCTTCGTTCAGGCACTCGAACGGTCCGCGGAGTCCCTTCGCGTTCGGGAGCATGGCGCTGGCCGGAAGCCGCAGGTCGGTCAGTTCGATTTCACATTGGATGGAGGCGCGCATGGACAGTTTCCGGTCGATGACCGTGGCCTTGAACCCGTTCGTGTCGGTCGGCACCACGAAGCCGCGGACACCGTCGTCGGTCATGGCCCAAATGATGGCAACCTTGGCAACGGAGGCGAGGCCGATCCAGCGCTTGGTTCCGTTCAGGATCCAGTCGGCGTCCGGGCCCGAACCGTCGCGCCGGGCGAAGGTCTGCATGCTGCCCGGGTCGGAACCGGCGGTCGGCTCGGTTAGTCCGAAGCAACCGATTGCCTCTCCAGCGGCCATTTTCGCCAACCACTCGTTTTTCTGATCTTCGGAGCCGTGCTTGGAGATGGCGCTCATCGCAAGCGAGCCCTGGACGCTGACAAAGGTGCGCAGCCCCGAATCGCCGGCCTCAAGTTCAAGAGCGGCCAAGCCATAGTCGACGGCGGTGCGGCCCGGGCAGCCGTAGCCCTGCAGATGCATGCCGAGCAGGCCGAGCTTGGCCATCTCCGGCACGATTTCCAGCGGGAAGACGGCGTTTTCGTACCACTCCGCGATGTTCGGTTTGATGGCCGTGTCCACGAAGGAGCGGACATCCGCCCGCAGGGATTTTTCTTCATCGCTCAGGAGCGAGTCGATGCCAATCAGATCTGCCGTATCAGTCATTGGTGCCTTTCGAGAGCGGATCAGTAGCTGCGGACCAGACCGCCGTCGCAGCGGACTTGTTCTCCGGTGACGTAGGAGGCTGCGGTGCTGGCCAGGAAGGTCACGACGGCGGCGAATTCTTCCGGGCGTCCGTAACGGCGAGTCGGAATGGAGGCTTCCGACTCGGCGCGGACCTCCTCGGCGCTGCGTCCAGTCCGTTTCGCCGCTCCGGCATCAATGGTGGTCACCCGGTCGGTGTCGATGCGCCCCGGCAGCACCATATTGATGGTTACGCCGTCGGCCGCGACTTCCGCGGACAGCGTCTTGAGGTAACCGGCCAGTCCCGCCCGGGCGATGTTGGACAGCGCCAGCCCGGGCAGCGGTTCCTGGATGCCGCTGGAGCCGACGGCGATGATCCGGCCCCAACCGCGTTCGCGCATACCGGGCAGCGCGAGCGAGGTCAGGCGCTGCTGTTGCAGCAACAGCTGGTGCACGGATTTCATGATCTGTTCGTCGTCCACCTCGGCCGCGGTGCCGGGCGGCGGACCGCCGGTGTTGAGGATCAGCACGTCAATGGGGCCGAATGCCTTTTCCACTTCCGCGACGAGCAGCGCCGGAGCGTCGTCGTCGGCCAGGTCCACTTCGACGCCGACGGCGGAGGGCAGCCGGGCGGCCTCCTCGCGGACGAGTTCGCCCCGCCGGGCGGCAAGCACAACGTTGGCACCCTCAGCGGCGAGTGATTGGGCGATCGCGAGTCCAATACCCGAGCTCGAGCCCGGAACGAGTACGTTCTTTTCCTGCAGTCCGGTTTCCATTAAGAACTTACCTCCACAGTTGGTGGTTGTGATTCATTATTGGCCTGTGTATTCGGGTGCAGGTTCCGGGCTGCCGGGAGCAGGCACGTCTCCGGCGGCCAGCAGGCCGGCGAGCATTTGGTAGTAACCGACGAGTACCGACAGCTCAGTGATTCCAGCATGGCCGAAGTGCTTCAGCGCTTCGGCATGGATGTCGGATTCGACGCCGCGGCCGTGCAGCAAGGCGGAGGCGAGGGCGAGGGCAGCCTGCTCATCAGCAGGCAAGCCCTGCAGCATGCGGCCGGCCTGCAGAGTCTCCAGTTCGTCCGGGCTGATTCCAGCCGACCGGGCCACCCGGCTGTGCGCATACCATTCGTAGTCCGAGTCCAGTGCGGCAGCGACGGCGCAGATCACCAGCTCCCGGGTCCTGTCGCTCAGTGTCCCGCCAAAACGCAGCGCGGAGCCCAGTGCCTCAACTGCCTGCCCGATGCCGGGGGAGTAGAGCAAGACGTTGAACGGGCCCGCAAGGCAGCCGTCGTCGTCGACAACCAGGAACGGTCCGCCCGCCCGCGGCGGTCCGGCGACTGCTTCATACAGGACACGCTGTTCGCTGGACAGCCGGTCGGGGACAAGCAGCGGAAACCTGCCGCCCTGCGCCCGTTTGCCCGGATCGCTCGCCTTCCCGGTCACGCTGGCTGCTTCAAAAGGTGCACTCGCATCACACAACCGACTCTAACCCAGGGCGCAGGCACGCACAGGTGGGAAGATGTGTTGCCGGGTTTACATTTCCGCGTCAATAAAGCCGACGGGCAATCGCCGTCCACCAGCAAATCTGCGAGACCAACAGGCAGAAGAGCATAGGACCCGCTGCCCCGTGGTCCGGCCTACGAACGTGCTATCAATGCGCATCCGGTCCAGCTTGTTCATCAACGGCATGAGCAGGAGACGGTTCAGCATCAACAAAAGTACCGCGACGAGTTTGATGTCGGTTCTCATACCGTCGAGGTTGGGCTCCAGGAACGGGCCGGTTGCCAGCAGACCCGCCATGCCGGGCAAGCAGTGCCGTTCATCGCGGAATTGCTACCGTTCGCCGCATGCACCCCTTTCGCCTCTATTTATGAATGCGAGAATGTGTGACCTACTGCACAATAGCGAGGAGGCCGTGCTTCCTCGCGGCCGGACGCGACAAAGGAGTTTCACATGGGTTGGCTCGACCGGGAGCGTACTGTCGCCCCACCAGGCTTCAACCGCTGGCTGATTCCACCGGCAGCATTGGCTGTCCATCTGTGCATCGGGCAGGCCTACGCCACCAGCGTTTACAAAACGGCCCTGGTTGAGCATTTCGATGCGAGCCTCACCCAGATCGGTATTATTTTTTCGCTCGCGATCGTAATGCTCGGCCTGTCCGCCGCCGTGATGGGCACCTGGGTCGACAAGAGCGGCCCCCGTAAAGCCATGTTCACGTCGGCGCTCTTCTGGACCAGCGGATTCCTGGTCGGAGCGCTCGGAATTTTCACTAACCAACTGTGGCTCGTCTACCTCGGCTACGGCGTCATCGGCGGCATCGGCCTGGGCATCGGCTACATTTCCCCGGTCTCCACGCTGATCAAATGGTTCCCGGACCGCCCGGGACTCGCCACCGGCATGGCCATCATGGGCTTCGGCGGCGGTGCCCTGATCGCCAGCCCGCTCTCGGCCTTCTTGCTGTCCGCCTACGACCCGGACTCCGGCACGGAAGGCTGGGTTGCCAGCGGTGAAGCCGTCGGCATGCTGTTCATTACTCTGGCCGTCATCTACCTCGTCTACATGCTCTTCGGCGCCTTAACCATCAGGGTCCCCGCCGAGGACTGGAAGCCGGCCGGGTTCGATCCCTCGAAGGTGAAGGCAAAATCGCTCGTCACCTCCAACCACGTCTCCGCCGCCAACTCGATCCGGACCAAGCAGTTCTGGCTGATCTGGATCGCACTGTTCTGCAACGTGACCGCCGGCATCGGCATCCTCGAACAGGCCGCGCCCATGATCCGCGACTTCTTCCGCCAGCCCGACGGCGTCTCGCTGGTGAGCGTCGGCGTCGCCAGTGGCTTCGTCGGTCTGTTGTCCATCGCGAACATGGCTGGACGCTTCGGCTGGTCCACCACCTCGGACCACATCGGCCGCAAGCGGATCTACATGGTCTATCTCGGCGTCGGCGCTGGACTGTATTTGGTGCTTGCGCTGGCTGGTTCGAGTGCCACGGCACTGTACGTGGTCCTGGCGTTCGTGATCATCTCGTTCTACGGAGGCGGCTTCGCCACCCTGCCTGCCTACCTCCGCGACCTGTACGGCACGTTCCAGGTCGGTGCTATCCACGGCCGCATGCTCACCGCCTGGTCCGCCGCGGGCATCGCCGGACCGCTGATCGTCAATGCCTTCCTGGATGCGCAGGGCACCCCGGGCGAGCTGACCGCCGCGGCCTACCAACCGGCACTGTTGACCATGGTCGGCCTGCTGATCATCGGCTTCATCGCGAACCTCATGATCAAGCCCGTCGATGAGAAATTCCACGAACCGGCCAAGCCCCGGGACAACGTCCGGGCAGAATCAAGGGAGTCATAGAAATGGAAAACGCACGAGTCACAGTCGCCTGGGCACTGGTGGGAATCCCGCTTTGCTACGGCCTGTTCATCACCCTGACCAAAGTGACAGCCCTGTTCAGCTGACTACACTCGGTTCAGGATGACCAAATAGCAACCCAAACACGACGACGGCGGCACCCACCCGGGTGCCGCCGTCGTCGTAATCCAAAGGGTCATCCGCGGGTACGAATGAGTTTCTTGTTAACGAACTCGTCCATGCCGTACTTGCCCAGCTCTCGGCCGACGCCGGAGCGCTTGACGCCGCCGAAGGGCAGTTCCGCGGCCGTGCCTTCCGCCTCGTTGATGTAGACCATGCCGGTCTGCAGCAGGTCGGCGACAGCCTGGGCCCTCTCGGCGTCGTCGGACTGGATGGATGCGCCAAGCCCGTACACGGTGTTGTTGGCCAGCGCGACGGCTTCATCTTCGGAGGACACCTTGTAGACAACCGCCACCGGGCCGAAGAGTTCCTCGGAGAATGCGCGCATATCCTCGGTCACGCCGGTCAGGATCGTTGGCTGGAACCACCAGCCCGGCTGGTCAATCCTGGACCCGCCGGTGAGGACTGTGGCGCCCTTGGCGATAGCGTCCTCGACCTGCCCGATCAGGGTTTCCAAGGCGCCTTCGGAGGACAGCGGACCCATGAACGTATCCGCCTCGGATGGATCGCCCACCTTGATGCCGGTGACGGCGGAGGTGAAGTGGTCGACGAACTCATCGTGTACCTTCTCGTCCACGATGATCCGCTTGGCGGCGTTGCAGGCCTGCCCGGCATTGCCGAACCGGCCGATCATCGCATTCTTCGCTGCCTTCTTCACGTTGGCGGATTCGAGCACCAGGAAGGGGTCCGATCCGCCGAGCTCCAGGACGACCTTCTTCAGGTTCCGGCCGGCGATCTCGGCGACGGCAGAGCCGGCCCGCTCGGACCCGGTCAGGGAGACGCCCTGCACCCGCGGGTCGGCGATAATGTCCGCGGCCTGATCGTTCGTGGCGAAGACATTGACGTAGGCACCTTCCGGGGCGCCAGCGTCCTTGAAAATCTGTTCCATGGCCAGCGCCGACTCCGGACACTGCGGTGCATGTTTCAACAACACAGTGTTGCCATTCATCAGGTTCGGTGCGGCGAACCGTGCGACCTGGTAATAGGGGAAGTTCCACGGCATGATGCCGAACACCACGCCCAGGCCTTCCTTGCGGACCAGTGCCTTGCCGCCCGCGGCCACCTCCAGCTCCTCATCTTCCAGGAAGCCGGGGCCGTTGTCGGCGTAGTACTTATAGATGGAGGCGACGATGTCGATTTCCATTCCGGCCTGCGCGGCTGGCTTCCCCATTTCACGCGTAATGATCGCGGCAAGTTCATCACGGCGCTCGGTGTAAATCTCGGCCACCCGGCTCAGCAGCTTCACGCGTTCGGGCAGGGGACTCTTGTCCCACGCCTCGAAAGCGTTGTCCGCGGAGGCCAGCGCTGCCTGGATATCGCTGTCGGCGGCGGTGTCGTATTCCTTGACGGTCTCGCCGGTGGCGGGATTCTTGACGGCATAAACACTCATGCGGTTTCTCCTTCTCTGTGGCGGTTCCTTACGGAACTAGAATCTGCTGGTCGGTCATGACGTGGATGATAGCCGGGACACGCTGATCCTGCACCGCCTTCAACGCACGTTCGACGGCGCCCGGAGCCTCGTCGTCGGCGCTGACGGTTTCGCCATGGCCACCGAATGACCGGGCATAAGCGGCAAAGTCCGGGTTGGCCAGCTGCGTGCCGCTGACCCGTCCCGGAAAGTGGTTCTCCTGGTGTGCGCGGATGGTGCCGTACTGGCCATTGTCCATCACGACGATCAACATCGCCGCCCCGTATTGCATCGCGGTGGCGAATTCCTGCCCGTTCATCAGGAACTCACCGTCTCCGGCAACCGTCACCGTCAGCCGCTCCGGTGACTGCAGCGACGCCGCGACCGCGGCCGGAACGCTGTAGCCCATGGACCCGTTGCGGGTGCTCAGCTGGCTGGGGAAGACATTCGTCGGCAGGTAGTACTGCGCCCACGCGCAATGGTTTCCGGCACCAAAGGTGTACACGGCGTCGTTGGGCACCCGCGCGGCGATTTCGCCGACAACGGCAGTCATGTGTGCGGTGCCTTCGCGCGTTGCCGGAAGTTGGTCCGCCGTCGGAAGCGCAGCGGCTTTCTCCTGTGCATCGCGGCCACCCCGGCGCCATTGCTGCCAGCGTTCCGCCTGGCCCAGGTCGAGACCTTCGACCGCGTCGGCGAAGGCAACTGGTGTTGCCAGGATGTGTTGGGATACCGCACCGCTGCGTCCGCGCAGTGCGGTGTCGATATTGACCAGGATGTTGGTGGCGTCCATGTCCTGGCGGAGGGAGTAGCCGTCGGTGGGCACGTCGGTGAGCAGCGCACTGATCGCCAGCAGGACGTCGGCGTCGGCCAACATCCGAGCGGACTGCTCATTGCGGCCGTAGCCGAGCCAACCGGTATTGACTTCCGAGTTGAAGGGGACGCGGTCGGAGGCGCGCCAGTCCTGGATCGCGGGGATTCCGTTGACCTCGGCGAAGCGCGTAATAGCTGCAGACGACGACGGCGTCCAGCGGGGTCCGCCGACGTAAATCAGCGGGCGCTCGGCTTTCGACAGGGTGGTCTTGAGCTGCTCCAGTTCGGTACCCGAGACAGCGCCTTCGGTCACAGGCAGGACCGGATGCAGGCCACCGGAGAACTTTTCGGTGATGATGTCTTCAGGCAGGCCGACGATCACCGGACCCGGCCGGCCGGACTTGGCTGCGAAGAACGCCTCGGCAACCACTTCGGAGGCACGCTCGGCTTCTTCGAGGACGAAGACCCGCTTGGACTGCGTGCCGAACCAAGCATTCGGATCGAACTCCTGGAACGATTCGCGCTGCCGGTCATTGACCGGAACCAAACCGACAAACAGCACCATCGGCGTCGCGTCCTGCCAAGCGGAATGGACTGCGACGAAGGCGTTGGCCGCACCAGGACCCCGGGTCACCATGGCTACACCGGGCTCGCCGGTGAACTTGCCGTGGGCTTCAGCCATGTACGCCGCACCGCCTTCCTGGCGGCAGACGACAGTTTCGATATTCGCCCCATGCAACCCGTCGAGCACGGCCAGGTAGCTCTCTCCCGGAACGGCAAATACCCGGTTCACGCCATGCAGGGACAGTGAATCGACGATGGCTTGGCCCGCGTGTTTGTTCTCCACGTTTCTACTCCTTGAATGCTGGTAGTAACAGGAACCGACCGGCCCTGAGAGTGCTTAAAGTTGTCCGTACGCCAGATGGCTGCCGACGACGGTGGCCATCACCTTCACGTCCTCGATGGCTTCCGGGGCGAGGACAAGTGGCAGTGGGCATCGTTGAAACCGGGGACGACGGCGGCACCGCGGAGGTCGTGAACCTTGCGGAAGAGGTTGGTGTAGAGGGTGTCGAAAATATGCGGTCTCCGCCATTCCGTCGTTGCGAGTGGAACCTTCTATTCAGTATGCGGAGCCTTGATCCATGCTGTCTAATACACAAAAAGTCGTATGGTCATGCCGTACAGGTATGCCTGTGTGGGTGTTACAGACCCTCCGACTCTTCCACTCCGCACCAATCGGCGATAAACAACGCGATCGCCTTGGTGACGTTGCGGACTGATTCCAGCTGTACGCGCTCGTCGAATCCGTGGATGGCTTCGGAAACCGGACCGTATACCAGGCTCGGGATCCCGCCGTAAAGCGTGAAGACCCGGCCGTCCAGATAACCAGGCGTGGTGAAAGTTTGAAGCTCCGTGCCGAAGGCCTTCCGGTGGGCAGCCGCGAGGGTTTGCTCCGCATCGGAACCCTCATCCAGGACGTAGCCCTCGGAGTAGAACCCGGTCTTCTCGACGGTCAGGGGCAGCTCAGTGGCATGCAGGCAGTCCTGAACCTGCTGCCAGGCGTCGTCCGCTGTAACGCCGGGATAGACCGCGGCCCGAACATCGATTTCGCACCATGCCGGAACACTGGAGGGCCAATCACCGCCCCGGATCCCACCGAAATTGAAGTTGATCGGATGATCCAGTTCTTCGAAGTACCGGTGTGCGGATTTCTCCGAGTTCCAGGTCTCCTCCAGTTTCCGCAACTGGCCCATTACGGTGTATGCCGCGTCGATCGCATTGAAGCCTTCGCCCATTTCCCGTGGGTGGGTCGGGCGGCCGGAAACGCGGATCTTGAACCACAGGACACCCACGTTTGCCCGGACCAGCATGTTCTCCTCCGGCTCCGGAATAACCACGGCATCGGCCGTGTAGCCCTGCAACAGTGCCGCCAAGGAACCATTTCCGGTGCATTCCTCTTCCGGCACCGACTGGACATGGATCGGCGCGGTCGGAGCCAGCCCCGCAGCGCGGATCGCATCCAGGGCGAACAGGTTTGCGGCCAGACCAGCCTTCATGTCGCCGCTGCCGCGTCCGTACAGCCAACCATCGATGACCGGCGCCTCCCACGGCCCGCGACTCCAGGTGTCCTCGGGACCGGTCGGAACGACGTCGACGTGTCCGTTCAGGATCAGCGACCGTCCCTTGACAGTCGTCGGCCGGTAGCTTCCGACGACGTTGACCATGCCGTCATAGGAAACCGTGGAAGGGCCGTACCCGGGATGGGCCCGCAGTTCCGCCGAGTCGATCTCCCAGCGGTCCATCTCCAGCCCGCGGCGCTCCATCGAGCGGTACATAAAGTCCTGGATGCCGGCCTCCTGCGTGCGGGTCGACGGACACTTGATGAGTTCAGCGGTGAAGGTAATCTGCTCATCGAAGGCGACGTCGACCGCGGCAAGGATGCGGTCCTTGATTTCAGCAGTTGTCATGCTGGTTCCTTCCATAGGACGGGGCATTGCTTTTTCCGACTCAACCCAGATACAGGATGTGTTCCAGCGGCTCACCCGACGCGATGCGCTTGAGGATATCCGGTTCTGCCTGATCGGATTCTGCTGCTTGACGGACGATATCCGGGTCCAGGAGGGGGTCCAGCACGAGCACTCCGTTATCGTCACCCAAGACGATATCGCCTGGCCGCACATCCACACCGGCAACGCGGACGGAAGTCCCGAATTCCGCGTGTCCGGATGCATGCCGTTTGGTCGTGAGGCAGGTGCTGCCACGGGCGAAGACGGGAAGCGTTCCAGACGCAAGCTCCGTAACGTCCGTGACGGGGCCGTCGACAAGGATTCCGGCGCATTTCCTGGAACGAGCGACGGCGCTGGTAACGGAGCCAACCGGAGCATGAAGGCGGTCCCCGGCCATGTCCAGCACAAGAACCTCACCGGGTTGAAGCCGCAGCAGAGCTTCGTTGATGGCAACCGCGTCAGCGTCTGGAACCCGGGCAGTAGTGGCAACGCCGATCATACGCACCCCAGGGACCATCGTCCGGATTTCCGGGGGTAAGAAACCGTTCTCCAAAAAATGCCCCAGAGTGGGCAGTTCCACGTTTTGGAGTTGTTTCAACAATTCCTTGGTGTCAGTCCGTCGGATGCTTGAAGTCATGAGGCCTCATCTGAATCGAAATGGCTGCTACTGAACTACTATCCCCGTTTGGTTTATCGCCTGACAATACAGTCGTGCACAGATTTGGGACCGGGAGATTAGGCATGTGCACATCTTTGCCTATCCCCAGGCCACCACAGCCCGCGCGGCTTGACCGGGAACCACTACATCTATGCCAGTGACCTGCTTAAATCGGCGGAGCCTGTTGAGAATGGTGTTCCGATGGCAGTACAGTTGCGCCGCCGTTTCATTAACGTTGCCCGTGGCCGAGTAGCACAAGACGGTTTCCCGCAGTCGCTCAATTTCGTCATTGCGGCAATGGGCGGAGAGTTGCTGGTCCAAATTCCCCGCCAGATCCACTCCAATGGACTGAAGCCGGGCATGTGCGAGGCGGGTCCATCCAGCGGTGACAGCAAGTGGACCACCGTCACCTTTCGAGTGCAGTTCCGACAACGCGGCCGCAATTCGTCCTGCGGCAGCCAAACCAACCAGACCTTCGAAAGAGGTGGCCACGCCGCAGGGTATCGTTTCCAAACCAGGTGGGAGGGGCGGTGCATCGTAGGAATGAATTGCGTATGGGGTGGGCCAGAAAGCGTAGGTGACGTCCTCCATCTGATGAAGAAACAGTCTGGAGCTTTGATTCGGACGGGCGGCGAGCTGGCGCAGCGTTGCCGACGCCCGTTCCTGGACGACGGCGATGCCGAAGGGGGATGAGGCGTCCACGCCGAATGCCTTCGCGAATCGTTCGCGGGTCTCCGGCAACCGGCCTTGGGAGCTAAAAAGAGCTGATATGAACTCCTGCCTGACGCCGGCTTCCTCTTGCGCCATGTTCACCCGCGCAGCCAAGTAGCTTGAGTGTGTTGCCGCCGCATAATCGTCTACTACGCGCCAAACTTCTTCGGCTTTATGAATCAGGAGGGCCGCATCTGCCGGAGAGGAAACGGACAGCAGGGTGGTCCAGATTATGGGGAAATTGAGCCGGACGGCGGACACGAGTGCCTCGGCGGGCAGCCCCTGATGAGCCCGTTTATCACCGAGATCGGTGGCAAATTCCAATAACGGTGAACGCTCATCGTCACTCGCCAGAGCCCGCAATATCAGTTCGATGGATGCGGCCGCTGTGCTGCGCAGATCGTCATCTGAAACAGCGGATCTTGAGTATTCTGAAATGCTCACGACCCTTTCGGCGAAGTCTTCCTGCATGAGAGGAAGTTTCTCTTGGAGCGCATTGGTCAGCTCCCGCCAACGGGTCTGGTCGCTTCCTCGGTATATCCGTCCGGATAGGGGAGCGTGCATTGGCACAGTCTAACCAGCAAAGTTGGTTGCCGGTCACTAGTTGGCCGGTATCCCGCATAGATTGCTTAGGTTCCGGCCCCGAGGCTTCTTTTGCCGCGGAAATTCATATTGAACACGGCCGCAGCTTGGAACGCGACTACACCACAATCGGCTTGGCCGACTCCAACTGGGCGGCCAAAAACTTGAGTTCGTCGTGCATGGCGAGCAGTCGCACACCGGCTCAGCACAGGGACCGGGATGGGCATTTGCCCAATGTCGATCGCTGAAATGGCGACGTTGTGTCATTGTTCTGTGACTCCAGTCACTGGCAAGCTGTTGCAAGCATAGAAACCTGTAGGAAGGAAATGACGTGAGCGACATATTGGTTTTGGTCCACACGGGCGTCGCGATAACAGTAATAATTCTGCTCATCATGGTGGCCCGCATCGGTCCGGTAATCTCGCTGCTTGCCGGTTCGATCTACCTGGGACTGGCCGCCGGGTTGGGATTCCAGGGAACCGCAGAGGTACTCTCCACGGGGTTCGGCGAAATTATGGCCGCCGTCGGTTTGATTATTGCGATGGGTGTCCTGCTGGGGTCGCTGTTGGCGGAGATGGGAACACTTCAGAGCATTGTCGACAAGCTGCTCAGGATGTTTGCTCCCCAGAAACTGCCACTTGCATCCAGCGTCACCCTTACCACCTTCTTTCCCGTCATCTATGGGGACGTTCTGTTGGTCCTAATGGCCCCGCTCGTTCGTTCGTTGGCGCCCCGCCTGGGTAAGGGCGGGATGGCCAAAATGAGCACAGCGTTGGCGCTTGGCATCAATGTGGGCCTGGTTTTTGTCGTTCCGGGCGCTGCAGCGGTGGCAATCGCCGGCCTGCTTGAGGTGTCCCTCGGCCTCATGTTCGTCGCCGGGATCTTGGTCGCGATCCCCACAGCTGTGCTCACCATCCTCTTCTATGGCTGGCTGGTCAACCGAGGACTGTGGAATCCGGAGAAGGACGAGATGGCCGTGGAAAGAACCAAAGCTGCCGTGGCCGTCGCGCCAGACAGCAGCAGCACGACGACACCCGCCGTACATGGGAGTACATCGAGCGCGCCGACAGAACTGGTGAGTAATCACTACCCTCCGCTGCGGATCTCGCTGTTGCCGGTCATCATCGCGCTGATAATGGTTTCATCCGGCGTGATCGCCAAGATCGCGGGCGTGGAGTCGGGGATCATCTCGTTCATCGGAAATCCGGTAATCGCCATTTTCGCGGCTTTGGTTTCCGCGTACCTGCTCGCCTGGGGTTACCTGTCGAAAGAACGGGCAGACTCCGCCATTGGCAACGGCTTCCGGGAAAGCGGCATCGTCCTGATTATCACCGGCGTCGGCGGCTCCCTGGCCGCGGTCATTGGGCAGACCGGCCTGGGGGACATCCTCGGTAACTACTTCTCGGCGGGCATTCTCGCGCCGCTGTTTCTGGCATGGCTGATTGCAGTGATCCTTGAGATTGCTTTGGGATCCGCGACGGTCGCCATCATCACCGCAGGTGGAATCTTGGCTCCCGTCCTTGGATCGGTCGACGTCCCGACCGTGCTGGTCGCCCTCGCCGCAGCATCGGGTGCGTTGTTTGGCATACACCTGAACAGCAACTTTTTCTGGATCTTCCAACCGCTGCTCGGGCTATCGACACAAGGCACCTTGAAGACCCTCACCCTCCCCATGTCCATAGCGTCGGTGATCTCACTGGGTCTGATCATGGCCGCGAGTCTGGTTATTTAGGCTGGGAACCGGCCCTCTGACTCCCCGCCAC
>NZ_KI914644.1:147986-150724 GCF_000520495.1 Arthrobacter sp. H14
ACTGCCCAGGCCACGCTGCGGACTTTCGGTTTCCACGGCAGGAAGAGGACCAGCTCGTCTAGAGTTGTTTCGACAACAACTGCGCCGGCGCTGGTTCGACGGCGGCCCATCGGGAGGACTCGTGACACCAGCCACTACCGCGGACCTGATTCTGGTCAACGGCAAAGCCCTGGCATTCGACCAGCTCCAGCCCGGCTCACCGGCGCCCACCGCCAAATGAACTACCGCCGCATCATGTACTTCCTCGCCGTCGTCGACGCCGGAACCGTCACCGCTGCGGCCGAAATCCTCCACATTGCCCAACCGGCCCTCAGTCGCCAATTGAAAACGCTCGAGGCCGAGCTGAAGATCGAACTGTTCGAGTCGCGCCGGCACCGGCTTGTGCTCACGCAGGCAGGCCGGGCGTTCGTACCTGTGGCCCGCCGCCTGATGGTGGAAACCCGCAGCACGACCGACGCCGTGGCAGCTCTGCGCAGTGGGCGGGTGGCAACCCTGGTCGTGGCAGCGACCGCGGCGTCTACCCGCGGCTTTATAGCCCCTTTCCTCGCGGGAACCACCCGCCAGGACCCGCTGATTCTCACCCGCGAGACCAGCCACTTTGAAATCTATGAATCGTTACTGCATGGTGCCGACTTTGTCATCTCTCCCGCTCCGCCGGAATCCGACCTTGAATCACTGCCGCTCGGCAGCGTGCCATTAAAGGTGTTCACGTCCAGCGATCACGAATGGGCCGCAGCCGGCCGGAGCGAGGTCTCGCTGGAGGAACTCTGCAGGTGCCATGTCATACTGCCCTCGCACCACAGTGTCAGCCGGCACATCCTCGACAACGCGTTGAACCAGGCCGGACTTAGCCTGAGCCAAACGTCCGAGTGCGACGACGGCCAAACCATCCTGGCGCTGTCCGCGGCTGGGCATGGCGTCGGGGTGGCTACTGACCAGTCCAGCTTCGGCGCCTACGCCGTGCTGATCAAGCAGCCAACCGACACAGGTGCGGCTTCCGTCCTCGAACTGCCGCTGCACGCGGCGTGGATGCCCGGCCACTTCGCTGCGGACACCATCCGCTCCCTTGCCGAGCGGCTGCGGACTTTTATAGGAGAACAGGGAGTCACGTCGCTGACGTAACTACATTCGCAGCGGCGGGCTTGCGCTGCTGATCGGACTGGTCTGGTTCGTCATCGGAGTGGCCGTGGCTAGGCTTGGTCACTTGTGAGTACGGCAACGAGGCGCGCGGTCTCTGATCGGTCCAGGACCTTCATCGTTTCGGCGAACATCTCATCCGTCAGTTCCTCGGCCCGGACCCAGCGTTCGTGGAGGTCCGGACGGGATTCGGCCCTGCCGACGAGCCGATCCGCATCCTCGGGACGCCAGCCGGTCTTGAGCAGCCGGGGGCGGCCGGATTCAGGATTGGCGATGGTGGCTTCGGCAACGCTTAAGCCAGCGGTCCGCAGGGCGGCAAAATGGAGCCCGCCGCGGACCTCGCGGGCGAGCATCAGCGCGTGGGAAAGCCGCGCTTCAGGTTCGTCGGGGCGCTCCTGTTCACGCCATCCGGCGGCGAGCGGAAGTGCTGTGAGATCAGCTTGGTCTGCGACCCGGTACAGCAACTCAGCCGCTTCGTCCGCCGCTTCGGTGCCGCGGAGTTTCTCCGAGCCCCAGACGGCGCAGGCGCGGCTGTAGCCTTTTATCGCCGCGGTTGATGAAATCTTCGGCGTGGACTGCTCCACCATGGCAGTGACCAGCCACTCGGGGAACAGACCAAATAGGTTCGCCACGATTGATGTGGGAGGGTCGCCGAGGACTGCGGAGCGACCACGAAAATACAGGGACCGTTCGGGTAACCCAAGATCAGCCTCCGCTTGTGCCATCTGCCGCGACCTCATGAATGTTCCGCCGGTGGTTACGACGGCATGACGTGTCTGATGTACTGCCTCGAGGTGATCCAATGTGGTTCCTTTCAAAGGGGTAGATCCGGGCGGCTACGTCAGTGGCCAACCGGTGTAGGCCTTGGCGAGGTAGCTGGAGCCGGCGCGGGATGAGACGACGGCGGACAGCTCGCCAAGTTGGCGCTTGTTCTCGAATGGCGAGCTGTCCGGGTGCTGGTGCAGCATGCTGGTCATCCAATAGGAGAAGTTCTGCGCTTTCCAGACCCGCTGCAACGCGCGGTCGCTGTAGCCGTCCGGACCTTCACATCCGCCAGGGCCAGGTTCAGGCCCTGGCGCCAGTCGGCTGGACGGTGTGCGAGGCATCGCCGGCGAGGAACATGTTGCCGTAGCGCATCGGCTCACACACGTAGCTGCGGAACGGAAGCACCATCTGCTCGAAAATCCGCCCTTCCTCAACCGGAAACCGTCCTCGCCTTCCATACGGCTTTGCAGTTCTTCCCAGATCATCTCTTCCGTCCACTTGGATGCGTCCTCATTGGGGTCGCACTGGAAGTACATGCGCTGGATCTTCTCGGTGCGCTGGCTGATCAGCGCGAACCCACGGTCGGAGTGAGCGTAGATGAGCTCGGCTGCACTGGGCGGTGCTTCGGCAAGTATGCCGAACCAAGCGAAGGGGTACTGGATGAAGTAGTCCTTGCGGTGTTCGGCCGGGATGCTCTTCTTGCAGATGCCGCCGGAGCCGTCAGAGCCGACGACCACCTCGCAGTGGAGCTCCCAAGGCTGCCCGTCGACGTCGGTGAAGCGGATCTTGGGGGTGTCGGTTTCCAAGTCCAGCACGCTGGTGTCCGATGAGCTGTA
>NZ_KI914645.1:0-2407 GCF_000520495.1 Arthrobacter sp. H14
ACCGCCCCGGCAGACACACCGCTACGCGGACATTCTCAAATGATTCTTCGAATGCCGCTACGCGGACATCTTTAATGAGTCAACGCGAACCATTGAAGACACAGAATCGGCGGCCTACTATTGGATGATGTCGAGTGAAAACAGGGTGCAGGAAGCGCGGCTCCATCCCGCCGTTGAGGAAGCGATTACCAAGTACGGGATTGCCCACGAAGTTTTGGCCTGCGACGACGAGCTGGCCGACACGGCGGTCTTCTGTAAACACTACGGTGTCTCCCTCGAGCAGGCCGCCAACACCATACTTGTAGCTTCAAAGAAGGTCGATCCGCCCAAATATGCCGTTTGCGTTGCGCTCGGGACTACTCGTTTGGACGTCAATAAGACCGTCCGCGAGCGGCTTAGCGTCAAACGGGCCTCATTTGCGGATGCAGAAACGACCAAGGAACTGACCGGAATGCTCATTGGCGGAGTCACCGCCATCGGCACAGAGAATCTGCCGATCTATGTGGACGCCTCCGTCTTGGCTCAGAAGGAAGTCGTCATGGGTGGAGGAAATCGAACCAGTAAGCTGCTCCTCGACCCGAATGAACTCACCAAGCTGCCCAACGTCGAAGTCATTGAGGGTCTGGCCAAAGCGCAGGACTAAATTGAGTTCCCCGGAGACCTGGTCGAAGACCCATAAAGCGTTCGCCGAAGCCGCGGCGTGGTTCGTGGACACCGCGGCCAAGGTAGCCGGACGGTGGGAGGAGCCGGGGCTCGGCGAATGGAGCGTCCGCGACCTGGTCGGTCATACGAGCCGGGCGCTGCTGACCGTGGAAACCTACCTCAACCAACAAGCCGCAAGCATTGAAGTCGAGTCAGCTGACGAGTACTTTCGGCTGGCACTTGCCTCCGTCGGCGACCCGGCGGCAGTAGCAGAGCGGGGCCGCGACGCCGGTGCTGCCCTCGGATCCGATCCGGCTGCTGCTGTGGAGGAGATTGCCGACCGGGTACTCAGCATGGTCAATGCGAGCTGTGGGGACTCCATCGTGAGGACGCCGGTCGGCGGGATGCGACTGATGGACTATATGCCAACCCGCACTTTCGAGCTCACCGTCCACACCTGCGACCTTGCCGCAGCCATCGACGTCGTGCCGCAAGTGCCTGAGGCAGCTGCTGATCAGAGCTTTGCCCTCCTTGGCAGGCTCGCCATCCGCTCCGGCAAGGCCAGCGAACTGCTGCTGGCAGCGACTGGACGCGGCGGCCTTCCGGCAGGATTTACAGTTCTGTAGCGCCGGAGGGCCGGGCGAAATAACCTGGGACGGTTGAGTCCCGGACAGAATCCGGCTAAAACACCGTGAAGTCGTGGAGGTTGTCGCGCAGGCGTGCCGCTGAGCCGCGCTCATTCTCGATCCGGGCGCGTTCGCGGACGGCCACGTCGGGCTTGTCGGTGACGATTCCATCGACGGGCATGTGCAGATATTCGCGGATGGCGTCTTCGTCGTTCACCGTCCAGACGAATACCTGCTTGTTTTGCTTACGCGCGTACTGTGCCAGCTCTTCTGTGAAAAACGTCTGTTCGACGACAAGGAAGTCGCCTGCTATTCGGGTGACATCACCGATACTGAGCCACCGTACGGCCGACGGTTAACTCCGGCCGCCGTGCCTGAAGCTCTTTGACCACTCGGGCGTTGAGCGAATGATAGATGTGCTTCCCGGTCGAGCCGATGGAGTCAACGGTGGCAAGAAACTCTTCGACGACGTCGGGAGACTCATGGCCATGGATTTTCAGTTCGATGAGCAAGGTCACGCCCAGCTCTTCAGCACGCTTTACGTACTCAACCATGGACGACATGGTGTCGGTGAAGCCGCCAACGCTGACCTTCATGTCGACGGCCTCCTCCAACGTCAATTCGTAAGTGTTGACGTTTTTGCCCGAGACGAGCCACAGATTGACGTCATAGCTGAGTAGAAAACGGCCGTCTTTTGTTTCCTGTACGTCGATCTCGACATAATCAGGCCCGACGCCGGCCGCGGCCTCCAGAGCGCTGATCGTGTTTTCCACCCCGCCGCCGACAAAGCCCCGGTGTGCAATAACCGCCGTGCCGCCCGTCGGGAGCTCGGCGCTAGCCGCGGACGGTACTGCCGGTAGGGAAGATACTGCGACGGCGCTGCTCACGAAAGCCGCAAGAGCATACACACCTGTTTTCCGGAACCTGGTTGTCTGGCCATTGGCGGAATCGTCGCCGGCGCGTTGTAACCCGCCGCTGCGAGGCTGGGCGCCAGCCGTATCCGGGTCCGGTAGACCACGCCGATAGACCACCATCAGCGCCTGCACGATGACCACCATGGCTAAATTCAATAGGACGGCGGATCCAACAACACCGATCCCATACGCAATGGAAGGAGAGGCTGGACCGGCTTGTGCCGT
>NZ_KI914645.1:2507-5032 GCF_000520495.1 Arthrobacter sp. H14
TCCACTTGACCCGCCAGTCCGGCCGCCAGGGTGACGGTTTCGACCAGCACTGCTGTTCCCACCGCCGCTGCGGCCCAGATCATTCCAACCAGGACCAGTATTCGCCAGGATCGGCGGTGCGTTGCCGTTATGCTCCGTCTTATAGCCTGCCAGGGAGTGGTTCGTTCGATGGAAAGAATGGGAAACACGAAGACCAGGCGGAGATTGATATAGAAGGCAGCCGCAATGAGGGCTCCGTAGAGAAGGAAGCTGGCGGGCGCCTTCATCATCTCGCCGCTGATGAAGGCAGGGATGCCGATATCCCGGGTGATGGCGGACAGCAGGCCGAACCCGCCGAGAGGCATGATGGCAAATACGTAGACCATGAGCAGCGGCGATTGAACGTTAAGCATCGCCCGCAGCGCTCCCGCCAGATCCTTCATGGCGCCCGGGAAGCTCAAAACGCGCGCAGACTGTAGCCGGTTGGCAACGACGACGATGGCCGCCAGCTGAACTGTTATGGCGATGAACGCGATCAGGATCAGGGCCAGGAGCAAAGTGGCGGCCCAAGGGTCACTGAGCACCTGCAATAGGTTGCGATCAGTAATTCTGGAAAGCCCGGATACTTCCAGGACCAGTTCGAAAATTGTTGAGATTAACGGGATCGCCACAAGCAGGGTCAGACCTTGGCCGAAAAGGACGGCGAGAGTCAGGCCGACGAGTCCCGCACGGGTGTGACGCAGTGCCGCTGCCGATACACCCAGGATGGGAAACGGCGTCGTGCCCTTGCGTTTTGAATGCCTCCCCCGGCTCTTGGCAACGGACGAGTCAAAGTGGACGAATGCTGGAGGTCGCCGCATTATTTGTCCCCCTCTGGCAATCGATTGTGCGTCTCTCAAACCAAAAAGCATACCGCGGTTCCCCGACACGCCGCCGCAGACGGTAGTTTGGTAAGGCTCCTATTCCCCCATGTGAGGACGTTCATGACCCCCCGCAAACTGTTCCGTACCGTTGCCATAGCAGAGGCGGTGACGTGGACACTGCTGCTGATTGGTTTATTCCTAAAGTATGTCACCGGAACCACTGAGTTGGGCGTTAGCATCGGCGGTGGACTGCATGGATTCGTGTTCATTTGCTATGTAATGAGCACCTGCTTCACTTGGATTAATCAGAAATGGTCGGCCGGTGCCGGCATGCTGGCGCTCGTTTCCGCGGTCATTCCGTATGCGACTATCCCGGTGGAAAAGTCATTCGACCGAAAGGGATTGCTCGACGGCGCGTGGCGGTTGGGCGCCGGTGGCGAGAAGCCGCGCGGATTCCTGGAGACGCTGCAGGCTTGGGTGCTGCGGCACCCGCTCCTCGCCGTCGTCGTCGCCCTTGCCGGTGCCGTCGCTGTCTTTAGCTTCCTGCTCTTTCTTGGTCCGCCCGACACGTGGTTCCAGTAGTAGTCTTGCTGCAATTGCACAACCGTTGGAGTAAAGCCCATGATCACAACTTTCGACGACGAGCGGATCGGCTTCCTTTTCAAGGGGTTGCCGGCTGATGCTGCTGATTTAACGCTTGCGGAGCTAAGCGGCCAGCGGCGACATCTGCTGACCGGCGGTTTTAGCTGGCCGGCCATGACCCTGAGGCAGTCGGCTGTGGAGCACAACGCCACGCTGATGGCCCGTTACGTACATGACCATGACCTGCAGATCGCGCCGCACCTGAAAACGTCCATGTCCCCCAGGCTGGCGATGATCGCCGAGGCCGCCGGTACGTGGGGCGTGACGGTGGCCAATCCCTTCCAGGCACAGGTCTTCATGGCCGCCGGAGCGGAAAGCATCTTTTTGGCGAACGAACTCGTGGAACCGGGCTTCGCCCTGCGGATATCCAGATGGCAGCAGGCCCAAGGCCATCGTTTTGTTTGCTACGTCGATTCACTGCGCGGTGTGCAGATTCTGGACGAAAATGCAGCCGATGGCCTCGACGTCGTCATTGAAATTGGTCATGCGGGCGGCAGGGCGGGTGTGCGCGATCTGGCCGACGTCGCTACGATCGCCCGGGCTGTTGGGGAGTCGAAGAATCTGCGCCTGCGCGGAGTGGGCGGGTATGAAGGATCCGTTGCCCATGGCCGTTCCGAAGAGGATATCGACGCCGTGCGCAACTATCTGGGCATGGTTGCTGAGGCACTGCGGTTGATGGTGCCGTATTGCGCCCAGGGTCTTCCGGTCATCGCCAGCGCCGGTGGCAGCCTCTACTTTGACTGTGTTGCGGACGTACTGGCTCCCGCAAACTTTCCGGATCTCGACGTCGTCACCATCATCCGCTCCGGTGCCTACCTCACGCATGATTCCGACTTCTACGCCCACCGTTCCCCCCTCGACGGGGATTTGAGGCGGCAGCCAGAAGCTGCGGCCGACAGTCCAGCTGCTTCCGCCATTGAGCATCCCGACGCTGACAAACTGCTGCCCAGCATTGAGGTCTGGGCGCAGATCCTGTCGCGGCCTGAACCCGGTCTGGTCATCGCCGGGGCGGGCCGGCGGGATGTGAACACCGATTCCGGG
>NZ_KI914645.1:5132-23438 GCF_000520495.1 Arthrobacter sp. H14
TGTGAACACCGATTCCGGGCTGCCGCTCCCCCGCCGTTTAGTCCCGTCCGGCGGTTCCCAGTTCCGCGATGTTTCGGACTGGAAGGTTTTCCAACTCAACGACCAGCATGCGTTCATAGAAGTGCCGGCGGACGATCCGGCGCAGCCCGGTGATCTGGTTACTCTCGCCATCTCGCATCCCTGCACGCTGCATCAGCGGTGGTCCGCTCCCCTGCTGATCGATAATGAAGACCGCGTCGTAGGTATCGCCCGGTCATACTTCTAAGCTGCTGCCCGCGGCTACTGGACGTTCATCCATCCCACGCCGGTCGTTGCGGCTGCCCAGAGCACGCTGGCAAAAGTGCCGAGGATGAAACGCTCGGCAGCGCCGGACTCCGATCCCAGTTCGGAATACCGGCCGAGCCCCTTCACGGCCAGAACCACGGCCATGCCCTCCGGCCAGCCGGCGAGCAAGGTCCCGCTGATGGCCATACGTTCCAAAAATCCAATCCAGGCTCCGCCGCGCAATACGGGCGACTCGGTGACGTCGGTATTGTTCTCCGGATGCTCCCGGTTGAACGAAGACTGCAGGATGGCGACTGTAACCGGTCCGCCGCCGACGGCCGCTGCTAGAACTGTCAGGGAGTACCCAACAGCACCGAGCTTGATGTCGCCAAAAACTCCGGTCAGGGCGGCGAGTCCGAGCAGCGCAAGCAACACAATGGAAATCCACCGCATCCTTCCGGAACCTTCGCCGTCGTACTTCCGGAAATAGAGCGGGGCCGCCGCCACCGCAGTGAGGGCGAGTAGAACGATGCTGACAATGCTCACTGGTCGGCCTCCTTCAGGCGGCGGATTGCTGTCTCCCGGACCCGCTGGTCCTCCTGCCACAGACCGGCCCGCAATCTGGCCGAAACCGCTTGCTGGCTGATACCGAGGCTGGCGGCGATTTCCTGCTGGGTTGCCCCTGCCGCGAGCATGGTTCCGGCTTCCACGGCCGCCTCGGTCCGTTTCAGGGACAGGGCTCCGAGCAGCTGCAGGATCGCATCTACATCTTCACAAGCGGGATGCTGACCGCGGACGCAAATATGGCCGGCGGCGTGTTTGGCGTCCTCGACGGCTTCGCGTGCCTGTTCAAAGGCGGCTCCCGATCCGGCCCTGGTGCTCTCAGGTAACGGTTCCTTGACCGATCCAATCCCAATACCGACGCTCCACTTCTCCGTTTGGGCCAGTTTCAGGGCAATACGTACGACGGCGGCAGGGTCGTCCAGAATGCCCTGCACCTCATCGCCGGCCGTGCGTTCAAAGGCACGGACGGGAGTGAACCCGGAACCCTGATTGAGCTCAGCAAGCAGAGGGTCCACGAGATCGTCGCTTGTGCGGGATTTTCGTTGGTCGATAGTCATGACATACATCGGAACCACAATCGTTGTGACTTGTAAATATATCCACAAACTTACAGCTTTGTTTATGCGGATACAACCCTGAGCTCCCTCAGCGTATCCCCGTCCCGCCGTATTAGGCTGGCTGACATGCCAGTTGTACTCGCAGCCGCTCTCGATGCAGCGGTCATTCTCTTGTTCGCCATCCTTGGCCGGAACACCCATGAGCACGCAGTGGCCATCTTGGGCGTACTTGGCACCGCAGGACCATTCCTTCTGGCCGCTGCCATTGGATGGTCTGTGGCACGGGCGTGGCGCCGGCCATTTGGACTCTGGCCCGCCGGCGTCGCCATCTGGCTCGTCACCGTCGTGGGCGGACTGGCCCTGCGTGGACTTGCAGGTGGCGGCCTGGCCTTTGCTTTCCAACTGGTAACCCTCTGCTTCCTTGGCCTGACGATCCTCGGCCACCGGCTCGTCGGCACTCTTGCCTTAAGGCGCACCGCAAGGGCTGGAATGAACCAGTGACGCCAATGAACTAGTCTCAGTTCAGACCTCCGGCCGCGATCGCCAGACGCAAGGCCCACAACTTCCGTACCTTTGGAAAGGACCATCATGGTTACAGCTTTTGTCCTGATTAAGACCGACGCATCGAGGATCCCCGAATCAGCGGAGGAGATCTCGGGTCTCGACGGAATCAGCGAAGTTTATTCCGTGACCGGGGACTGGGACCTGATCGCCGTCGCTCGGGTGCGGCAGCACGAGGATCTGGCTGATGTCATTGCCGACCGCCTCTCGAAGGTTGCCGGCGTCGTCAGCACGACCACCCACATTTCTTTCCGGGCCTACTCGCAGCACGATCTGGATGCGGCGTTCTCCCTCGGCCTGGAAGGTTGAGGCGCGGCTAGCGTGTCACTTCGATCCAGCGCCGCAGGACATCCGCTGCGGCGCCGCTGCCGATGGATTCGCGTGCCCTTTCCGCCGCCACGGACATCCGGTCCTCAAGCGGGCCCTCGGCCGCTTCATCGAACGCCACCAGGCCGGCTGCGGCATTAAGTACGACGGCGTCGTGTACAGGGCCGGTTTCGCCCGCCAGCACCCGGCGCACCACCTCGGCATTGTAGGTGGCATCGGCGCCGCGGAGATCCTCCACAGTTGCGCGGTTGATGCCTACGGCGGCCGGGTCGAAGACCTGTTCCTTGATGGTGCCGCCACGCACTTCCCAGACCCTGGAACGACCCGTCGTCGTCATTTCGTCCAGTCCGTCATCACCGCGGAAGACCAATGCCCGGTTTCCCCGCGCGGCAAAGACGCCGGCCATCAAGGGTGCCATGGCCGGGTCGGCGACTCCGACGGCCGAGGCTGCTACGTCCGCGGGATTTATCAATGGACCGAGGAAATTGAACGCCGTCGCAACGCCCATCTGACGCCGCACGGCGGCCGCAAAACGCATGGACGGGTGAAACAGCTGGGCGAAGCAGAACGTAATTCCGGCCTTTTCGGCCGCTTCGACGACACCCTCAACAGGCAGATCGAGCCGCACCCCGAGGGCCTCGAGTACGTCGGCGGAACCGGAGGACGACGACGCCGCGCGGTTTCCGTGTTTGACGACCTTTGCTCCGGCCCCGGCACAGACCAGAGCGGACATGGTGGAAATATTGACTGTGTTGAGCCGGTCTCCCCCGGTCCCCACAATGTCCAGTGCCGGACCCGGAATCGATATCGGGCGGGCGTTATCCAGCATCGCTTCGACCAGCCCGGTCAATTCTTCAACCGTCTCGCCTTTGGCGCGGAGGGCGGTGAGAAAAGCGGCTATCTGGGCCTCCGAGGCCGTGCCTTCCATAATGGAGTTCATCGCCCATCGGCTGTGATCTGTGCTCAGGTCATGACGCCCTATGAGGGTCGTCAATAGCTGCGGCCACGTCGGGGCCGCCTTTTCTGCAGCTGGTGGGATACTCACACCTAGATGCTAGTCATCAATCCGCTTACGCGCCCAATATGGCGGTCCCCCGCGGAATTTCGTGACTTTGTAGAAAAAGATTGAACTGAATCCGGTGTCGGGTTGGGCAGGAGCCGGTTTTATAGACATAATGTCTATGTGACAACTGCTACCCATGCCCCCAGTTCTCCGGCGAATCCCACTCTGAACCGCCCGAATATGGTTTCCGTCGGAACCGTCGTCTGGCTCTCCAGCGAACTGATGTTTTTCGCCGGGTTGTTCGCCATGTACTTCACTCTCCGCTCCACTGCGGGGGAGATGTGGGCGACGGAATCAGAATTGCTCAACGTTCCGTTTGCGCTGGCGAACACCATCATCCTGGTGTCCAGTTCCTTCACCTGCCAGTTCGGCGTGTTCGCCGCTGAGCGGCTCCAGCCCCGTCGTATGGGCGGCATGTTCCAGATCGCCAAATGGGGCATGGTCGAATGGTTCCTCCTCACCTTCCTCCTTGGGGCGATCTTCGTGTCGGTCCAGGCATACGAGTACGCGACGCTGGTTTCCGAAGGCGTGTCGCTCTCGTCCAACTCCTATGGGTCGGCCTTCTATATCACCACGGGCTTCCACGGGCTTCACGTCATCGGTGGGTTGGTGGCATTCCTTCTGATTATCGGACGGGCCTTCGCGGCCAAACGTTTCGGACACTTCGAAGCCACCTCCGCCATCGTCACCTCTTACTACTGGCACTTTGTCGATGTCGTCTGGGTGGGACTGTTCATCATCATCTACTTCCTGAAGTAGCCCTTACTTGACTCTTTTTCTACAAGAGGCAGAATTTGAAATAGCGTCACACGCGCCACAGCAACAACGGACCGAAGGAACCACCACGTGAAGGCATTATCGCAACGGCGACGTCACCCGCTAACGGCAGTAGCACTGTTGTTGATGGGCCTCCTGCTCACGGGCGGTCTGTATGCGGTTGCCAGTGGCGCCAACGAGGCCAAGGCCCAAACCTCTACGTTCTCCGCCGAGGACATCGCCGAGGGCGAGAAACTCTTTATCGCCAACTGCGCCACCTGCCACGGTATGGAAGCCGGTGGAACCGAAACAGGTCCGTCACTGGTCGGCGTCGGGGCTGCTGCCGTTCACTTCCAGGTTGGAACCGGACGCATGCCGCTGCAGATGCAGGGCCCGCAGGCGATGGAGAAGCCGGCGCAATTCAATGAAGAAGAGACCAGGCAGATGGCGGCCTATGTCGCGTCTCTCGGCCCCGGACCGGCCATCCCCAGCGAAGAAGCCCTTGATACGTCGGATGCTGACGTCGCCCACGGCGGCGAGTTGTTCCGCGTGAACTGCGCCATGTGCCACAACGCTGCCGCCGCCGGGGGCGCCCTGACCCAGGGGAAGTTCGCGCCGGCCCTATCCGGAGTGAGCGATGCGCATGCTTACGAGGCCATGGTCACGGGTCCGCAGAACATGCCGGTCTTCAATGATGCGACCCTCCCGCCCGAGGGCAAGCAGGATATTCTCGCCTTCTTGAACTACATTGACGATAACAAGTCCCCCGGCGGTGCTGCTCTTGGCTCCCTGGGTCCGGTATCGGAGGGACTGTTCCTGTGGATCGCCGGTCTGGGTGTCATTATTGCCTTCACCATTTGGCTCACGTCCCGTTCGTCGTAGGAATCCATATGTCAACCGCTCACCCCGGTGAGGAACAGGAAAGTTCAGCACATTCAGCAATGAAGATTTCACAGGAGAATGAGGGGGACCATGGCCAGGCGAAATGACGGCAGTCCCAATACACCGGACCGCGTCGGCACTGACGGCCACGCGGAGGTCGAACGCTTCCACGATCCGGGCCTCCCCCCGCATCGCCCGCGGCTCGCGGACAAGGACCCGCGTGCGGCAAAACGTGCCGAGAAGCAAGTTGCAATTCTGTTCCTCATTTCGATCGTCGGCACGATCCTCTTCTTTGTTGGCTACTTCGCCATCGAGATCGATGAACCAGGAAGCTCAGACCTGCGTTTGCAGAACCTGCTGCTGGGCCTCGGTACGGCATTCGCCATGTTCGGAATCGGCATCGGGATCGTGCATTGGGCCAAAACCCTGATGCCTGACCACGAAGTGGTCGAGTCCCGCAAGCCGGTCACCAAGGAATCGGAACGCGCAGAGGCCGAACAGATCCTCGGTGACATCATCGAGGAGACCGGCATCAAGCGCCGCCCGCTCATCCGCAACACTATGCTCGTTGCCATGATTCTGGCCCCGTTCCCTGCAATTGCCATCTTCCGCGACCTCGGCCCCCTGCCCGGTGACGTGCTGCGGCACACCATGTGGGACGAAGGTGTGCGTCTGACGCTTGATCCGACGGGGACCCCGATCAGGGCCAGTGACGTCACCATTGGATCAGCTGTGCACGTTATTCCCGAAGGGCTTAACGAGGCCGAGCACAAGCTGGAAGAGAAGGCGAAGGCCGTCGTCTTGCTGATGCGCCTCAATCCTGAAGATCTCTCCCCGTCCGAAGGGCGCGAAGACTGGGGTTATGAAGGTATCGTTGCCTACTCCAAGATTTGTACCCATGTCGGGTGCCCGGTCGCGCTGTATGAACAGCAGACCCACCACCTGTTGTGCCCCTGTCACCAGTCGACGTTCGACTTGACCCAGGAGTGCAAGGTCATCTTCGGCCCGGCCGTCCGGCCCTTGCCGCAGTTGCCGATCACCGTTGACGCCGAGGGCTACCTGGTGGCCCAAAGTGATTTCACGGAACCCGTTGGACCTAGCTTCTGGGAGCGCGGATGAGCACTTCGACAGCACCATATGAGCCCAAGACCAACGTTGGGCGTATCACCAACTACGTGGACCAGCGTGTCGGCGGATCCGGAATGGTCCGCGAATTCGGTCGCAAGGTTTTCCCTGATCACTGGACATTCATGTTCGGCGAGGTTGCGCTGTACTCCTTTGTGATCCTGCTACTCTCCGGCACCTTCCTCACGTTCTTCTTCGATCCGTCCATGGCGGAGACCCATTATGACGGCAGTTATGTGCCGCTCAAGGGCGTGGAGATGTCGATGGCCTATGCATCGTCGTTGGATATCTCCTTCGATATCCGGGGCGGGTTGTTCATGCGCCAGGTGCACCACTGGTCAGCTCTGCTGTTCGTGGCGGCAATGTCGGTGCACATGCTCCGCGTCTTCTTCACCGGCGCGTTCCGGAAACCCCGCGAATTGAACTGGGTGGTTGGTGCCACCCTGTTGATTCTCGGCCTGGCCGAAGGCTTTACCGGCTACTCGCTGCCGGATGATCTGCTCTCGGGCAACGGACTGCGGATTATCGATGGCGTCATCAAGTCGATACCGATTGTCGGAACATACATCTCCTTCTTCCTCTTTGGCGGTGAATTTCCGGGAACGGTTATCATTCCACGGTTGTATGTTCTCCATATCCTGCTGATACCAGCGTTCATCCTGCTCATGATTGCCATCCACCTCTTCATGGTTGTGGTGCACAAGCACACACAGTTCGCTGGGCCTGGCCGCACCAACAACAATGTCGTTGGGTTCCCCGTCGGCCCTGTTTATGCTGCCAAGGCCGGTGGATTCTTCTTCATCGTGTTTGGTGTCGTGGCCCTGATGGCAGGGATGTTCACGATCAACCCGATCTGGAATTACGGGCCCTACGATCCCTCCCCCATCTCGGCTGGTACCCAGCCGGACTGGTATATCGGCTTCGTCGACGGCGCGCTGCGGCTCATGCCAGGCGTTTGGGAGTTCGTCATCTTCGGGTACACGCTCAGTCTGAATGTGCTCCTTCCGGCGCTGGTGCCGGCTGGCATCCTGTTTGCGCTGCTGTTCCTCTGGCCATGGCTGGAAGCCTGGGTTACCAAGGACAAGCGCGAGCACCACCTGCTGGACCGGCCACGCAACGCTCCGACACGGACCGCGATCGGTGTCGCCGGTGTTATCTACTACTGCGTACTGTGGGCCGCGGCCAGTTCCGACTTGATCGCGACTCACTTCTCGATATCGCTCAATGACGTCATCTACTGGCTCCGGGCACTGTTCATCCTTGGACCTATCATCGGATTCGTCGTGTCGAAGAGGATTGCCTTGGCTCTGCAGCGCAAGGACCGCGAGATCGCGCTCCATGGCAGGGAGACCGGGCGTATCGTCCGCCTTCCGCATGGTGAGTTCATCGAGGTTCACGAGCCGCTGGATAAGTACAAGCAGTACAAGCTGGTGAACTTCGAATCGCATGATGTCCTGCCTGCGCAGCCCAATGCTGAAGGCAAGATCACCAAGACGGAGAAGGCCCGTGGCCTGCTGTCCCGGATCTTCTTCGAAGACCGAGTGGCACCGGCAAGTCCGGCAGAAATCCGTGCGGCGCACGCCCATGGGCACGGTGAGGTTGAAGGCGAGAGGGAGAAGAAGGCCGAGGTTTCAGGCCACTAATGGACTGTAGATATGGGGTCGATCCAGCGGATCGACCCCATATCTATTTAACTTTCGGTTCGCCGCTTCCCGTTCAGCCCGTATGCCGATTGAGGGAGTACGCCCGCGGGGTGCGCACGCCAGGCCGCTGAAGCGGCACCCAGAGCTTGTAACGGTCGGCCCGGTAATACGAAACGGAATAGTCAACCATCGCCCTGGAGACGAATGCATGGCGGGAAATCTTCAGCAGCGGAGCGCCCATTTCGACATTGAGAAGCCGGGCGATGGACGGAGAGGCGGCGGTGGCTTCGATCATGTCCTCGCCCCACTCCATCACAAGACCGTACCGTTCGCTAAGCACGTTATACAACGAGGTGGGCGGCGGATCATCGAGGATACCGGGTACCCGCCGGGCGGGAATGAAATTCTCGTCCACGCTCATCGGTTCACCATCCGCCAGCAGTTGGCGGCGGAACCGCACTACAGGCTGTCCCTCCTCCATCTGAAGCTCACGGGCAAGGAAGGCGCTGGCGCTGACCTGTTCGAAACTGAGGACGTGTGCGGCCGGTACCATGCCGCGGCGCTGCATTTCCTCGCTGTATGAGGTCAGCTTGACCTGCAGGTCCATCTTCCGGTGCGCTACGAAGGTGCCCAGGCCAACGATGCGTTCCACGACCTGTTCCCCCACGAGGGCGTCGATGGCCTGCCGGACGGTCATCCGCGCAAGTCCGAAACGTTCACTGAGCTCACGCTCGGATGGTATTGACTGACCCGGTTCGCAGTCATTCTCAATAAATGTGCGCAGGATGTCCCTGAGCTGGGCATAAATGGCGATATTCGACCGGCGGGAGATCTCGCCTTCGATGGAGGAGGCTGTCAGCGATGTCACCTGTTCCACTCCCCCAAGTTGATTTTTTCCTAGGCCTCTATTCTACCGATCGGAGAAGATACTCCGTGCGCGGCCTGCACCTGCTATTTTCGTAATGAGACTTTTTTGATCGAACGATGGGAACCGCTATGCCCGTACGGACAACGACGGTAACGGCAGAGATTGGTCTGCATGCCCGTGCTGCCGCTGTATTCGTCCGGGCAGTAATTGACAGTGGCCAGCCGGTCACCATAGCCAAGCCAGGCCACCCCGCTGTCGATGCGCATTCCCTGCTTGCTGTGATGGCGCAGGACTTCGAGCGTGGCTCCGTGGTTGAACTGGCCATCGACAACGCCAAGGCGGAGCCTGGCGTCAGCGAGGCGACTCTGGAGGATCTCGTGCACTTGTTGAGTTCCCAGCACGGGAAGCTGAAGGATCCGGCGTCACAAACCTGAGTGGGGAGCTGCCCAATACGGACAACTCCCCACAATGCGTTTTGTGACGCCGGCTGATCAGCGGGCGCTAATGGATCAGTGCGCGTGTTCTCCGCGGCTGTACTCGTAGACCCAACCGACCAGTGCGATGACGGCCATGCCGGCTGCAATGTAAACGATCCAGAAATCTATGGCCAGTCCGAGGAAACCGACGGCGCAGGCTGCTCCCAGGAACAGTGGCCACCAGCTCCAAGGGCTGAAGTGGCCCTGCTCGCCGGATCCTTCATGTATCTCACCATCGAGGCGATCTTCAGGTCGCGCTCCGACGCGGCGGCCGGTGAAGCCGAGGTAGAACCCGATCATGCCGGACAGGCCGGTGACGAGTAGCAGGCCGATGATGCCTACCCATTCCCCCCAACCGGTCATGAAGCCATACACGATGGCGGCCGGGAGGAAGAAGAAAATGCCCAGGCTGAAGAGGTAGGTTTCTACTTTCATTTGCTTGCGTCCCCCCTGTCGGCAGCGCCAAGCGCGGCGGCCACCGGTGACCCGGATGTATCAAACGTTGACAGTTCCGGATGGTGCAGATCGAGTGCAGGGCGCTCCGACCGGATCCGCGGCAGTGATGTGAAGTTGTGCCGGGGCGGAGGGCAGGAGGTCGCCCATTCGAGCGATGCGCCGAATCCCCACGGATCGTCCACTGCCACCTTGGTCTTGCTGCGCCAGGTGATGTACACGTTCCAAAAGAACGGGATGAGCGACGCGCCCAGGACGAACGAGGAAACAGTGGAGAACTGGTTCATCCAGGTGAAGTTGTCCTCGGGCAGATAGTCGGCGTAGCGGCGCGGCATTCCGAGCACGCCCAGCCAGTGCTGGATGAGGAATGTTCCGTGGAAACCGAGGAAGAGCAACCAGAAGTGGATCTTTCCGAGCCGTTCGTTGAGCATCTTACCGGTCCACTTGGGCCACCAGAAATAGAACCCGGCGAACATCGCGAAGACCACCGTACCGAAGACCACGTAGTGGAAGTGGGCCACAACGAAGTAGGTGTCTGAGACGTGGAAGTCCAGCGGCGGGGAGGCCAGGATGATTCCGGTGAGTCCGCCGAAGAGGAAGGTCACGAGGAAGCCCAGGCTCCACAGCATGGGCGTCTCAAAGGTGAGCGAACCACGCCACATGGTGCCGATCCAGTTGAAAAACTTCACACCCGTGGGCACTGCGATGAGCATGGTCATGAAGGCGAAGAACGGCAGCAGTACCGAGCCGGTGACGTACATGTGGTGCGCCCAGACTGTCACAGACAGTGCGGCAATGGCGATCGTCGCGTATACCAGGCCTTTGTAGCCGAAAACAGGTTTGCGGCTGAACACCGGGAAGATTTCAGAGACGATACCGAAGAACGGCAGGGCAATAATGTACACCTCGGGGTGGCCGAAGAACCAGAAGAGGTGCTGCCACAGGATGGCGCCCCCGTTTTCGGGATCAAAGATGTGGGCGCCGAACCTCCGGTCTGCTCCCAGCCCGAACAGTGCCGCCGCCAGCGGCGGGAACGCCATCAGGACCAGGATGGACGTCACAAGCGCGTTCCAAGTGAAGATCGGCATCCGCCACATGGTCATACCGGGTGCCCGCATGCAGATGATGGTGGTGATGAAGTTGACGGCACCGAGAATGGTTCCGAAACCAGTCAGAGCGAGTCCGAAGACCCACAGGTCCCCTCCCAGCCCGGGCGAAAACGTTGTATTCGACAGGGGTGCGTAGGCGAACCACCCGAAGGAGGCGGCACCTTGCGGGGTCAGGAAGCCGGAAATAACGATAATGCTGCCGAAGAGGAAGAACCAGTAAGCCAACGCATTCAGGCGTGGGAACGCCACGTCAGGCGCCCCAATCTGCAGCGGCATGATGACATTGGTGAACCCGGCGAACAGCGGGGTGGCGAACAGCAGCAACATCACCGTGCCGTGCATCGTGAACAGCTGATTGTACTGTTCCTTCGTCTGCAGCAACTGCATGCCGGGTTCGAACAGCTCGGCCCGGATGACCAGTGCCATCACGCCGCCGAGGCAGAAGAAGAGGAAAGACGTAATCAGATAGAGATACCCGATTGTCTTGTGGTCCGTCGTCGTCAGCCAGTTGACGACGATGCGACCCTTGGATCTGGGGACCACACGTGGAGCGACCGTTGCTCCGGAGTCGCTTGAGGAATATTCGTACGTAGACACCGGTTCCCCTTAGTCGTTCTGTTGCGGGTAGGAATCGCGGTCATACTTTTCGCGCAGCTGACCGTCCTGGAGGGTGGCGAGATGATCCTCGAATTCGGCCTGGTCGACGACCTTGACCCGGAAGAGCATCTCCGAGTGGTATTCACCACAGAGCTCAGCGCATTTTCCGTCGAACGTCCCCTCACGGGTCGGCGTCAACGTGATGTAGTTCGTCTTGCCCGGGATCATGTCCCTCTTCTGCAGGAACGCCGGGACCCAAAAGGAGTGGATAACGTCGCGGGAATTCAGCTGCAGTTCGACCGTCTGATTGACCGGTAGGTACAGCGTCGGCAGCGTGTCCGGAATACCCTCTTCACCGTCGAGGTGTGCCTGGATGCCGGCGTCGTATTTGTCTGCCTTGACGTAGTTGAAGTCCCAGGACCACTGCTTGCCGCGGACATCGACGATCACGTCCGGGTTCTCGGCACGCGCGTCGAGAACCCGCTGTTCCTTGTCAGTGAAGTAGAACAGCACCATCACCATGAACAGCGGGATCGTCAGATACAGAACTTCGAGGGGAAGGTTGTAGCTGATCTGACGGGGGAAGCCGGTCTCGTTCTTCCGGCGGCGGTAGGCAACGAGACACCAGATGATCAACGCCCAGGTGATAACGCCGATCGCCAGTGCGGCAATCCATGAATTCACCCACAACGAGATGATCTCATCCGTGTGGTTGGTGGTGCCCGGTGTGCTGGGCAACCAGCCATATTGGGCTGCTTCCGAACAACCCGTCAATGCCAACGCGCCAACCAGCGCCAAGCCCGTGATCTTGGCAGACTTAGCGCGCCGGCTGCCGGTTTGGTTCTGCGAACTCACAGACGGCCCTTCCTCTTGTTACGTGCTACAACCACACCTGCGCAACTGCGCGCAGGAGTGCACATTCAGTTTTACTACTCACTGTAGAGCTTACCGTCGCTGCCGGATTTCCGCTGACAGGTTGTACCCGTGCGTCGGAGCCGGCGAACAAGAGGGTTTCGCCTACAGGCGTCCTTTAGTGGAAGGAGTCTCCACAGGCGCAGGAGCCGCCGGCGTTGGGGTTGTCAATGGTGAAACCCTGCTTCGAAATGGTGTCTTCGAAGTCGATTTTTGCCCATGTGAGATAGGGCACACTCATTTTGTCGACAACGACTTGGACTCCAGAGAAGTCGCGAAGCGCATCGCCGTCCAGGATGCGCTCGTCGAAGTAGAGCTGGTAGATCAGTCCGGAGCAGCCCCCGGGCTGTACCGCCACGCGGAGGCGAAGGTCGGTGCGGCCCTCTTGTTCGAGGAGGCTGCGCACTTTTTCAGCTGCGACAGTGGAGAGTTCGACTTCGTGCTGGGGCATGTCCTCAACGGCAGCGCCGGCGTCGCTCTGGATTTCGCTTGATGTGGCAGTCATGGCTTTCTTAACTCCTTGCAGGTTGTGGCGGAAAGGGCAGCTCGCTTACGCTGCCGTATTCCACGTGCAGGCACACTTCCAGTCTACGACCGGCAGGGCTATGGGCGTAACCGGATAAGGGCCCCGTTGATTCCAAACCATCAGAGTCCTTCGCTGTTGATTTTTGCCAGCATCAGGGCCTCGGCCAGAACGGCCTTTTTGAACTCGCCAAGATGGAGCGACTCATTGGCGCTGTGGGCCCGCGAATCCGGGTCTTCCACCCCGGTAATCAGGATCTGCGCCTCGGGATAAATCTCGGTGAGGTCGGCTATGAACGGAATAGAGCCTCCGACGCCGGTTTCCACCGCGTCCACGCCCCACGCCTGCTGCAGTGCCCAGAGGGCCCGCTGCCCGGCGGCCGCCGACGTGTCTGTTGCGAAGGGACTGCCCGTCTCGCCCGGTGTGAAGGTTACGCTGGCACCGAATGGGGCGTGCTTCTGCACATGCGTTTCAACCGCATGCATAGCTTCGGTCGGGTCCTGGCCGGGTGCCAGGCGCAGACTGAACTTTGCCCGCGCCGAGGGCAGCAGAGTATTGGAGGATTTCGCCACGCTTGGCACATCCATACCAATTATCGACAGTGCAGGCTGGCTCCATAACCGGGATGCAAGCGAACCCTTTCCGGCAAGAGTGACGCCGTCGAGGACTGACGCATCGGCCCGGTAGTCAGCTTCGGGATAATCCACCGATGCATCGTCATTGCGTACAAGGCCCTCGATGGCCACCGCCCCGGACTCATCGTGGAGGGTGGCGATCAGCCGGGACAGCAGTGTCGGCGCGTCGAGAACTGGTCCTCCGAACATGCCCGAATGGACGGCGTGCTCGAGCACCTGGACTTCAATGGTTCCGTCAACGAGACCACGCAGACTGGTGGTGAGCGCGGGAACGCCGACCTTCCAGTTGCTTGAATCGGCCACTACGATCACATCCGCCCGCAGCAGTTCCTGGTGGGTTTGCAGGAACTTCCGGAACGTTGGCGAACCGGCCTCTTCCTCGCCCTCAATAAACAGGGTAATACCGACGCCGAGATCCGGACCCAAGAGCCCGTCCAGGCTTCTGAGTGCCGAGATATGGGCCATGATGCCGGCCTTATCGTCGGCAGCTCCACGCCCGAAGAGCCGGTCCCCTCGTTCAGTTGCCGTGAATGGTTCGCTCCCCCACAGGTCAGCATCGCCCGGAGGTTGAACGTCGTGGTGTGCATACAGCAGCACGGTCGGCATGCCCGCTCGTGCCGGGCGGCGGGCGACAACCGCGGGGCCGCCGGGAACGCCGTCGTTATCCACGCGCAGGATCTGCACGTCTTCCACTCCGGACTCCCGGATGAGCCGCGCGACTGCTTCCGCGCTGAGCTGGAGCTGTTCCGGATCGAACGCCTCCCAGGCGATTCCGGGAATGGATACGAGGTCCTTCAGCTGTCTGACGGTTTGCTCGAAGTCGGCATCAATCTGCCGGCGGATGGCTTCGACGTCGACATTGTCCTTGGCGCCGGCCTCTTTGCTGGCGGAGTTCTGTATTTGATCAGTCATAGTCGACACCATACCGGCGCAGGAGCGTGCCGTCATGGTGATGGAACAAGGTACTGTAGAAAGGTGTTTGGACGAAATAAAGAGCCGCAGCCCGCCCAAGCGACGGCGGAGGACGAGAGCTCCTCGAACGAGAACCCGGAAACCCGTAACCTGGGCAAAGGTGCTCCCACGCCCAAGCGCAAGTCCCAAGAGGCTGCGCGCAAGCGGCCCCTGGTGCCCAATGACCGCAAGGAAGCGAAGGCCAGGAACCGCGAGGCCCAACAGCGCGAACGGGCCAGGATGCGCCAGGCCCTGGATACCGGTGAAGAAAAGTATCTCCCGCTGCGCGACAAAGGACCGCAGCGCCGGTTCGTGCGCGATTACGTTGATGCGCGCTACAACGCCGGTGAGTACCTGATCATTGCTGCCTTCGTGTTCGTGTTGATTACGTTCATCCCGATTCCCGGCCTGACATTCTGGATCCTGATTGCCTTCTGGGCCATGTTTGCCATCGTCTTCGTGGATGGGTTCCTGCTGCACCGCCGGATGAAGGGGCTGTTGACCCGCAAGTTTGGCGTGGTCCAGCCCGGAACGGCATGGTATGCCGTCACACGCTCCGCTCAGCTCCGCCGGCTCCGCCTGCCGAAACCCATGGTTAAGCGCGGCGAATACCCCGACGCTTCCTAAGCGCTTTGCCAGGCAACGGTTCCACGGCGCCGACCCTGATTCGCCGGGTCGACGGCGCGGTTGCCGAGTTGCCTCCGTCCGCCTTTGCCTTCGTGATGGCGAGCGCTATCACCGCACTTGGCTTTGACCTCCTCGACCAGGTTGTCATCTCGCTGACCCTGCTGGTATTTGCCGTGACCGGTGGAGTACTGCTCGCTGTGGCGACGGTATGGAGGCTTGCCGTCCACCGTTCGAATGTGATGTCCGACGCCGGGAATCCGGCCAAGACGTTCGGATTCTTCACCACGGTCGCCGCCGCCAATGTTATAGGCGCTTATCTGAGCATGTCCGGCCGCTTTACCGGCTTCGCGGCTCTGGCCCTTTTCAGCGCCGTGCTGTGGCTGTTGTTGACCTACGCCCTTCCATCCGCCGTCGTCCTCGGACACGGCGATAAATCAGTGATGGCTGACGTCAATGGCAGCTGGTTCCTGTGGGTGGTCGGCACCGAGTCCGTGGCGACGTCCGCCGCCATCGCCGCCGGCCGCTGGCATCCGGAGATCATGGGATCGATCGCCATCGGCCTTTGGGGTGTTGGAATTGCCCTTTACCTGCTGGTGGCGACCCTGGTTACGCTCCGCATGCTCGTCCGCGAGAACGTTCCCACCGGACTGAGCCCCACCTACTGGATTTATATGGGCGCGACGGCGATCTCGGTGCTGGCAGGGTCCCGCATCCTCCTGCTGCCGGCGGACCTTCCCATCATGCAGGCGACCCGGCACTTCGTCGCGGGGATGAGCTACGTGTTGTGGTCGCTCGGCTTGTGGTGGATACCTCTGCTGCTGATTTTCGGGCTGTGGCGGCACATGGTCCGGCGTGTGCCGCTGAAGTATGAGGCGGCCCTGTGGAGTATTGGCTTCCCACTTGGCATGTACTCGGTGGCGAGCATGCTCTACGGCGCCACGCAGGACATTGCCTTCATGATCCGCATCGGCCAGACTGGCATCTGGGTTGCGGGCGTGATCTGGCTTGTTTCAACCATCGCCATGGTCCGGAGCGGACTGCGGTGGCTGGTCCCTGGGGCGACGGCGGCCAGGACAGCCTGAGTACCCGTCGCCCGCGGGCGACGGGTACTCAGCCCGCGACTGACTGAGCCTGGAAAAAGGTGTTCTAGGACTGGAGGAGCCGGGCAAGCCGGCGGTTAATGCGCGCCGCCCAGAAGGGGCCCTCATACAGGAAAGCGGTGTAACCCTGGACGAGGGTGGCACCTGCCTCCAACCGTTCGGCGACGTCCTCGGCAGTCTCCACACCGCCGACGGAGATCAGAGTCAGATTCCCCCCCGCAGCCTGGCGTAATCTCCGCAGCACCTCTAGTGAGCGGTCTTTCAATGGCGCTCCGGAAAGACCGCCGACGCCGAGGGCGGTCACCGCGTCGGCGTCGGTCGTCAGGTTCTCGCGGGTAATAGTCGTGTTCGTGGCGATGATGCCGTCAAGGCCCATATCAACTGCCAGCCGGGCGACGCCGTCAATATCGGATTCTGTCAGATCCGGCGCGATTTTGACCAGCAACGGGACATGGCGTCCCGCCTCCTGATCGGCGCACTCCCCCACCCTTTTCAACAGCGGCCGTAGCGAATCGACATTTTGGAGCAGGCGCAGGCCGGGCGTGTTGGGCGAGCTGACGTTGACGACCAGATAGTCCGCGACCGGGGCCAGAGCGCGGGTGCTGACGAGGTAATCCTCGATGGCGTCGCGCAGGTTCACCTTCTTGGTCTTGCCAATGTTGACGCCGATGACAGGCCGGACGGCCCCGTAGCTTTTCTTCAAGGCGCGGCCCGCCTTGGCAAGACGGGGCGCGATGGCTGCGGCGCCGTCGTTATTGAATCCCATACGGTTGATGACGGCGCGGTCCTGAACCAACCGGAACAGCCGCGGTTGGGGGTTTCCCGGCTGGGCCTGCCCGGTTATGGTTCCGACTTCCACGCTGCCGAAACCGAGGTCCGTCAGCGCCTCAATGCCGCTGCCCTCCTTGTCGAAACCCGCTGCCAGCCCGAAGGGGGACGGAAACATGAGTCCCATCGCTGTGGTTTGCAGAACCGGCGAGGGCTGGGTGAAGCGGCGGAGCATCCTGCCTGCCCCGATGCGGTGTGCGGTCCGGATGAGGACGAAGCCGATGCGGTGGGCCCGTTCGGCATCCATATCGGAAAAAACCACACGGAAGAAGGCAGGATAAAGGCGCATGGGTTAAGTGTTGCCGTTCGTACGCCTGCTGCCAAACCGGCCGATAGGATGGCCGGATGGAAGCCGGACAAAGCATGGGGTCACCTTCATGGGAACCTGACTTCCTGGGACACGGATTTGAGAAGCTGGACCTGCCGCTCGGCACGGATGAAGAAGGTGAAGTCCTCGCCACCCTTGTGCGCTACCGGCCAACCGCGGCCGTCGAGCCTGCTGGAGATGAAATGCCGCTCCTCCGGCAGTTGCGCACCTGGTGGAACCGGATCGGGGCCGGGGGGTCCAATCCCGGCGGGCCGGCTCCGCAGGCAGTTCTGTACGTCCATGGCTGGAACGACTATTTTTTCCATGTCGAACTGGCGCAGTTCTGGGCAGGGCTCGGCGTCGCGTGCTACGCCGTGGATCTGCGTAAATTCGGCCGGAGCCTGCGCCCGCATCAGACTCCGGGATTCATGACCTCATTGGAGGATTATGACGCTGACCTGGAAGCCGCCATTGAGGCGGTCGAAACCGACCAGAGAACGCTTCACGGCTTGGCCCATGTTGAGGGTGGCTCCGCCGAGGTGAACGTGAACCTGATGGCGCACTCCGCTGGTGGGCTGATAGCGGCGCTATGGGTGCACCGGCATCCCGGAAGGATCAGGAGCCTGATCCTCAACAGTCCCTGGCTGGAGCTGCATGGCAGCTCGATCGTGCGCAACGCGACTGCTTCCCTGGTGGAGCCGTTGGCGCGCGTCAGACCCAAGGCGAGGCTGAAACTGCCGGAATTCGGGTTGTACTGGCGGAGCTTGAGCAACCAGGCCGACGGCGAATGGGAGCTGAATAGTGACTGGCGGTGGGAATACGGCTTTCCGATCCTGGCCGGTTGGCTCCGGGCAGTGTTGGCCGGTCATTCCCAGATTGCCGCCGGCCTGAAGATTGATGTTCCGGTGCTGGTGCTGATCTCGGCGCGATCGGTGGTCAGTCCCACCTGGACGGAGGATGCGATGCAGACGGATATCGTGCTCGACGTTGAGCAGATCGCGCTACGCGCACCGGGACTTGGCCGCACGGTGACGATCGTCCGGACCGAGGGTGCGCTGCACGACGTTCTGCTCTCCAGCAAGTCCGTGCGGCGTAAGGTGTACCAGGACCTCGAGCAGTGGGCGCGCTGCTACCTGCTTGATGCCTAGGAGGAGCCAGGGCCGCCAGCCGCGTCCACC
>NZ_KI914645.1:23538-34086 GCF_000520495.1 Arthrobacter sp. H14
CCGCCAGCCGCGTCCACCGCTGCACCATACCGCCGGTCGCGGCGGGCAAAGATCTCGACTGCCTCCCACAGTGTCCGGCGATCGACGTCGGGCCAGAGCGTGTCCATGAAGACCATCTCGGCGTACGCGGATTGCCACAGCATGAAGTTCGACATCCGCTGTTCGCCCGAAGTCCGCAGGAACAGATCGACGTCGGGAAGGTCCGGTTCGTCGAGGTACTTTTGAATCGTCTTTTCGGAGACACTTTTGGGGCGTAATCTTCCGGCGGCAGCATCTTCGGCGATGGCCGCCACCGCATCAGCGATCTCGGCCCGGCCGCCATAGTTTACGCACATGGTCAGGTGGCACGTGTCGTTGTTCCGCGTGCGCTCCTCGGCGATCTCAAGCTCATTGATAACCGAACGCCACAGCCGTGGCCGGCGGCCTGACCAGCGGACCCGGACGCCCCATTCGTCGAGCTGGTCGCGCTGACGCCGGAGCACGTCCCTGCTGAAACCCATCAGGAACCGGACCTCTTCGGGCGAGCGTTTCCAGTTTTCGGTGGAAAAAGCGTAGACGCTGACGTACTTGACACCAATATCGATGGCGCCGGCCATCACATCCAGCAGGGCTGCTTCTCCGGCCCGGTGGCCCTCAATCCGCGGGAGTCCCCGTCTGTTGGCCCAACGTCCATTCCCGTCCATGACGATGGCTACGTGTTTCGGGACGAGTCCGGCAGGAATCTGCGGTGGAAGGGCGCCGGAGGGGTGCTGCCAGGGCTTGATCGGGTTCCGGGCGGTACGGCTCACACACGCTCCACAAGTTTCATGGACCTCACGGCCCGTTCGAGATGCCATTGCAAATATGCGGCCACCAGTGTGGAAGCCTCTTTTCGGTGTTGCGGATCGGACAGGACTGCCTGGTTCCAGTCGCCGGCGAGGAGAGCAGCGAGCAGCACCACTGTTTCCGGGGCGGGCGAGGCTGACCCCGGCGGACGACATTCGTGACAGACAACGCCGCCCAGTGCCGGAGAAAAGGCAGAGTGCGGTCCGGGCTCGGAACACCGGGCACAATCGGTAAAGTTCGGTGCCCAGCCCGCCGTCGACAATGCCCGCAGGAGGTAGGAGTCCAGGATCATTTCCGGTGCGTACTGTCCCCGGCTCAGCGCCGCCAGGCCGCCCACGAGCAGTAAATACTGTGCCCTCGCCGATTCGCCATCGACGTCGGTCAGTCTCTCCGCCGTTTCGGTCATGGCTGCGGCTACTGTGTACCGGCCGTAGTCGGCCACAATCTCCCGGCCATAGGATCCCAACGACACGGCCTGGGTGATGATGTCCAGATTCCGCCCGGAAATCAGCTGCAGGTCGGCCACCATGAACGGCTCCAGCCGGGCGCCAAACTTGCTGCTGGTGCGGCGGATCCCTTTGGCCACCGCACGGATCTGGCCGTGTTCCCGCGAGAGGAGGATGATAATGCGGTCCGCCTCGCCCAGCTTGTAGGTGCGCAGCACCACGGCCTGATCCCGGTACGTGCGGGAGGCGAATGACTTGGACACGCCTCTATTGTCTCATTTGCTTTCGTCGCGGATGGCCCGGTTGGCCGCTGATATGACGGCCTTCAGTGATGACATCGTGGTGTTGGCGTCCATTCCAATGCCCCAGAGCACCCGCTCCCCCACGGCGCATTCGACGTAGGCGGCTGCCCGCGCGCTGCCGCCGGAGGACAACGCATGTTCCGAGTAGTCCAGCACCCGGACGTCCACACCGTCGCGGCTGAGAATTTCGAGCAGTGCGTCTATTGGACCGGTCGCAATGGCAGTGCGCCGGACAGCAACGCCGTCGACCAGCATGGACGCCGACAATGATGTGGCGCTGTTCTCGGTAGTCTGCGTATTGACGGAATTCAACGTGTAGTGGCCCCACTGACGGGCGGGATCCTTCGACTCACCCGGCAGATACTCGTCAACGAAAACGTTCCAGAGTTCAGGACCGCTGATTTCACCGCCCTCAGCATCGGTGCGCCGTTGTACGACTCCGGAAAATTCAATTTGGGCGCGGCGCGGCAGGTCGAGGCCATGCTCCGACTTGAGCAGGTAGGCTACGCCTCCTTTGCCGGACTGCGAGTTTACCCGGATTACAGCCTCATAGCTGCGGCCCAGATCTTTGGGATCGACCGGCAGGTACGGGACCGCCCACGGGATCTCATCGACGCTTTTACCGGCTGCGGCAGCATCGCGTTCCATCGCGTCAAAGCCCTTTTTGATGGCGTCCTGATGCGAGCCGGAGAAGGCCGTGAAAACCAGGTCGCCGCCATAGGGTGAGCGTTCCGGTACCGGCAGTTGGTTGCAGTATTCGACTGTCCGGCGGACCTCATCGATGGAGGAGAAGTCGATCTGGGGATCGATGCCCTGACCGAACAGGTTCAGGCCCAGCGTCACCAGGTCGACGTTGCCGGTGCGTTCACCGTTGCCAAACAGACAGCCTTCAATCCGGTTTGCTCCCGCCAGGTAGCCGAGCTCCGCCGCGGCGACGCCCGTACCCCGGTCGTTATGCGGATGCAGCGACAGGATGACGTTCTCCCGGTTGTCCAGATTCCGGCTCATCCATTCTATTGAGTCGGCGTACACGTTGGGGGTAGCCATCTCCACGGTCGCCGGAAGGTTGATGATGACCTGCCGGTCTTCGGAAATCTCAAGGACGTCCGTCACCGCATTGCAGATGCGGGAGGCGAACTCGAGTTCAGTTCCGGTGTAGGACTCGGGCGAGTATTCGTAAGTAATGTGGGTGTTCTTAAGCTGTTCCTCGAACTTCCGGCACAGACGCGCCCCGCTGAGCGCAATATCGACGATGCCGTCCTGGTCCTGGTTGAACACGACCCGGCGCTGCAGAACGGACGTCGAGTTGTAGAGATGGACGATGGCGCGATCTGCGCCTTCCAACGATTCGTAGGTGCGCTCGATTAGGTGCTCACGCGCCTGGGTCAGCACCTGTATTGTCACGTCGTCCGGGATGTGGTCGGACTCAATCAACTGGCGGACGAAATCGAAATCCAGCTGCGAGGCGGATGGGAAACCGACTTCGATTTCCTTGTACCCCATCTGCACCAGCAGATTGAACATCTTCAGCTTGCGGTCCGGCGTCATCGGATCGATCAGCGCCTGGTTACCGTCCCGAAGGTCGACAGCACACCAGCGTGGTGCCTTCGTGATTCTCTTGTCCGGCCAGGTGCGGTCGGGAAGTTCGACGGTGATCTGGTCCTGGAACGGCACGTATTTGGATATAGGCATTCCGGACGGCTTTTGTGCATTACGCAATGTGTTGGCCTTTTCTCTTGGGTTTTCTAGAAGGTTGGCCGGCAACACAAAACTCCGCAGCGAGGGATCGGCCTGTCACTTTGGGAAGTGTGTGGCCCGCTGCGGCAGCTAAGAAGGAGCATTCCTGCGCGCACAAATCCAGCCTAACATGGCGCGTAGGATGAGGGTGAAACGCGCCATAGGAGCCGCAACGCAGGGTATTTCCCTTGCCGCGCGACCCTGGCATCAGTCAATTGGGGCCTTGCCCCGGATAGTGGAGCAGCAGTGCCGAAATCGGGAATCGACTTAGTCAACATGGACCTCGCCATCCGCCCGCAGGATGATTTGTTCCGGCACATTAATGGACGGTGGATAGCGGAAACCGACATCCCCGACGACCGTCCGCTGGAAGGCTCGTTTACCTTGCTGCGGGATGCGGCCGAGGTAGCGGTGCGCGACATCATTGAAGAAGCAGCGGCAGCGGGACCGGATGCCTCGGATCTCCAGCACAAAATCGGAGATATGTATTCGAGCTTTATGGACGAACGGCAGATAGATGCGCTCGGCGGCAGTCCGGTCTCGGCCGATATTGAAGCCGTCTATGCCACCTCCTCTCTTGCCTCGCTGATGAGTTTGATGGGCAGGCTCGGCCGGGAAGGTGTCAGCGGTCTCTATCAGTTCTACATCAATAACGACGCCGGCAACCCGACCCGCTACTTGTTCCACTTGTTGCAGGGCGGGCTGGGCCTTCCGGACGAGTCTTACTACCGCGAGGAGCGGTTCGAGAGTGTCCGCTCGGAGTATCAGCAGCATCTCCGCCGTCTGCTTGAGCTGGCCGGCGTCGAACTCCCGGCGGCGGCGGCACAGGTGATGGCATTGGAGACCAAGCTCGCCGCCCATCATCTGGACAGCGTTTCCTGCCGCAACCCGCAACTGACCTACAACCTCACTCCGGCAGCTGAGCTGGCAGGGATGTCGCCGCAGCTGGAAACGTGGTTGGCGAATCTGGGAGTCGGAAACGTGCAGCGGGAGGAGGTCGTGGTCGCGCAACCCAACTTCATCCGCGGCGCCGAAAATCTCTTGAACGAGATCCCGCTCGAACACTGGCAGCACTGGCTGGCCACCCAGATTCTGCACAGCGCGGCGCCCTTCCTGGCCTCCGGGTTCGTTGCGGAGAATTTCAGCTTCTATGGTTCGACGCTCAGCGGAACACCCGTGAATAAGGAACGCTGGAAACGCGGCGTCGGACTGGTTGAAGGCGCGCTGGGCGAAGCCATCGGCCAGCTCTATGTCGAGAAGCACTTTCCGCCCCGGCACAAGGAGCGGATGGAGGAACTCGTCGCGAATCTCCTGGAGGCCTACAGGCAGAGCATCTCCGGGCTGTCGTGGATGAGCGGGCAGACGATTTCCAAGGCGTTGGAGAAGCTGGCGAAATTCAAAACCAAAATCGGCTATCCCGAAAAATGGATCGACTACAGCGCACTGAAAATCCAACCAGGTGACCTGCTCGGAAATATCCGCCGGGCCTCGGTGTTCGAACTTGAGCGTCAACTGGCAAAAATCGGATCGCCCATCGATACCCAGGAGTGGCTGATAACTCCTCAAACAGTAAACGCGTACTACAACCCCACGATGAATGAGATCGTCTTCCCGGCGGCGATTCTCCAGCCGCCCTTCTTCGATGCGGATGCCGATCCGGCGGCTAACTATGGGGGCATTGGTGCCGTGATCGGACATGAAGTCGGCCACGGTTTCGATGACATGGGATCGCAGTTTGACGGTGATGGCGCTCTCCGCAACTGGTGGACGGACGAGGACCGGATCGCATTCGAGGCCCTGACAGCACGTCTGGTCGACCAGTACAACGTCCTCAGTCCAGACGTTGCACCGGACCACACGGTCAATGGTTCATTGACACTGGGCGAAAATATCGGCGATCTTGGCGGCATGACCATCAGCTACAGGGCTTACCTGATTTCGCTTAATGGACAGGACGCTCCTGTCATCGACGGGATGAGCGGCACCCAGAGGTTCTTCGCCTCCTGGGCGCAGGCCTGGCGTGAGAAGATCCGGGCTGAAGAAGCCATCCGGCGCCTGACTATTGACCCGCACTCCCCCAACGAATTCCGGTGTAATTCGGTGGTCCGTAATCTGGACGAGTTCCATGAGGCATTCGGTGTGAAACCCGGTGACCAGCTGTGGCTGGAGGAAGAGGAACGCGTGCGGATCTGGTAGCACTGTCCGTTGCTGCAGCTCCTGTCCCCGGTCCGGAACCGGCGGGGCAGGGGCTGCCCCGGAGCTAAGCCTGGCAGGTAACCTGATCTGCCGTCTGTCCCACAAGTCCGGGCGGCAGGTTGTTCCCCTCGGAGAGCTGCAATCCTTCCGTGAAGTCCTGGCCGATGGACAGCTTTACGCCGGAAACAGAAGCCGACGCGACGATCTGCGAATCAGGGATTCCGAGTTCGCTGGCGACCTGAAGGGCCACCTGCTCTGAAATGATGCCGCCATAGAACAGCTGTGTTCCGGGGAGGACGGCAGCCCGCGGACCGATGGAAGTCATCGTGTAGCCCTCGGACTGCAACACCTCCAGCAACTCGGCGGCCCGTCCGCTCGTTCCGGAGGCATTGACGATCTCAATCGGGATGGTGGCCGGATCAAACGCGGGAGGTTCGCTGGCGGACTCCGACGGCGAGGGCGATCCAGAGGGTGCGGGCGAGCTGGCGGAACCAGTCGGCGATGTGTCGTCCTTGCCATCAGCGGCGGTGACGTCGCCATCCTGGCGCAGAGTCTTGAACAGCTCATTAGCCGCAGGTTGCTGGAGCTGCAGTCGTGCAGGGTTCTGCGGCCATGGCTCGTTTGGAACAGTGATGAACGTGACATCCGAAAGATCGACCTCGCTGAGCCGGGTGGCCATGGTGACGAGCGCGGGGATCTTGGACAATCCTTCATCGACGGTCAGATTCCGCGTGACGGTCTCGGCAATCGAATAAAGCTCGGGCAGATTGCTTAGAGTCCCGTTGTCCTTGATCTTTCGGACCATTGAGGAAAGAAAACTCTGCTGGGCACGAATCCGGCCCAGATCGCTGCCGTCGCCGAAGCCATGCCGGGTACGGAGGAAGGCCAGGGCCTGTTCACCCTTGATCTTGCTGACTCCCGCGGGCAGGCTCAAGTTGGACTTTGGATCCCGGACCGGCTGGTTCAGGCACACCTGAACGCCACCGAGAGTATTGGATAACTCCTTGACCGCGTTGAAGTCCGCCATCATGAAATGGTCGATAGTAAGACCGGTCATTTGGTTGATGGTGGCCACGGTGCAGCCCGGTCCGCCAAAGCTCAGCGAACTGTTGATCTGGGCGATTGGTTGAGCAGGGTAGATGGTGCCCGATTCTGGGTCTTCACATGCCGGCATTGGCACCACCAAGTCCCTGGGGAAGCTGATCACTGTCACCCGTTCGCGGTCCGCCGACAACTGCACCAGCATCATCACGTCGGCGTGCCCATAGCCCTGCGCCAGTTCCGTGGAACCGTAGCCGGAATTACCCGTACGGGTGTCCGTTCCAATGACGAGGATCTGGATCGGATCCGTTTCCTTGTCGACGGGTGGCTCGGAAACCTCTTCGGTTCCCAGATTCAAAGGAGCCGTTGCCAGGTTTGACTGGAGCCGCCACAACTGGACGCCGACAAAGGCAAGTCCACCGATGAGGACGACTGTCAACGATACGGCGACAATCTTCAGCCAAAGGGGTGCGGCGCGGCGCAAGCGCATATGACGGCCCGCACCTGTCTGGCCGGAGGAATTCCAGTCGCCCGCTCCCCCGTTCTGGAAAGTTCCATCCCTGTTCCGGGCGCCGCCGTCCCCACCAGTGCGACGACTACCCATAGTTTGGACCTTTCAGGAAATAAGAAAACAATTGTGGAATTTCACATATTTTACGCGTTCAATCTGGGCGCAGCCTCAATGAGCTCTACCGTTCAGCGTTACACCTTACCTGCTGGGCGCCGATCCAAGCATCCGCCCACACCGTCTTGCGGCAACGGATTCAGAAGCCCAGACGCACCAGTTGTTTGGGGTCGCGCTGCCAATCCTTGGCAATTTTCACGTGCAGATCCAGGTAAATCTTCGTGCCTAGGAGTGCTTCGATGCCCTTTCTGGCCGCGGTCCCAACCTCCCTGAGCCGGGCGCCGCCGCGGCCGATGATGATCGCCTTCTGCGACGAGCGTTCGACAAAGAGATTGACCCGTACATCAAGCAGTTGATGGTTCTCGTCCCTGCCCTCGCGGGGCACTATTTCCTCCACTACGACGGCGAGTGAGTGCGGAAGTTCATCGCGCACCCCTTCCAGTGCGGCCTCGCGGACCAATTCCGCCACCATGACCATTTCCGGCTCGTCGGTAAGTTCTCCATCCGGATAGAGCGGAGGGGATTTAGGCATTTGCTGAATCAGGACGTCGGCGGCAGTGTCCACCTGGTACCCATCGGCAGCGGAGACGGGCACGATGTCCGTCCAACCGTCTGCGCCGAGCACATCCACTCCCAGTTTGCTGACGGCCAGCAACTGTTCGCCCAAGGCCGCGCGGGAAACGAGATCTGTCTTGGTCACGAAGGCGACGATGGGCTTACCCCCCAACGCTGCGAGCTGGTTGGCGATGTAGGTGTCCCCCGGCCCGATTTTTTCATTCGCCGGCAGGCAGAAACCGATCGCATCGACTTCGGCGAGCGTATCGGCGACCAGATCATTAAGCCGCTGGCCGAGCAGCGTCCGGGGGCGGTGAAGCCCGGGAGTGTCGACCAGGATCAGCTGTGCATCCTCGCGGTGCACAATCCCGCGGATGGTGTGCCGCGTGGTCTGCGGCTTGGCTGAAGTGATGGCTACCTTATGTCCGACCAGGGCATTGGTCAGCGTCGATTTTCCGGCATTGGGGCGGCCCACCAGAACCGAAAACCCTGCGCGATAGTCTGGATTGTTGCCCGGTGTCATGAGGGTCACGATGCGTTCACCGGCTCATTATGGTTCACGGATTCCGAGTCTTCTTCCTTTTTGTTGTCCTGTTCGGGCTGGAAGGCGATGATGTGGCTGATGCGGTTACGCCGTCCTTCGATCCGTTCACCCCGCAATGAAATGCCATCCACCTCGACTTCGCTGCCGACGATGGGAACTCTGCCGAGCGCCTTGGCCAGCAGCCCGCCAACTGTTTCCACCTCGTCGTCGTCCAAATCGATCCCAAACAGTTCGCCGAGATCATCAATGTTCAACCGTGCGCTGACGCGGTATTGCCCGTCACCGAGCTCCTCGACTTCGGGTGCCTCTGAATCATACTCGTCGACGATCTCGCCGACGATTTCCTCGATCAGGTCCTCCAGCGTCACCAGTCCCGCGGTACCGCCGTACTCGTCCACAACGATGGCAACGTGGGTGGATTCCCGCTGCAGTTCCTCGAGCAGGTCCGCCACAGGCTTGGATTCAGGAACGTAGCGGACATCGCGGCAGATATCAGCGGCCAAGGGCGGTTCGTCGTCGTCGTGTAAACCATGGATGGTGGCTGCGACATCCTTGAGGTACATCACGCCAAGGATTTGATCGGTATTGTCGCCGATCACCGGGATGCGTGAGTATCCGGAGCGCAGGAACAGAGACATTGCCTGACGCAGGGTCGCATCCGCGTCGATGCTGACAATATCCATCCTGGGAACCATTACCGAGCGGACTTTGGTGTCGCCGAGCTCGAAGACGGAATGAATCAGTTCCGCTTCGTTATCCTCGATCATTTCGGCTTCGCTTGCCCGGTTGACCAGCTCGCGGAACTGCTCTTCAGTGAAGAAGACCTCGGCAGTTGCCGCGCCGGGCGTCACCGTATTGCCAAGGGCGACGAGCCAGCGGGGCACGGGGCCAAGCACGGTGCGGAGCATCCTGATGGGCCAGGCTGTTGCCCGGACGATGGCTGTGGAACGGACCCGGCCCAGCTGGCGCGGTGAAACACCGACCAGCACAAATCCAACACCGGCCATCGCGACTGTGGCGATCAACCCAGCCAGCCACACGCTGTCCAACAGATTCAGGAACAGGATGGCGACGGCGACGGCGGCGGCCATCTCGAACCAGATCCGCCAGAACCTGAGCGCATGGATATGCGAGACCGGATCATCAAGGATCCGGCGTATCGAAGCGCTGCCCCGCTTCTTCAGCAACTCTTCGGCCTCCTGCCGGGGCAGGAAACTGAAGGCAGCCTCGGACGCCGTCAGAATGGCCGCAATCAGGATGAAGACCAGGGCCATGATGGTCATGGTTACGGTGATCACTGCTTTGTCTCCGTGGGCGCGGCCTTTCCGGTGAAGCCCGAGAGCAGCTCGCGCTGCAAGCCGAACATTTCAAGTTCCTCGCCGGGTTCGGCATGATCATAGCCAAGGAGGTGCAGGATCCCGTGAGTGGTCAGCAGCAGCAGTTCGTCACCGGTGCTGTGGCTGGCCGCCGCAGCCTGTTCTTCCGCCACCTGCGGGCACAACACAATGTCGCCAAGTACGCCGGCGGAACTCGGCTGGCCCTGGGTTCCCGGTCGCAATTCGTCCATGGGGAAGGACAAAACGTCGGTGGCACCGGGTTCGTCCATCCACTCGATGTGGAGCTTCTCCATGGCGTCGGTATCGACCAGAATGATGGACAGCTCGGCCTGCGGATGTACATGGAGACGGTCCAGGACGTAACGCCCAAGCCGGGCCAGCTCTTCGTCGTCGGCCGCCATCGCCGACTCATTATTTATCTCAATACTCATCAGGCTCACCTGGGCTTCCGGGACGGGCTGTGCCCGTTGCGGCTGCCAGCCCCGCGGGATTCGTAGCTGCGCTGTGTCTCATCCCAGCGGCCGTAGGCGGTGACGATTTCGCTGACCAACTGGTGGCGGACGACGTCGGAAGCGTCAAGCGTGGAGAACACGACGTCGTCGATGTCCTGCAGGATCTCCGACACAATACGCAGGCCGGAACGGGTGCCGCCGGGAAGGTCCACTTGGGTGACATCGCCGGTGACGACCATCTTCGAACCGAATCCGAGCCGGGTGAGGAACATCTTCATCTGTTCCGGCGTCGTGTTCTGCGCCTCGTCCAGAATGATGAACGCATCGTTCAGCGTGCGGCCACGCATATAAGCCAAGGGCGCGACCTCAATAGTCCCCGCCGCCATCAGCCGGGGAATGGAATCCGGATCCATCATGTCGTGCAGGGCATCGTAAAGCGGACGCAGGTAGGGATCGATTTTCTCATTCAATGATCCAGGCAGGAATCC
>NZ_KI914645.1:34186-40914 GCF_000520495.1 Arthrobacter sp. H14
GCCGGGTAAGGATAATCCTGTTGACTTCCTTGTGCTGCAGAGCCTGCACCGCTTTGGCCATGGCGAGATACGTCTTGCCTGTACCTGCCGGGCCGATACCGAAGACCACCGTGTTGGCATCGATGGCGTCGACGTAGTCCTTCTGATTGACCGTCTTGGGCCGGATTGTCTTGCCGCGGCTGGACAGAATGTTGTGGGTCAGGACATCCGCGGGCCGGCTTGACGTCTGCTCGCTCAGCATGGTTACCAACTGCTGGAGCAGCTGCGGGGTTATCAGGGTCTGCTTGGCTGCGAGGGTCCGGATCTCTTCAATCAGGCGGACTATCCTGCCAACATCGGCAGCCGGGCCGCCGACAGAGACGTCATTGCCACGGACGTGGAGACTAACACCTGGGAAGGATTTTTCGATAAACCGCAACGCCTCGTCCTGGGCGCCAAGCGACTGGACCATTAGTTCTGTCGAGTCAAAGGAGACTTTTTCCGTTGACGTGTCAGCCGGGTCGAGGTCAACTGGAAATTCGGTCATATGAGCGGCCGTCGAAGGCCTTTTATCTCCCCTTTAAGTATCGATTAATTAGCAACCGTTGCCACGGTCCAGATTCCGCTGCCGTTTCTGCAGCACCGGCTTCCCTTTAATGGTACGGCACAGGCCACGATTACGCCCTGAGCGAGCGTCCGGCAGCCCGAAGGTTGCGGTCAGGTTTCAGAAGAATATCAATCAGGTCTCAGTACGGTCGAGACGGGGCAATTAGCCGGTTTTGCTGGTGGACCGTGTGCCAAGCTTGGTAGATCCTCCCGGTGCAATGGCGCCGGGACTCTGGTCAGCAAGGAAAGAACGGCACCATCATCAGCAAAATTCAGCGGGCACGCGGGGGCGGCATCGGATCAGTGCGCAGCTTCCATGGGTGGCTCGCTACATTGACGATGTCGTCACTTCTGCTGATCGGATGCACCGCCGACGTGGCCGAACCAGTTGAAGAAACGTCGATGCCCGTTCCGACCGCTGTGGAAGCGCCGGGAGCCAGGTCGTCAGGGCTGTCCAGCGTCCCCCTTGAATCGGCGAAGACGGCAGCCCAAACTCCGGTATATTGGCTCGGAGAGAGCGGCCGAAGCGTCTACCTTTATCGCGAATTCCGGCAGACCGGGAACCGCGGAGACCCAATTACGACCGCTGTCTATGCGATGACAAAGCAGCAGCCGCTGGATGAGGATTACTTCAATCCCTGGCGGCCCGCATCCTCGATCGGTGCTTCCATTTCAGCCAAAAATGTCATCACAGTAGACATCTCAGCCGATGCGTTCGAACAGCCACTTGATGAAGGCATGGCGCGCCGTGCCGTCCAGCAGCTCGTTTATACCGCGACGGCGGCGGCCGCCAGCTTCGGATTGACTGCCCAGAATCAGCAAATACAGGTTGTCATCCTTGTCGACGGGCGCACGGGCTATAAAGCCTTCGGTCACATCCCCTTGGGTGAACCGATGGTGCGTGAGCACTCGCTGGCGGCTCCTGTCTGGGTCATCGATCCCCAGGAACGCTCGGTGTACGCCGACAGCAAGGTCGTCGTCAATGGCCGCGGTGTCTCCCGGAACGGCACTCTTGGCTGGGAGATCAGGGAAGTCGGCGCCGGCCCGGAAGAACCGGAAATAGCGGATTACCCGTCCGGTTCGGTGGCTCTTGACGGTGAAGAAATGAACTCCGGTACCTTCAAGTTCTCTGTGACGCTGCCGCAGGGAACATACGAATTGTCAGTCTTCCAGGGCGAACCCGGCGGCGAACGCGATTTCGTCGACTCCAAGGAATTCAGGGTCGAATAGCTCGGGTTGGACCGGCCACGTGCCGGGTCTAGTCCCAGCGGCCCAGCAGGTGGCTGAGTACAGAAACGGCTGCGGGGCCGGCTGTCGAGGATCGCAATACATGCGTGCCCAGCCGGACAGGGGTGGCACCCGCGGCCGTTAATGTCCCGATTTCCTGATTACTGATGCCACCTTCGGGGCCCACAATGAGCAGGATCTTTGGCACGTTCTCTAATCCGGCGCCGGTGGGCGGCGTTCCGCCCTGCTGATTGGCAGCGTGCAGCACAGGGGAAGCCGCGGGGCCGGCCGACAGCGACGCCATCGTAGTGGTTGCCTCTTCATATAGCACGAGTGCCAAGTCAGCGTTGGCGGCGAATTCCACAAGTCCGGCACCGGTTACGAGCGGATGCACCTGCGGAACGCGTGCGCGGCGCGCCTGCTTGGCCGCCGCCTGAACAGTCGCTTGCCACTTGTTCCGGCCTTTGGCCGCTTTTGCGTCTTTCCACCGCACAATGGAACGTTCAGCCTGCCACGGTACGACGGCGTCGATGCCCAATTCCGTGGCCGCTTCAATGGCCAACTCGTCGCGCCCGCCCTTGGCAAGGGCCTGGACCAGGACCAGTGACGGCGAAGGCACGGGTTCATCGAGCACTGCCAGAATTCTTACTGGCAGCGCTTCTCCCCCGCCGTCGGCGACTTCTCCGCTGACGCGCCGGCCAGCGCCGTCGACAATGTCCACCGGTTCCCCCGGTGCCAGCCGCTTGACCGCACGGGCGTGATGCCCCTCAGGACCGGCTAGCTGGAAGATATCTCCGGCCTTCAACTGCGCCAGTTCGGACGGTGCTGCGAAAAATACGGGGTTGGTCACCCTTAGAGGTTACCGAGCCGGTCCCGCAGTTTCGCGAATACACCGCTTCCGCTGGATACGAGCTTTCCATCGCTGTACTGCTCGTTCCGGGCGGCGGCTAGCTGGCGCAACAGTTCTTCCTGCCCGCTGTCGACCTTGGTGGGGGTTTCCACATGGATATGGACTTTGAGGTCTCCCCTGCCATAGCCGCGCAGGTGGGTGACGCCAAGTCCTTTCAAGGTGATGACTTCGCCCGCCTGCGTGCCGGGCTTGATGCTCAGTTCACGTTCGCCGTCGAAGGTGTCCAATGTGACGTCGGTGCCCAGGGCGGCGGCCGTCATCGGCACGCTCATGGTCGCATGCAGGTCGTCGCCCTCGCGGACGAAGTTCTGCTCGCTGTTGACCTTGATTTCAACGTAGAGGTCACCGCTGGGTCCTCCGGCCACGCCGGCTTCGCCCTGCCTGCCCAGCTGAATCCTGGTTCCGGTGGCAACGCCCGCGGGCACTTTGACAGTCAGGGTGCGCCGGTTGCGGACACGGCCTTCACCGGCACATTCGTGGCATGGGTCGGTGATGATGGTTCCGAACCCCTGGCACGATCCACAAGGTGCTGTTGTCATGACCTGACCGAGGATGGAACGGACCGCACGCTGGACCTGTCCGCTGCCGCCGCAAATATCGCAGGTGCGCGGCGAGGTGCCAGGGCGGCTGCAACTGCCGTCACAGGTGGGGCAGACGACGGCGGTGTCCACCTCGATCTTCTTGTTGACACCGAAGACGGCGTCCTTGAGGTCTATCCGTACGGTAATCAGCGCGTCCTGGCCGCGGCGCATACGCGAAGCCGGGCCACCGCCTCCGCCTGCGCCGCCGAAGAATGTCTCGAAGATGTCCTGGAAGGCGAAGCCTTGGCCGGAGTAGCCGCTGCCGAAGCCGTTGTCCGTACCGTTCTCGTTACCGGTGGTGTCATAAACACGGCGCTTCTGCGGGTCGGAGAGGACTTCGTAGGCATGGCTGACTTGCTTGAACTCATCGGCAGCCTGCGGACCGGAATTTACATCCGGGTGCAGCTTGCGGGCCAGCTTGCGGTAGGCCTTCTTGATCTCCTCGGCGCTGGCATCCTGGGACAATCCCAGTACTTCGTAGTGGTTACTCAACTTCTTTGGTCTCTTCCTGTATTACTGGACACTTGCCTGTGCGGGCCGCACAGGCATTGCCGTGGAAAGTACTTCGTGGTCAGCCAGCCAGAATCCTGGACAGATAACGGGCAACAGCACGGACAGCCGCCATCGTGGTTGGATAATCCATCCGGGTAGGTCCGAGGACACCGATTTTGGCCAGTTCATCCGGTCCGTAACCGGTGGCCACAACCGAAGCCTCAGTGAGACCTCCGTACCGGTTTTCATGCCCGATGCGCACGGATACACCTCTGGCGTCCTGTTCCATCTCGGTCAACAGCCGCATCATCACCACCTGCTCCTCCAAGGCCTCGAGAACGGGGCCGATGGAAAGCGGGAAATCTCCGGTGGAACGGGCAAGATTGGCTGTTCCCGCCAACACCATTCTATCCTCGCGGTTGATCCCCGCCAGTTGTTCCAGCGAATTGCCCAGAACCGCTGCGGCGGCGCGCTCCGCCGGGGGGCAGGCAGCCACTGCTGCGGTAAGCCGCTGCGGCAGTGTGACCAGCAGTTTCCCCTTTGTAGCGGACAGGAAAATGCCGCGCAACCGCAGGAGGGTCTCTTCGCCTGCATCGGCGGGCAGGGTCACCACACGCTGTTCGACTTTACCGGTGGTCGCGATCAGCACCGCCAGGACCTGCCGTGGTGCCAGCAGGACCAACTCTATGTGGCGGACAGCGGCGCTTCCGAGCTGCGGATACTGGACTACGGCGACTTGATTGGTGAGCTGGGACAGCAGCCGCACCGTGCGGTCCAGGACGTCGTCGAGGTCGTCCGCCTGGTCGAGGAAAGTGTGGATGGCACGCCGCTCTGCCGAGGACAGCGGCTTTACGGCCGAAATCCGGTCGACGAACATCCGGTAACCCTTGTCGGTGGGAATTCGTCCTGCGCTGGTGTGCGGAGCGGCAATAAGGCCCTCTTCCTCCAGGGCAGCCATGTCGTTACGGATCGTCGCGGAGGAAACCCCCAGCTGGTGACGTTCCACAAGGGCTTTAGAGCCGACGGGTTCACGTGAGTGCACGTAGTCTTCGACTATCGCCCGCAGCACTTCGAGCCGGCGTGGTTCACTCACGGTTCACCTCCCCTAATGTTTCCTCTGATGTTCCTTAGCACTCAACATACCTAAGTGCTAAGTCTAATACGTTCACCGCCATTGCTAGCATGGGTACGCGCTCGGCTTATTCGCCGGGTCGCTGTGGGTTCCGCGGCAGCAATTTCTGACCGCGCAAACCACCGCACCGATTCCGGATCCGGCGAAGAAGGTCGAAGATGTACAGCTATGAATGGGGACCACAGGACCTGGCCTCCCCCGCCGGCCGTCAGTCCTTGCCTGAGATTGCGGCGGAAAATGGCCTTGTTTTGGAAGATGCGCAGTCCGGCTGGGTCGGCGCCATCGTCCGGGTGGAAAAGTCGGGCGGCCTGCACGTCCTGACCCTGGAGGACCGCAGGGGCAAGACCCGCTCCTTCCGGCTCGGGTACGGCTTTATGGTCGACGGCAGGCCGGTCAAGGTGGTGCCGAAGGCAAAGGCCGCGCCGGCACCGGCAGCCCGAACTGCTTCCGGCTCCGTCCGTGTCGAAGGCCAGCGCGCCCGCACAGCAAAGGCCAGCCGGATCTGGGTGGAGGGTAAACACGACGCCGAACTCGTGGAAAAGGTCTGGGGAGACGACCTGCGGGTCGAGGGCATCGTCGTCGAACCATTGCACGGTATTGACGACCTTTCGGCAGCAGTGATGGATTTTTCCCCGGGACCTCAGCGGCGGTTGGGCATACTGGTCGACCATCTGGTCAACGGCAGCAAGGAGTCGGCGATCGCGGCGAAGGCGATGTCCGTACCCGGCGCGCGGTCCAATGTCCTGATTGTGGGTCATCCCTACGTCGATGTGTGGCAGGCGGTGAAGCCGGGGACACTCGGGTTCTCCCAGTGGCCGGAAGTGCCCCGCGGCCAGGACTGGAAGACCGGAATCCTGAAGGCGCTGGGGTGGCCGCATGACGACCATGTTGCGGTTGCCCGCGGGTGGCAGCGGATTCTTGGGTCTGTGCATAACTACGCGGATCTGGAGCCGTCGTTGCTGGGCCGGGTCGAGGAAGTTATCGACTTCCTGACCGCCGGTGAACAGGTCTGAAGTTTGATCGCTTGTCCGGCTTGGCGCACAATGGAGCTTGAGTGCTGTGCGTTGGCAGCTATTTGACAGTAAAGATGTCCGCCGCAAATTGGCGGTCCCTATCAACCTTGAGGTCTAAAGAAGTGGCAAATCCCGCACGGCGCGGCTCGCCAGAAGGCAACGAGAGCCGGCGGCCCTACGCTCCGTATCAAGGTATGTCGGCGGACGCCCAGCCTTTGACTGCATCCGAAGACCGGCAGTGGGCAACTATGTCCCATTTTGGAGGGATTCTCGGGTTCTTCCCCTCGCTGGTTATCTACTTGGTGATGCGCGACCGCGGACCATTCACGGCCCAGGAGTCCAAAGAGGCGCTTAATTTCACGTTGCCGCCGACAATTTTGGCGGTTCTGGCAAACCTGTTTGCACTGATTGACGGTCTCGGTTCCATCTTCGCCGTCGTCGCGGCCCTGATTTGGCTGGCTTTGACCGTCTTCGCCGTCAAGGCCGGAATCCACGTGAACAAGGGTGAACCGTACCGTTATGCCCTCAACCTGCGGTTGATTAAGTAATCTCTGTCGGTCCGGCGGTTGAATCAGTCGGGCAGGAGGCGGCGTACGACGGCGTCGGCCAGCAGCCGTCCATTCAGAGTCAGGATGATCCGGCCCCGGAAAGCCGCTGCCGGTTCAATCAATTCTTCTGCGATCAATCCGGCGATTTCACCTCGTCCTGCTGTGCTGAGTTCCGACACGGGAAGGCCTTCGCTCAGCCTCGTCTGCAGCATCACGCGCTCAACCCGCCGGGTGGACGAA
>NZ_KI914645.1:41014-47800 GCF_000520495.1 Arthrobacter sp. H14
CCCGCCGGGTGGACGAATCCAGAGTCTCGCGGCCGGCGGCCGGCGACTGTCCGCCAGCGAGTCGGTTGGCATAGGGTACCGGGTGTTTCATGTTCCACCACCGGACTCCGCCCACGTGCGAATGCGCGCCTGGGCCGATCCCCCACCAGTCATCGCCGCGCCAGTAGGCCAGATTGTGGCGGCATGCCTGGGCCGGTTCACGGCTCCAGTTGCTGACTTCGTACCAATGCATTCCCGCTGAACTGAGCTTCTGCTCGGCAATCAGGTATTTCTCCGCATGGTCGTCCTCATCAATTGCGGGAACTTCACCGCGGCGCATCTGGGCAGCCAGTTTCGTGCCGTCCTCGATGATGAGCGAGTATGCCGAGATGTGGTCCGGTTGATAACCGAGGGCGGTGTCCAGTGACTGCTCCCAGTCACCCATCGATTCGCCCGGCGTGCCGTAAATGAGATCGATACTGACTGCCAGGCCGGCCTCACGCGCCCAACCGACTGCTTCAGGAACCCGGCTCGGCTCGTGGGTACGGTCAAGGACCTTCAACACATGCGGAACAGCCGATTGCATACCGAACGAGACCCGGGTGAAGCCGGCGTCGGCAAGCTGTTGCAGTGATCCGGGTGTTACCGAATCCGGATTGGCTTCGGTGGTGACCTCGGCGCCGTCGGCCAGCGGCCACAGCTTCGCGGCATGGCCGAGCAGCGCAGCGAGGTCCGCAGCCGGCAACAATGTTGGAGTCCCGCCGCCGAAGAAGACGGTCTGGAGCGGCCGGCGTGGAAGCCCTGAGTCCACCAGGACACGTGCGGCAAGATCCAATTCGGCCATGGCGGTGCCGGCGTATTCGTCCTGCGAGGCGCCGGAACCCAACTCTTTGGCGGTATACGTATTAAAATCGCAATAGCCGCAACGTACGGCGCAGAACGGAATGTGAACATACAAGCCGAAATTCCTGCTGTCGGCTCCAACAAGAACCTGGGCCGGGAGCAGGCCGTCGGCCGGGGCGGGGTCGCCCTCTGGTAAAACGCTTGGCATCGATCTACTGGTGTTCTGTCCGGTGGCGCAAAGGGCGGATCACTTCTTGGCTTTGTCCTTGGAATCGTCTGAGGACAGGGCGGCGATAAACGCTTCCTGCGGAACTTCGACGCGTCCGACCATCTTCATCCGCTTCTTGCCCTCCTTCTGCTTTTCCAGCAGCTTGCGCTTACGCGAGATGTCGCCGCCGTAGCATTTAGCCAGCACGTCTTTGCGGATGGCGCGGATATTCTCGCGGGCGATGATGCGTGAACCAATGGCGGCCTGGATCGGAACTTCGAACTGCTGCCGGGGAATCAGTTCCCGCAGTTTGGCGGTCATCTGTGTACCGTAGGCATACGCCTTGTCCTTGTGCGTGATCGCGCTGAACGCATCCACCTGTTCGCCCTGGAGCAGGATGTCCACCTTGACGAGATCGGCGGCCTGTTCGCCGTCGGCCTTCCAGTCCAGCGATGCGTAGCCACGCGTCTTTGATTTCAAGAAATCGAAAAAATCGAAGACAATTTCGGCCAGCGGAAGCCGGTAGTGCAGTTCGACACGTTCCTCCGACAAGTAGTCCATGCCGTTCATCTGACCGCGGCGGGCCTGGCACAGCTCCATGATGGAGCCAACGAATTCGTTGGGGGCAAGAATGGTGGCCGAAACCATCGGTTCCCGCACTTCCATGATTTTGCCCGCCGGAAACTCACTCGGATTCGTTACGATGATCTGTTTCTGATCTTCAAGCGTGACCTGGTAGACGACATTTGGCGCCGTGGAAATCAACGCGATGTTGGATTCGCGCTCGAGACGCTCGCGGATGATCTCCAGGTGCAGAAGTCCCAGGAATCCCACCCGGAAACCGAAGCCGAGGGCTACGGATGTTTCGGGCTCATAGACGAGTGCGGCATCGTTGAGCTTGAGCTTGTCCAGCGCATCCCGCAGGACCGGGTAGTCCGCCCCGTCCAACGGGTACAGGCCCGAGAAAACCATGGGTTTTGGTTCCTGATAGCCGCTGAGCGACTTTGCCGCGGGCTTGGCCAGGTTTGTCACAGTGTCGCCGACCTTGGACTGGCGCACGTCCTTCACGCCAGTGATGAGGTAACCCACCTCTCCAACACCGAGGCCGTTGGAAGGTACTGGTTCCGGTGCGCTGACGCCGATTTCCAACAGTTCGTGGCTGGCCCTGGTGGACATCATCTGGATCCGTTCGCGCGGATGCAGTTTCCCATCAATCACGCGCACGTAGGTCACCACACCCCGGTAGGTGTCGTAGACGGAGTCGAAGATCATCGCCCGGGCAGGAGCATCGGCATCGCCCACTGGGGCGGGTATCTCGGCCACGATCTTGTCCAACAGCACTCCTACACCGTCGCCGGTTTTACCCGAGACGCGCAGTACGTCGTCCGGTTCTCCGCCGATGAGGTGTGCCAGCTCTTCGGCATACTTATCCGGCTGTGCCGCCGGAAGATCGATCTTGTTGAGCACCGGAATAATGGCAAGGTCGTTCTCCATCGCAAGATAAAGATTTGCGAGCGTTTGAGCTTCGATCCCCTGTGCAGCGTCCACCAGCAGAACAGCGCCTTCACACGCCGCGAGGGACCGCGACACCTCGTACGTGAAATCCACGTGTCCGGGAGTGTCGATCATGTTCAGCGCGTAACTGGTTCCATCCAGCTCCCATGGCATCCTGACAGCCTGGGATTTAATCGTGATGCCGCGTTCGCGCTCAATATCCATGCGGTCCAGATATTGTGCGCGCATGCCCCTGGCACCGACGACGCCGGTCAGTTGCAGCATGCGGTCGGCCAGCGTTGACTTCCCGTGGTCGATGTGAGCGATGATCGAGAAGTTTCGCAGGATCGCCGGATCGGTTGCGGCGGGCACCGGAGCAGTGCGGGCCAAGGGAGTCACGCAGTGTCCTTACGTTTGAGGGAATATGTACCGGTCTCCAGTCTCCCACGTCTTGGCCGCGCGGTGGTCATGGGGGTCGGGGGCATCATCATTCAGATCGGTGTGAGCACACATCCATGGACTCTGATACGCTGTATAGCTGTGTGTCCGAGCAGGTCGTCGGGCACGGCAAGCTGGTCGCCATGGTATCCCCACGCCACTCAGTCGATGTCCAGTTTGAATGCCCTCACTGACCGAAGTCCGCATTACAAAGAGAGTTTATACGTGGCCAATATTAAGTCCCAGAAGAAGCGCGTTCTCACCAACGAGAAGGCCCGCCAGCGCAACAACTCGGTGAAGGCCGAACTGCGTACGGCAATCCGTGCAGTTAAGACTGCCCTCCAGTCCTCCGACAAGGAGGCCGCCAGCAGCGCCCAAGCCGTTGCGAGCCGTAAGCTGGATCAGGCCGCTACCAAGGGTGTTATTCACAAGAACAATGCCGCTAACCGCAAGTCAGCTCTTGCGAAGAAGGTTGGCAGCCTCTAAAGGTTTTGCCGCTCAGTTCATTGAGCAAATGGCTGTGGCCGGCACCTCGGTGCCGGCCACAGCCATTTAAAGCCTGCCCTGCTGGGTTCCATCGACGCAGGTGACTCCCGCCGTCGTCGCCGCTCCTCGAGCTGCTAGCGCCGGCTGACCGAGGTGGAAATGATGGTTACGGCCCGTTCCAGGGCGTAAACAGGGTCACGCGCGGCGCCCTTAACTTGGGCGTCGGCCTCTGCGACCACCTTGATCGCCTGAATGAGGGCGCTTGGGGTCCATCCGCCGCTGTCTCTTCTGGCCTGGTCAACCTGCCAGGGAGCCATCCCAAGTTCGCGGGCGAGTTGGCCCGAGGATCCCCTTGAACCGGCAACTTTAGCCACTGTCCTCAATTTCATGGCCAGAGCGGCGACGAGCGGTACAGGATCCACACCGGTGGCCAAGGCATGCCTCAGGGTGGACAAGGCCTGCCCGCCCCGTCCGGCCAGGGCAGCATCGGCAACCTTGAACGCCGTCGCTTCAACCCGGCCGCCGTAGTAGCGTTCGACCACATCGGCGGTCAGCTGGCCTTCGACGTCGGAAAGCAACTGCGAACAGGCCGCCGCCAGCTCGGAGAGGTTCGCTCCGACGGCGGCGACGAGTGCCTGCGCCGCCGCCGGCTCAATACGGCGGCGTGCATCGCGGAACTCGCGGGTCACGAAGTCGATTTTCTCCGAGTCCTTCTTCAACGGTTGACATTCAACGACTGGCGCTCCATTGGACTTGACTGCGTCCAGTAGTTTTTTGCCCCGCGCTCCCCCGCTGTGATGCAGGACGACGACGGTGCCTTCGGCCGGCTGGGCTGCGTATGCCAAAGCATCGTTAAGGAATTCATCGTTCATGGCCGCCACGGCCGAGACCTCTATGAGCTTCGCTTCACCGAACAACGACGGGTTGGCCGCCATCTCGAGCTGACCAGCGGCATAGTCGGAAGCGTCCAAACGGGTGCGTTCCAGTGCCGGTTCGTGCTCACGAAGCTGTGAGCGGATGCGGTCCAACGCCCGTGTCGCAATATACTCCTCAGGCCCCGCTACCAATACAATCGGTGCAGGCTCGACCTCCCGCCAACCGACTGTCTGACCAGAAGTTTTCGTTCCGGCCGTCTTGCGTGCCGTCTTTGCTGCCGGGCTCAATGGCGCCTCTTTGTTCGTCGGTTTTTCACTTCTCCAGCCTACCTTTCAGTCCACATTCGCAGGATGTCTGCCTGTTTGCCAATGTAGATCCTGCCGTCCTCGTCCGTTCTGCCGATGTGCGTCCCTACCTGCTTCAGGGCATCAGTAATATCCGGCGCTGGATGGCCATAATCATTGTCCGCTCCGACGGAAATGAGTGCCATGGCCGGCTGCAGTTTCATGATCACAGCTGTTCCGCCGTTATCGGCGCCATGGTGGGTGACTTTAAGGATGTCGACGCCTCGTTGTAGAAAGTTCGCACCCAGCATCGTCCCCGGCGGGGAGCGGGCCAAACGCAGCAGGCGTTGCATCCCATCCTCCTCAAGATCGCCGGTCAGCAGAAGCGACAACGCCGATCCGTCCGGTTGCTCGATCCGTGCGGCGAGGACGATGCTGGAATTGTTCTCGGTGCTTCCAGGATGGTCGGCGGGCGGCCAGAGCACCTGCCAGTGGACCGGACCACCATCGCCCTGCTGTCCCCGCTGGGCATGGACGATTTCCACACCGTGTTCCTCCAGCCCGGATACAACACCGGAAGGCAGTTCGGGATCGGCGGTCGAAATCAGAGTCTGCTTGACCTCCCGTCCAGCGAGGACGCCCTGCATGCCTCCGTTGTGATCGGCATGCATGTGCGTGAGAACGAGGACATCCACCGTGGAAATCTCCAGTTCCCGCAGGCATCGGTCCATCAGCTCCGGATCGGGCCCGGTATCGACGACTACCGCCGAATGCGTACCGGTGCGGATGACCAGTCCGTCGCCCTGCCCCACATCGCAGGCCACCACCGACCATTCGGATTCGCCGGGGACCTTCCCGGATCCGCTGATCAGTAGGCCGGGGGCAACCCCGAAGACGACACCGACAACCAACGCGGCAGTGCACCGGTTCAGCGCCGAAGCAGGCTCTCCGGGCAGCAGACGGACCAGCATGCCTGCGGCACGGCGTAACCGTATGGGGCTCGATAAGATCCAGAGCACAGTCAATGAAGCGGTGGACAAGACAGCCATCAGGGCCACTCCAGTGGCACCCCCCGGCCAGGGGATGGCGGCTGCCGGTGCAGCACTGAAGAAACGTGCGGTGTATCCGACCCACTGGGCGCCGGCCCCGGCGGTGGCCATCAACAGCGGAACGAGCGGCGGACACAGGAATAAGGCCAGTACTGCGATCATCCCCACGATAGTGATGACTGGTATGGCCGGTGCCACCAGGACATTGGCAAGCACAGAATAGGTGACCAATTGCGGCTGCAACAAGACAATTACCGGGGCGCAGAAGACTTGCGCCGCAACCGGTACAGCCACCGCCTGCGCCGCCCACAGCGGCATCCACCTGCCAAGCCATCGTGCACATCTGCTGCCAAAGACGATAAGTCCCGTGGTGGCCAGAACCGAGAGAATGAAGGCGTAGCTGCCGCTGAGCCAAGGGTTGAGGGACAACAGCAGAACGACGGCGATGCAGAGCAGCGAAGGTGAACGCCTGCCCCGCCCGTTCATTATCGCGACGATACCGATCGTTCCCATCACGGCGGCCCGCAGCACGCTGGGATCGGGACGGACGAGTGTCACAAACGCCAACAACGCAAGAAAGGCCACGGCGGCAGCCAACCAACGCGGCAGGCGGACGGCATAGCCGCATAGGAAAACAACTCCGAGCACGATGGCGCAGTTCGCACCGCTGACCGCTGTGAGATGCGTCAGGCCGGTACGTTTCATTGCTTTATCAAGGTCGGCGCCGAGACTGCTGCGGTCCCCCAGCACCATACCGGGCAGCAGTTGTGCGGCGTCGGAACTCAGCGTTGCTGCCCGGTCCTTGAACGTGCGCCTGATTTCGGTGGTGCGCTTGTCCCAATGGCCTGCCGGTTCAATGAGGGTTGGTGACGTTTCCGAAAAGAACAGCGCCTCCACATCGTCGCCGGGGCCGGCGGCTTCGAGCGAGCCGGCACCACCCACCCGCTGGCCGGTTTGTACCGCCGACCATCGTTCACCGGCTATGACCAGAACTGGAGTGACTGCTGAAAACCCGGTACCGTCAGCGGTTGCCTCCACAATCGTCGCCTCGATCAGGTACTGCACAGCTCCGCTGAACTTCGCAGGAGAGTCGCTCACGGCCGGGTCCGAGGTGATGAGGAGCTCGGCA
>NZ_KI914645.1:47900-61856 GCF_000520495.1 Arthrobacter sp. H14
ACTGTCGAGCCGTTATGGATAGCCTCGCCAATCGGTCCAGCCGTTCGTTCCGCTGCCTTCTCCGCGGCAGAGAAGGTGACAAGGGCCAGACAGAGAAGCGGAACAGTCAACGTGACAATCGCCGCGGCATCCCGCCGGTGTCGCCCCAGCACCAGGGCAACTGCTGCCGCCAGGAGTGCGGCGGATCCTGCACAGTATCCCCAGACAGGGCCGACCCGAATGAAGACGATGGCGGCGGACCACGCCATCAGAGCTGCCGGAACGAGCCTCAGGTCCCACGTGCGCTCGGTCCGGTGATCGTCACCGTCCTTTTCGACGGCGGTCAGCCGGCGGACTCCGCTCGCCATCATTGCGGTGACGGCAGCAACGGCCCTGGCCGGACCGTCCTGCCGGCGCGTGCCCTGCCGGAGCCCTTGGCGTTCAACCCTTCCTGAACCCGGATTATCCTCCCCTGCTGGAGGTATTGCCACCCGCTGCGCCGACGTGGCCGCGTCGACGAATCGTTGCCACCTCGATGTCGGGCTCATCTACAGCGTCACGAGCTCCCGGAGGGTCGCCAGCATCTTCTCTCCTATTCCTGATACGGCATCCAACTCGTCAACGGTGGCGAATGACCCATGTTCTTCGCGCCATTCCACAATCCGTCCCGACAGCACCGGTCCCACGCCCGGGAGTGTGGAGAGCAGCTCGGCGCTGGCGGTATTGATGTTGACCGTGGGCGGCTCCTCCCCGGCACCGGCCGCACTTCCGGCTGTGCCCGGCAGCGCCCCTTCTGCTGCTCCTGATCCAGGAGGTGCAGGCGCAGGCCCGGCAGACACTTCCGCACGGGTTGGCACATACAGCTGTTGACCGTCCTGAATTTGCGCCGCAAGGTTAACCGCGCTCAACTGCGCTTTCGTGGCGGCGCCTCCGGCAGCCGATATTGCTTCATGAATGCGGCTGCCCTTATCAAGACTGACGATTCCGGGCTCCTTAACTGCTCCGGCGACGTGGACCACGATCCGGACTGGTCTTGGCGTGGGCTTGGCTGCCGCGGGCGCTTGGATTCCCGCTGGAGCGAGCTCCGCCGCCGAAGGGACCGGGGAACCCGCCCCCTTCGCTTGAGTTCCGGTGGTGTGTCCGGGATAATCAGCGGTCTCCCAGGAGGAGGAGCCGGAGCGAGTAGTCATTGGTCCGGTTTTGACCTCGGTGACATTCCGGACAGGCTCTCCAAAGGCGCCGCCGATCCAGAGGGTGAATACCAATCCGAGTGTCAGCCCGGCCGCGACACATGCCGCGGCGGAACCGATTTTCCAGCGTGTGCGGCGGTTCTGCGGGTCGTCCTGGTCTGGTCCCGCAGCCCGGGCGGTAGTGGGCAGGTCCGGAATTAATCCGTGTTCGGGCCGAAGAGACGGTTCCAGCTGGACGGCATAGCGGGAGCGGGAATTGCGCCGTGTTACCCAGTCATGCCTGCCCATGCCTTCACGCTATGGCGGCCGATGGACGGAGCCAACGGAGCAGGCGCGCTATGTGGGCTTAGTCCCCTCGGACCCGTCATGTGGAGGAGGAGTGGTCAGGAGTTGGCTCGAGGCGCCCGCCGGAGACGACCACCACTAAGGCTCCCAGACCAGCGTGGGCCGCCAGTACCGCCGGAAGCGCGGTCAGCTGCGGTATCGGTCCTTCCCCGCTCCGCAGGCGCAGGCGCATTGATAGTTCCTGGGCAAGCTGGCGGTTTCCGAAATGGTGCACGGCCCACTGCCGGTGCCGCGGATCCCGCTGCTCAAACTCATCCAGCGCCAGCTCTTCGAGCCGTGCGACCGCACGGGGCACAGACCTTACCTTCTCCAGAGGGACAACCATGCCGTCGCGCACTGCAAGAATGGGCTTGACGGCCAGGATCGTTCCCAACCATGAGGCGGCAGCACCTATTCGGCCACCGCGGCGGAGCTGTTCCAGGCTGGGCACATAGAAGTAGACCACGGACTCAGCTGCGGCTTCGACTGCGGCGGCAGCAGTCCGGGTAAGGCTTTCACCATGCCCGGCGGCTGCCAGTGCCGCCTGAACTGCAAAACCCTGGGCCATTCCCACAGTCCTCGTGTCCACCACTTCCACCGGAATGGGGACGGATGCGGCGCCCAATCGCGCAGCGTCAGTGGTTCCGGACAGTCCCGCCGAAATGTGAACGGAGACTATCCCGGAGCAGCCGGCTTCGGCGAGCAGTTCGTAGACGCGCTTGAACTGGCCGGGTGAGGGCCGCGACGTGCGGACCGGCTTGCCCTCGGCCAGTGCCATGCACAGCGCCTCGTCAAGGTCATCGACGCCTTCGCCGAAGATCTCCTCCGCAATCATGACCGGCATTGGCACAACATGAAAGGCGCCCCGCGCGAGCGCTGCATTGAGCCAGGGAACAGGCAGCGCCGCCGCGGAATCCGTGACAACAGCGATGCGCTGCTCTGGCACGGGCGGCAGGTTGGCGCCGTCGTCGTCCGGTTTATCCTGAACCTGTTCCGGGCGGCGCGAAGCGATCAGATCGAGCCATTTCATACCTGCTCCCTGTCTGAACGCGCACGCACCGCCCCACGGCAGCCGGACTGCAGTCTAGCTGGGGACGATATTGACCAGTTTAGGCGCGCGTACGATGACGGTGCGGATACCCCGTCCGTCCAGGCTGCGGCTGACGGCCTCCGAATCCAAGGCAAGGGCGCGGAGTTCTTCCTCGCCAATGTTGGCGGGAACCTGCAGGCGGTCGCGCACCTTCCCCTGCACCTGGACGATGGCGGTGATGGTCTCCTCAACCAGGAGTTCTTCCTCAACCTCGGGCCAGCCGGCGGCAGCCACTGATGCCTCCCGGCCGAGCTGTGCCCACAGATCCTCGGCGGTGTAGGGAGCGAACAGGCTCAGGATGATGGCCACCGTCTCGACCGCCTCGCGAACAGCCGGGTCAGCGCCGCCGGGGCCACTGTCGATGGCCTTCCGGGTGGCGTTGACCAGTTCCATCACCTTGGCGATGACGACATTGAACTTGTTGTTGCTGAGCAGTTCAGCCGCATCCGCGACGGTACGGTGTGTGATGGCACGCAGCGCCTGATCACCAGTGGAACGGTCGACGTCGGTGGAGCTGGTGACGTCCTGGCCAAGCCGCCAGGCGCGTGCCAGGAACTTCGCTGACGCGGACGGGGATACGTCCGCCCAGTCGACGTCGTCTTCGGGCGGTGAAGCGAAGACCATGGTGAGCCGGACGGCGTCGACACCGTATTTGTCCAGCTGCTCGGTGAGGTCGACGCCGTTGCCGAGCGATTTGCTCATCGCTCTTCCGCCGTTGAGGACCTGGCCCTGGTTCAGCAGCGCTCTGAAGGGTTCGTTGAAGTCCACCATGCCCAGGTCCTGCAGGACTTTGGTGAAGAACCGGCTGTACAGCAGGTGCAGGATGGCATGTTCGACGCCGCCGACATACTGGCCGACCGGCAGCCACCGGTTCACCGCGTCGATGTCGAAGGGGCCCTTCGTGAATTCGGGAGAAGCGAAGCGCAGGAAGTACCAGGACGAATCGACGAAGGTGTCCATTGTGTCGGTATCGCGCGTGGCCGGTGCCCCGCATTTGGGGCATGGCACGTTGACCCAGTCCTCGGCAGCCGCCAGCGGGGACGTTCCCTTGGGAGACAGTGCTTCGCCGCGCAGCCCCTCGGGGAGCCGGACCGGCAGCTCGTTATCCGGAACCGGAACTTCTCCGCAGGTGCCGCAGTGGATGATGGGGATCGGCGTTCCCCAGAAGCGCTGCCGGGACAGCAGCCAGTCGCGCAGCCGGAAGTTGACCGTCGTCTCCCCGGCACCGGTTTCCTCCAGCCGCGATGATGCGGCGGCAATGGCTTCAGTCTTGCTTAGGCCCTCCAGGAAACCGGAATTAATCACGGTGCCTTCACCTGCGGTGGCGACGCCGGACTCTGCAGGATCGGGTTCGCCGGTATCCAGTACCGCACGGACCGGCAGGTTGAAGGCGCGGGCAAAGTCCAGGTCGCGCTGGTCGTGGGCGGGCACGGCCATGATCGCGCCGGTGCCATATTCGGCCAGCACGTAGTCCGCCGCCCACACCGGCAGCTTTTCCCCGTTTATCGGGTTGACGGCGTACCGGCCCAGGAAGACCCCGGTCTTTTCCCGTTCAGTGGACTGCCGCTCGATTTCCGACAATGACTTGATCTGCTCCCGGTAGGCCATCAGATCGTCGTGATGCTCGTCGGCGACGATGTCTACAGCGAGATCGGCATCGGCGGCCACGACAAAGAAGGTGGCGCCGTAAAGCGTGTCGGGGCGGGTGGTGAAAACATCCACACTGCGGGCGCCCCTGCCACCTGATGCTTCGACGTCGAACTTCACATGGGCACCTTCGGACCGGCCGATCCAGTTCCGCTGCATAGCCAGAACGCGCTCCGGCCAGTGTCCGTGGAGCTGGTCCATATCCTCCAGCAGGCGGTCGGCGTATTCAGTGATCCGGAAGTACCACTGGTTCAGGTTCTTCTTCGTGACCTGGGTTCCGCACCGCTCGCAGGCGCCGTTGACAACTTGTTCGTTCGCCAGCACGGTCTGGTCCCTGGGACACCAGTTGACGGCTGAATTCCGACGGTAGGCCAGTCCCTTTTCGTAAAACCGCAGGAACAGCCACTGGGTCCACCGGTAGTATTCGGGATCGGATGTGTGCAGCCGGCGTGACCAGTCGGCGCTGATGGCGTAGCGCCGGAACGACGCCGCCTGGGTATCGATATTGGTGTAGGTCCACTCGGCGGGGTGGGCATCGCGCTTGATCGCGGCGTTCTCCGCGGGCAAGCCAAATGAGTCCCAGCCGATGGGGTGCAGGACGTCGTAGCCGCACTGGCGCAGGTACCGTGCGACGACGTCGCCCATGGCGAACGCTTCGGCGTGGCCCATGTGCAGATCACCCGAGGGGTAGGGGAACATATCGAGGACGTACCGCCGCTCCCGGGATCCGTCGTCGAGCGGTTCGAAGACCTTGAGTTCATCCCAGATGGCCGGCCATCTGGCCTCCATCGCGGCAAAACTGTAGGTGCCTTCTGCAGGCTGTTCCGTATCCGGCTGCGCGCTCACAAATGCCTCGACTCTGTGCTCGTAATTCATTCAAATCCTCCCCTGCCGCATCCACCGTTTACTGCAACGGTGTGGACACACAAAAGCCCCTCGTCAGGGAGGGGCACCCAACGCGGAACGTACCGCGTTAGGCTAGCAAAGCAGGAGCATCTTCATATGGCTACTTTAGCGCAGGATCGTGCATTATCGGCTCCGGGTGGTTCATATGACCCATCTCGGTTTATCGTCGATCTATGACGAATTCTTTTGAACCTGCGGAACCGAGGCCTGTGGACCTTGCCGATGACGTCGTCAGCATGGTCCGCCGCTGGCTGCATCTGCCCGACGATATGACAGCTCCCACCTCCGTACAGCTGACGTCGGCGAAGGCGTCACGGTCGGCTGCGTTGCTGGCAGAAGTGCTGAAGGACCCCGAGGGCCTGGACTTCACGATCGGGTTCGTGGACAGGGTGATCCGCCCCGAGAACCTCGCCGTCGCGGCCCATGAACTGTCCAATTTGGCCAGGAATGCGCCCAGATTCCTGCCCTGGTACATGCGCTACGCCGTTAAGCTCGGCGGCGTCATCGGCCCGGCAGCTCCATGGCTGGTCGTGCCGGTCGCCCGCCGGGTGCTGCGTGAGATGGTGGCGCACCTCATTGTCGACGCCAGACCGCAGAAGCTCGGTGCCGCGATCACCAAACTCAAGGGTGGCGAAGACAGCGGCATCCGGCTGAACCTCAATCTTCTGGGCGAAGCGGTGCTCGGTGAGTCGGAAGCGGACGCCCGGCTGGAAGGCACCAGGAAGCTGCTGGCGCGCGACGACGTCGACTACGTTTCGATTAAGGTTTCCTCGGTCGTGAGCCGGCTGAATATGTGGGCGTTCGACGAAACAGTCGAGAAGGTCGCCGAGCGGCTCATCCCGCTGTACAAGATGGCGCTCGATGCCCCAACGCCGAAGTTCATCAACCTCGACATGGAGGAATACCATGACCTCGACCTGACGCTGGCGGTCTTCAAGCGGGTCTTGTCCCGGCCGGAGCTGCTGAACTTCGAGTCCGGCATCGTTCTGCAGGCATACCTGCCCGACGCGCTGGGAGCGCTTCAGGATTTGACCGAATGGGCCAAGCAACGGGTGGCCGACGGCGGCAAGAGCGTCAAAGTGCGTCTCGTCAAGGGGGCAAACCTGCCGATGGAGCAGGTCGACGCCGCTGTCCACAGCTGGAACCTGGCGACCTTCGATTCCAAACAGGACACCGATACAAACTACAAACGGGTATTGGACTGGGCGCTGCGCCCGGAGAACATGGAAGCCGTCCGGCTCGGTGTGGCAGGACACAACCTTTTCGACTTAGCCTTCGCCCGACTGCTCTCGCTCCAGCGCGGGGTCGAGGACAGGGTCGAGTACGAGATGCTCCTCGGCATGGCTGAAGAACAGGCCCAGGAGGTCCGTAACGAAGTCGGCTCGCTCCTGCTCTACACCCCTGTGGTCCATCCTGAGCAGTTCGATGTCGCCATCAGCTACCTGGTGCGCCGGCTCGAAGAGAACGCCAGCCATGAGAACTTCATGTCGGCGGTGTTCGAATTGACCTCCGAACCGACATTGTTCGAACGGGAGAAGCAGCGTTTCCTCGCCTCATTGAACCATGTCGACACGGTCGTTCCGGACCGCAAGCGCCGGCAGGAACCGGACCGCGCGGTGGAACTGGAATCCGGCGAGTTCAAGAACGAGTCGGACTCGGATTCATCATTGCCGAATATCCGTGACTGGGGCCGTAAGATCCTCGATGGCGTACCCGGTTGCACGCTGGGCGGGAAACTCGTGGCGGACTCCTGGCTGGAGAGCAAGGAAGATGTCGACACAATTGTCGAAACTGCCCTGAAGGGCCAGGAGTCATGGGCCGGGCTCGGCGGATATGAGCGCGCCAAGGTCCTGCGGCGGGCCGCTCAGGAAATTGCCGGGCGCCGCGGCGAACTCATCCAGGTCGCCGCGAGCGAGGCCGGTAAAACCATCAGCGAAACGGACCCGGAGGTCAGCGAAGCTGCGGACTTCGCCAACTACTACGCGCTCCAGGCGGAAGAACTCGAGAATGTGGAGGGCGCACGGTACGAACCCGTTCCCCTGACAGTGGTGACTCCGCCGTGGAATTTTCCGGTCGCCATTCCCGCCGGTTCGATGCTCGCCCCGCTGGCCACCGGCAGTTCAGTGATCGTCAAGCCGGCGCCGCAGGCCAAGCGCTGTGCCGCCGTCGTTGTTGAGGCGTTGTGGGCTGCCGGGGTTCCCAAGGACGTTCTGCTCTTTGCCGACGTCGAAGAGGGACCTGTCGGGCAGCACCTGATCGCGAATGAGGCCGTGGGCCGGGTCATCCTGACCGGCGCCTACGACACCGCCAAGCTGTTCCGGTCATGGCGCCATGACCTGCCGTTGCTGGCCGAGACAAGCGGCAAGAATGCCATTATCGTCTCGCCCAGCGCTGACCTGGACCTGGCCGCCGACGATGTTGCCCGGTCCGCATTTGGCCACGCGGGGCAGAAATGCTCCGCAGCCAGCCTGGTGATCCTGGTCGGCTCGGCCGCCTATTCCGAACGGTTCCGAAATCAGTTGGTGGATGCTGTTTCCTCCCTGCAGGTGGGATACCCGGATGATCCGACCACGGAAATGGGCCCGGTTATCGAGCCAGTCGAAGGCAAACTGAAGGATGCCTTGACCACGCTCGATGTGGGCGAATCCTGGGCGGTCGAACCAAAGCAGCTTGACGACACCGGGCGGCTCTGGTCCCCGGGGATCCGGACCGGCGTTAAGCCGGGAAGCTACTTCCACCTCACCGAGTTCTTCGGGCCGGTGCTCGGCGTGATGACCGCCAAGACCCTGGAGGAGGCCATCGAACTGCAGAATGCGCCGGTCTACGGACTGACGGCCGGACTGCAGACCATGGATTCGGACGAGCTTCCCATCTGGCTAAACAAGGTCCAGGCGGGCAACCTCTACATCAATCGCGGCATCACCGGTGCGATTGTCCGCAGGCAGTCCTTTGGCGGATGGAAGCGCTCATCGGTTGGCCCCGGCGCGAAGGCAGGCGGACCCAACTACCTGATTCACCTGGTGGACTGGTTCAAGGAAGACCTGCCGGAATATGGCCACGCCGAGGCGGGGGAAGCCCTGACGGACGTGGAACTTGCCCCTGCAGTGGCTGCCATCATGCACTCAATGCTGTTCAACGACGCCGACCAGGCTTTCCTGGCCCGTGCTGTGGTGGCGGACCAGGCCCACTATGAGTCGACGTTCGGCCGCAACGTTGATATTTCGGCACTGGGTCTTGAGCGGAATGAGTTCCGCTATCTGCCGACCCCCGTCACCGTCCGGTTGAATGAAGCCGGCACCACCACCGAACTGGTGCGAATCATCGTCGCGGCCGCGCGGTCGGGGGCGGACTTCGAGGTCAGTACGGCACATGTGCTGCCGGAGGAATTGGTCGGCGCGCTGCCCAAGGCCTGCGTCAACTTGACCATGGAAACCGATGATGGGTTCCTGAAGCGGGCCGCTGCCGGGCAACTGCATTATGGCCGGGTGCGCCTGATCGGCGGCGGCTATGGTGCCTTGTGCGCTGCGACCGAGGGAGACCCGGATCTCGCTGTCTACGCCGGTGAAGTCACGGCTGCCGGCCGGCTGGAAATGCTGCCGTTTGTGCATGAACAGGCAGTGAGCATTACCGCCCACCGCTTCGGCAACCCGGACAAGATTACGGATAAAGTGTTGCAGGACTGATCAGTTCTGCCTTGGGCTCCAGCAGTGCGGGCCGCCTGGGCAGGACAAATCAGGGCCGTTCTCCGCAGGGGAGAACGGCCCTGATTTTTAACCTTTGAACAGGGGCTATTTCACGTCTTCATCGACCCAGTCGAAGGTCCGTGTCACGGCCTTCTTCCAGAGCCTGAGCTGGCGGTCGCGCTCGCCGGCGTCCATCTGCGGTTCCCAGCGCTTGTCTTCCGACCAGTTGGCGGTCACATCGTCGGTGCTGTCCCAGAAGCCGACGGCGAGCCCTGCGGCGTAGGCCGCCCCGAGCGCCGTCGTTTCAATCACCTGCGGACGGATCACCGGGATGCCCAGGATGTCAGCCTGGAACTGCATCAGCGCGTCGTTGGCGACCATGCCGCCGTCGACCCGCATGTCCTCCATATCCACCCCTGCATCCGCATTCGCTGCATCCAGCACTTCCCGGGTCTGGAATGCTGTCGCTTCCAAGGCCGCACGGGCGATGTGGCCCTTGTTCACGAACCGGGTCAGACCGACCATGGCGCCACGCGCGTCACCGCGCCAGTACGGCGCAAACAGCCCGGAGAACGCCGGAACAATGTAGACACCGCCATTGTCCTCGACTGTTTCGGCCAACTGTTCCACCTCGGGGGCGGTCTTGATCAGTCCCAGGTTGTCGCGCAGCCACTGGATCAGCGAACCCGTGACCGCGATGGAGCCCTCCAGGGCGTAGACCGGCTTGGCATCACCGAGTTTGTAGCAAACCGTGGTGAGCAATCCGTTCTTGGAGTGCACAATCTCCTCGCCGGTGTTGACGATCAGGAAGTTGCCGGTGCCGTAGGTATTCTTTGCCCCGCCCTTCTCGAACGCGGCCTGGCCGAAGGTGGCTGCCTGCTGGTCGCCGAGGATACCAGCCACGGGTACTTCGCGCAGCAACTGGTTGCCGTGGACCTTGCCGTAGACCTCCGAGGAGGACTTGATCTCCGGCAGCATGGATTTCGGAACACCGAAGACCTTCAGGATGTCGTCGTCCCACTGCAGGGTCTTCAGATCCATGAACATCGTCCGGGACGCGTTGGTGACATCGGTGATGTGCACTCCCCCGTCCGTTCCGCCGGTCAGGTTCCAGACCACCCAGCTGTCGGTGTTGCCGAAAATCAGGTCTCCTGCCTCGGCCCGCTCACGGGCGCCCTCGACATTGTCCAGGATCCACTTGATCTTGGTGCCCGAGAAGTAGGTCGCCAGCGGCAGGCCCACCTTGTCCTTGAACCGGTCCGCGCCGCCGTCGGCTGCCAGTTTATCGACAATGGACTGGGTGCGGGCATCCTGCCAGACAATGGCGTTGTAGACAGGTTCGCCGGTGTTCTTGTCCCAGACCACAGCCGTTTCGCGTTGGTTGGTGATACCCACAGCCACGATGTCGTGGCGGGTCAGGTTGGCCTTGGACAGGGCATTGCCGATCACTTCGCGGGTATTGACCCAGATCTCCGCCGGATCATGTTCGACCCAGCCGGCATGCGGAAAGATCTGCTCATGTTCCTTTTGGCCGCTGGAGACAATCTTGCCGTCGTGGTCGAAAACGATCGCACGGCTGCTGGTGGTTCCCTGGTCGATGGCAATTACATATTCAGACATATCGTACTCCTCTGTATCGATAGGAATTCTGCTGTGACCGGTGCCTGCCCGGCCCCACAGTCAGTGGTTGATTTGGTGCTTGCGTTGTTGTCAGCCGGCCGGTGTGAAGGCGATGATCGGTGCCATCAGGCCAGCGACCGCACCGCCCAGAAGTGGTCCGACGACCGGGATCCAGGAGTAGGACCAGTCGCTGCTGCCCTTGCCCTTGATGGGCAGGAAGGCATGGGCGATGCGGGGGCCAAGGTCACGGGCGGGATTAATGGCGTACCCGGTGGGACCACCGAGGGAAACACCAATGCCGACCACCAGAATTGCTACGGCAAGGGGCCCCAGTTCGTTTGGCGAACCCCCGAACATCAGGATGACAAAAACCAGCACGAAAGTGCCGATGAACTCAGTTACGAGGTTCCATGGTGTGGACCGGATCGAGGGACCGGTGGAGAAAACGCCCAGTTTTGCGGCTGGATCCAGGTCCTCATCGAAGTGCTGCTTGTACGCCAGCCAGCAGAACACCGCACCGATGGTCGCTCCCACCATCTCCCCCGCAAAATAGACCAGCGTGCTCGCCAATGTGACGGCGACTCCCGGTGCGTACTCGGCGGCTCCATTGGCCAACAGCCCCACCGTCACCGCCGGGTTGATGTGTGCGCCGGACTGAGCGGCGACGAATACGCCGGCGAAGACGGCGAAGCCCCACCCGAAGGTCACCATCAGGAACCCGCCGTTGTTGCCTTTCGTCTTGGCCAGGGCTACGTTCGCGACAACACCACAACCGAGCAGCGTTAGCATGGCGGTGCCGAATGACTCGGCTAAGAACACTTCCCACAGAGACATCTTTGACTCCTCTAGTTTTGTCGGTTTACCGACGTTACCAACCGCTCCACAGTCTGTGGAACCGCTGTGCGGATGACTGGCCATACCGGTCCCTTACCGCACGTACTCACCACCATCCGGATGTGGCGCCCGGATGGTGGTGATCCTGCTCCCCCGTTCCTCATGGATCAGGCGATCAAGCTTTGGACATGTATGCCGTGGGTCTGGCTCAGCACCCGTTGGGCGTACTCGACTTCGTAATTCCGGCGGGTGTTGTCCCAGTGCAGTGCTGACGCCAGCACCGCGGCGAGTTCATGCAGCAACTCGGCGGTGACCAGACCGCGGAAGGCGAGCGAGGTGCGGCGGATCAGAACGTCGGTCAGGTGGCCCACCTGCTCGTGTTCGACCATGTACAGCACCTCGCCGGTGCTCAGCTCGTCGGTGGAATGGAACGCCTGGTCCTGCACCGTCTGGAGGAATTCAATGACTTCGGCGGCGCGGGTACCGTAGCGCTCCAAAAGGACCCGCACCCGTTCCGCGGGGACGGAGGGAGCAGTATGGCCCTGCACCCACGCTTCGGCGTCTGTGGTTGTGGAGGGGAAGTCCCGGCCGCCGCCGATGGGCAGGCCGGCTGTGGATACTTTGCGCGTGCGGTCCAGGAGGGCGAGGGCGTCATTGGTGATGTGTTCGGCCAGGGCGCGGAAGGTGGTCCATTTGCCGCCGACCAGGCTGAGCGTGGTGACCGTCCCGTCCGGGCCCTCGACGTCCCGGCGTTCTATCCGGTAGTCGCGGGATACAAAACCTGGTTGTGTGTCATCGTGCCGCGGCAGTGGCCGGACTCCGGAGAAGGAGTAGACAATGTCATCCCGGCTTACCGGCACGGAGGGGAACACGTGGCCGATCAGGTCGAAGAAGTAATCGATTTCCTCGTCCGTGCAGACGACTTGGCCGGGATCGCCGGCGTCGATATCCGTTGTTCCCACCAGGACCCGGTTACCGATGGGATAAATCAGTACGATCCGCCCGTCGGTGTGTTCAAAGAACAATTCCCGTCCGGAGCAGGCATCCAGCAATTCCGGATGGTCAAGGACAATATGCGAACCCTTGGTCCCACCCATGAATTGCGACGGTGATCCAAGAACTGCGTTCGTCTGGTCCACCCCGGCTCCGGTGGTGTTGATGACGACATCGGCGGCGAAGCTGAAGGTCTCCCCCGTCAATTCGTCCCGGAGTTCGACGCCGTCTGATCCGGAAGAGACGACGTTGACGTAGTTCGACGCTCTGGCATGCATGTTTGCCGACTCGCCGTCCCGGAGCACATCAAGAGTCAAACGTTCAGGGTTATGTACAGAAGCGTCAAAATACGTGGCCGCGTACTTGATCCCTGGGTTCAACTGAGGCAGCTCCTTCAACGCACGGGCCTTGCCGGCAAATTGGTGCCGGGGAACCATTCCTCCCCCGCGGGAGAACGCGTCATAGATGCTCAATCCCAGCTTTATCAGCAAGGCACCGCGCTCGGTCGGTTTACCCTGCCGGTGGGTGAGGAAACGAAGCGGTGCCGAAAGAATGCCGGAAAAAGTCGAATAGATGGGAATGGTCGTTTTTAAAGGTTTGACGTAATGCGGGGCCGTTTGAAGCAAACCATTGCGTTCCTGGACTGATTCCTTCACCAGCCGGAATTCGCCATTCTCCAAATACCGGATTCCGCCATGAATCATGTGCGAGGACGCGCCGCTTGCACCTGCGCAGTAATCCCCCCGCTCGACAAGCGCGACATCGACGCCTTGCAGTGCCAGGTCGCGGAATGTGCCGACACCATTGATACCGCCGCCAATAATCAGTACCCGCGCGGTGGGCCTGGACTTCAGGCCTTCAACCGCTTCGCGGGTGTATGCCGTTGGCCCGGACTCGAACGCTGTTACTGCGGATTCATTACTTCCCAAAGCAGATCCCCTGATAAACGATGTGCGTCTGTGACGCCTTCCTCCATTATTGTTGGAATGACTGGAAATACTAGTCAACGCGTTGACTCATTAAAGATGTCCGCGTAGCGGCATTCGAAGAATCATTTGAGAATGTCCGCGTAGCGGTGTGTCTGCCGGGGCGGTGATTGCCGGCCCGGCACGCTGAGGCATGGAGCAACTTTCGATGAGTGAACGTAAGGTTTTCACGAAGGCCACAGCCACCCGGTATGCGAGAGCCGGACGGGCGGAGAAGAAGATCATTCTGGATGAGTTGTGCGCTTCGACCGGGTGGCACCGCGATCATGCCCGCCGGGCTCTGCGGCAGCGGCTGGTGCTCAAGGCGGTGAAACCGCGGTCACCGAGGCCGCCGGTCTACGGGGAACCGGTGTTGGAGGCTGTGCGGTTCTGCTGGGCTGTGCAGGGCACTCCGTGTGGGCGGCTGCTGGCGGCGGCCTTGCCGGACCTGGTCCCGCGGCTGCGCTGGCTCGGTGAGCTGGACATCGATGACGTGACGGCGGCATTGCTGCTGCGGATTGCCCCGGCCACGATCGACCGGCGCCTGAAGGCTGACCGGGCGAAACTGGATCCGCGGGGCCGGTCCCATACCAAGCCCGGCACGCTGCTGAAGGACTCCATTCCGATGCGGACCTGGGCCGAGTGGGATGATGCCGTGCCCGGTTTTGTCGAGATCGATCTGGTCGGCCATGAGGGCGGCAACAGCAAGGGCGAGTTCTGTTTCA
>NZ_KI914646.1:0-12501 GCF_000520495.1 Arthrobacter sp. H14
GGGGCGATCCGCGACGCGGCTGGGACTTCGTCTCCACCGGACGCGGGGATGTGCCGTGGGAGGAAAGCTTCAGGGCGTTGACCGCCATCGGCTATGACGGACCGATTTCCGTTGAGTGGGAGGATGCGGGCATGGACCGGCTTCAAGGTGCACCGGAAGCCCTCGCCTTTTTGAAGAAGTTCGATTTCGCCCCGTCCGAAACCTCCTTCGACGCCGCCTTCAAACAGTGATCTCCGGTCTGGCGTGGACGAATACTGCCACGTCGCTACAAGACAAAGAGCCAATGAGATCGACTGCGAATTTACCCTTAGGCGATGGAATTCGGCGCATTGTAGGGGAACCGGCATCACAGACGTCACTAAAAATCTCAAACAATTTGTTCATCGAAACAGTCATCCGATCAAGCCCAGTAACCTTCAGTGAAAAGACAAGCGGAAAGAAACAAGTCAGCGACAGATACATGACGGCAGCACGGGCAGGAGAACTGGCTGAAGGTGCTACTGCTTCGGTAAACGGTGAACTCACCAGACGGAGCTTCCTCCGGCCAGAACGAAGCGAGGTGAAATGCATTTCTTCAGCGACACATCGTTAACGGAACTATACTTGCTTCTTGTCGCATTTGGTTTATGTTCTCTGATTGGCATTGAACGGCAGATCCGTCAAAAGAGCGCTGGATTTAAGACGCACGTATTGGTCGGAATAGGGGCCGCCGCGTTCACACTCATTTCCAGTTTCGGATTTAATACAGTTGTAGGACAAGACGTAAATCTCGATCCCTCTAGGATATCGGCCCAGATAGTCAGCGGCATAGGGTTCCTGGGTGCAGGCGTGATCTTCATGCGCAAAGACATTGTGAGGGGACTTACAACAGCCGCCACCATTTGGGTAACAGCTGCTGTCGGTATGGCCTGTGGGGCAGGAATGCTCTCGTTAGCCATCTTCCTCACCTGTCTGCATCTCGTCGGTCTTGTCGTGCTACCGCCGCTCATTAGCAGAATTCCGACCGCCGATAGAAACCAAGTTCTTAGAGTAGATTATGTCGATGGACAAGGCATCTTGCGCTTGATTCTTCAAAACGCGACGACATTGGGCTTTACCGCATCCATTCTCTCAAGCCGTCGGCAGTCCTCTGCAGTGCCAGCAAACGTGTTGATGGACATCAAATTTCGAGGTCGTCCTCCACTTCGTGACTTGGTTCCCACCATTGCGGAAACTCAAGGCGTTAGAGCCGTATGGTTACGAGACGAAGAAGATGACAACAACGATGAATAGCCCCAAAGGGTAAGTGGCGAGGCAGAGTTCCATGTCTCAAGAACCGGATTCGAACTGGACGCGATCCATTATGATGACGAGAATCGCTGCAATGTTGTGCAACCGCTGCATCTGCTTCGCTTAAGTGTTGTTAAAACCAACAAGTGGGCAAGCTCATCAAATGGTCGGATTTGACTCAATGGACAGCTCCGGCCTGGAATTCACTTGACGCATTTGCTTAGTGGTTTGGTTTTCTCGATCATCGGATCTTCTGTCTCCTCCCGGTGGGCAGGGTACAGCTGGGGACTTGGGACACGTACGGGTTCCGCGCGGAGCCGATGTTGTTTGCCGGTGCGGTAATAACGGTTGCCTGGAGGCATTGGCCGGTGGTCCGGCGCTCGCGGCTCTGTTGACTGAATCCGGAGGAGATGCCCATACCAGCCAGGATGTGGTTCGCCTTGTCCGCGCGGGAGACACAGCGGCAATCCAAACGATGCGCCAGGCCGGCCGCGATATCGGAGACGTGCTCGCAAGCTGCGTCAATCTCATCAATCCGTCCGTGATCGTCATCGGTGGCAGCCTTGCCCAGGCTGGGAGTACATTCTGGCAGGAATCCGCGAAATCGTATACAAGCGATCGCTGCCACTGGCGACGGAGCATCTGCGAATCCTTCCATCGGTGTCCGGTGAACGGGCTGGCGTGTTGGGAGCGTCGGTCATGGCGATCGGCCACGTACTCGCCCGAATCAATTGAGACCGCCAGCCTCCAGGTTGTCGACGACTGACACAAATCGATGGGCCCCGTGCCGGACGATATCGTTGAGAGCACTATGACTCTTAGCGTGGCCACGGACGGATCGTCCGACGGAATACTGCCTGTCCTGCCTGATTGGCTGACTGTCATGCTGGGCGCGATCTATGTGATCATCGCTATCGCCGCGCTCGGCATCATTCCAGGAAACCGCCGTCCATCCTCTGCCATGGCATGGATACTGCTGATCCTGTTCGTGCCCTATGCCGGCGTCGTGCTGTTCCTGCTGTTCGGCAGTATCAGCATCGGCCGGCGCCGGATCAGGAATCAGGCCCGGGCGAACGAGATCATCCGCGACAACACGACAGCCGCCGAGTTGCGGGAAGAAGACTACAAGGGTGCAGAGTGGTTGCGGAGCGTCGTCGCGCTTAACCGGTCCCTTGGCGCATTGCCCAGCCAGAGCGGCAACAGCGCGGAATTCTGTCACGACTACACCGATTCCATCAGCGACATGGCAGAGGAAATTAATAAGGCGCGCGATTACGTAAACGTTGAGTTCTACATTTTGTGTCTCGACAACAGCACGGAGGTTTTCTTCCGGGCATTGGAGCAGGCGCACCGCAGGGGCGTGAAGGTGCGTGTGCTGTTCGACCACATTGGGTCTCTTCGGGTGCCCGGTTACCGGCGTACGCTCGCGAGGCTTAACAATATTGGGCTGGAGTGGCGCAAGATGCTGCCAATTCAGCCGTTGAAGGGTCGCTGGCGTCGTCCTGACCTGCGCAACCACCGGAAGATCGTCATCGTCGATGGCCGTGTTGCCTTCATGGGATCACAGAATGTTGTCGATGCCAGCTATAACCGTGGCGGCAATCGACGGTGGGTGGATTTGATGACGAAGGTGGAGGGCGACGTCGTCGCGGCACTCGACACGGTCTTTGCCACTGACTGGTATAACGAGACTGACGAAATTCTGCTCGAGGAACTCCAGCCCTATCGCAGGGACGAACGTCCCGGCGAAGTGACGGCGCAGGTGGTGCCTAGTGGTCCGGGTTTCGCCACGGCAAACAACCTCCAGTTGTTCAACACGCTCATTTACTCCGCCCAGGAACGCATTTCCATCACCAGTCCGTATTTTGTGCCGGATGAATCGCTACTGCGGGCAGTGACCACGGCGGCCCAACGTGGCGTCAAAGTGGAATTGTTCGTATCTGAGCGCGGCGACCAGTTTTTGGTCCAGCATGCTCAACAGTCGTATTACCTTGCACTTCTTCATGCCGGCGTCAGGATCCACCTTTATCGGAAGCCCTTTGTCCTGCATTCCAAGCATTTATCCATTGATGACCGCGTGACGGTAATTGGCTCAAGCAACATGGATATGCGTTCGTTCGAACTGAACCTCGAAGTAACGCTGATGCTGCTTGGTGCCAACACCGTACAAAAAATGCGCGACGTCGAGGAAACCTACCGCGCACGTTCCCGTGAGCTTCTGCTCGAGGAGTGGACGACACGCTACCCGCTGGTGAAGTTTGTGGACAACGTCGCGAGGCTGGCCGCTGCCGTAGTTTAACGGTTTGCAAAATAAGGGTGCCGTCCTTACGGTTTATAAGTATGCTTAGAGTCTGAGCTACTAACTATTTCTGGAGGAAATTATGCGCGGTAAAAGTCTAATTTGGACCATCGTAGGAATCTTGGCAATCGTCGCACTATTGATGTTCATCTTCTAGGAACAATCTCTCACCACCTTCGCCGGTGTACCGTTCCTAGGTGGACGGTACACCGGCGATTTTGTTTTCCCGGAAGGCATCGACAAACAGAGCGTGGTCACGGCGGACACGGGCCGCGTACTCCACTGCGAAGTCAACAATCTCCTGGATGAACTCCTCGCGCCTGTCTCCGATCACCTTTGTGATGGCTTCTTCGGTCTGGAACGGAACAAGATCATGGTCGCTGTCCTGATCAGAGGCGCAGTGAACCTTGGCCGTGGCACGTCCCAGATCCGCCAGCACCGGGTCAATTTCCGAGGGCTCAGTCAGATTGTCCCAGCTGAGGTCCCGCTTGTACGGGGAGAGCTCGTCGACGACGAACCCAACGCCGTCGATGGTGGTGTAGCCGAGGAACGCGTCGGTGTGCACCTGGAGCGAACGCTGGCTGATGACCGTCCGGTGGCCATCGTGCTCGAAATAGTTCCGGACCCGTTCATCGGTGACCACGCGGCTCGGAGCGGCAACATTGCCCTGCTTGAGTGAGAGGACAATGTCGTTTTCCTGCGCCTCGTTGAAACCTTCGATCAGCACGTTATAAGCGGGCAATCCGGCGCTGCCGATGCCGAATCCCTTCTTTCCGACGATGTCCTTGATCGTGTAGAAGACTTCGCGTCCTGACTTCTTCGAATCGGGGATCGTCTTCAAATACTCGTTGAAGGCTGCCTCGACCTTGGCATATTCGGCCTCGCCCAGGCGCCGTGTTTTGCGGTCTTCGCGGAAGTGCCGTTCGTGGTTCTCCACCAGGGTCATAGCATCGAGCAGATCTGTCCGGCGCGACGATTTGGCCGCCTGCAGGACGTCGTGGATGGTGCCTTTAGTGTTGTTCAGACGCAGCGCGAAGTCGTTCTGCCCGGCGTCGGCGTAGTAATTTACCTGCTCCAGGTAAGCGGTCAGGTAGGTCCGGGCCAAGTCGCGCACAGCCCGCTCCGGCAGTGCCTTTTGCCAGCTGAGCAGAGCCAGCGATGTGACGAAACGGCGCAGGTCCCAGGAAAAGTGGCCCAGATACGCCTCGTCGAAGTCGTTGATGTCGAAGGTCAGCGAACCCATGCTGCTCATGTAGGTACCGAAATTCTCGGCGTGGAGATCTCCGTGGATCCAGATCCTGTCGGTGCGCTCGTCCGCCCACGGATCCTCCATGGCGTGCATGTCGGCGTAGAACAGGCACGCGCTGCCCCGGTAGAAGGCGAACGGATCGGCAGCCATTTTGCGGAATTTGGTGCGGAAACCATGCGGGTCGGCCTCCATCAGGGAACTGAATGCGTTCACCAGGGTACGGGCGATCATCTCTTGACGTTCTTCTGTATCCACCATTCACCCAGTCTAGGAGTCCGACAGCGCAGACACCCAGCGGCAAGGGTTCCGCAACGAAAAAGCCGGGGAACGACGTCGTGACGTAGTGTTCAACCATGCAGTCACCGGTGCAGGAATATCTCGAGTCACTACTCCGGAAAATCGCCCCGGACGATTCCGGAAACGTCGCAAGCTACATTCCGGAACTGGCCGACGAAAACCCCGACCAGTTTGGCTTGTGCCTGGCCACGATGGACGGCAACGTCTACGAAGTCGGTGATGCGCAGTCGGAGTTCACGATCCAGTCCATTTCCAAACCGTTCACGTATGGCCTGGCGCTGGCCGATCACGGGACTGAAGCGGTACGGAAGAAGATCGACGTCGAGCCGTCCGGTGATGCCTTTAACGAGATCAGCCTGGAGCAGGGAACAGGCCGGCCCCGAAACGCCATGATCAACGCGGGCGCCCTGGCCGCCAGCTCACTGGTGACAGGATCGTCCGACGACGACAGGTTCGAGCGCCTCCGCAGCACCTATTCCGCCTACGCCGGCCGGGAACTCCAGCTCGACAAGCAGGTTTATGAATCCGAGCGCCGGACCGGGGACCGCAACCGCGCGATCGCCTATCTGTTGAAGAACCAAGGCATCATCGAGGAGGACGTCGACTCCGCCACGGAGCTGTACTTCAAGCAGTGTTCGGTCAATGTGACCTGCCGGGATCTCAGCATCATGGCCGCCACGTTGGCCAACCAAGGCGTGAATCCCGTGACCTCCGAGCGCGTGCTGGCCCCGGAGTTGGTGGAGCACGTACTCAGCGTCATGACCACCTGCGGCATGTATAACGACGCAGGCACGTGGGTGGCGGAAGTCGGCTTGCCGGCAAAGAGCGGCGTCAGCGGCGGAATTCTTGCCGTGTTGCCGGGGCAGATCGGCATCGCCGTCTTTTCCCCGCGGCTGGATCAGCACGGCAACAGCGTCCGCGGCGTCGCCACCTGCCGGCGGTTGTCATCCGAAATGGAACTGCACTTTATGCATGTCTCGCGCAGTGCACGCTCGGCCGTCCGCGCCACCTTCACCTTGGATCAAGCACCGTCGCGCCGGCTTCGGACTCCAAAGGAGCAGCACATTCTGGAGGAGAAGGGCGACAAGGTGCGGATCCTTGAGCTGCATGGCGATTTATATTTTTCCGGGGCGGAGAGCGTCGCGCGGACGGTCACTGAACTGACCGGTTCGCTCGACCTGATCGTTCTTGATATCAGCTCCGTTGAAGACTTCAGCGCGGTTGCCCGGCGAACCTTCTCGAAGCTTCAGGAGAACATTGCCGCCAGCCACTGCCGGTCCGTCGTCGTCGATCCGGATGGGATTCTCTTCTCTGAGGACCGTGGGTCCGGGGAGGCCGGAGAGAACCGGGGAGCGCACAGCGCGCCGGCAGATGGCGGTCCAGCCGTTTTCATGGGCGTGGATTCGGCAACACAGTGGTGTGAGGACTGGATTATTGCCAAGTACGGCGAGCCCACGGGCGGGGAGGGACGCCTGGCGTTCGGCGAGCACCCGCTGGCACAGGAGTTATCGCCGGAATCGGTCGCCATCCTGCAGGATTATTTTGAACAACGCGATTACGACGACGGCGAAACAGTAGTTGCGAGGGGAGCCGAACCCGGTGGGATCTTCCTCGTCATGTCGGGAAAGGCACATTCCACGATTCCGCAGGATGCAGGCGGAACGAAGACGATCAATGTATTGACGTCGGGAACCAGCTTCGGCGAAGTGGCGACCATGAGCGGGGCTCCGCACGCCACAGATATCCACGCGGACGGAAATTCCTCATTGGAAGTGCTGACGCCCCAGGAGTACGAACGACTGCGCCGGGAAGCCCCAGAGGTGGCGTTGGAACTTGCCGAGCGGCTCGTTCAGGTTGCCTCAAAGCTCGTCGATCGGGCTACTGCCGCGCTCGCCGCCCGTTGAGCCCGGAGCCGCGGTGGACTATATGCTTGAAGCCATGACCTCCGCGCTTCCCGATGTATCCGACGCCCGTGCCCGCCTTCTGGAATTGATTAAGGAACTCGCCGTAGTGCGCGGCCGCGTGACTCTTTCCAGCGGGAAAGAAGCAGACTACTATATTGACCTGCGCCGCATCACGCTCCATCATGAAGCGTCCAAACTCGTCGGCCAGGTGATGCTGGACCTGCTCGACCGCGCGGGCCATAACGATTTTCAGTCTGCGGGAGGTCTCACGATGGGGGCGGATCCGGTTGGTGCAGCCGTCATGCATGCTGCAGCGGACGCCGGCCGTGCTGTTGACGCCTTTGTTGTCCGCAAAGCACAGAAGTCATACGGAATGGGCCGCCAAGTAGAGGGTCCCGACGTCAAGGGCCGCAAGGTCATCGCGTTGGAGGACACCTCGACGACAGGTGGTTCAGCACTGACGGCGGTCGAGGCTTTGCGGAACGCAGGGGCCGATGTTGTGGCGGTTGCCGTGATCGTGGACCGCGATACAGGAGCGAAGGAACGCATTGAGAAGGAAGCGGATATTCCGTACCTGTTCGCGTTTGGCAAAGATGAACTGGGGCTGGACTAACCATGACTGTCCTTCTACGCGCCGTTACCGATGCTTGAGCACCGCCCGCAACGAGGCTGATTTCTAGACCTGCTCGATCAGTTCCGCCACGGATTGCGCAATCTGATTCGGCCGGAACGGGAAGGCGTCGATGTCTTCCTTGCGGGTGATTCCGGTCAGCACCAGAACGGTATGAAGGCCAGCCTCCATGCCCGCGATGATGTCGGTGTCCATCCGGTCGCCGACCATGGCTGTCGTCTCGGAGTGTGCGTCGATCTGGTTCATCGCCGAGCGGAACATCATCGGATTCGGCTTGCCCACCACATAGGGCTCGCGCTTGGTGGCCGTGGTGATCAGGGCCGCGATTGCTCCGGTGGCAGGCAACGGACCATCCTTCGAGGGCCCGGTCGCGTCCGGGTTCGTCGCGATGAAACGGGCACCGTCGATGATCAGCCGGATAGCCTTAGTGATGGCTTCAAACGAATAGGTGCGTGTTTCGCCGAGCACAACATAGTCGGGGTTCTGGTCGGTGAGGACGAAGCCCGCCTCATGCAACGCCGTCGTCAATCCGGCTTCCCCGATGACATAGGCGCGACCGCCGGGCAATTGGTTTTTCAGGAACTGCGCGGTGGCAAGGGCGGAGGTCCAGATATTCTCCTCCGGAACGTCCAGTCCGGAGCCCTTCAATCGGGCGCGCAGGTCGCGAGGGGTATAGATCGAGTTGTTGGTCAGCACGAGGAAGCGTTTGGAGGTGTCGACCCACCGCTGAATCAGTTCGGACGCCCCCTCGATCGCCTGGTTCTCGTGCACCAGTACGCCATCCATATCCGTCAGCCAGCACTCAATGTGCTCGTTTTCCCGCATCGTGGTCCCTTCGCTAGGTATGGACATCAGGTCAAGTCTTGCACCTTAGGGTTAAAGCGTGAAAGAGAACGACGGCGGCACACCCGCCACTACCGCATCTTACCCACCGGACCCGGCTGCTGGCCCTGAGCCAGCCGCGTTAGGCGAGGCCGTAGCAGGCGAGCCCGCGTCAGACCAGCCCGCGACAGGCGAGGCCGCGTCAGACGGGGCCGCCGTGCGGGGCTTGACTGTCGGCGTCGGGCCTTGGCAGGGGCAGTGGCCGGAAGGGGACCGTTACGACGTGGAGCTGTTGACCAACGGGGATACCCGCAATGTCGTGGACGAGTACCGCTACTGGAAGCATGATGCGATCGTCGCGGACCTGGATTCAAAACGGCACAACTTCCATGTCGCCATCGAAAACTGGCAGCATGACCTGAACATCGGCTCCGTTGTCCGCACTGCCAATGCGTTTATGGCCAAGGAAGTGCACATTATTGGACGACGCCGGTGGAACCGCCGGGGAGCGATGGTCACCGACCGTTATCAGCACGTGCGCCACCACCCGACGGTGGAGGAGTTCATCGAATGGGCTCATGGCGAGGATTTAAGGGTCGTCGGGATCGATAACTTTCCAGACTCCGTTCCACTCGAAACCTATGAGCTCCCTGCGAATTGCGTACTCGTACTTGGCCAGGAGGGAACCGGGCTCACGTCGGAAGTGCATGCGGCGGCCGATAGCACGTTATCCATTGCCCAGTTTGGCTCGACCCGCTCCATCAATGCCTCGGCAGCGGCCGCGATTGCCATGCATTCCTGGGTGCGCCGGCATGTCTTCGGACAGGGTGTTCAATGAAGCGGCCAGACCAATGAAGCAGAGTAATCAGTAACAGGAGGAAGTCATCGTGTGGGAGAACTTGGGAATTAGCCCGGTGGAGGCACTTATGGTGGCGGTGTCTGCCATCGGGATGTACTTCACCTTCCTTATCCTGATCCGGTTGCTGGGGCAGCGGGTACTGGCGAGCATGTCCAGTTTTGATTTGGCCGCAGTCATCGCGCTCGGCTCCGTGGCCGGACGTTCGATTCTTGGATACACGCCAACATTGACCGCTGGAATTATTGGGGTTGCAACACTGCTGGCAATGCAGGCCATCACCGGCAGGATCCGCCAAAGCCGCCGTGGCTCCGCCATTGTCAGCAACCGTCCGCTACTGCTGATGGCCGGTCGTGAGGTGTTGATAGGAAACCTGCACCACGCGCACATGGTTGAAGATGAACTGCACGCCAAACTGCGCCAAGCGGGAGTGCGCGCTACGTCCGAAGTCGCTTGCGTAATCCTCGAATCCACCGGCGCAGTGTCTGTATTGCATCGCGGCGAACTCATCGAGCCTGATCTGCTCAGAAATGTTCAGGACGCCGGGGCAATCCCACCGGAGCTGATAGGACCATCGCAGCGGGCATGAAAGTTCACACTCTCCGTTATGCCCCGGGACTCGTTAGGATTGAGTCAGCCCCTGCTATATCTCCATCTTCAAGTTACGAGGAGTTCGTATGCCCATCGCGACACCAGAGATTTACACCGAGATGATCGACCGCGCCAAGGAGAGCAAGTTCGCGTACCCCGCGGTCAACGTCACGTCTTCCCAGACGCTGAACGCTGCCCTTCAGGGGTTTGCGGACGCCGGTTCGGATGGGATCATCCAGGTTTCCACCGGCGGTGCTGCCTACTGGTCCGGTTCCTCCGTCAAGGACATGGTCGCCGGGTCCCTCGGCTTCGCCGCTTTCGCCCGCGAGGTCGCCAAGAAGTACGACGTCAATGTTGCTCTGCACACCGACCACTGCCCGCAGGACAAGCTTGACAGCTTCGTGATTCCGCTGCTGGAGGCCTCCGAGGCAGCCGTTAAGCGCGGCGAGGACCCGATCTTCAACTCGCACATGTGGGACGGCTCGGCCGAAACTGTCGAGGAGAACCTGCGGATCGCCGAGGACCTGCTGGCCCGCACCGCTGCGGCCAAGATGATCCTCGAAGTCGAGATCGGCACTGTCGGCGGCGAGGAAGACGGCGTCGCCAATGAAATCAACGACAAGCTGTACACCACTGTTGAGGACGGTCTGAAAACCATCGACGCGCTGGGTTCCGGCGACAAGGGCCGCTACATCACGGCGTTGACGTTCGGTAATGTGCACGGCGTTTACAAGCCGGGCAACGTCAGGCTCCGCCCGGAGATCCTGAAGGAAATCCAGGACGAGGTTGGCCGGAAGATCGGGAAGGAACTCCCGTTTGACCTCGTGTTCCATGGCGGATCCGGCTCCAGCCAGCAGGAAATCTCCGACGCGGTTTCCTACGGCGTGATCAAGATGAACATCGATACCGACACCCAGTACGCGTTCACCCGCCCGGTGGCCGGCCACATGCTCGCCAACTACGACGGCGTGCTGAAGGTCGACGGTGAGGTCGGCAACAAGAAGATGTACGACCCACGCGTCTGGGGCGCCTCGGCCGAGAAGAGCATGGCTGCCCGCATTGTCGAAGCAGCCGAGTCACTCGGCTCTGCCGGCAAAAAGCTCTAGGAAGGAGCTGTATGTCTGACATGCTGGGCAAGAATCTGTTGGACGGTCCGGAGCCCACGCTGCTTCCGGAGGAGCGCGACGTCGTCGCCCGCCTTGAAGCCGGCGACGAGGCCGTGGATCTGGCGGCCAAGTACCCCAAGTCGTCGTTGGTGTGGGCCATCCTCGCCGATGAAGCCTACGACGAGGGCAGCACCATCGAGTCCTACGCGTACGCCCGCGTGGGCTACCACCGCGGACTTGATGCCCTGCGTGGTGCCGGTTGGCGCGGCCACGGGCCGGTACCGTACACACACGAACCCAACCGTGGATTCCTGCGGGCGCTGTATGCGCTGGGACGGGCCGCAGGCGCGATCAACGAGGCGGAGGAAGCCGAACGGATCGCGAAGTTCCTCAACGACTCCGATCCGAATGCATTGGCCGAACTGAGCAAGTAGGCCGAACATCGGCAATGGAAGGGTCCGGCGCCATGGCGGTGCCGGACCCTTCCTGCTGTTCTCAAGTGCTGTCGGTCATGAGAACCTCGATTGCTGGACCAGGTTTTCCGCCTCTTCGGTTTCCGGCTTCCGCAATAGCCGCATGCACATCAGCGCGTAGGCGCGGGCCGCCGTCGTCAATTCATCAACTCCCACTGATTCATCCCGCTGATGGGCTTGATCATTCAGGCCGCCGGGGCCGAGGACGATGGTGTCGACGCCGAAGTGGCGGGCGATGAATCCGCCGTCGCATGCCGCCGTCCAGCCTCCCACCGGACTTTCCCCACCGCCCGCGTCGGCGATTGCCTCGACCGCCGTAGCGACGACGGCGCTGTCGGGGTCAGTGCGGAAACCGGGCATTTCCATGGTGACTTCGAGGTCGACGCTGATCCCGTCGGAATCAATACCAGCGGCGTGGATCTGCTCCAACAACGCCTCCGCGAGCTGCTGGGGATCCTCGCCGGGCATCAGGCGCCGGTCCAACGACACCGAGCAGGCCCCCGCGACAATTGCCGTCCCGTGTCCACCCTCGATCCTGCCCACGTTCCAGGTGCCATGACCGAGCAGCGGGTCGGGATCCTGGGCCAGGCGTTCGCCATCCTGGCGGATCAGTTCCAGGATTTTCGACGCGGCGTCGATGGCATTGCGGCCGTCAGCGGGCTTTCCGGAATGGGCCGGGATGCCGGTCACTGTCAGTTCAAGATAACTGTCCCCGCGGCAGCCGATCACCGTCTCAAGGTCGGTTGGCTCAGCCACGATGCAAGCGGAATAGGACTGCGGGACAGCGGACGCGGTAGCGGCGGAGCTAAGGACCGGCGGGGCACCCGAAGCAGTCGGTTGTCCCGCCGACTGCCCGGCTTGCTCGACGAAGACTCGGATGCCTAGGTCGAGATCCTCTTCGTCGACCGTGCAGACCAGCTGGACCGGTCCGGACAGGTGGTTTCCCGCCCGTGCCAGGGCAGCCATTGCCAGAACGACGGCGGCAAGCCCGCCTTTCATATCCG
>NZ_KI914646.1:12601-22869 GCF_000520495.1 Arthrobacter sp. H14
CCCGCGGCCGTAGAGCCGTCCGGCGTCCACCACCGGCTGGTACGGGTGGCGCGTCCATCCTTCACCGGCGGGAACTACGTCCGAGTGGCCCAGGAACATCACGGGTCCCGCTTCTCCACCAGGCAGGGTCGCCACCAGATTAGGCCGGCCGGGCGCGGCCTCGGAGACCGCAACTTCCAGCCCATACTGCTCACAGGCCCGGCGGAGGACCTCGACGGCGGCCGCTTCCGTGCCGCCGGGATTCTCGCTGGGAGCGGCAATCAGGTCGGACGCCAGCTGGACGAGTTCGGCTTCGTCGATGTACTCCAGCACGCGTTGTTCTTCCGGAGTCAATGTTTGGGGGCTCAACGGCCTGCCTTTCCTGCTGCCAGTTCCTTATCCATTGCGTTCGCCAGGCGTTGTACGCCTTCATCAATCCGTTCCGGGGTGGACGAGGCAAAGCACAGCCGCAATGCCTCGTCGAACTTTCCGGAGGGAGAGAGGGATGGGCCGGGGATGAAGGCGACGCCTTCGGCCAGAGCCGTTTCGAACAGTGCCTTCGTTGAGATCTCTGCATCCTCGCCTTGGAGCGTGACCCAGAGGAAGAAGCCACCTTCCGGATCGGTGCAGCGTACCCTGTCGCCAAGGTAACGCTGCAGTGCGTCCTGCATGGCGATTTTCCGTTCCCGGTACACCGAACGCAATTCGGTCAGGTGGTCGTCGAGGCCGCCGCGGCGGATGAACTCCGTGACGATGTGCTGGTTCGGGACGTTGGTGCAGGTATCCATCGCCTGCTTGGCATTGATGACCAGCTGGCGCAGCGACGGATCGGTGTTGACCCAGCCGACGCGCAGTCCCGGGGCGAGGATTTTCGAGAATGTCCGCACCGAGAACAGCAGCGGGTCCTCCGGGCTGATCGAGTGGAAACCGGGAATGTCTTCGCCGGCGAAACGCAGCAGGCCGTACGGGTCGTCGTCGATGATAACCGAATTCCATTCGTGTGACAGTTCCAGCAGCCGTTCCCGCCGCGTCGCCGACATGGTGGTGCCGGACGGGTTCTGGAAATTGGGAATGACGTAGATGGCCTTCGGTTTCCGCCCGGCCTGTTTGATCAGATCCGGCAGTGCTTCGACCACCATGCCGTCTTGGTCCATCGGTGCCTCGAGCAGCTCTGCGCCGTAGCTGAGCGCAGTGGCGCTGCCGTTCGTGTAGGTGGGGCTTTCGACCACTACAAGGTCGCCGGGATCGACGAAAATCTTGCAGGCCAGGTCCAGTCCCTGCATGCCGCCCGCGGTAATGGTGACCCGCTCGGCCGAGGTGGGCTCCGCCGTCGTCGATAAGTAACCGAGCAATTGGTCCAGCAGTTGCGGTTCACCCTCAGTGGCACCGTAGGTGAAGGAGCTGTGGTCCAGTTTGGTGCCGGCAATTTCGCGGAAGACCTCCATCGGAATGGCTTCGTCCGCCGGGGCGCCCATGGCGAAGCGGACAATGTCGTGTTTCTGGGCGGCGAGCAGCGACGTGCTGGAGTCAATGACGGACCCCACAAGCTGGTCGGCGCGCCGTGCGAGGGGCAGGGCCTTCGGATTCATCTCAACTCCTAATCTGGGTCAGTCGGCGGGGGAAGCTGGTAAAGGGTTCGACGCCGGTGGCGGAGACGCGGAAAGGTTCCGAGAGCTCATAGCCGTAACCCTTCATCCACATCCCGCCGATCAGGTGGAACGTCATGTTTTCTTCGAGGACCGTGTCGTCTTCGGAGCGGATGCTGACGGTCCGCTCCCCCCAGTCCGGCGGATAGCCAAGGCCGATCGAGTAACCGAGCCGGGAGGGTTTTTCCAATCCGTGTGCCCAGAGGACGCTGTTCCAGATCCGCACCAGTTCGCGGATCGGTACCCCGGGTTGGATGGCGTCCATCACCGCATTGATACCTTCGTCGGCGGCTGAGGAAACCCGGACGAGCTCCTCGGATGGCTCACCCAGGATGACGGACCGGGCCAGTGGCGTGTGGTACCGCTTATAGGCGCCGGCAAGTTCCAAGACGACAGCCTGCCCGGCCTCGAACCGGTCCTCCGTCCAGGTCAGGTGCGGCGCGTCGGAAGCTTCGCCTGTGGGCATCATCGGGACAATCGCCGGGTAGTCTCCGCCGACGTCGGGCGTTCCTGCAATCTGCGCCTGGCTGACGGCAGCGACGACGTCGCACTGGCGTGCCCCAACCCGGATGGTGTCCAGGGCGACGCTCATCGCGGCGGAAGCGACGACGGCGGCCTTGCGCATCAGCTCGATTTCCGCCGGGGATTTGATCAGCCGGACCCAGTTCACCAGCTCGAAGCAGTCCACGAAGTCCCACTCGGGAATCGCGTTCACGAAGGCGCGGTAGCCCTTGGGGGAGAGGAAGTGCGCATCCATTTCCAGACCGATATAGCCGGACGCCGCGGGAGCAATGACGGCGCGCTCGCGGAGCATGAACGACACCCAGTCGAAGGGATGGATGTGCGGGCGGTGAATGTACCGTTCCGGATAGCCGATGATGTTCTCCAGCGGCAACCAGGAGGTGCGGAAGCCGGGTCTGGCGTCCATCTCCCGGGCGAAGAAGATCATGTCGCCGACGGCGGGGACAAAAAGGATCTGCGGGGTGTAGAAGGACCAGGCGTTGTAGCCGGTCAGGTAGTTGATATTGGCTGGATCGGCGATCAGCAGCGCGGATAGCCCCTGCTCGGCCATTCGACGCCGCGTGGCCGCAAGGCGCTCAGCGTACTCTTCCGTCGAAAAGTCCACGGAAAACCTTCTCTCACTCGCCAGTCAACACTATTCACGCTACGTCCGCCGCCACCGGGCAACAAGGGTCCGTCCGCCGTGGTCATTCCTCTGCTGGATGGCGGGCGTCGGGATTTCCGTCCAACAACTGCGCCAGGTGCAGCCCTACGCGTCCAGGTTCGAGCTGGTTGACCTGCATCAGGCAGCTGAAACCGTCGGTCAGCACCGGAACATCGTCGGCGGTGGCCAGCAGGGCCGGGACCAGCGCCTGCTCGGCCACCTGCATGCTGACGTCATAGTGCTCGGCCTCGAAACCGAAGTTGCCCGCGACACCGCAACACCCCGTCGCTTCGCGGACATCGCCGACACCGAGCGCTTTCAACGCCGAACGTTGCGTCGCATCGCCGAAGACCGAATATTCGTGGCAGTGCGTCTGGACGGTAACGGCGGCCGGAGCCTGTCCACCGCTCCATTGCGGCTTCCAGTCACCGGACGCCAGCTCAGTAACGGCGCCGGCGAAGCTGCTGATCCTTGCTGCAACACGGTGGGCCGCTTCGGTCTGCACCAGTTTGGGCAGGTCCTCCTTCAAGGCGGCTGCACAGCTGGGTTCGACGACGACGATGGGCCGGTCGGTGCCGTCGTCGAGCGTTTGGGCTGTCTTGGTGAGGATCTTCTTTGCGGTGCCGAGCTGCCCTGTCGAAATCCAGGTCAGCGCACAGCAGGATTCAGCATTGCATTGCACCGTTTTGCCAGCACTCTGCAGTACCCGCTGGGCGGATCCGGCGACTTCCGGGCGGAACCCGCGTGTGAAGGTGTCGATGAAAAGCACCACGTCGGCAGGCGTGGTGGCGGTGTCGCCAGCGGTCGTAGTGCCACTTGTGCTGGAAGCGCCGTCGCCAGAGCCCAGCGCCCGGCGCAGGGCTGCCGCCGTCGTGAATTTTGGCAGTGTCCGCTTGGTGGTGAGGCCACCAAACCGGGCGGCGACATTCTTCAGCGGCGTGGCCAGCACCAGATTGACCAGCGGCGCTGTCCGGGCGGTAATTTTCAGCCACCAGGGCAACCAGCCGAGGGAGTAGTGCGACATCGGGCGGCGTTTGCCCGCGTAGTAGTGGTCATAGAACTCAGACTTGTACGTGGCCATGTCGACGCCGACCGGGCAGTCCGTCGAACAGGCCTTGCAGGAGAGGCAGAGGTCGAGGACCTCCCGCGCCTCCTCAGACTTCCACCCTTCGCTGACCGTCTTCGCCCCGCGCACCATCTCCTGCAGCACGCGGGCACGGCCGCGGGTGGAGTCCTTTTCGTCGCGGGTGGCGCGGTAGCTCGGGCACATGACGCCGCCGGATTCCGAGCGGCATTTGCCAATCCCGACGCAGCCCTGGACGGCGTGCACGAAGGAGTCCAGTTGCCGGTTACCGCCGCTGCGCCTTTCGCTGGTAGCCACGTTGCCGTCGCCGTCATTGAGCACCGCCGCGTCTTTGCCGGACCGTCCGCTGGCCGCCATATCCGTTCCCGGCTGGACCGCCTCTCCGTGCACCGGGCGCAGATCGAAACTGGTGCGCCATTCGCGGTCCGGGACGCCCTCCAGCCAGAGGTTGTCCATCATGCTGTCGGGATTCACCAGCGTTCCGGGGTTGAGCACCCCGGCCGGATCCCAGATGTTCTTGAACCGGGCAAAGGCGGCCAGGATCTGGTTTGAATACATCACCGGCAGCAGCTCGGACCGCGCCCGGCCGTCGCCGTGTTCGCCGGAGAGCGAGCCGCCGTGCTTCACCACGAGTCTGGCCGCGGCCCGCACGAAACCCGCCATGACCTTGCGTCCATGGTCGGTCCTCAGATCGAACGTGATCCGCACGTGCGTGCACCCGGCACCGAAGTGCCCGTACAGCACGCCGTTGAGCTTGAAGGAGTCCAGCAGGTCCTGGAAGTCGGCCAGGTAGTCCGCCAGTTTCTCCGGCGCGACGGCGGCATCCTCCCAGCCGCCCCACGATTCCCCGCCGCTGTAGAGCCGGGTGGCCAGGCCGGCACCATCCTCGCGGACGCGCCACAGCGACGCCCGTTCGGCGGTGTCCGGAACGGTCCGGCCTTCAACCAGGCGGCCGTTCTCCTTCAGCCGGACCAACAGTTCCTCGGCCTGCGCCGCGACGGCATCGGCATCGTCACCGTCCAGGTCGACATACAGCCACGCTTTACCTCCGGGCAGGCCCTGCACCGAGTCCGGTCCGCGCCGGACCCGCATGGTCTTGACGATGGCCTCGTCGATGCCTTCAATCGCGGCAGGCCTGAATTCCAGAATGGTCATGACATCCCTGGCAGCCGCCACGACGTCGTCGTACCCGAGGCTGACCAGCAGTGCGGCCTTGGGTGAGGGGACAAGTTTCACCTTGGCGGAAACCACGATGGCGCACGTACCCTCGCTGCCCACCAGTGCCCTGGCAGCGGCGAAGTGGTTCTCCGGCAACAGATGCGCGAGGTGATAACCCGAAACCTGACGGGGAATCTGACCGAGCTCCAGGCGGAACTCCTTCAGATGGTCGTGGGTCAGAATCTTCAGCTCGTCGGTAAGGGATTCGGCGCGCCGGATGGCCTGTTCATCCTGTGGGTCCGTGGCTGTCAGTCCGCTCTCCGTGGCGGTCAACCTGACTCCATCGGCGGTGACCAGGTCCAGGCTGATGACATGGTCCGAGGTGCGTCCATACCGGACCGAGTGGTTCCCGCAGGCGTCGTTGGCGATGGATCCGCCCAGGGTGGCGCGGCTCTTGCTGGACGGATCGGGTGCGAACGTCAGGGCGCCGCCGGTGGCTTCCTGCAATTTGCGCTGCAGCGTGGAGAGCACGATACCGGGTTGCACCTCCGCCGTGAGGTTTTCTTCTTCGATGGCGGTAATGGCCGTCATATAGCGGGAAAAATCCAGCACAAGACCGGGGCCGACGGCGTTGCCCGCCATGGAGGTTCCCCCGCCCCGGCTGATCAGCGCAATGCCGTTGCGGTGGCAGAACCTGGCAGTGGCCGCGACGTCGTCTGCATGGCGTGGAAACACCACTCCGAGCGGTGGAACGCGGTAGTTCGAGGCGTCATAGGAATACTCGGCCAGGCAACGCGCGCTGGTGTCGACGTCGACACCAGCGGCCTCAAGCTCGCTGAAAGTGCCATCGGCGGTGATGCCGGGATTGGTCGTCAGTGATGCCATCGCCGCTATCGGGCCTGCCTTTCCATGTCCCCAGTCACAACCATCATGGGTACATCGTCTGTGCCGCCATGATGGATTGTCAACAATCCGCATTGACACTGTGGATACGCGTTCCTAAAGTCATGAAGGTGGCAGCCATACAGAACAAACCGAAACTCGTCGTCCTCGGCGGCGCAGACCATCCCAAGCCCGCCGGTATGGATGAGATCGAGGCGCGCGCCGACGTGCATTACGCCGACGCGGACTCACTTGCCGAAGTGATCGAGGGGGCCGATGCGCTGCTGCTGTGGGACTTCTTTTCGTCCGCCTTGAAGGACGCGTGGCCGCATGCGGACAAACTCCGCTGGGTGCACGTCGCCGCGGCAGGGGTGGATGCGATCCTCTTCGACGAACTGGCCGCGTCCGACGTCGTCATCACCAATGCCCACGGGACCTTCGACCGGCCGATCGCCGAATACGTGCTGGCGGCAGTTTTCGCACACAACAAGGACCTGTACCGCAGCCACGACCTGCAGCGCGGGCGCACCTGGCAGCACCGCGAGACGCGTCTGGTTGCCGGTTCAAAGGCGTTGGTTGTGGGTACCGGCGGGATCGGCCGTGAGACGGCGCGGCTGCTCAGTTCGGCCGGTATCGAGGTGCGCGGAGTGGGACGCACCGCGAGGGAGAACGACGACGACTTCGGAACCGTGGTCGCGAGTTCCGGCCTTGTCGAGCATGTCGGCTGGGCGGACCACGTCGTCGTCATAGCTCCGCTGACAGAGCAGACGCGGGGCATGATCAACGCCGAAGTGCTCGCCGCCATGGACCCGTCGGCGCACCTGATCAATGTCGGCCGCGGCCAGCTGGTGGACGAGGCCGCCCTGATCGAAGCGTTGATGTCCGGTTCGATTGCCGCAGCGTCGCTCGACGTCTTTGAAGAGGAGCCGCTTCCCGAATCCAACCCGCTGTGGGATCTTCCCTCGGTACACGTCTCCGCTCATATGTCCGGGGACGTAATCGGTTGGCGGGGATCCTTAGGGGAGCAGTTCAAGGAAAATGCCATCCGGTGGCTCGACGGCGGGGAACTCGCGAACGTTGTCGATAAGGAACGTGGTTACGTGTCAGGTTCCAAGTAGCCGGGAAGGTGGAATTGCCGCCTGGCCCAAAGCGCCCCGGCCTTGACACGAACCTTGCCGGCTACCGGTGTTCAGCTTTGCTGTCTTTTGTCACGCCGGTGTCAACGCCGCCTTTTGGCATGGGGAGGATTTGAGTTGGGTGGACCACCAGGGCCGAACCGCCGCCACGCCGGGTTGGTTCGGAGACCGCGGTAAGCAGGCCATTTGGGCCGAATTCGATCGCGGTGGCCGCCCCGATCTCCGCGGCACTGGTGAACTGGTCGCCGGAGGCCGCCAGGTCGTGTCCGAAGGGTGCGAGCAGGGCGCCGTAGCGGTCGATGAACTCCGGTTCGGCCGTAACTTCGGGGGTATTCCGCTGTGATGCCCGGGGAGCGGCGATCGCCTCCGGAAGTGTCATGCTGCGGTCGATCCGGTTGAAGATCATCTGCGACACCGTGGTGATGATCGTTGAGCCTCCCGGCGTCCCGAGTGCAAGGAACGGCTGGCCTTCCTGCAGCACTAGTGTCGGTGCCATCGACGATCGCGGCCGCTTCCCGCCCGCGATCCGGTTAGGATCACCCGGTTCGTAGACGGTCGAGAAGTCCGTGAGTTCGTTGTTCAGCAGGAAGCCGCGTCCGGGAACCAGCATCCCGGATCCGCCGGTTTGCTCGATGGTCAGCGTGTACTCCACGACGTTGCCCCACCGGTCCGCGACGGTCAGATTCGTGGTGGACCTGTTCTCTGTGTCCTCGTCGAGAGAACCGGAACGGTCCGTCGCATTGCACTCTCCGTCATAGTTGTCGACATCGCCTGGCGCCACCGGCTTTTCGGCGGCTGTCTGTTCATCGATCGTGCAGGCACGTTCGGCAGCGAACTCATCGGAAAGCAAATCATCGAGTGGCACGTCAACGTATGCCGAGTCGCCGAGGTACGCGCCGCGGTCGGCGAACGAGAGCGCGCTTGCCTCGAGATAATGGTGCAGCGCCGCGCCGTCGTCCATCGAGCCGACGTCGTAGCCTTCGAGGATGTTCAGCGATTCTCCAACCGTCGATCCGCCTGAGGAGGATGGTGCCATCCCGTACACGTCGTAGCCGCGGTACGAAATGTGCGTCGGGTCCTGGATGAGTGCCTCATAGTCAGCAAGGTCGCTGGTCTCCATGTAGCCAGCGGGGACCGGCAGGTCGGTTGTTGGACTCTTGGGCGGGTTCTGTACCAGGTCGGCGATTTCGTCGGCGATAGGGCCTGTGTAGAACGCTTCCATTCCGGTACGGCCGAGCATCCGGTACGTCTTCGCGAGGGCAGGGTTCTTGAACACCGATCCAACGTCGGGCGCGTCACCGCCGGGCAGGAACAGTTTCGGCGTCGTCGTGTACGCCTCAAACCTCTCCTGGTTGTCCAGCGTCTGCTGGCGGAAGGTTTCGTCCACGACGAAACCCCTGCTGGCCAGTTTTGATGCAGGCTTGAGCGCCTTGGCAAGCGAGTATGTCCCCCACTGTTCGAGGGCCGATTCCCAGGTCGCAGGCGTACCGGGTACGCCGACCGAGACGCCGCTCGTCACGAGTTCCGGGGTGAAATTGAATGGCTCGCCGGTGGACTGGTCGATGAAAGCATCATTGGGCATAGCCATAGGTGCGGTCTCGCGGCCGTCGATAGTCTCCACCTCGCCTGACGATGCATCGTAGTGAACGAAGTAGCCACCACCACCCAGGCCTGCGCTGTACGGTTCTGTGACACCCAGGGCTGCGGCCGTGGCCACTGCCGCGTCGGTAGCATTACCCCCACGCTTGAGGACGTCGAGACCTACCTTTGACGCCTCCGGGTCGACCGAGCTGACCGCTCCGCCGTAACCAATACTCGTGGGGGTTTTGTCAGGATAGCGGGGATCGGCCTCGGCAGCGCCGGTTCCGAGACCGACTAGGGTACCGGCAATGAGCATCGCACCTGCCGCAGTGCCGGCTACAGCGCGTCGTCCAGCGCGCGCCTCTTGGATGTGGGTTCTCGATTGTGTCATGGCTCCTCCGGAGTAGACCCCCCAATGATGACCCGCCTAGCCTCGATCTTGCACCGTAGTTCCGCCTAACGCAAGAGCGGGCGCTCTACAATCGATCCACTGTCCAAGGCTGATTCCCCATGATGTGCCGCACCGGCCGCCGGGCTGTGACATGCGACTCGAAACCGTGGCGCTGCTCCGGTAGACTTGGTTGGTAAGAGCCCCTTTTCTCTTACAGAACGGATGGTTGATACCGTCCGGGTAAGATTGGCAAGGGGCATTTTCGTGCCCTGCATCCGTGCAGGGCCCTTGGCGAAAGCCGCAGCAGAAGGCAGGAGTTTCCATGCCCGCGATTGTGATTGTCGGTGCCCAGTGGGGCGACGAAGGTAAGGGCAAAGCGACCGATCTACTCGGTGGCCGGGTCGACTACGTTGTAAAGCCGAACGGCGGCAATAACGCCGGGCATACCGTCGTCGTCGGTGGTGAGAAGTACGAGCTGAAGCTCCTTCCCGCCGGCATCCTTAGCCCGAATGTGGTGCCGATCATTGGCAACGGTGTCGTCGTCAATCTTGAGGCCCTTTTCGAGGAAATCGACGGGCTTGATGCCCGGGGAGCGGACGCCTCCCGGCTGCGGGTTTCCGCCAACGCGCACCTGGTCGCTCCTTTCCACCAGGTGATGGACAAGGTCACCGAGCGGTTCCTCGGCAAACGGGCTATTGGCACCACCGGCCGCGGCATTGGACCGGCGTATATGGACAAGGTCGCCAGGTTGGGTATCCGTGCCCAGGACCTCTACGACGAGTCGATCCTGCGGCAGAAGGTCGAGGGCTCGCTCCGGCAGAAGAACGAGTTGCTGCTGAAGGTATACAACCGGCGCGACATCGGCGTGGACGAAGTTGTTGAGTACTTCCTGAGCTTCGCCGAGCGGCTCAAGCCCATGATCGTTGACTCTTCGCTGATGCTGAACCAGGCGTTGGACGAGGACAAAGTTGTGCTCCTTGAAGGCGGCCAGGCCACATTCCTCGACGTCGATCATGGCACTTACCCGTTCGTCACGTCATCGAACCCCACCTCCGGCGGCGCCTGCGTCGGCTCCGGCATTGGACCGACCCGGATCAGCAGGGTGGTTGGCATCGTGAAGGCCTACACGACCCGCGTCGGCGCGGGACCGTTCCCAACGGAACTGTTCGACGAGATGGGGGAGTACCTGCAGAAGACCGGCGGTGAATTCGGTGTCAACACCGGCCGGCCCCGCCGCTGCGGCTGG
>NZ_KI914646.1:22969-26170 GCF_000520495.1 Arthrobacter sp. H14
GCGGCTGGTATGACGCCGTTCTCGCCAGGTACGCCAGCCGGGTCAATGGGTTCACCGACTATTTCCTCACCAAACTGGATGTCCTCACCGGACTCGACCGGATCCCTGTCTGCGTCGCCTACGACATCGACGGTGTCCGCCATGACGAAATGCCAATCACGCAGACCGACTTCCACCACGCCGAACCCATCTTTGAGTACTTCGAGGGCTGGACAGAAGACATTACCAAGGCGCGGACCTTCGAGGACCTGCCGGACAATGCGCAGGCGTACATCCGGGCGCTGGAAAAGTTGTCCGGTACCAGGTTCTCGGCGATCGGCGTCGGTCCGGACCGTGAGCAGACGATCGTGCTGCACGACCTGATCACGGACTAGCAGTTCCGGCAGCGGTTACGTTTTCAACGCCTGCATGGCCGGATGATTACTAACGCCGTGTCGTCCATGAAGAGCCCATACTGAGAAGACGGCGGCTAGAGGAGCATCAATACCACCGATGAGGAGCGGCCGCGTGCTGAAGAACTCCAAGACCAGGCTGTGATTTCCTGGTTCTGGGTAACAGGTTGAGACATCGGCAAAGAAGAAACTGAGCCATTCGCTCCCTGCGAGGCAGATGATCCTCTCGTTAGTCAAGATCATCCGTGTCGTCTGAACTTCACGCCAACGGTGTTGAGCCTCAGCGGCTGCCGCTTTCCTCCGCGCACTGTTTCCGAGAGCGGTAAAAGCCATGCCCGCAAACATAAATGCCGGGCGGCCCCAGAAGAAGCCGCTGGTGTGGGTATACACGCCATTGCCACCATAAAACCGCGCATAGTCGGCGGTTATGTTCATGTATGCCCGTTCCTGAGGCCGCAGGACGATGCCCCAGACTTGGATTTCCGGCGGCGCCTGTCCCTCGGCGAGAGCGTTGGTGAGCACTTTAGCCTGCTGATATGCATCCTGGTGAGCCTGCACCAGCTCCAGTTGTACCTGTTCCTTTTTCGTGAAGTGTCCACGCCGGTTCCGCCACGCCCGATATACCGGGTACGCGTTTCGGATAAACATGATCAGGCAAACTATAGGCCCCACTGTCAGCAGGGCAAATCCCAAGAGCCCGCCGATTAGGGCAAGCAACGGCCGTGCCTCCTGAACAAGTAACGACAGCGCTCCTGCTCCGGCTATACAGCCGGGAATTCCCAGGACTGGCAACATCCAGGCAACATGTTTTTTCATCAGTTTCACCCTAGCAATACGTTGTCGGACTCGTACTCGATACCTTTCCTGCCAACTTGTAGGCTTGAAGTCCAACAGAACGTCTGCAGTCAGAGGGGCCCGGCATGAAAGTCAGCGTTGGTCAGTTCAATCCGAGCGGGATTATGGACCAGAACCTCGCCGCGATGCGCCGTCTCGCGGAGGAGGCCAAAGCCGACGGTGCGGGTCTGGTCATCTTCCCGGAGGAATCCATGTTTACTGTGGGTTTGGTTGAGGGGAGCTTCATAGCTGCAGTCGATGACAACTGGGCCCGGTTTGTCCAACAACTCTCGTTTGTGGCGAGCGAAGTCCAGATCGCGATCGTCGCCGGCGGATATGAGTCCAGTGGCGAGGAGCGTCCCTACAACACGCTGGTTGTCGTAGACGCCGAGGGACGGATCGTCGATACCTACCGGAAGCTGCACCTTTACGATGCCTTCTCCTATCAGGAATCGAAGAAGATCAAGCCGGGCGACGGTGGCATCAAGACCGTCAATATTGGCGGCCTGAATGTCGGCGTCATGACCTGCTACGACATCAGGTTCCCGGAACTTGGACGTGCAATGGCGGATATGGACGTTGATCTCATCGCCGTGGCAGCAGCCTGGTTCAAGGGCGATCACAAGATCGAACACTGGGAGTCCATCCTCAAAGTCCGGGCCATCGAGAACACAGTATGGGTTGCAGCTGCCGGGACCTCCAGCGATCATTGCATTGGCCACTCGGTGATTCTTGATCCTATGGGTGTGCCCCATGGATACCTCAATGACGAGACGGAAGGTGTCGTCACCGTTGATGTCACCAAGCGCCGCATCGACGAGGTCCGCGAGTTCCTGCCCGTGTTGAAGAACCGCCGGTTGAAAAGCTCGTTGGACATCGTCGAAAGCCACTAGGCGCTGCCTATGCACGCCGGCGCCATGTGGGAATTCCACACGCGAGCCCCAGACCGAGTGCAATGACTCCACCAGCCGCAATAGTCCGGGAGCTGAAACCCGTTTCGGCCAAATGCTGCCGTTCGACCGGCTGGGATGCTGGAGCCGGAGCCGGAGTGGGACTAGTGTGGCGGGGCGCGTCTGCGGTGTGAGCGGGAAGTTGCCTGTTGGAGGTCGCCGATTCTACATCCATGGCGGGTTCAATAACCGGAGTGATGCAGACAGTTTCGTCTGGCAGCCCGTATGCGGACGTAAACGACGACGTCCATTCGCCTCCGGGGTAGTGAGCCACCGTTGTGTAGCATCCCGCCTCGGTAAACGGCCCGAAGGTGTCGCTTTGGTGCCTTCCATTGGCGCCCGGGACGGTCGACGTGGCGTAGACCGGTGCTGCCTCAGGAACCTCTGCGCTCCTGTCCGGTTTCCGCTCCAACGGCCCATACATCGTTAGCTCAATGGCATCTTGGCCGCTGGAGGTTGGCGGCAGGCCGGTTACGGTCACTTCATCGCTCACGGTATCGCCGACCTTTGCCTCGTTCCGGGACAGGGCCGTGCTGATATCCACCTGCCAGGGAACGAGTGTCGTCTCCTCGGCGATACCGAATTTGCCTTGCCAGGGGTTGATGAATGCTGATGCGCTTTCGGGCTTTGTGCTCCGGGGATTGATGGACTCCGTCCAGACGTAGTAGCCAGGGTTTCCGATTGTCAGCGGTGGTGTCTTGTACTCTCCGGGACCGTTGACGCGTGTGGTCACGGTGCCTGCCTTCGGCGTGCCGGTGGGTACGGTTCTGCTCGGTTGCGGCTTCATGGGCAGCGGCCCCCACAGGGTGGAGGTAACTTCCACCGATAACGGTTCGCCTGTGACGGGCTGGTGCAGCCATCGGTCCAGTGGATTATCCGCGGTGTCCGCGACTCCAATCCGAAGCACGTCATGAAGTTGGCTGCCGGCATCGGCTGTCTGGGCGGAAGTCCGGGTGGTCACAGTGGGCTGGAACGCCGGTAATGCCGCCAGCACTGCGGTGGCTTGCTGCGGCTTGAGGACGGCT
>NZ_KI914646.1:26270-29144 GCF_000520495.1 Arthrobacter sp. H14
CCGTGAGCAGCCGCTGTACGTCCGTCCGGTCGGGTTCAAGCCAACGGACACCGGCCGCCGGAGTGTCTGAAACGGTGACACTTATCTGTCCTGAGCCGAGGCTCGTCCGCTTGAGATCGATGAGCTTGGGCTTTGTGCCGCTGGTCCATCTGACAGAGCGGCGGCCGTCGCCAAAGGTGAAAGCCTTGGAAACATCGGCCTCAAGGGTCAGACCTTCGACGGGTGTGCCGGCGGAGCCGAGAACAGATATACCTGCTTGGGTAATGAGCCCGGCTTTGTGAGCGTCCCCAAGTTCTATGCGGATTGTGTACGGGCCGGCATTGGAATGTGCCTCCCCGGTCATCCATTTGGCGTTCCTGATGACGTCCTCCGGGAGGTTTTCCTGCTCGACAATGGCGTTCATCCCGGCCGCTTCCCAGGCCATACCGGGCGACGTCATGGCCCAGACGGCTAATTGGACCGAGGCTGCAGCCCGGTCGTCGGAGGTGGCGCCCCAACGGTTCAGCAGGTAGGACAAGGCGGCATTGCCGGAATCGTCGAGGGGCTGTCCGTCACTACGGATGAAGCCGCCATTGTGGCCTCTGTCGTAGCCGCCGGCATATGAAGGCGCGAGTTTCTTAAAGTCAGTGCAGTAGGCGATCATTCCGGCATTGTTGCGATGCTGTCCAACGAAATAGTTATTGCCCGCGAGTCCGGCGGCCTGCGTCCAGCCGCCGGGGACAGGTGCGGCCTGGGCGGCGGCTCCGGGCAAAAGCAGCCAGGCGCACATGATGAGTGCAAGGGCGGCAGCCAGTCGGCTGGGCCAGCGCAACGGGCGGACGGAAGCATGTGTCCCCGCGGGGACAGTGTAATGCGGCAGCAAGGATCCTCCGGATGAAGTCAGAACGGTTGTTGTCTGACTTCACTCTTCAGGGATGCTGAGGCTGCCGGTAGTGTGCATCCCGGTTTTGTGGACAAGCATCGGTGGAGGACGCCTGTGGAGGAGTAGAGGCTCAGCCTTCCGGCTGGTTCCCGCAGTTTTCGCTTAGCCAGTCTTTAATCGGAGCCAGCGCCTGGCTGAGGGCGTGGTCGTCGAGCCGTGGACCTTGCCGCGTGTCTGTCCTGGCGGGATCGCCGGCATCGCTGGTGTCGGATCCGACATCCCTGCCACCGCCCCGTTCACCCGCGGCGAGGCGCTCCCCGAAGGAGTCAATCAATAGCTGCACGTGGGCGAACTCCGACGTCAGCTCAGGTGGCGCCCCTTCTTTCATGTCCTCGATTTTGTCTTCGGTATTTGCCACATCGCGTTCGCTTCCACCTAGGCGCAGACTCACGGGAAGCAAAGCGATGGCGACGACATCGGCCGCAATCGCAGCGCATGCATCCGCCCGGCTCTCGTAGGAGCCCCATTCGCCGTCGGCAGTGGTCGGGACAGTGGCTGCGGGAGACGCCGGTGATGGCTCGACCGGTGTTGCGGTATCGGCAGCGCCGGAGGAATCCGGGGATGCACTCGTCACTTCGCCGCCACCGGGACCTGATGGCTCATCGGTACATCCGGTGAGCATGACGAGAGTGGCTACAGCGGCTGCACACATCGTTCGAAGCCGGACAGTCGAATTAGACGGATTTCCGGCTGCTGAATGTCCCACCGGTCGCCGCCCTTCGAACTCCATATCGGCCTTAGTCCATTAATCAACACCCTACGCGCAAAGTATTCTAGGCACGTAGGTTGATCGTCCGCCGGTGGGGAGAAACGGCGTGTTGAACTGGCAATGGAGGATAGGCGGTGCGGATGTTTTTCCTGATCGTGCGCGTGACCTTCCTCGTCACCGCTGTATCAGCCCTCATTTCCCGCGCCGATTGTGTTTTTGCCACCGGAACCTGCCTGGCTGCAAATTTGTTCAGTTATTTCACCATCCACAGCAACATCATTTTCGTCCTCGTGCTCATGATCGCGATGTATTACGGGGCCCTCTCCATCCATGAGCCGGAATGGTTGACGGCGGTCCGCGCCCTGACCACGACGTACATGATCGTCTCGGGCGTGACCTTCGGCGCGCTGATGATTAACGCTGAGCTGATGGGCCACCTGTTCCTGGTGCCCTTATCGGGCAAGGTACTGCACTTTGTGCTTCCCAGTTATGCCCTGCTGGACTTTCTCTTCGTGCCCGCGCGGCACCGGCTGCATTGGAGCGTCGGCTGGCTCTCAATGATCTTTCCGCTGATCTGGACGGTCTTCACCCTGGTCCGCGGGCAGTTGGCCGATTGGTATCCATACTTCTTCCTGGACCCCAACCTCGTGGGCGGATACCAGGTGGTTTCGATCTATGCGGTGATCTTGGCAGCCTTCATCCTGTTGGTGTCGTTTATGGTGGTTGCTTCCAGCCGGCTCCCGATAGCGCGGCTCCCTGATGAGTAAAACCGGCAAGCATCTACCGCGATCAGGCCGCAGGTGGAAGGATTGGCGCAAGAACTCTAGAAAGAATCCCATCAACGCAGATGAGGAGGGTTCCTGCCATGGGAAAGCCACACCGGAGCGGTCGCAAGTCAACCGTGATTTCGGCGCTGTGGACAGTGCTGGCCGTGATCGTCGCTGCGGTGATCCTTCGTGCCGCGATACAGAAACTTATGGGGGTTCCCGTCGCGCTGGAGCCGTTCGAGGAGTTCGGCTGGCCCATGTGGACGGTCTACGTGACAGCCGCCGGCGAAATAATCGGTTCAATAGCCCTGATCATTCCGCGCACGCGTCCGTTCGGAGGGCTGCTCCTGACGATGATCATGATCGGTGCTGCCTTCACGAACTTCGCCAACGGCCACCCCGATTACGTGATCCTCAACGCGATCCTGATCGCGGGTTCGCTGCTGTTGGTGTGGCAGTCGCGGGAGAACCTGCGC
>NZ_KI914646.1:29244-46226 GCF_000520495.1 Arthrobacter sp. H14
CAGGCGCACGGCACACGGCTTGGGACGTAGCGCCAAGGCAAGGCTCAGGGCGCAGCCTGTCTCACGAGGCCCAGGCCGCAGCACGGCGCGCGACGATTAGGACGTGACCTGACGCTTGGAGGAAATCACTCCGGTGTTGAAACCCGCCAGGTTCAATCCGCCATGGAAACGAGCGTGCTCGATCTTCACGCAGCGGTCCATCACGACCTTAAGTCCGGCGGCTTCTGCCTCACGGGCGACGTCTTCATGCCAGGAGCCGAGCTGAAGCCACAGGGTTTTTGCGCCAACGTCGATGCTCTCCTGCAGGACACCGGGAAGGTCATCATGCTTCCGGAAAACGTCCACCACGTCGGGTGTTTCCGGCAGGTCTGCCAGCGAGGCGTACGTTTTCTGCCCCAGGATTTCGTCCACCACAGGGTTGACGAAATAAAGCCGGTACGGCGAGGAAGACTGCAGGTAGGTCGCTACAAAATACGACGCACGGGAGGGCTTGTTCGAGGCGCCCACGATGGCGATCGACTTGGTGTTGCGCAGGATTCCCAGCCGTTCCGGGGCCGACGGCGGCAGCCAGGCTGATGCGGCGGAGTCCGGCTTTTCAGCGGTGGTGCTCATAGTGTCGCTCCGATCTTGCTCGGTTCGGTGGTGGCGCTGGAATCGTCCGTGGCGCAACTGTCAGAGGCGCCGGCCGCCGTGGCTCCAGCAGCCTCAACCGCGGCGTCGAGTGCCTGGTCGAGGTCCCAGAGAATGTCCTCCAGGTCCTCAAGCCCGACGGAAATCCGCACCAGGTCCTCGGGAATGCCTGCGTCAGCCAGTTGCTCGGTGCTCAACTGCTGGTGGGTTGTGGAACCGGGGTGGATGACCAGAGTGCGGGCATCGCCGACGTTGGCCAGGTGGCTGGCCAGCTGCAGCGATTCGATGAAGGTCCGGCCGGCGTCGCGCCCGCCCTTGACACCAAAGCTGAAGACCGAGCCGGGCCCCTTCGGCAGGTACTGCTTGGCCCGCTCGAAGTGCACATGCGAAGGCAGGCCGGCGTAGGTGACGTACTCGACACGGTCGTCGGCGTCGAGCCATTCGGCCACTGCTTGGGCGTTCTTCAGGTGCTCGTCGATGCGCTGCGGCAGGGTTTCGACGCCTTGCAGCAGCTGGAATGCCGACTGCGCAGAGAGCGAGGGTCCAATGTCGCGCAACTGCTCGGAGCGCAGCTTGGTCAGGAAGCCGTACTCGCCGAAGTTGTCCCACCAGCTGACGTTGCCGTACGAGGCGACGGGTTCGGTCATCGAGGGGAAGTTGCCGTTGCCCCAATTAAAGCGGCCGGATTCGACGACGACGCCGCCCAACGTGGTGCCGTGCCCACCGATGAACTTGGTGGCGGAGTGAATGACAATATCCGCTCCGTGCTCAATCGGCCGCACCAGGTAAGGCGTGGACAAGGTGGCGTCGATGATCAGCGGGACACCGGCGTCGTGCGCTACTTTGGCGAGGCCGGCGATATCCGCGACCTCACCCGAGGGGTTGGCGATGACCTCTGCGTAGACGGCCTTGGTGTTCTCCTGCACCGCGGCGGCGTAGTCGGCCGGGTCGGTTCCTGGGACGAAACTGGTCTCAATGCCGAAGCGGCGCAGCGTCACGTCAAGCTGGGTCACCGTGCCGCCATACAGCGCCGACGCGGCGACAATGTGGTCGCCGGCGCCGGTCAGGGCGGCGAAGGTGATGAACTCGGCGCTCATGCCCGACGCCGTCGCAACAGCCCCGATGCCGCCTTCCAGTGAGGCGATGCGCTCCTCGAAGGCGGCCACGGTGGGGTTGCCGATCCGGGAGTAGATGTTGCCGTACTTCTGCAGCGCGAATAGGTTGGCGGCGTCGTTCGTGTCCTTGAAGACGAACGACGTCGACTGGTAGATCGGTACTGCCCGTGAACCGTGCGTGGCGTCAGGAGTGCCGCCGGCGTGCAGGGCCCGGGTCCGGAATCCGAAGGTGCGGTCGCTCAATTACTTGCTCCTACTGGTGTTGCTGTGTGTTCGGCGCGTGGGTTGATATTTTCAGTCATGATGTCGTCCTTTTCGTTGCTGCAGCGAGCACCTTCTGGATGTCGCCGATGCAGGGTTCGTTTTGCAATGATGTGGTGTCGCCGAGCTCCGTGCCTTCGTAAAGCTGAGTGAGCAACCGGCGCATGATCTTGCCGGAGCGGGTTTTGGGGACGTCAGGTACGACGACGACGGCGGCCGGCTTGGCGATCGGCCCAATCTCCTTCGCCACATGGGTTCGAAGTTCGTCCGTCACAGCCCGCGCGTTGGCGGCAAGCACGACGAACGCAACAATCGCCTGGCCGGTCTTCGGATCCGCGACAGGCGCAACACCCGCCTCGACCACCGACGGGTGCGAGACCAGGGCGGACTCGATCTCGATCGTGGAGAGCCGGTGGCCCGACACGTTCAGCACATCGTCCACCCGGCCGAGGATCCAGGTGTCGCCGTCGTCGTCATACTTTGCTCCGTCGCCGGCAAGGAACCAACCCTGCCGGGCGTACTGGCGCCAATACGAGTCCAAGTAGCGCTGCGGATTTCCCCAGACTGTCCGCGCCATGGCCGGTCCGGTCTTGTCCACGACGATGAAGCCCTGTTCGCCGGCAGGCACTTCAGCGCCGCCGTCGTCGACAATCCTGGTGCTGACTCCAGGCAAGGCGCGGTTGGCGCAGCCCGGCTTGAATCCAGCATCGGTAGGCCGGGGCGAGAGGACGGTGGCGCCGGTTTCGGACTGCCACCAAGTGTCGACCACCGGCACTTCGCCGCGGCCAAACTGCTCCCGGAACCAGCGCCAGGCTGGCGGGTTGATGGCCTCGCCGACGGTGCCGAGCACGCGGATGGAGGAGAGGTTGTAGTGCTCGGGTACGCCGTCCGGGAACCAGCCCATCAGCGAGCGGACCAGCGTCGGTGCGGTGTAGTAGCTGGTAACGCCGTAGCGCTCGATGATCTCCAGATGCCGGCCAGGATGCGGGGTGTCCGGGGTTCCCTCGTAGATCACCTGGCTGACACCGTTGGCGAGCGGGCCGTAGATTTCGTAGGTGTGGGCGGTGACCCAGGCCAGGTCCGCCGTGCACCAATGCACATCCACATCGCGCTTCTCCGGATCCGGATTGCTGAACAGCAGTTCGTGGCTGGCCGCAGCCTGGGTGAGGTACCCGCCGGAGGTGTGCACCAGTCCCTTGGGCTTGCCAGTGGTTCCGGAGGTGTACATAATGAACAGCGGCGTCTCGGCGTCGAAGGCCTTCGGCTCATGGACCTCTGAAGCGGAATCGACGATATCGTGCCACCAGACATCCCGGCCGGAAGTCCACGGAACGGACAGTTCCTGGTTGGAGCGGCGGCCCTTGCCGGAGGTTGCGGACCCTGCCTTGGAAGTGCGCCGGATGACCAGGACGTGTTCGACCGCGTTGTCCCCGGCTACGGCGGCGTCGGCGTTCTCCTTCACCGGCACAGCCTTGCCGCGGCGGTACTGGCCGTCGGTGGTGACGAGCAGCTTCGCGCCGGTGTCCTCGACCCGGAAGCGCAGCGCCTCGGCGGAAAACCCGCCGAACACCAGGGAGTGGACAGCGCCGATCCGCGCGCAGGCGAGCGTGATGACGATGGTTTCGACGAGAACCGGCAGGTAGATGACAACCCGGTCGCCCTTGCCGATTCCGAGTTGGATCAGCGCGTTGGCGGCCTTGGAGACTTCCTTTTGCAGCTCCGCGTACGTGACTGAGCGGCGGTCGCCGGGCTCGCCTTCGAAGTACAGCGCAACCTTGCTTCCCCGGCCGGCAGCGACGTGCCGGTCCACGCAGTTCGCGGCCACGTTCAGCTTCCCGCCTGAGAACCATTCGATCTTCGGCACGCTGAGGGCGAGGTCCTCGCCTTCGGAGGCGAGGGCTGCGTCGTAGTCGAGGCCGCTGAGCGGAACGGCGGGCTCAAAGGTGTGGGCGGTGTGCCAGGGTTCGTCCCAGTCGAGTTCCAGGGCAGCGTTCTCCCAGAAGGCGATGCGGGCGGATTCGTCTGGCTCCCCGTTGGAGGATGGGTGGGCCGGTACGGCGTCCAGTTCGATAGTCATAGTAATCTCCATCGGTCCTGGCGGTAGCACCGTCCTGTACCTCTATAGGGCACCAAGTGGTTGCTGCGGCTTCATCGATCCAGGTCTCTCGGCCGCTCGGGATGGTCAATATTCAAGTTTAGACGTGTACAGGGTGCTGGGATCAATTCCGGAACGTCACAAAGTGAAACGTGAAGCAGCAGGGTCAGTGGGACTGATTGCCGATGCCGAGGTTGTTCAGGAGAGAGTCGCGGACCCGTACGAAGGCGGACGAGCTGCTGTTGCGTGGCCGTTCCTCGGGAACATCGACCATGTGGACAATGCTCGAGCCGGGCCCGGCCCCGTCATCGGCTGCTGGTTTCGTGCCGTCGTCGTTGGCCGTTTCCGATGTGCTGCCATCGCCGCCCTTGTCGCCGTTCCCGTCCTTTGGGTTTCCGAGCACGATAATCCGGTCCGCCAGCTGCAGCGCCTCATCCACGACGTCGGTCACGAGCAGGACGGTGGTGCGGGCCACGCGGTGGATGTCCAGCAACAGGTCCTGCATCTTCGCCCTGGTCTTTGCGTCCAGCGTGCTGAAAGGCTCATCCAGGAGCAGCACCCCTGGATTCCGTGCCAGTGCGCGCGCCAAGGCGGCACGCTGGGCCAGTCCGGCCGGCACATCGCGGGGCCAGTGCTTGGCGAACTGTTCGAGTCCCAGCAGTTTCAGCAGGTCCGCGACCCTGGCCTTGCCGTTTTTGGCACTGGTTCCAATCGGCAGCCCCATCGCGACGTTTGCCTGCAGGGTGTGTTCGGGTGACAGTTGCGCCTCATGTGACGCGACTGCGCAGCGGTTGTCGACGGCGGAAACCGGGGTGCCGCCGATGGAAACGGTTCCGGTTCCGGCAGTATCGAGGCCGCCGGTTGCACGCAGCAGGGTGGATTTCCCGCAGCCGCGCGGGCCGAGGATCGCTACGATTTCGCCGGCGTGGACGTCAAGATTAATGTCGCGCAACACTGTCCGGCGGGCATCGCCTGTGCCGAAGTTCCGGTCCACGGCCTTGAAAGAAATGGGCAGCGCGTTGGGCGGAGCGATCCGGAAGGGAGCGGATGAGGCAGGACCCGATGGTGAGGGAGAGGCCAGTGATGGAGCGGAGGCTCCTGCAGGTCCTATGGCAGGTGTCACCTGGGTAGGCGCCGCCTTCTGGGCCGCTGCCACATCTTCGCTCATGGATACTCCAGTTGGTCCAGGTGTCCGGCCCGGGACGGGTTGACTATTACTAAACTGGAGAAAGCGTCCCGGCTACAAATCCGGCACGTAATATTGCGACGCCGCGCCCGCATCACGGGCGGTGGTTCCGCGGATGAGGAGGAACAGTCATGGCTCACACCAACGATCGCGAAACAATCAAGAGGTTGCTGACGACGAAGGGGCGGTGGGCCGTCGTCGGGCTTTCCACCAATCCCGCCCGTCCGGCGGTTGGGGTTTCAAAGTTCGTGCAGCGGAATCTGGGGATGGAAATCATCCCGGTCAACCTGAAGGGCGAGGACGTACACGGCGCTCAGGGTTACAAGAAGCTCGCGGACATTCCCGGTGAGATCGACGTCGTCGACTGTTTCGTCAACTCGCAGCGGGTCGGCGCCGTGGTGGACCAGGCAATCGAGGTTGGGGCGAAGGCGGTGTGGCTTCAGCTCGGCGTCATCGATGAAGCGGCAGCCGCGCGGGCAGCGGAAGCGGGTCTCGACGTCGTGATGGATACTTGCCCGGCGATAGAGGCGCCGCGGCTGGGACTCTGACCGGGCGAGGGCGCCTCCGGTTCGGCTCCGGCTCTGCTCTGGCGCCCGCTGCAGCGCCGACCTACATGTTGGCGAACTTGGCGCGGGCAATCGAGTAGACCCCGAAGCAGATCAGCCCTACCCCGACGAGGCCGAGAATATATGGCCCGAAAGGCTGCTCGCCCAGTGCTTTGAGCGCTCCGTCGAGGCCCGTTGCTTCCTGTGGATCGGACTGGACAGTGGCCACAATGAACAGCAGTCCGACGGCGGCAAGGGCGACTCCTTTGGCCGTGTAACCGGTGATGCCAAGCGGGACGGTGGCCTTGCCGATGTGGTGCGGACCTTTGGTTTTGAGGTCTTTGAGGAAGTTCCGGCTGATGCCTTTGAAGACGCAGTAGCCGCCCATGCCGATGACGCCGGCCCCGATGGCAATGAGCAGGATCGATCCGGCGTCCGACTTCATCAGGGTTGCGCTGAAGTCGCTCGTTGCCTCGCCGCTGTCCTTCGGCGCTCCGATGACGAACTGGGCCAGGGAGACGGCGATGGCCGCAAAGAGGATTGCCCGCCCGACGGCGATGAGCCGGTTTTTCAGCTGAACGCGTGGATCTGCGCTGATGCCCTGGAACACGGCTTCACTGATTTGCCACAAGGTGAGCGCGACGCAGCCGACGAATCCTGCCCACAGCAATGCTTCACCCAATGGTTGCTGCGCCAGCCGGCCGATGGCGCCGCCCTGATCGGCCTCACCGGAGCCGCCGAGGGCGATATGCCAGGCGATGACGCCAATCACCAGGTGAAGCAAACCGGTGACAATAAATCCCGCCCGGGCAAGCAATTCGAATGGTCGCGAATTAGAGGCCCGTCTGGTTTGCTCGGCCGCTGAAGCCACTGGCTCCTCCTTTTTCTGTTGTGGGTCCATTTTGCCATGCGATGCGGCGGAAAGGGCGCCGCGATAAGCTCTCGATATGGAAGCTGCCGACCTGAAAAGTGCATGTCTGGCGTTGCCCGGAGCCTATGAGGATTTTCCTTTCGGCCCGGAGGCGTCCGTGTTCAAAGTACGTGCCCCGGGCGGAACGGCCAAAATGTTCGCGCTCACGGATCTGGACGCCCCGGAGTTGAGCGTGAGCCTGAAGTGTGAGCCGGCGCTGGCTGAACAGCTCCGGGCGGCACATCCGGAAATTACCGGTGCGTACCACATGAACAAAACGCACTGGAATGGCGTGCGCTGCGGCGGAGCACTGCCAGCGGATATGATCCGGGACATGATTGAAGACTCCTACGATCTGGTGGTGGCATCACTTCCACGTAAAGACCGCGAATCGCTCAAATGGAGCGGACTTGCCCGGGATGTCTCATGCTGACCCAGGAATTGCTCGATATCCTGTGGGATTTTTCCGACCCGGCTGGCTCCGAAGACCGGCTCCGGCAGGCCTTGCTCAGCGGCAGGTACGACGACGTCGAGCAGGCTGAGCTGGCAACACAGATCGCCAGGGCGCTGAGCCGGCAGGGGCTGTTCGATGAGGCGAAGGAAGTGCTGGATGAGGTCGCCGAATCTCCCGCGAGCCAGGAACCGGTGGTATGGGCTCGCGTACTGCTCGAACGCGGCCGGATCTTGAATTCCTACGGACACAAAACACTCGCCACCACACTGTTTGAGCGTGGGGCCAACCATGCTGCCCTGCACGGCCTGATATTCCTCGGAGTCGACGCCCTGCACATGCTCGCTATCGCCGATCCCGCGCACGCCGAAGGTTGGACTCTGAAGGCACTCGATCTGGCGGACAATGCTGAAGATCCGCGCACCGCCCAATGGTCTATCTCCCTGCACAATAACCTGGGCTGGCATTTCGACGACGCTGGTGACCATTGGGCCGCACTGCATCACTTCCGACTGGCCAAGATCGCCGCCGATGAATGTGGCACGGATGCGCAGAAACACATCTCTCAATGGACCGTTGGCCGGTGTTTGCGGGCGATGGGGCGGTACGAGGACGCACTGGAAATCCAGGAGGAGCTCGACGCGAACGACCCTGAAGATCCGTATGTGAAGGACGAACTGAACGAAATTCTCCGGGCGATGGCCGAGCGGGGCCCGGACGATGACGACGGTTCCTGAACCTGCGGAGCCCGTAGCGTCTTTGCAGCCCGCGCCGTACGAGCCACACTACGAGATAAGGTGGCATAGCGTCCTTGGCCGACGGAGCCCGTAACGTCCGGAGGAGTGGGCGGGATCTGGTAGACAATATGTGTTCGTATACGTATGCGCCGGGTCCTGGAGAACAAGATGTGTTCGTTCAATGGCTCCATCCCACGCGTATTGTCCACCAGGTTTGGATGGCCACGCGTATTGTCCACCAGGTTTGGATGGCCACGCGTATTGTTCAGCAGAATTGGACGCGTATCAGCCGAAACCCCGATGACGTATAGCCAGCCTTGTGGATAACTCCTGCGCCGGATCGGGGACTGTTAGATACTGACGGAATGCGTCGGCCGGATCCTCTGCCTGAACCACTGAACTCCCAATCGTTTACGGTACGTGATGGCTTGGCCCACGGAGCTTCCAGAAACCAGTTGCGGAATCGCCGCTTCATCATTGGCGGCAGGGGGATCCGGCTCCATGCGGTCCCGGATTCCGGCGGTGATTCGACCGTCGATTCGTACGCCGAACTCGTTCGTCCGTACACGCGCATCACCGACCGGACAGCCGCTTCACACCTAACAGCCGCTCGACTATGGCAGTTCCCGCTACCTTCGTGGGTCGAGTCGGTGGTTCAATTTCATATCAGTCGCGAATTGGGGGCCAGCTTACCTCGCCGTCAAGGAGTCATAGGCCATTTATCCCGCATACTTCCGCATGAAGTGGTTTGTATCAATGGAACGTATATGACGACGCGACTACGGACTTGGCTGGATCTGGCGGAGATGCTTGCCCTCGACGACCTCGTCGTTGTTACGGACCACCTTATTCGCATCCCCCGGCCGCATTTTGAAGGCAGGGAGTCCCCATATTCCAAAACGCAGAATCTTGCGCAAATGGTCGCGTCACATCCAGGCAAAAAAGGCGTCCCACTCGCGCGTAAGGCACTCAGCCTCAGTAGGGTTGGAGCGGATTCAGCTCCTGAAACCAAACTGCGTCTCGCTATAGTCCGAGCAGGTCTGCCGACCCCGGAACTGAATCAGCCGATTATTGATTCATCCGGCGTTACAGCCCATGAATCCGACTTGTCGTTCCGTGCTTACCGTGTGGCCGTTGAATACGAGGGCTCCGGCCATAGCGATCCAGACCAGGTTGAGCGGGACATTGCCCGTGCCGAACGTGTGGAGGCCGCCGGCTGGGTCGAGGTGCGGGTATCGAGACGGCACATGTTCAACGGAGCAGGACCCGCCGTAGCAAAAATTAGGACTGCGCTAATGGTCAGGGGCTGGACGCCTGCTTGACTGGCCCAGTCGGAAATTTCCGAGAGTGGCCAGTACTGCCAAGCATCCTTGCTTCCAAAATCTTCCAGTTGACAGTTGGAGTGGTACCGGACACTGACAGCAACGCGTACTGCTCATCAGATCCCTCAGATCGAGCTAACGAGCACATTTTGCTCAGTAGATGGACGGAACCGCCGCACGGAGCAGACGCCGGTAGATGCCGGTAGACGCCGGTAGATGCCAACGGAGCAGATCCCGATCAGCACGGCTGAAATCGACGCAGGGACGATACCTTTCCCCGGGTCTAGCCGAAGTAAGCGGGGAGGGTTCCTTCGTGGGCCTCGCGGAGTGCGGCGAGGGAAAGCGTGAACTGCCCCTGCACGTCGAGGGTGGGTTCGGCGAGGCTCTCATGGTGGTCTTCGGTCCAGGACTGATCGACACCTGGCCGGCCGGCGCCGCTGGAGGCGGCACTGCTTACCGGCACTGGCGGGTTGTCGACGACGCCGATCCGCAGGTGCGGGAAGCCACGTGCGCTGCACATGTCGGTGAACCGTACTTCCTCAGAGCGGGCAACGGAGACGACGGCGCGTCCCTGTGATTCGCTGAAGAGTGCAGTAAACGCGTCGATGCCGTCCCGTTCACACAGCTCGTCGATCCCGACCCGCGCTCCAACATTGAAGCGCAGCGCCATTTCGGCCAGCGTCGCCGCGAGACCTCCTTCGGAGAGGTCGTGGGCGGCATCGATCATCCCATCACGGGAGGCGTTGATGAGCAGTTCGGACAGCATCTTCTCGACGGAGAGATCAACCGCCGGCGGCTGACCGCCCAGATGGCCGCGCAGGTTCGCCCATTCCGACCCGTCCAGCTCGTGAGCGGTGGTGCCAAGCAGGTAGATTGCCTGCCCGTCATGGCGCCAGCCCGACGGCGTACGGCGGGCGACGTCGTCGAACACGCCAAGAACACCGACGACCGGGGTGGGCGGGATGGCAACTCCACCGGTCTGGTTGTAGAGCGAGACGTTTCCGCCGGTCACCGGCACGCCGAGTTCCTGGCAGGCGTCGGCCAGGCCGCGGATGGATTCGGCGAACTGCCACATCACTTCCGGATCTTCGGGGGAGCCAAAGTTCAGGCAATCGGAAACCGCCATGGGCTTCGCCCCGGACGTGGCGACATTGCGGTACGCCTCCGCCAGCGCCAGCCGGGCACCCTCGTACGGGTTCAGGTAACTGTAGCGGCCATTCGCGTCGGTGGAGAGGGCGATGCCGAGGCCGGTCTGCTCGTCGACGCGGATGACACCGGCGTCGTCCGGCATGGCCAGGGCGGTGTTGCCCTGCACATAGCGGTCGTACTGGTTCGTCACCCAGTCCTTGGAGCACATGTTCGGCGAGGAGATCAGCTCCAGCACGGCGGCGGACAGCTCCGCGCCGGACTGCGGGCGGTCGCGGTACTGGGAGCTCGCGGTGAAGGATTCAGACTGCAGCCGGTCGAGCCACTCTGGCCGGTGGAAGGGCCGCTCGTAGACCGGGCCCTCGTGGGCAACCGTCTTCGGATCGACGTCGACAATTTCTTCGCCGTCCCACTCGATGATCAGCCGGCCGGTGTTCGTGACCTCGCCGAGCCAGGAGTACTCGACATTCCACTTGTCCATGATGGCTTCAAACGCCGCAGCGTTCTCCGGCGTCACGACGGCCATCATGCGTTCCTGCGACTCGGACATCAGGATCTCGCCCGGTGTCAGGGTCGGGTCGCGCAAGAGCACGTTGGTCAGCTCGACATGCATCCCGCCCTCGCCGTTGGAGGCGAGTTCCGACGTCGCGCAGGAAATTCCCGCGGCGCCGAGATCCTGGATGCCTTCGACGACGGAGGCCTTGAACAGTTCGAGGCAGCACTCGATCAGGACTTTCTCGGCAAACGGGTCGCCGACCTGAACGGCGGGGCGCTTCGACGGCTTCGTGTCGTCGAAGGATTCCGATGCCAGTACCGATGCTCCGCCGATCCCGTCGCCGCCGGTCCGGGCGCCGAACAGGACCACCTTGTTGCCCACACCGGAGGCGTTGGCCAGCCGGATGTCCTCGTGCCGCATCACTCCCACGGCCAGCGCGTTGACCAAGGGGTTGCCCTGGTACGCGGAGTCGAAGACCACCTCTCCGCCGATATTGGGCAGACCCAGTGAGTTCCCATAGCTGCCGACGCCGGAGACCACACCGTGCACAACCCGCTGGCTGTCCGGGTGGTCAATCGCGCCGAAACGCAGAGCGTCCATCACTGCAACCGGGCGGGCGCCCATCGAGATAATGTCGCGGACAATGCCGCCGACGCCGGTGGCCGCGCCTTGGAAGGGTTCGACCATGGAGGGGGAGTTGTGCGACTCAATCTTGAAGGTCACCGCCCAGTCATCACCAATGTCGACGACGCCGGCGTTCTCGCCAATGCCGACCAGCAGGTGTTCCTTCATCGCCTCGGTGACCTTGTCGCCGAACTGGCGCAGATGCACCTTGGAGGATTTGTAGGAGCAGTGCTCGGACCACATCACCGAGTACATGGCCAGCTCTGCGGCTGTGGGGCGGCGGCCCAGGATCTCCACGACCCGCTTGAACTCGTTCTTCTTCAGTCCAAGTTCCGCCCACGGCAGCTCGGTTTCAGGAGTGGTGGCGGCGTTTTTGACCGTGTCGAGGTTGAACTTCTCAGTCATGCTTCCCTTACCGAGTGACGAGCGAATGAAGTACAGAGGTGAACAGGCCGAGCCCGTCGGTTCCGGAGGCCAGTGGCGTGTCGCCGAAGCGCGCATCGGAGCCAGACGAGTCCGGGCCGAAGCCGGGTTCGACGGCGTGCTCGGGGTGCGGCATCAAGCCGACGACGTTGCCCGCGGCGTTGGAAATACCAGCAATGCCCCGGCGCGAACCGTTCGGGTTGCTGCCTTCGTAGCGGAAAACCACCCGGCCTTCGCCCTCGAGCTCGTCGAGGACATGCGCGTCGGCGATGAACTGACCGTCCTGGTTCTTCAGCGGAATCACGATTTCCTGGCCGGTGCTGAATTGGTTGGTCCACGACGTCGAGGCATTCTCCACCCGAAGCCGCTGGTCCCGGCACATGAAGTGCAGGTTCTCGTTCTTGATCATCGAACCCGGCAGCAGATGCGCTTCGGTGAGGACCTGGAAGCCGTTGCAGATTCCCAGCACCGGCAACGGTGCCGAGGGGGCTTTCGCGGCGTTGATAATCTTGTCCATCAAGGGTGCGAACCTTGAGATGGCGCCCGCGCGCAGGTAGTCGCCGTAGGAGAAACCGCCGGGAAGTACGACGGCGTCCACGTCTTTCAGGGTTTCGTCACCGTGCCAGAGGCTGACCGCGGTTCCGCCTGCCAGCGCGACGGCACGGGCGGCGTCCCGGTCATCCAAGGTGCCGGGAAAAGTGACGACGCCGATGCGGGCACCGGCGACGGATGCGCCTTCGAACGCGTTGACGGAATCCTCAACCGGGGACGCAGTCGAACCTGTTTCCTGAGCCGTTGAAGTCACCGGACGGCTCCGGCGCCGTCGTCCGCGGGGGAGGCGTCGTCGAGGACCTCAACCCTGGTGACATCTTCGATCACGGGGTTGGACAGCAAGGTGGTGGCTGCCGTGCGGGCGTGTTCCAGGACCTCTTCGGTGATTTCGCCGTCGACCGTCAGCTCAAAGCGTTTGCCCTGGCGTACCTCGCTGAAACCGGACAAGCCGATGCGGGGCAGGGCTCCGGCGATGGCCTTTCCCTGCGGGTCCAGGATTTCAGGCTTGGGCATGACATCGACAACGATCCGGGGCATCCGGTCACTCCTGTATGGGTCTTTGTTCCAGGCGGCAACGGCTCGAGCCGGCCAAGGTGCAATCCCAGTCTACCGGCCGCGCTTCTGATGGCAGGAATCGTGACCGGCTACATCACGCCCCCGGCGCCGAGGAGGGGTTCCATGGCTTCCCAGCGGTCGATTTCGCAGCCGTTCGTGCGCGCGAACTCTGCCTCCACAGGCCTGTCGTCGATCGTTCCCATGACCGTGGCGGTCTGTGGTCCGCCGTACTGCTGGGTGCACTGGAGCGTGGGGTCGGGCGACGTGAAGAAGAGGGCCCGCGCGGATTCTTCAATCAGGACGCAGGCATCCTTGGGATCGGGAACGTTGGAGGCGCCGCCCGGCGTCATGCCATCGCACTGCAGCAGGTATTCCTGTGGCGTAGCGCCGGGCTCCGGTGTCACAGTGATGCGGAGTTCGACGTTGAAGTTTCCGTCGTCCGGTTTGGGGGCGGGGCTCGCGGGAGAAGGGCTCGACGTCGGACCGGCGGCGGTTTCGCTTGGCGGCGGGGAACTTTCTGCGGAGCCCGGCGCCGTCGACGTCGGAGCCTTGCTGGCCGGTTCGGTACCAACGGAATCCCCGCAGCCCGTCAGCAGCAGGACGGTAACGGCCGCAGCGGCAAGGCGGGGAGCAGCTCGAAGATGGCGCACGGCCGAGGCTGGTTTCATCGAGCTCTCCTGTCCCTAGGATTAGAGCCTAGCGAGGATCAGGAAATTCCTCGACAACTTTGAGTAACGATGCGCGCAAGATCTGGGCCTCTTCGGCAAATCCGCGCTGGGCGGCCACATATTCGGCCTTGCCTTCAGGAGTTTCAATCCGAATCGGTCCATACCCCCACTGGGACAGATCATAGGGAGAGGCCTGCATGTCCATCCGCCGGATCCGCCAGGACAACTCGAAGCAGTCCATCAGCAGCTCGCTCGGAACGGCCGGCGAGAGTTTGTAGGCCCACTTGTACAAGTCCATGTTCGCGTGCAGACAGCCGGGCTGTTCGAGATCCCGTTGGGTTTCGCGCGTCGGCTGCAGCTCGTTTTGGGGAGCCGCTTTGTCGGTGAAGAAGCGGAACGCGTCGATGTGGGAGCACTTAATCCTGCTCTTTTCCACCACCTGGTCGGTCCCGTCCGCGCCGAGCCGCAGCGGCAGATACTCGTGCCGCACGTCGTCGGCGTCGAGCTTGTACACCATGGCCCATTCGTGCAGTCCGAAACATCCCAGATGGGGCTTCCTTGCCGCCGTGCGGCCCAGAATGATCCGGGTGAAATCGACGGCCCCTTTCCGGTCGGCGGTGAACCGGGGCAGGTCCAGGGCCACCGCCGTCGTACCGGGAGCCAGTCCGAGGGCCGGCAACTCGGCTTCTTCGAACCGGCGGTAGTGTTTCCAAGCGGCACGTTCAGCGGCAGCTTCGCCGGTAAGTACGACGCCGAGACCCGGGTGCCAGCGGCGCAACTGGCCCGGCTTGTGGTTGTAGTAGGTGAAGAGGAAGTCTTCCACCGGGTGCTTTTGGCCCGACGAGCGCCGCTGCAGGTAAGGCTCGGCAAAGGGGCGGACCCGTTCGTGGTGTGTCCGCTCGCGTTGCTGCCACTCGTCCTGGCTCAGCACGGTGGCGGATACCGTCTCAGCTGGCGGCATCCAACTCTTCCCCGCTGTCCAGGCCCTCCCTGGTGGTGTGGGTCGCGGTAATGATCCGCTGCATCATGGCATGCAGCTCCCCGGCGTCGGACCGGTCGAGTCCCAGGCGCTCACCCATGATCGCGGGCACGGCCAAGGCGCGTTGCCGCAATGCCGCGCCCTCCGGAGTCAGTTCCACCGCCAGCGACCGCTCGTCGGCCGGGAGCCGGCGGCGGGTGATGAGCCCGGAGGTTTCGAGCCGCTTCAGCAGTGGTGAAATTGTTGCCGGTTCCAGCATGAGTGCCGAACTCAGATCCTTAACTGTTCTGGGGCTCCGTTCCCAGAGTGCGAGCATTACCAGGTACTGGGGGTGGGTCAGGTTGAGCTCAGCCAGCACTGGACGGTACGCGGAAATGATTGATCTCGACGCGACAGAGATCGCAAAACAGAGCTGGCGTTCCAGAAGCAGGTCGTCTTCGTCCTGGGCAGGTGTGGTCTGTGTCATGGCTTTCAATTCTACCGCGATGCGAAAAGCGAGCGGTGGCTTCACGGATTAGTTAGGGCACTAATTGTTAGCGTATCATTGAGGTCAGGAATGCGTGTATGAAAGGATCCAGCGACATGGCTAAAGGCGAGAGTTTCGCAAGTCGGATGATGCGCCGTACGGGTGTCCTCCGGCATGTGTTCGGCCCGGCAGCTGTCGGCGATTTGCATGAGCCGGTGAAAGCGCCGACGGATGAGCAGCGCCGGGAACATGAGAATCAAATGTCTCAGTTCACGGTCGAAAAGTTGCCGAACGGTCAGGTCTACCTCGTGGCCAAAGACCCGACAGACGGATCGAACCTGCGGTAGTACGGACAGACTCCGGGCACAGGCCGTGCCCGGAACCTCCGGCTACCGCCCGGAACCTCCGGCTACCGCCCGGTTCCGCCGTGGACCGTCGCTTCACTTTCGCCGTCGAGGTCAAATGCCTTGTGGACGGCCTGGACCGCGGAGTCGAGCAGGTCGGCGCGGGTAACGACGGAAATGCGGATCTCCGACGTCGAAATCAGCTCAATGTTGATTCCTGCATCGGAAAGCGCCTTGAAGAACCGGTGTGAAACACCTGGGTGGGAGCGCATGCCGGCACCGATCAGGGACAACTTGCCGATGTGGTCGTCGTACTGGATCGAATCGAAGCCGATTCCGGGCTGCGCAGCTTCCAGCGCCCCCAGAGCCTCGGCCCCTTCAATCATTGGAAGGGTGAACGAAATGTCCGTCCGTCCGGTGCCCTTGGTGGACACGTTCTGTACGATCATGTCGATGTTCGTGTGCGCGCCGGCGATGACTCCGAAGATCTCCGCTGCCTTGCCGGGAATATCCGGAACGCCGACGACGGTGACCTTGGCTTCGGAACGGTCATGGGCCACGCCGGAAATGATGGGCTGTTCCAAGGCAACTCCCTTTGAGATGGTGATTTTATCGCCGGGATTGGGGATGACCCAGGTTCCCTCATTCCGGCTGAATGATGAGCGTACGTGCAGCGGCAGGCCGAACCGACGTGCATATTCGACCGACCGCAGGTGAAGTATTTTCGCGCCGGCCGCTGCCATCTCCAGCATTTCTTCACTGGAGATCCGGTCAATCTTTTGGGCAGTCGAGACGATTCTTGGGTCCGCGGTGTAGATGCCATCGACATCGGTATAGATCTCGCAGACATCGGCATCAAGGGCAGCAGCCAAGGCCACAGCGGTGGTGTCGGAGCCGCCGCGGCCCATGGTGGTGATGTCATTCGTTTCCCGGCTCATCCCCTGGAATCCGGCGACGATGGCGATATGGCCCTTGGCGAGCACGGTCTGCACCCGGTGCGGGTCCACTTCAACCAGCCGCGCCTTGCCATGGATGGCATCGGTCATCAGGCCGGCCTGGCTGCCGGTGAATGACTGTGCCACTGCGCCCAGGGAGTCGATGGCCATGGCGAGCAACGACATCGAAATCCGTTCCCCGGACGTGAGCAGCATGTCGAGCTCCCGTGCGGGGGGCGCGGAGTTGACCTGGGCCGCAAGGTCGAGGAGCTCGTCGGTGGAATCGCCCATGGCGGAGACCACCGCGACTACTTCATTTCCCTCACGCTGGGTATCGACGACCCGCTGCGCGACGCGCTTGATGCCCTCGGCGTCGGACACAGAGGATCCACCGAATTTTTGGACAATCAAGCTCATAGATACATTCTCGCTGAGTGTAGGAAATGGAAGCCAGGGAACCATCGACGGCGCTGCACAGTCATTCTAGCGGTGACTGCTGATGGCACAGGAATTATGAGACGTAACGTTGGCGCGGCGATCGG
>NZ_KI914646.1:46326-55311 GCF_000520495.1 Arthrobacter sp. H14
GCTTCAGGCCGGCCGCCGCACCAGCGATTTACCGATTCACACGATGGCGTGCAGGAACTTCTTGGTGCGTTCGTGCTTGGGATTGCTGAATATCACCTCGGGGGTATCCTCTTCCACAATCCGGCCGCCGTCGAACATCAGTACGCGGTTGGAAACGTCCTTGGCGAACTGCATCTCGTGGGTGACGATCAGCATGGTGATGTCGGTGGTTTCCGCGATCTTGCGCAGCACACCGAGAACTTCACCGACGATTTCAGGGTCGAGCGCGGAGGTGACCTCATCGAGCAGCAGGATGTCCGGGTCCATCGCCAGCGCCCGGGCGATGGCCACACGCTGCTGCTGCCCGCCGGAAAGTTCCAACGGGTGCTGGTCGGCCTTGTCTGCCAGACCGACCTGCTTCAGCAACCCGCGGGCTTTCTCCTTGGCATCAGCCTTGGACATGCCGAGCACATGGACGGGGGCCTCGATAATGTTCTCGATCACCGTCATGTTCGGGAACAGGTTGAACTGCTGGAACACCATGCCGATCCGTTTGCGGATCTCGTTACGGTGCTTCTCTTTTAATGCGACCCGTTTTCCATCGCGCTTCTCATAGGTGAGCGGATCACCGTCGACGAATATGTAGCCGTCGCTCAGTTCCTCCAAAGTCATGACCAAGCGGAGGATCGTCGTCTTCCCGGAACCGCTGGGACCGATCAGGGTGACCCGGTCCCCTTTGGCCACTGAGAAATTCAGGTCTTTGAGGACGACGTTGTCGCCGAATCGTTTTTCCACATTCTCGAACCGGATGGCTGGAGTGTTATCAGTAGCTGAAGGCAAGGCGCTTTTCCAATCTTCCAATGAGCAACGAGGTGGGATAGCTGGCGGCAAGGAAGATTATGCCGACCAATGTCAGGGCCTCTGTGTAGCGGAACGTGTTACCGCCGTAGACCAGACCGGCCTGCACCAGTTCCACCAGTCCGATAATGATAAGGAACGGCGTGTCTTTGAACATCGAAATGGCGTAGTTGCCGAGCGCAGGTACCGTGGCCCGCAATGCCTGCGGGATGATGACTGCACTCCACGTGCGGCCTTTGGGCATGGAGAGGGCTGTTGTTGCTTCCCACTGTCCGGCCGGGACGGCATCAATGCCGGCGCGGTAGACCTCCGCCATATAAGTGGAGTAGTGGATCCCGAAGACGATGATGCCGCAGGTTATTGCATCAAGGTTCGTAAAGGTGTAAAAAACCAGCAGCAGTTGAACGACGATTGGCGTCATCCGGATAAAGTCCACGGCGAACTTAAGTACAGCATCTACTGGCTTTGGCACGGACCGCCGCAACATGGCTATGATCAGGCCAAGAACAGCCGCGATCGCGGTACTGACAACCGTGACCACCAAGGTGACTTGTAAGAAAGCGGCCAGCAGGATGGGGAGCACGTCCCAGGCTGTATTCCAGTTCCAATCAAACGTCATGCCGGTTCCCCCGTCCCTGCAGTTGTACGGGGCGGTTTCAGGCTCAGCATTTCGCGCAACGACTCGCCCCGCCCAAGTCTGTGCTTAGCCCGGACCTCAAGGGTATTCATTACCAAGGTCAGAATGTAGGCAATGATGAAGTAGATGCCCAGCCCAACCAGGCCATAGGCGAACCATGTGCTGGTGTCGAGCCGGAGCTGATCAACATGGAAGGTCAGGTCTTGAATAGCGATGAAGCTGACGATGGCACTGCCCTTGAGCAGGTGGATCAATAGATTCGTCAGCGATGGGATCATCAAAGCCCAGGCCTGGGGGAAGATGATTCTCCGCATCCGGTGGAAGCTGGACATGCTCAAAGCTGTTGACGCTTCCCACTGGCCCGACTGTACGGAATTGATGGAACCGCGTACCACCTCGGCGGAGTATGCGCCATAGTTCAGCCCAAGCGCGAGGATCCCGACCACCATTGCATCCAGATCGACACCGAGCAGCGGCAGCACATAAAAGAGCCACATGATCTGCACGACTAACGAGGTGCCGCGGAAGAATTCAATAATCGTGCGGGCAGTTCCGCGAACCAGCACATTTGGCTGTCTGGCCATTAAGCCGAGCGTGACGGCGACGATCATCGCCAGCGCGGCGCCGCCGCCGGTCAGGCCCAGAGTTATCCAGATCCCATCCAGAATGCGCGGCCACGCCGCCGCCAGCTCGTCGAAATTCTCTGTCATGGGTAACGGGGCTTAGCCCGCTGCTTTACACAGAGACTCAGTGGTGAGGTCCTTGGGAGGAAGGTTTTCGGCCGTGAAGCCGTACTCCCCAACCACACCGAGGTAGGTTTCCTCATCGGTGAGAACGCTCTTTTCCAGTTCCTTATTGTATGCCTCGCGCAGATCGTCATCGCCTGGACGGAACACGGTGGCACCCGAGCCAACTTGCTCCTCGCCATCAATCACAGCGGTGAAGGCCTGTGTGACTTCGACCGGGACATTCGGATTGTTATTGGCCATGTAGTTCAGCGAAATCGCCGTCATGGCGAAGGCATCCGCCCGGCCATTGGCTACGGTGTCCATACCCGTCTGCGCATCAGGAACCGAGGTCACACCTTCGATGCCGAGCGATTCCGCGTATCCGGCCTCAATGCCGCCGGCCAGAACTGCCAGCTTCACGTCACCGGCTTCGACCACGGACTGCATGTCACTCAGACCCATGGGGTTGCCTTCCTCGACCATTAGGGCGGTGGTGTACATGATGGTCGGCAGGCTGAAGTCTGCCTGTTCGCACCGTTCCGGCAGGATGGACATACCGGCGCTGATGACGTCGAATCGACCGGCATTCAGGCCCGGAATCAAAGAGTTCCAGTCCACCAGTTCGGCTTCAACGTTCTCCACTCCCATACCGGCAAAAACTTCTTTGGCGATGGCGACCGAGCCACCCTTGAGCTCGCCTCCATCCAGGAACGAATACGGTGCCTCGCCGGCGATGCCGACGGTGACGGTGCCCTCGTCCTTGATCTGCTGCAGCGTGTTGCCGCCCTCGGGAGCGTTCCCGCCGCCACCACCTCCGGAACCTGAACCGCAACCGGCGAGAAGCCCCAGCGCAAGAACGCTGGAGGCTGCGACGCCAATGCGCCCAGCGGAGTTAAATCTTGATTTCATCATGTGCCTCTTTCGGTCGTTGCGATGGGACGAAGCCACCGAGCCTGCCCCCAAAGGCTTGACCCAGCCGACCCGACCCGAAAAACGGTCATGGATCTCGGTCTACGGTAAACAATGATTGGCACCACATACAATCTGTAATTCCGTATGTAGAATTGTCTACAAATACCACTTATAGACCTTTTTCTGCTCGGTCACCAGCACAAAATGATTAAGGTTGGCGCTGGTAGGCTATTTCTTTTCGGGATAACGATTCGGTTACGGTTAGGCGGCCTGCATGGCCCGCTGGCTGGCGGCGTTCAGGGGCCGTGGTGTCGAGAGTTAGGACGCAGATGGCCCAACATGTATCGCCTGCCGGGGCTCCGGCAGTCTTCCGCGTTCCCCGAGCCTCAACAGTTGACCTGATTGCCAGAGAGCTCCGTAATGCGATCTACTCCGGTGCCCTGGGCGTGGGAACCCAATTGGGCGAGATCGAAATTGCCCAGCAGCTTGGTGTGAGCCGTAGCCCGCTGCGTGAGGCGGCTCAACGGCTCGTGCAGGAGGGGCTTCTGACTGCGACTCCCGGGCGGGGGCTGCGCATCAGCATCATCGAAGGGAAGCAAATAAATGATCTCTACTCGGCCCGGAAAGCCGTGGAATCAGAGGCGATCCGGTTACTGATCGAGAACGGAGACCCTGACGCGATGGCCACCGTCGAATCCGCGTACGAAAAACTCGTGATCGCCAGCCAGGGCCGTGATCCGCGCACTATTGGCGACTCGGACCTCGATTTCCATTGGGCACTCGTGGATGCTTCCGGCAGTCAGCGGCTTCGCCGGTACATGTCCACGCTGGTGCTTGAAACGAGGATTGCCAGCTTCAGCGTCAGCCAGGGCTACGTCGTCCGCCGGAACATTGCGGAATCACATGACACGATTCTGGCGGCCATTCGGGCCGGTGATGTCGAGGCGGCCGTCGCCGCTGTCCGGGCGCTGCTGGACAAAGCGGTGGCGCGGTTAACAGGACGTGATTCAGAAGACTTTGATGTGGAGACGGTGGAGGAGCCGCACCACACCGGAGCCATCGCCCTGGAACCGATCACGCAACGCTGAGCCGGTCGGCCGACCGCATGACGATGACGCTAGTTGATGACGCTGCGCCGGCCTTCAAAAGCACGGCCAAGCGTAACCTCGTCCGCATACTCCAGGTCGCCGCCGACCGGCAGCCCCGAGGCCAGTCGGCTGACGGTGATACCAATGCTTTTGAGCAGTCGTCCCAAATAGGTGGCGGTGGCCTCGCCTTCGAGATTCGGATCAGTGGCGATAATGATTTCCTGGATTTGTTCATCCGAAAGCCGGGTCATTAATTCACGGATCCGCAATTGCTCAGGGCCAATGCCGGCAATGGGATTAATGGCGCCGCCCAGGACGTGATACCTGCCCTTGAAGGAACGGGTCCGTTCGACGGCAATGACGTCCTTTGATTCCTCCACGACGCAGATGATGCTCGGGTCGCGGCGCGGGTCACGGCAGATGCTGCAGGTTTCCTGCTCGGTGACATTGCCGCAGATTTCGCAGAATTTTACCCGTTCCTTCACCGTCGTGATGGAGGCGGCGAGCCGCTTCATGTCTTCCGGATCGGCTTCCAGAATGTGGAAGGCAATCCGCTGGGCCGACTTCGGGCCCACCCCGGGCAGGCGGCCGAGCTCGTCAATAAGCTCTTGAACGGCACCTTCGTACACGGAACCTCAATCTAATAGTTGAAACGGCGTTGGTTAAGGACCGCCGACGCTGCGCTCTTCCACCAGCCGGCCACCGAGGATTCGTTCGACGGCTGCGCGGCCGACCAGCCCCGAATCCTCGATCGTTACGTCATCGGCGCTGGGAATATCCTCAACGTCCCTAAAGTCTAAGTTACTGCTGTCGGAGGCCGGTGCAGCCGGAACATCGGCGGCTGCGCTTTGGGACATTAGCTGGTACCGGCTTAGCCGCTCCGGCGAAGGCCGTATCCCATCGGACTCTTCCGCCCCCGGATCGGGTTCTTCAGGTTCTGGGTTGGAATCCGGCCAGTCGCCTGTACCAGCAGTCGGTTCCGGTCCGGCTTCCGCGGCGTCCGACGTCGGAACGGCGCTGGCGTCCCAGCTGTCGTCGCGCTCAGGTTCAGGTTCCCAGGTCGCTGGCGGCTCTTCGGCAGGATCGTTGTCCCAGTCTGGGGCCAAAGCAACCGGTGCGGGGGCTGCAGGCGCGGGGTCGGCGGAGGGTGGAGTGGTCCAAGCGTTGTCGGCGGCAGGCGGCGCGTCCCAATCGTTGGTGGGGCCGGCCGGCGGCGTTGGCCGGCTAAATGCTTTTGGGTTTGGGTCACCCGCTCCCGGACTGTCATGAACCGGGTTGATGGCGCAGTTGATGCCGAGCACCTTATTGATGGCACGGCTGAGGTTGTCGAGGTGGTCCTGGCGGTTAAAGCCGGCAGCGCGTCCGGGGGAGTCAAAACCAAGCTCCAGAACGGAGCCGTCGAAGGACTTCACGGAGGCGTAATCATTGACCATCATCCAGGAGACTTTCCGGATCCCGGAGAGTTCATCCATGATTTCCGGCCAGGCCCGGCGGACCATTTCCACACTCCCGCTGCCGCCGCCGGAAGCCTCGACGCTCTGGGACGCTCCAGCAGCCGCCGCTTCCGGCGCCGGGTCGGTCGACCGGTCGGCCGGAGCGGTGGACCGGTCAGCTGCCGTTTCCGGTCTGACCTCTGGGTCCACGGTGTCCGGAGAAGCGGGCCCAGCCGAGTCTTGGGTAGGTTCGGATTCAGCAGGAGCTGCCGGTCTTTGGGCAGTTGCACCATGCGGCTGTGGCTGTGCCGGTGCAGGTTCAGGGCTTTGCGCAACTGACTCCTCCGGCTCCGGCAGAGGCCGGGGGGAATCGGCTGCTTCAGGCTGTGATCGCGAGGTCCGCGGGGTGGTTGAACCGTCGTCGGCGTCCTTCTCCGCTGTGTGTCCTGACGCCACCGGCGTGCCGCCGTACTCGAGCCGGCGTTCGATCCGGTCCACCCTTGCAGCGACGCCGCGCTCGCTCATGTCGGCCCCGGGCAGCAGGATGCGGGCGCACAACAGCTCGAGGTGCAGCCTCGGCGAGGTGGCACCGGTCATCTCGGTCAGGGCGGTGTTGGTGATGTCGGCCGCGCGGGACAGCTCGGCAGCGCCGAGCCGGTTGGCCTGGTTCCGCATGCGGGAGATCTGGTCCTCGGGCATTCCGCGCAGGATTGCCTGGGCACTGTCCGGCATGGCATTGACGATGATGAGATCGCGGAACCGTTCCAGCAGGTCCTCAACGAAGCGGCGTGGGTCGTGGCCGGTCTGGATGACCCGGTCGACCGCGCGGAAGACGGTGCCGGCGTCGGCTGCAGCAATGGCGTCCACGACGTCGTCGAGCAGTGATGCGTGCGTATAGCCAAGCAGCGAGACGGCCAGCTCATAGTCCAGGCCGGTATCTGCCGCCCCGGCCATCAGCTGATCCAGCACGGAGAGCGAGTCGCGGACCGAGCCACCGCCGGCACGGACCACCAGCGAGAGCACGCCGGGCGCAACTGGTACGGACTCCCGATTGCAGAGCTGCTCCAGATAGGCCATCAGCGGTTCGGGCGGAACCAGCCGGAAGGGATAGTGGTGCGTGCGGGACCGGATCGTGCCGATGACCTTGTCCGGCTCCGTCGTCGCGAAGATGAATTTGATGTGCTCCGGCGGTTCTTCAACGATCTTCAGCAGGGCATTGAACCCAGCCGAGGTCACCATGTGCGCCTCATCGATAATGAAGATCTTGTAGCGGTCGCGCACCGGTGCGAAGGTGGCCCGCTCGCGCAGATCGCGCGCGTCATCAACACCGCCATGGCTTGCCGCATCGATCTCGATAACGTCCAGGCTGCCGCTGCCGCCGCGGGCCAGCTCCACACAGCTGTCGCAGACCCCGCAGGGAACATCGGTGGGACCCTCGACACAGTTCAGGCAACGCGCCAGGATGCGGGCCGACGTCGTTTTTCCACAGCCACGAGGGCCGGAAAAGAGGTAGGCGTGATTCACGCGGTTCTTGCGCAGGGCGGTCATCAACGGTGCGGTGACATGTTCCTGGCCGATGACGTCGGCAAAGGTTTCCGGCCGGTACCGCCGGTAGAGCGCAACGTTCGACTGGGCCGCCGCGCCGGCCGCGGCACCCAAATGGGCGGTTTCCGGGGCAGGGCTGTCCACGGGGATCTCATCGATCGCTTGGATATCAGCAGAGCTCACGGCGTTCCTCCAGTCACAGTAAAACCCTATCGGCACTGGCCGACAGAATGCACCTCAAATATGGACCTGTTGACAGCGGCGGTCTTCCACCGGGGCGGCAGCCGGCGGGCCACCGAAGGACGTTAAAGTTGAAGACCCCTCACGCACCCGCCAGAGCCCGCTTACCCTTGCTACCTTCCGGTCCTGGGGGAGTTCACAGGATGACGCCACGTGAGGGGCCGCTGAATAGTCTACCCGATTTGAGGAGCCGCCGAAGTCCACTGTGAATGGCCTAACAGGTGCAGTAATGGGGTGTTGATTCAGTTGTCCTGACCGGAGGGCTGCCTGTCCGGGAGGGGGCGGCCGTCGTCCTCGAAAACGCTGCCTGGAGCATCAATGGGAAAGGTCATGAAGGCCGGAACTTCGTATGGATGCGCCCGTGCCATGGCGGCGAGAACGGCGTCGCGCCGGCTCCGCGGGTACCTGGTCTCAATCCTGGTCTCCGCCACCTGCTCAACGGTGCCGACGTCGCCAATCACCGGGGCGGCGCCGTCGTTGGGTTTGAACTGACCGATGCCCGGGGAAAGGAAGGCGCATTGCGAATAGTTTCCGATCCGTCCTGCGCCGGCCGCGTCGAGGGCCTCCATCACGGCGGGTACGGAATCAGTAGGGACGTAGACAACCAGGCAATCCATCTCGGTCATGTCAATAGTGTGGCACGACGACGACGACGACGACGGCGGTCGGCCGGTTGCCCGATTCGGCACACGGAAGGGGTTCAGGTAGTCTGGAACCTGCTCCATTTGAGGAGGATTCGCCTAGCGGCCTATGGCGCACGCCTGGAACGCGTGTTGGGTTCACGCCCTCGGGGGTTCAAATCCCCCATCCTCCGCTGTTGAAAAAGCCCCGCTAACCAGTATTAATGCTGGCCGGCGGGGCTTTTTCTTTCCTCTATCAGGGCCGGGCGGTAGCGTCGGGGACATGGATACCTCTGCAATAAACACCGTTCGTCTTGGCTCCGGAAAACCGGTGTTGATGATCCATGGTCTCGGTTCGTCCTGGCGGAATTGGGATCCGATCCTGGACCGGCTTACGGCCGAGCGGGAGGTTATCCTGATCGACCTGCCCGGATTCGGGGACAGTCCTGCGTACGAGGGCGAAGTCACCATGGCCACTCTGACCGACGCCGTCCAGGAGTATATGCGGGACAACGGGTTGGAGGACGCAGACCTTGTCGGCAGTTCCATGGGCGCGCGCATGGTTCTGGAATTGGCACGCAGGGGTGCCGGCGGCAATGTCGTCGCATTGGATCCGGGCGGCTTCTGGAACAACCGGCAACGCATTATTTTTGGCGTGTCGGTCGGATTATCCATCAAGCTGGTCCGGCTCCTCCAGAAGCCGATGCCCGCCATCGCCGGAAATCCCGTTGGCCGGACACTGTTGCTGTCCCAGTTCAGTGCCCGTCCATGGACGTTGCCTGCCGCTCTCGTCCTGCAGGAGATGCGCAGCTTTGCCGCGGCGACACGGCTGGATGAGTCACTGGATGCCCTGGTCAAGGGACCGCTGCAGGAAGGTGCCCCGACAGGGTCGACGCCGGGACGGATCGCGATTGGATGGGGCCGGCGCGATCTTGTAACCGTACC
>NZ_KI914646.1:55411-59395 GCF_000520495.1 Arthrobacter sp. H14
TCTTGTAACCGTACCGGACGAGGCCCGCCTCGCCATGGCGAAGTTTCCGGACGCAACCGTACGCTGGTTCGAGCGGTGCGGTCATTTCCCGCATTGGGACCGTCCGGACGAAGCGGCGGACTTCATTCTTCAGTCGCTGCGCTGAGTCCGACTCGTTGGCCTCGCAGATCCCGCCAATCCGCCCGCCACCCGGTCAGTCGATTGCGGCGTCCAGCAGACCGAGCCGGGCCAGGCGGCTCCGGGCAGCCAGCTCGCTCGGGCCCGCCGGTCCAAGGGCCAGGCGCATTAAGCCCAGCACTCCCCGCGTGGCTGAGCGGGCGGGCATGGGCAGCGGGCCCAGCGACGGCGGGTCCAGCCCGAGGAGCCGCTGGAATTTCGGCTCAATGGTAGAGACTGCTCCGGCGAACAGAATCCGGTGTCCGGCCTTCAACGAAGGATGCAGGGGCGGGTCGCGGATGAAACGGACGGCTTCGGCGACTTCGGCACTGTGGGTGAGGGTCCCGGCGTCGTAATAAGCGTCGAGTTGCCCGCGCAGTTCTGCTTCCGAGCGTGGCGGATCGGGAACATGCATCAGGACGCCTGCTTCGGCCCACTCTGCGACGTACCGGTCGGCCCCGCCCGGGATGGGCTTGCCCCAGGCCTGATGGCTCCGGAGGAAGGAATCGGTGAAGGCCAGGTGGACCCAGCTGAGCAGTTCCGGATCGTTGGCGGAATACTGGCGACGGTGGCCGTTAGCGTCGCTATAGGTTCCAGTCACCTTTTCATGCAGCTGCAAAACCCAGTCAGAAGCCTCCTGCGCGGCCTTGGTGTCCCCGTAGGTGACGGTGAAAATCCAACGGATCGTTCCCGCCAGGCGTCCCAACGGGTCTTCGCGGAACCGCGAGAAGTTATACACACCGGCCATGGCCGCCGGGTGCAGGGTCTGCATCAGCAGCGCGCGGATCCCTGCCACGGTGGTCGCCATCGAACCATGCACCGCCCAAGTGGCGGAACCAGGCTGGAAGTAGCCGGCGTCGTCGCCGTCGGCAAGCTGGCGCACCCAATCCGGCCTTCCGTCTTCCCTGCCGGTGAAGGTTTTGCGTAGCCGGCGCCGCGGCTTATCCATCAATCCGCTCATGAAACCAGTATGCGCGCCGTTCATCCGGGACCGCTCCAGGTAACCATTTGGCCACGGCAACACGGGCTCTGCGGGGCGAATATTCATTTTCCCGGCCATGTTCTCTAGGCTGGACTGGTGATCTTCAAAGCTGTGGGCGAGGGACGCCCTTACCCTGACCATGGTTACCAGACCCCAAAAGACTGGGCCGCCGTGGCGCCAAGGCAGGTTCGCCTGGACGAACTTGTCACCACAAAAGGCACGCTGGACCTGGAGGCGCTGCTGGCGGAAGACTCCACATTCTTCGGCGACCTGTTCCCGCATGTTGTGCAGTGGAAGGACACGCTCTACCTCGAGGACGGCCTGCACCGCGCCGTCCGTACCGCCCTGCACCAGCGGACGATCCTGCACGCCCGTGTACTGGTGATTAATGACTGATCCGGAGCGGCCGGAGCGCAGGAAAAGACTATTTGGACGACGCCGCCCGGCAGACCCAAGCACTCTTCACGGCCAGAAAATCGTCACCAGTGATGATCTGCGTGAGGTGTTCGACGACGGAGGTGAGGTTGAGTATCTGCCTGGCTACCGGCGTCGGATCCTCCATGGCGTGGTACTGACCGTCCTCGTGGCGATGATTATTACGGCCGTGCTGCTGGCGTTGGCAATTGCCCGCGGGGACCTCACGGTGCCGTTCCTGGAAACGGAGGAAGATGAACCGTTCGCCTGCCCAACGCAGGTGGTGAACTTTCCCGCGAATGAGGACGTTACCGTCAACGTTTACAACAGCACGGACCAGGGCGGTCTCGCGGGAAGTATCGCTGACCAGCTGCGGGAACGTGGCTACGACGTGGGCGAGGTTGGCAACCGGACGCTGAACAACAACTCCGTCACGGCAGTGGTCGTTTCCGGTACCGACGGGCTGGCCAGCGCATTGAACCTCCAGCGGACCATCTCCGAAACGGAGTATCTGCAGGATGAGCGGAGCGGCGGGACGGTGGACGTTGTGCTCGGACGGGGATTCGCCGGGTTGGTTGCAGCCGGCGAAGTGGACCAGTCGTCAGGGCGGGTGAGCTGCCCCCGGTTGAATTCTGTACCCACTCCGGCCACCGGAACTGCAACACCGCCGGTTACGCCGGAAACGGAACCGGCAACCGAAGAGCCGGCCGAACAGGACAACTGAACCCGTGGTCCCGCGGGCAGCAGCCCACGGATCCGCTGAAGACGTGGTCTTTCCGGCAGGACCGTCAGCGGGTTTCGTAAACCTGAATAGGTTCGCCGTCGCCGTCGAACCGGGCGCCGACGCCGGCCTGGATAAAGCGGACCGTTCCGGAAATTTGCTCCGCGCGCTGCTGATCCGGGTCTTTGGAATCGGGACCGCGGGCAGCGCTCGCGCCGAGGGAGCCATGCACCAGCCGGGCGAGTTCGACGACGTCGTTCTCCGGCAGGTAGCCCTGATCGATGCCTTCACGCAGGATGTCCTGCAGCAGGGCATCGAGTTCACCAACATGGGCGGCGAGTTTGGCGAAGGACTCCTGCGACAACACGGAACGGATGGCCGGCCCCGGCGGCAGGTGCCGTTTGGCGAGGTCTTCCAACTGTGCGCGGACGAACAGGGACAGCTTGTCAACGGGATTGTGGACGCGGCCGAGGTCTTCCTTGAGGTCGGCCAGGAAACGTTCCGTCTCGTCGAGCGCATACGCGACGAGCAACTCCTCAATATCGGAGAAGTAGTTGTAGACCGCTGTCCGCCCGACCCCGGCATGACGCGCGACGTCGGTCATCGTCAATCCGGGAAGTCCATGGCTGAACAGCAACGCACCAAAGGACGTCAGGATCCGGCGCCGGGTACTGGTCCGTTGCTCGGCGTTGGTCGGGGCGGTGATCCGTGGCATGGAGACACTCTACCGCGGACTGTCAGTAAAACCTGGTGCTACTACGTCGAAATGAGGTTGTTGCTATGGCGCGACGGGGCGCCCTACGTCGTGCAGCCGTCGGGTCCGCAGACACCGCCGTCGGTTCCGTCTGCTCCTTCGGCGTTGGCCATCACGAGAGGGTGCGACTCTTTCCACGCCTCGTTCAGGGCATTGGTGAATACCTCGACCGGCTGAGCTCCGGATATACCGTATTTGCGGTCCAGCACGAAGAACGGGACACCATTAACGCCCAGGGCACCGGCTTCGGCAATGTCGGCACGGACGTCGTCGGCATGGCGGCCGGACTGCAGCGTCTCCCGGATTTCGGCATCCTCGAGTCCAAGTGCCGCGCCCAGCTCAACCAGCGTGTCGACGTCGGCAATGTTGCGGCCCTGCTCAAAGTGAGCCGCCAACAATGCCTCTTTGGCAGCGTCGGCCTTGCCCTGCGTTCCGGCGAGGTGGATGAACTGATGGGCAGCGAAGCTGTTGGCGACGACGAGATCCTCGTAGCGGAACGTCAAGCCTTCGCCGGCGGCCTGCTCAGTGACATGCTCGAGCATCTGCTGCACCCGCTCGACCGGCATGCCCTTGCGCTTGCTGAGATACTCCAGTTCCGTTCCCTCGAAGTGTTCGGGAATGTCCGGATCGAGCTGGTAACTGCGCCAGAGCACCTCCACGTCCTCCCGATGCGGGAATTCCGCGAGGGCGGCTTCGAAGCGGCGCTTTCCGATGTAGCACCAGGGGCAGGCGATGTCGGACCAGATCTCTATCTTCATGTCCCGCACAACCACGGCGGCCGGGAGAATGTTCCTGCATGGATGGATGGCGTAGGAATCTGAATCTGGTGGGCAGTACGCGTTGGTTCACAAATCTGGTGGGCAGTACGCGTTGTTCCACCGCGGGATACGCACACATATTGTCGAGTAGCCGTATGCAGACATGTCCTGTCCGCCGTATGCAGACATGGCCAGCCCG
>NZ_KI914646.1:59495-60974 GCF_000520495.1 Arthrobacter sp. H14
GCAAGGCCTACGCGGCGACCGGCGCCGGCTGGCGGCAGAGGTAGCGTGCGTAGGCGGGGACGGTGAGGAAGGTGGGGAATTCGTCTCCGAGGGCGACTTCTTCGAAGATTTCGAGGGCGTCGTCGAAGCGGTCCCCGTTGAAGCGTTGCAGTGCTTCGAATTCGTCCTCGAGCAGTTCCTGGACCCATTCGGCGGTGATGATCTCGCCGTCGTCGGTTATGGCGTTGGCGTGGATCCATTGCCAGATCTGGGACCGGGAGATTTCCGCTGTGGCGGCGTCTTCCATCAGGTTGTTGATGGCGGCGGCGCCGTTTCCGCGAAGCCAGGATTCGATGTAGCGGATGCCGACTTCGATGTTGCTGCGGATGCCGCTTTCGGTGATCATCCCTTCGGTGGCGGCGATATCGAGCAGGGCCTTGTCGCAGACGGTGACGTCCTCGCGGCTCCGGCCGAGCTGGTTCGGGTGCCCGCCGAGGACGCCGTCGAAGACCTCCATGGCGACCGGGACCAGGTCGGGGTGGGCGACCCAGGAGCCGTCGAATCCGTCGTTGGCCTCACGGGTTTTGTCCGCCCGGACCTTCTCCAGCGCCAAGGTGTTGGCTGCTTCGTCCCGGCGGTTGGGGATGAAGGCGGCCATCCCGCCGATGGCGTGGGCACCGCGGCGGTGGCAGATCCGCACCAACTGCTCGGTGTAGGAGCGCATGAACGGTGCGGTCATGGTGACCTGGCTCCGGTCGGGCAGGACGAAGCGCGGTCCGCGGGTGCGGAAGTTCTTGATCACCGAGAAGATGTAGTCCCAGCGGCCGGCGTTCAGCCCGGCGGCGTGCTCGCGCAGTTCGTAGAGAATTTCCTCCATCTCGAACGCGGCGGTGATGGTCTCGATCAGGACCGTCGCGCGGATGGTGCCCTGCGGAATGCCCAGCAGATCCTGAGCGAGGATGAAGATGTCGTTCCAGAGCCTGGCTTCGAGGTGGTTTTCGATCTTCGGCAGGTAGAAGTACGGGCCGCGGCCCTGGGCGATCAGGCGGCGGGCGTTGTGGAAAAAGTACAGCCCGAAGTCGACCAGTGCGCCGGCGACCGGGGCACCACGGACGAGCATGTGCTTCTCCGGCAAGTGCCAGCCGCGCGGCCGGACCACAATCGTCGGCAGCGCCCCGGGGGTGTTGAGGCTGTATTCCTTGCCCTCGGGGGAGGTGCAGTCGATGTTCCGGTCCAGCGCGTCCATCAGGTTCAGCTGCCCGTTGATGACGTTCGACCAGCTCGGGGTGGAGGAGTCCTCCATGTCCGCCAGCCACACTTTCGCCCCTGAATTGAGGGCGTTGATCGTCATCTTCCGGTCGACCGGGCCGGTGATTTCGACCCGGCGGTCCTCCAGCCCCGGCGCGGTCGTGGCGACCTGCCAGCCTTCGTCGTCGCGGATGGACTTGGTCGCGGGCAGGAACTTCGGGTCGGAGCCGTTGGCGATACGGTTGCGGCGGG
>NZ_KI914646.1:61074-76012 GCF_000520495.1 Arthrobacter sp. H14
ACGGTCCTGCCCGCCACAAACCAATACGGGTTGTTAGAACTGCGATGTTTCGGTGGAACCGGACAGCGCGAGGGTGCTGCCCGAAGGGTTCAGGGCTGTGGAGATCGCGTCGAAGTAGCCGGTGCCGACTTCGCGCTGATGCTTGGTGGCCGTATAGCCGCGGGATTCCGAAGCGAATTCGCGCTCCTGCAGGTCGACGTAGGCGCTCATGCCATCCCGGGCGTAGCCGTGGGCCAGGTCGAACATCGAGTAGTTCAGGGCGTGGAAACCGGCCAGGGTAATGAACTGGAACGTGTAGCCCATCGCTCCGAGTTCGCGCTGGAACTTCGCGATCGTTTCCGCATCCAGGTGCTTGGACCAGTTGAACGACGGCGAGCAGTTGTAGGCCAGCATCTGGTCCGGGAATTCGGACTTCACGGCCTCCGCGAACTTGCGGGCCAGTTCCAGGTCGGGCGTCCCGGTCTCCATCCAGATCAGGTCGGAGTACGGGGCGTAGGCCTTCGCCCGGGCAATGCATGGTTCGATGCCGTTGGTCACCTTGTAGAAGCCCTCGGCGGTGCGCTCGCCGGTGAGGAACGGCTGGTCCCGGTCGTCGACGTCGGAGGTCAGCAGTGTGGCGGCCTCTGCATCGGTGCGGGCGACGATCACAGAGGGAGTGCCAGCGACGTCGGCGGCCAGCCGGGCGGCGTTGAGAGTCCGGACGTGCTGCGAGGTGGGAATCAGCACCTTTCCGCCCAGGTGTCCGCACTTCTTCTCGGAGGCGAGCTGGTCCTCCCAGTGCACGCCCGCCGCGCCGGAAGCGATCATCGACTTCATCAACTCGTAGGCGTTGAGCGGTCCACCGAAGCCGGCCTCGGCATCGGCGACGATCGGCACCATCCAGTCCTCGACGGTTTGGACGCCTTCGGCGAATTCAATCTGGTCCGCCCGCAGCAGTGCGTTATTGATCCGGCGCACGACCTGCGGAACCGAGTTGGCCGGGTACAGCGACTGGTCCGGATAGGTCTGTCCGGAGAGATTCGCGTCGGCGGCAACCTGCCAGCCGGAGAGGTAAATGGCCCGCAGCCCGGCCTTGACCTGCTGGACGGCCTGGTTCCCGGTCAAGGCGCCGAGGGCGTTCGTGTACTTGCCCTGCGCCGATTCTTCAGTCAGCTGCGTCCACAGCTTTTCGGCCCCGCGTCGTGCCAGTGTATGGTCCTCCTGCACACGGCCGGCCAGCTTGACGACGTCGGCAGCGGAGTAGTCGCGGCGCGTTCCCTCCCAGCGGGGATCGGCCTGCCATTCCAGCTCGAGGGCTTCGATGCGGGCTTCGGGAGTCTGATTCTGCGTCATGGTGGCTCTCCTTGTCTGGTGCTGAACCGGCGGGAGCCGGTTCGCGGTGAGGCGGAACTTCTTCGTAACATCCACCTTTCTGCACTCTGCAAGCACTTACCAGAGGAAATAACTGGAAAGATTTGCCTTTCTTCTCGTATCATCAAGAAATGCAGACTCAGAGCTGGAACCGGCCCCGTAAACCTTCCACCCCGGATCACAACGGCGACGCCGGCATCGACGTGATCTCACTGGGACGCCGGGTGCGCCACTTGCGCAAGGCGGCCGGCATGACGCTGGACGGTCTGGGTGAGGCAGTCGCAGCGGCCCCCAGCCAGCTGTCATTGATCGAAAACGGCAAACGTGAACCAAAGCTGGGGATGATCAAGGCTCTGGCCGCGGCCTTCGGCGTGGGCATCGACGAACTCCTGGGGTCAGAGCCGCCAAGCCGCCGCGCCGCACTGGAAATCGAACTGGAACGGGCGCAGCGCGGCCCGCTGTATCAGGCACTCGGACTGCCGACCGTGCGGATCTCGTCACGTCTGCCGATGGATGTGCTCGAGTCAATGGTGGGCTTGCAGAACGAGCTGGAACGCCGGTTGGACGAGCAGGCCGCGACGCCGGAGGAGGCCCGGCGCGCCAATACCGAACTGCGTACCGAGATGCGCGAACGCAACAACTACTACCCGGAGATCGAGAGGCAGGCACAGGGGCTGCTTGACGCCGTCGGGCATTCATCCGGTCCGTTGTCCCACCACGTGGCCGCCGACATTGCCGAACACCTCGGTTTCGGGCTGCGTTTTGTGGGGGACCTGCCGCACTCGACCCGCTCGGTGACGGATTTGAAGAACCGCATAATTTTCCTGACCCAGAGCTCGCGCGCGGATCATGATCCGCGTTCCGTGCTGTTGCAGGCGCTGGGACACTACGTGCTGGGCCATGAGACACCGGTGGACTACAGCGATTTCCTGCGCCAGCGCGTGTACACGAACTACTTTGCCGCCGCGCTGCTGATGCCCGAGCGGGACACCGTGGCGTTCCTGCAGCAGGCCAAGAACGCGAAGGAGCTGGCGATCGAGGACCTGAGGGATGCCTTCGGGGTCTCCTATGAATCCGCGGCGCACCGGTTCACCAACCTGGCCACCGAGCACCTGGGCATCACCTGCCATTTCCAGAAGGTGCATGAATCCGGGATTATCCACAAGGCCTATGAGAACGACGGCGTCAACTTCCCGGCCGACCACACGGGCGCCATCGAGGGCCAGCCAATTTGCCGGTACTGGACCTCACGCGAAGTGTTCGACGTGCCGGACAAGTTCCGGGCCTACAACCAGTACACCGACACGAAAGTCGGCACCTTCTGGTGCACCGCCCGGACAGAACGGCACTCATCCGGACTGTACTCGCTGAGCATCGGCGTCCCCTACGCCCAGGTGAAGTGGTTCCGTGGCCGGGACACCACCGAACGGTCCCGGTCGAAATGCCCGGACGAGACGTGCTGCCGTCGTCCACCGGAGGGCCTGTCTGCGGTGTGGGCCGGTCAGGCTTGGCCGGCCGCCCGCGCCAACACCCACCTGCTGGCCGCGCTGCCGCAGGGCGCATTCCCCGGCGTGGACGAGACCGAGGTGTACCAGTTCCTTCAGGCCCACGCCGGGCAATAGCAGGCGCCCGTTGTTCCTGTACGGCAGGGGAGTACAACACGGCCCAATTTCAGGCATTCGCGCGTCTCGACCCGGGTTTTACTCCTGGGCAATACGCTGTGCCCGGCTTATGTCAATCGCCTCGTGCGCGTCTCACCTGTAGGCGCGGATAAACTCCACGACTGGTCCGGCCAGCGAGGCGCCGACCTCCTCGGCGGGCCGCTTGTTGCCTACGACGTTGAAGGAATGGTCCCCGCCCTCGAACCAGCGAAGGGTCGCAGTGGTTCCGATCCCGGCCACGACCGGCTCCAGCGTGTCCGTGGTGGCCAAGGTGTCGCGGGTTCCCTGCAGGAAGAGCATCGGCAGGGTCAGGCCGTAAAGGTGCTCGTCCCTGATCTTCTCCGGCTTACCCGGCGGGTGCAGCGGATAGCCGAGGTAGATTAGTCCGGCAGCCGCCATCCCTTCAGCCACCGCCATGGAGGCAATGCGTCCGCCGAACGACTTGCCGGACGCCCACAACGGTTCGCCCTCGGACCGGGCCGCTGCCTCCTCCATGACAGACCGCCACGTGGCAATAGCCTTCGGTGGCCGGTCGGGAAACTTCTTGCCAACTTCCCGGTACGGGAAATTGAAGCGCAGGGTGGCGGCACCGGCGTCGTTCAGGGCCTTGGTGAAGCCGGACAGAAAGGGATGGTCCATGCCGGCTCCAGCCCCGTGGGCTACGACGATCGTGGCGAAGGGCGATTCAGGGCGCGCATAGATGCCCGAGACGGTGTCGTCTCCGGTGGTGATCGTTATTGGTATTTCAGCGGTCACGGCCGGCTGCCCCGCTTCGCGCGTCGTCCCATGCTCGGCGATGCATCGATCGTTCGCCCGGTGCCTATCCCTTCCAGCAACTCACGGATTGCGGAGAGCGCGTCCACCTTCGGCGACCAACCCAGCTCGGTGCGTGCCCGGGTGGTATCCATGGGAGGCGTGCCGCGGGCCATATCGATCCAGCCGGGATCAAGTGCCAGCAGCCGGAGCTTCCAACCAACCTGGACCAGTGAGCGTACCAGCGGGACGGGGACGGGCAGCCAGCGTTTGGCGCCAACCAATGCGGCGACGGCGTGAGGGCCCAGCACCGGGTCAGCGGCGATATTGAATGCTCCGGCGGCGCGCTGATCGATAACGCGCCAATATGCGTCAGCCAGATCGTTTGCATGCACGGCCTGGAAGATGAACCCGGCCGGAAACGGCAGCAGCGGGAGACGCAGCCGGTGGATGGACGGTGTGGGCAACCATCCGATGAAGTAGCCTGCTATCTGGCTCCCGGCTTCGGCCTGGAAACTCAACGCCTGGCGGATCCTCGAGACGGTGATGCCGGGATGTTGAGCCGCGAACCCGTCCAGCAGTGCTTCCTGTTCGGCCTTGAACCGGCTGTAGTGGGAAGATTCGATCCCGCCGGTCGGCCAGCTCTCGTCCACCAGCCGGTCTTTCGGTCCGGCGGAGTAGGCACCCAGCGACGACGCACAGACGATCTGCGAAACACCGGCTTCCGCGGCGGCAGCGAGCACATTGGCGGTGCCGCCCACATTAATGCGCCGCATTGCCTCCTCGTCCCGATTGGGCTGCAGCACCCAGACAAGATGCACGACGACGTCGCACCCCTTTAGTGCTTCGACAAGCTCTGCATGCCCGCCCGAGGCGACGTCGTGCCTGACCCAGGTGACGCCGTCGTACGGTTCCGCCGAGTCGTCCGGCAGCCGCCGGGCTATCCCGACCAGCTGCACCCCGCCGTCGTGCTCTGCCGCTGCCTGCTTGAAGCGCCGCAACAGCGCAGTCCCGACGTTTCCGGTAGCCCCTACGATCGCAATACGCATGCTCTGACGGTAGCAATGCGGTGGCGGCACAACAATGCACCGCCCGAACCGTACCTACTGGGCCAGTGCCGCACTTCCAATCCGGAAGCTGCTGCCCTTGTGCTCAACGGGCAGCTTGTCTCCCTTATTGAACAGCTTGTTCCGCAGCGTGCCTTCGACGTATTCGGTGGGGTAGGCGCCGCGCTCTTGGAGCTCCGGCACCACGAACTTGATAATGTCCTCGAACGTGCCGGGAGTGATTGCGTAGGCGAGGTTGAAGCCATCGACGTCGGTCTCGTCCACCCAGGAGATCAGCTCTTCGGCGATTTCCGCTCCGGAGCCGACCATGCGCGGGCCCAAGCCACCGATGCCGGCCGATTCGGCGATATCGCGGAGGGTCCACGGCGTGCCGTCGTCGTTCACCTTCTGGAAATTCGTCACGGCGGACTGGATAGCGTTCGAATCCACATTGCCAATCGGCTCGTCGAGGTCATAGCCGGACAGGTCCACGCCCATCCATCCGGACATCAGCGCCAGCGCTCCTTCGTTGCTGATGTAGCGCTGGTAGTCCTGATGCTTAGCCTCGGCCTTTTCGGCGGTCTCGTCCGTGATGATCGTCAGCAGGGTGTAGATGCGCACCGAGCGCCGGTCGCGGCCGGCGGCCTCGACGGCGTCGCGGATCTTTTTCACGGTTTCCTTCAGCTGAGTCTTCGTGGGGGAACCGACGAAGATCGCCTCGGCGTTTCCCGCCGCGAATTCGATGCCCCGCGGGGAGGCACCTGCCTGGTAGATTACCGGAGTCCGCTGCGGGGAGGGCTCGCTGATATGGCTCAGCGGAACGTTGAAGTACTTGCCCTCGTGGCCGATGTTATGGACCTTGTCCGGGTCGGTGAAGACGCCTGTTTCGCGGTCGCGTACGACGGCGTCGTCCTCCCAGGAGCCTTCCAGCAGTTTGTAGATGACCTCGAGGTATTCATCGGCGTGGTCGTACCGTTCGTCATGCGCCAGCTGGTCCTTCGCGCCCAGGTTCTGGGCCGCGGACGGCAGGTATCCGGTCACCACATTCCAGCCGACCCGGCCATTGGTGATGTGGTCCAGCGTCGAGAGCCGGCGGGCAAACGGGTAGGGATGTTCGTAGGCGGTGCCGGCGGTGATGCCGAAGCCGAGGTGCTCGGTGACCAGGGCCATGGCTGAGACGAGCAGGGCAGGATCGTTGACCGGCGTCTGGGCGGCGGAGCGCACCGCCGCATCGCGGTTGCCGCCGAAGGCATCGTAGGTCCCCAGCACATCGGCGATGAAGATCCCGTCGAAGAAACCCTTCTCAAGGGTCTTGGCCAGTTCGGTCCAATAGCGGATATCGGTGTAATCGGCGGACCGGTCATCCGGGTGGCGCCACAGTCCAGGCGACTGGTGGCCGACACAGTTCATGTCAAAGGCATTGAAGCGGATGTGCCGCGGGGAGTTGTCGTTCGTTGTCATCGCAGGGCTCCTTCGAGTCGGCCCATGGATTGCGCATCCTGCCGCATGGCTCCGCGCGGGTGAGCACGGGAGAGTCTGCTTCAGCTGATGCTTCTCCATCGGTCCTGGCAGTAGCACCTTTTTCGTGGAAAACACGACTTGGTTGCTGCGGCTTCAACGATCCAGGTCTCTCGGCCGCTCGGGATGGTTACAGCCTCTATTTGACCTCATATGGACCGTGTAACGAAATTTCCGTCGGTCATAATCCTTAACGCAAATGTGGCGCAATGCCTACCTGGGAAGCAGCTGCGGGTGGAATTTGCCGGTGACGTCCGGATGGGCGCGCGCCCGGCCCTTGAGCATATTGGCGCCGAAGCTCGAGAGCATCGGGTTGGACGGATCATCGGTACGGCCACGGGAGGCCGCCTGGAGCTCGTTTGGGAGGGGAACCGGGTCGATGACCGCATCCAGGCGGGGAGCCCAGAAGAAGGGCACTGAGTAGCGGTCGACGCCGGGTGGTGGCGCGGTGACGCGGTGGACCGTGGCCGTAATATAACCGTCGGTGGCAACTTCCAGCATCTCGCCCAGATTAACCACCAGTGCACCCTCTATCGGCTCCACCGGCAGCCACTCATCAGACTCCGGCGGCCGCACCTCCAGCCCGCCAACCAGGTCCTGCAGCAGTAGAGTGACAAAGCCATAGTCGGCGTGGACTCCTACTCCCTGGTCACCGGCGTCCTCCACGACGCCGCCAACATAGTGCACCAGCTTCCCCATCCAGTGCGGAGTGCCGCCGAACGGCTCGTCGAAGTAATCCTCCGGCAGGCCCAGTCCCACTCCGATGGCCGAGAGCAGCACCTGGCCAACGCCGGACATCAATTCCGCCCAGGCCATGGCGTTCTCCCGCAGGTCCGGCTGAACCTCGTCGGGCCATTGGTTCGGACCCCGGAGCAGCCAGTACTGCTGATCCTGCGGATAATCGGCGACGGGTGCACTCTCCGGCGAGTAGTCCAGTTGCTCGCGGGCATCGGCCTGCCCCTGGGTCCGTTCGGTGCCCATCCGGGTGTAGCCGCGGAAATGCGGGGAGTTTCGGTTGTCAAGCTTGAGCCGCTCCTCCAGAGGCAGGTCGAAGAAGCGTTTCATCGAATCGAGGAGTGCGGACACCTGGCCCTCGGCGGCGCCGTAGCCGGTGATTTGGAAAAAGCCGACGCGATGGGCCGCATCACGTAGCTGGTCGATGAATTCCGGATTGAAGCTGCCGTCGGCCAGCCGGGCGGTGCTCATGTCCAGGACGGGAATCGTCGCCTGAGGTGCATTCATGTTGGCAGGCTAGCACCGTCGGCCACAATGAGAAGCACAAACATTACGGAATAATTCCGGGCCCGACGCAGGCACTCCGGAGGAGAAATTATTCCGAGGGAGGCGAGGCGCCTGGGATGGTCCACGGGGAGGGATGAACTCGTCCGGGACGGCGAGGGGTCCGGGCGGATGTGCCGCCCGGACCCCTCATCTATCCTGAGACTGGGTTAACCCCATCCCAAGGTCTTTAGCCGTCTTGCTTCTCCATCAGCTTGTCCGGCGGAGTTCCAACGACCTTGATCTTGTCCCAACCGAGGAGCTCGCCCTCGTTGTCGAAGACCGCGATCTTGTTCCTGCCCGGCCGGGTGTCCTCCGGAGTCGTCACCGTAACGGTGCCGTCCGCGGAAGCCTCGTGCCATCCCAGGCTGGAACTTTTGAGGTAGACGTGGACCCACCCGCCGGCGTCGAGGTTCTCCAGGACGACGTCGGAGGCTCCGCGGGGGAACTTCTCATCGTCCAGACCCAGATCGATCCGGCTGTCTTTCTTCAGGTCCTTCCGGTCCGCCGGCTCGGGGACGAAATCCGGCTTGCCGTTCCCGTCGTCCTCACCGCCGCCGTCGGTGGTTCCGACCTCGAGCGGCAACACCTCGGCCTTGCCGCCATCAGCACCGCCGAAGGTCTTCAGCGATTCCTCCTGGTACAGGTTCGGATCTCCCGCACCAATGGCGCCCGTGTTGTTGTGCAGGTGCAGGAACAGCGCCTGCGCATCGGTCACGTGCTTAGCCCGGTGGGCCGTGACGCCGTTGCCTTCGTGATCGTTGAACAGCAGGTCTGCCGGGCCGTCGAACTCGCCGGGCTCGAACCATACATCCGGACGGACCGGGTTGTAGGAGATCCAGTCAGTGGAGTCCACCGGAACTGCGTTGCCCTCTTCATCGGCGCTGTAGTAACTGGTGGTCACCACCCGGTAGCTGATGTCCTTTGCCGCTTCCGGATTGAGGCCCAGATCGGACAGTGCAACCGGAAGCGTCATGACATTCGTGTCGAACGGATTGGTCTTCTCCGTCTGGAAGTCGGCGTTGCCGGCCATATTGTTCATGACCTGCAGGCCGACGTTCTCGCCGGTTTCCAGATCATAAAGGAAGACCAGAACCAGATCCAGACCGGCCGCCATGCCGGTCCGGGCGAGGTAATCCGCCCTGCCATCAGTGTTGACATCAATCTCGACACCAACGCTGGTGGAAGGCGTCATCGCCGACCAGTTCTGCCAGGTGCTGACACCGAAGTTGATCATCGCGTTGTCCAGCGGCCGCTCGGCGGCAGCCAGCGCAGGAACGTTTGATCCGGCGCCAACATACTGCAGATCAACCCGGCGCGAGGACTCAACGGCGATCTCGTCGTCGGCAAGCCGCGGGCTTTCGGCACCGAGCTCGAAGGCTCCCACCAGGGAGGTGTAGAGCGATCCGTCGGCGAAGGAACCCTGGTAGAGATCCCGTCCCTCGAACGGAACTTCCGTGCTCAGGTCCTTGTCGTCATCGAACTTCAGCGCTTCACCCGCGCTCATGGCCGAAACCGGCTGAGGCGCAGAGTGGACCGGAACGCGCAGTTTCGGTGCATCTGCCGCAGTCAGCTCCAGCCAGCCGGAGGCGTCGGACAGGTATGCCCGGCGCAATCCGAGCTGGAAGGTCTCCATCGTCGGATCCAGTGTGTGCCGCAACGCGGTCGGATCCTCGATCGTCATGGTGACGTCGACGGTCTCCTCGCCGCCGGGCCGGACGGTGACGCTGCCCGGTGTTGAGTAGACGACACCCGGCGTTTCCACCGCGGGCACGTAATTGACCGCGTAGGACTGGCCAGTATCACCCGTGTTCCGGACGGTCACGCTCTTGGTGATGGACACTGGTGCGGTGCCTGCTTCGATGACGCCGAAAGCGAGCGAGACGAGCGATGCGTCCTCGGTCGCGTAGGCGTAGACGTCGGTGTTGACGGCAGCGAGCGCGTCGACGCGGCCGGAGCCGACCCGGTTGGGCGCGAAGGGAACGCCGTTGCCAGCCAGGATGTCATGCACGGCGGTGTTCATCACCATGGACTTCACCTGCAGAGCGTCGGTCACGCCGGTGCTGTAGACCAGGGCGGCGATACCGGCGACCATCGGCGTGGCCATCGACGTGCCGGACTTGACCGCCACACCGTCACCGGATCCGACTGCAACGGAACCAATCAGCGTGCCGGGAGCCGCGACGTCGGGCTTGAGGACGCCGTTGCTGCCATGCACGCCCCTTGAGGAGCTGGCGTTGAGCGTGTCCTTCGCGTCCGAGTCGGCAGAGATCGCCCCCAGGTACTCCGGGCTGAGCTGGACGGTCAGCGTTCCGGCCTCGGCGGCAGGACGCAGCTGGTCCGAGCTTTCATTGTTGAGCTGTACGCCCGGAATGGTGGCGTTGCCTGCGATACCGGCGTCGAAAACGGAACGTGGTGAATCAAGCACGACGCCGTTTGCGCCTGCCGCTTCGGCGTTATTGAACCGCTGGGCCGAGCCGCAGGGGAATGCCCCGTTCTCTTCCCACTGGATCCAGACCCAGTGGCCTGCCAGTGCGGCTGCCTCTTCCGCCGTGTACGGCTCACAACCAAACTTGTTGGTTTCCGGCGCCATTACGACATCACCGGTCAGTTCCTCCGTGGTGGCTGCGGCGTAGTCGTAGTTCACGCTGTACTGCCCGGCCTTCTGACCCGCCACATCCTGAGGCGCGAGTACATCGACCCGGTCCAGTGTGATCTGCGAACCGACGCTGTTGGCCACGGTCAAAGCTGAACGTGCGTTGCCCGGGGCGCCGCCGACGTCGTACACGTCACCGGCATTGCCGGAAGCGACCACCGACAGGATTCCCACATCCGTCAGGGCGTTGACGATGTCGTTTTCCGGGTCGTCAGTCGGGGTGAAATCGGAGCCCAGGGACATATTGACGACGTCGGCACGGTCACCGAAATCGCCGTCGCCGTTGGGATCCAGGACGTAGTCCAGGGCTTGTCCGACGACGGCACTTGAGCCGGCGCAGCCGAAGACGCGGATGCCGACAAGTTGCGCTTCGGGAGCGGAGCCGGGGCCGACGCGCATGCCGTTTACTTCCTCGGTAGTCAGTTCCGAGTAGTCGCCGGTGAAGGTGCTGCCGTCTGCATTGACGCCGTAACCTGCAGCGCTGCCGGCGACATGTGATCCGTGCCCGGCGCTGGCGCAATCCAGCGGGTTGGGGTCCGGATTCGGAACCGGCTGATAGCTGGGCGAGGCAGGGTTGGCATTGTAGTCGTCGCCAACCAGATCCCAGCCGCCGATGAACTTCTCCGGATCGAGCAGGCCGGAGTTATCGGCGGGCAACGTCTCGCTGGCCTGCGCCTTCTGGTACGCCTCGACCGTGCCGGGGCCGCCGAAGGAAGCGTGGGTGTAGTCGACGCCGGTGTCGAGTACGGCGATGGTGACGCCTTCGCCGGTCACATCCCGCTCCACCCAGGTGTTGAGCGCCTCGGTGTCGATGACAGCGCCCTTGTTGTCCCGGGTTTTGGGGACAATCGGAGTGACCTTGACGACGTCGTCGCGCTTGGCCAGTTCCTTCAGGATGTCCGCATCCGCGCTGACGGCGACGCCGGGAAGGGTATTGGTGGTGACGTACAGCTGCTGTCCGTCAACGGAATTGACGACGCCTTTCGCCTTGGCCTTGATGTTCTTGCGGATCTGCTTGACCGCCGCGGACTTGTCGACCGGCTTCTTGTTACCGTTTTCGACGGCAGCCGGCTGGGTCTGTTCGTAGGCGCCTTCGCCTTCAAACTGGACATAAACGGCGACTTTGCCGGTCATGTTCGCCAGATTGCCGCCGAGCTTTTCCACGGGCAGTTGCAGGAATGGATTCGCGTGGGTGGAACGGTTCTCGTCGGTGTTCGATTGGGTTGCCATCGCAGGAGCGCAAAAGCTTGTGGCCATTGCCAATCCTGCTATGGAGGCCAGGACGCGCGTCCCGGCCTTGTGGGGGAGTTTCTTGCTCATTCGTCTCCTCATTGAGGGTGGCCATGAGCCGCCACATCGACCTTATCGGCGAGTTCGGTGCGGCGGCAGCGCCATTGCAGTGCATACACAATTCAACTCAGTCACCGCCGGGAATCCCGGCAGGGTGGCCCTGGCCGGATTCTCCATTGGAGAGCGGTCTGCCCCCCGATCGGCCAGACCACCATTTACCACCCTTTGGCCACGCTGAATGGGTGTCAACCATTGGCCGTGTATCGACTTGGAATTGGCTGTTACCTCTTGACATGGGCGGATCCTCCGGAATAATAGCGCACGACAAGATGGGGAAGCTGTTTACGCCCGCACGACAAGAGGCGTGGCACCCGATCGGATGCCACGCCTCTGAAGGTTCCTGATTGTTCTAGCTGGCGGCTGCCGGTGCCTTCTGCACAGCGCCGCCCTGCCAAACGGCGTCGAAGGGGGCGTTCGAGGCAACGCGGGCCTGGATCCCGGCGGTCACGAACTCCTTTGCGGTCCGGGCGGCGTCAAGCGGGGAAGCGCCCTTGGCCAGCTCGGCCGTGATGGCCGCCGCGAGTGAACAGCCTGCTCCGCTGACTGCTACCTCGCCGACCTTCGGTGCGCGCAGAACTTCGAGAGTCTCGCCGTCGTAATAAACGTCGATGGCGTCAGCGCCTTCCAGCCGGACCCCACCCTTGGCCAGGACGGCCGCGCCACTGGCCGCGTGGATTGCCTTTGCGGCTTCGATAAGGTCTTCCTCGGACTCGATCTTGTCCATGCCTGACAAAGACAGCGATTCGAAGTGGTTGGGGGTGACGAACGTGGCCAGCGGCAGCATCTTCGCCTTCAGAGCCTCATCGGTATCCAGTGCATGACCCGGTTCCTGGCCCTTGCAGATGAGCACCGGATCCAGCACGACATTCTTCCACTCCTGGCTCTTCAGCGCGGTGGCGACGGTGTCAATGGTGGCGGGGCTGCCGAGCATGCCGAGCTTGACCGTGTCGAGGTCATAGGCCGCCTGGATCGCTTCGAGCTGGTCGGCGATCACCTGCGGCTCCACCGGCGTGAAGCGGTGATTCCAGTTGTCCTTGGGATCAAACGCGACGATGCAGGTCAGGGCCGTGATGCCGAAGACGCCGAGCTGCTGGAAGGTTTTCAGGTCCGCCTGTGCCCCTGCGCCGCCGGTGGCTTCCGATCCGGCGATGGTCAGGGTGACGGCGGGGCGTTCAGTGGTTTCTGCAGTGATGGACATGCCCCCATTTTTCCACGTTCCCCCGGGGAGGTGGCCACCCATTCCGCTATCGGCGTCGACCGTGACAGAATTGTGTGCGGTCTCTGAGGCCGGCAAGTGCTAATACAGCGGAGAAATCCGCCAACCACTTCTAGAAATGCGATAGTCATGACTCAACTCCAGGACAAGGTCCAAACCCGGTTCGCCTCCCGCGGCAGCTCCCACTTCGACATCCTGCTGGCGCTCTTTTGCATGGTGCTGATCCTGTCCAATATCGGAGCCTCCAAGGGTGTCGCATTCGGCCCCATCATTACCGACGGCGGATTCTTCCTCTTCCCGCTGGCCTACATCCTGGGCGACGTGCTCAGCGAGGTCTACGGTTTCAGGGCCGCGCGCCGGGCAATTATTACCGGATTTGCGACGGCGGCACTCGCCTCGTTGACGTTCTGGATCGTTATTGCCCTCCCGTCGGCGGACTTCTACACCAACCAGGAGGCGCTCGCATCCGTGCTGGGGCCGGTGCCGCTGATCGTGCTCGCGAGCCTGCTCGGGTTCGTCGTCGGACAGACACTGAACTCCTGGGTCCTGGTGAGCATGAAGGCGCGCAATCAGGAACGGCATCTGTGGGCACGCCTGATGGGCTCCACCGGCGTGGGCGAGTTCGCCGATACGCTGATCTTCTGCTCCATTGCGGCCTCCGTCATCGGCATCACCACCGTCGGCGACTTCGCCAACTACGTGCTGGTGGGATTCCTCTACAAGACCGGCGTCGAATTCCTGCTCCTGCCCGTTACGACCGCGGTCATCCGCTGGATCAAGAAGCGCGAGCCGACCTACGGTCAGGTTCCCGCCGCTTCATAACCTCATCGGGCGGCTAACCGGCGACCCCCGCCAAACATGCCGGGTCAGCCCCCTGGCTGTGCGGGGTATGCCGGGTCAGCCCCCTAGCCGTGCGGGGTATGCCTGGTCAGCCCCCTGGCCGACAGTCAGGGCGCTGCAGTGGGCTGACGCACGGCCGAAGGGCTGACCGGCGTTCTCGCGGCCTTCCACAGCGCGTTGCTGATTCGGCGTTCCACCTCGTCCGGCTGGAACAGGTCTTTCCACTCAAGTCGGACGAACACCCAGCCTTGCTCCATCAGCGCCTTTTCGCGTTTCCTTTCGGCCAGGAGGACTTTCGGAGTCGGCGCATAGTCGAAGTACTTGGTGTCGCCGTCGAACTCTAAAGCAACCTTGGCGTCTTCCCAGCCGAAGTCGAGGCGATACTCACCGGACGGCGTCGAGACCTGCAACTGCAGTTGAGGCATTACCAATCCGGTTTCCATGATCAGGATCCGCGTGAGAGTCTCACCGGGGGATTCGGAAAGGGGATTGAGGTCAGCAAGAACGCGCCGGACACTCTTCACCCCGCAAACACCGTTCATGGCCGAAGCCATGTGACTCATTTGTTCCGGGTCGGCTCCCAAACGGGCCGCATGGTCGGCGATGATGAGCGCCTGCCGGTAGCCGAGTGAGGCCGCGCAATCGATGACGGTACGTTCCAGCGTGGTGACGGGCAAGGAACGAACCATTGTGAGCTCGTGCGCAGCCAATCCGCGGAAGTGTCTGCGGACGTCTGCGGGCCCCTTACTGGAGGAAGACTTGAACGATTGCGTTAGGTGAATGAATGGTTCGACCTGCCAGAGGCATAAGCCGTGAAGGCGGGCTGCTGTTCCATGGCTGTACGCGCCTGCCGGTTTACCACCAAGGGCGTGTGCGTGAGCCAGAATCTGTTGAAGTTCCCGGTCCTTGGGTGCGAGGTCTTTCCATAGATCGGCGCTGGTGTAATAGCCACGTCGAAGGCGCTTCAACCGACCGGCAATCATCGACTTCCGTACGTCTCTATCACTCATTCCGGCGTCGGCGAGCTGGGCCGTACTCCAGAATTGCGATTCGGGGGCAGCGTCATCGCACTCGAGCGCGGGTAATTCTTTTACATCCACGATTCCAGTCTCCAGCAGGAGCGGTTACCGTACTGGAATGAAATTCGGAGTGTGGATAACTCGGTTCGGCTTACCCGTGGTGTCGAATCAGCACCTTAGCCGCCAGTCAGGGCGCTGCAGTGGGCTGACGCGCGGCCTATGGGCTGACCGGGCGGTGTGGAGCGTGGGTG
>NZ_KI914646.1:76112-91105 GCF_000520495.1 Arthrobacter sp. H14
GCTGACGGGCGCCTCAGGCGTAGTAGCGGCCGAGGACGTCTGCTTTGAGATCGAAGAAGGTGCCGTCCTCGATGGCGAGCCTCGCGTCGTCGACAAGTTTTACGATGAAGCGCTCGTTGTGGATCGAGGCCAGCGTAGCGCCCACCATTTCCTTGGCCTTGAACAGGTGATGCAGGTAGGCGCGGGTGTAGTTCGCGCAGGTGTAGCAGTCGCAGCCGTCCAGGATCGGAGTGAAGTCGCGCTTGTACCGGGCGCCGGAAATGTTGATCCTTCCGTCCTGCGTGTAAACGGCCGAGGTGCGCGCGACCCGGGTGGGGGAGACGCAGTCGAAGGTGTCCGCCCCGTTCTCGATCGCGGTGAAAATGTCGTCCGGCTCAGAGATGCCGAGCAGGTGCCGCGGCTTCTCCTCGGGGAGCTCCTCACTGCACCAGCGCACGATCGTGCCCAAATTTTCCTTCTCCAGCGCGCCGCCTATGCCGTAGCCGTCAAAGTCCATCGCACCGAGGTCCGAGCTGGCCTTGCGCCGCAGATCCTCGTACTGCGCCCCTTGGATGACGCCGAAAAGCGCCTGATACGGCTTGTGGCTGCGCACTTCGCTCAGCCGTTCATGCTCGGCGATGCACCGCGCGGCCCACAGGCGGGTCCGTTCCAGCGACGTTTCCTGATACCCGCGCGAGTTCATCAGGGTCGTCAGCTCGTCGAAGGCAAACATGATGTCGGCGCCGAGCTGGTGCTGGACCTGCATGGACACTTCCGGCGTGAAACGGTGAATGTCACCGTTGAGGTGCGACTTGAAGGTGACGCCGTCGTCGTCGACATGTGCCAGCCGCGTCCTTCCGGCGGCGACGTCGTCATCCGATTTATTGGGCGAATGCGAATCCATGTTGATGACCTTCTTGAAGCCGGCGCCGAGCGACATCACCTGGAAACCGCCGCTGTCGGTGAACGTCGGTCCGTGCCAGTTCATGAAGGCGCCGAGGCCGCCGGCTTCGTCGACCAGGTCCGCGCCGGGCTGAAGGTAGAGATGGTAAGCGTTCGCGAGCACCGCCTGAGCGCCGAGTTCCTTGACCGACTCGGGCAGCACGGCCTTGACAGTGGCTTTAGTTCCGACGGCGATGAAAGTGGGGGTCTGGATCTCGCCGTGCGGGGTGGTGATAGTGCCGGTCCGTCCGCGGTATCCGCCGTCGCCAGCGGGTCCCTGCTGGGTGGAGGGGGCGGTTTCGGAGAGGCGTTTGCCCACGGCAAAGGAAAAGTCGGATCGAGGCACTCCACCATTTTGTCAGGTCCGACGACGGGCGGTGAACGGGAGACCGGAACTGCAGCAGGCCGGGATATCCGTTGCGATAGTCTGGCACGGAACCAAACACTCCCTAACCGCCGATGCCAGCGCCGCCGTCGTACTCCTTTCAACAGAACGGTGCCTGCCCTCTTCATGAAACATCTGCGCAACTTCTTCACGATGGCGCCTTCGCAGCGGGACCACTATCCGGCCGCGCGGATCGCCCTTGGAGTCGCGCTGCCACTGCTCGTCGTGCTCGCCATGGGGCGGATCGACCTGACGATCTACGCGGCGTTCGGTGCGTTCGCGGGAATCTACGCCCGGTCGGAGACGTACCGCAGCCGGTTCCAGCATCAGGCCATCGCGGGCATGCTGCTCCTATTCTGTATCGGCCTGGGGACGGTCTTCGCGTCCTTAGGCGCTACGCCTTGGGCAGTGGTAATGACGACGGCGGTAATCGCCGGCGGCGGTTCGGTCGCCGCGGATTACTGGGGTCTGCGGCCGGGAGGTTCGCTGTTCTTCGTGTTCGCCTTCGCGGCCGTGGCGTCACTGCCGGACGTTCCACCTTTGTGGCAGGCGCTGCTCGTTGGAACCTGCAGCACCCTGCTGTCGTTACTGCTCGGACTGGCGGCCGCCGTCCCGGCACGGGTCCGTGGCCTCCGCAATGACGCAGTCCGCAACCGTCCAGCCCGCAATGGCTCGGACTCCGCAGTCGGCAATGGCGCAGTCCGCAATGGTTCAGTTCCAGCATCTCCACAGTCAACCGCCGGGCAGCGAAGCCGGGGCTGGAATGTGCTGCTGATTCACGCGCTGCGATACCTGGTGGCGGCCGGCATTGCGGGAAGTATCGCCACGATGGCGGGAATCGGGCACAGCTACTGGGCGATGGTTGCCGCCGTCGTACCTATTGCCGCTCCAACCCTGACCGGCCGGCTGACCCGGGCGGTGCACCGCATCGTAGGGACTCTGGGCGGGGTTGGCGTGACGGCGGTGATCCTGTCGCTGCCCCTGGAGGCATGGCATATCGTGCTGCTGATTGTGGCCCTGCAGTTCCTGGCTGAGATGTTCGTGATGCGTCATTACACGCTCGCGCTGTTTTTCATTACGCCACTGGCGCTGCTCATGTCCTACGTTGTGACGCAGGGAGATGCGGTACAGCTACTGGTCGACCGGACGGTGGAGACGGTCATCGGCGCCCTGGTGGGCGTCGTCGTCGTTGTGCTGATGCGTGACCGGGCGAAGGCGTTGGGCGGGCCGGGCACTCCGCGGGGCTGACTCCGTGGCGGATTCAGACGACGGGGTCGGACTCCGGGTAGTTCTGCTGCCGCCACTGATCCCAGCGCTCGCGGATGGAGCGCAGGTCCTTCGCGCCGACGTCATAGGTTGTGGCGATGACCATGACGCCGCCGTGGGGATGGTCTTCGTTGGCGGGCGTATCCGCCACGATCAGCAGCCCCTGACCGTGATCCGCGTAGTGGCTGACGGTCAGGCCGAGCTGGTGTTCGGACCGGAACCACAGCTTTCCGCTCAGCTCTTCGCCCGTGGCGGCAGTAACGGAGTACTCTTCGCCGGGTTCGGGCAGTCCGGCCAAGCCGAGCTTCTCCACAATGGGCTGGTCGGATTCCGAGGCGGTGCCGGAAAAGAAGGTGGTCCGCCGGCGGGTTTGCGGATGCCGCTCGAGGGTAAAGCGGAGCTGCTGGAGAAACGTCAGCCAGCCTTCGGTGATGTCGTCATAGTAAGCCGCCCATTCATCTCCGGAGTCGCGCGGAGCCCGTTCGAGCCGGACCTCGGTGCCGTCGCCGACCGGTTTAAGGGTGAACTTGTCCCCGCCATTGACGGTGAGGATGCAGTGATGATCATCTTCTTTGACGTCCGTGAAGAAGATCTGCTTGATTTCCTCGTCGAGCTCGTCGTATTGCCAGCCGTGCCATTGCGCCACTTTCGACGGCTCGCGCAGCATAATCCAGACCTGAGCCGCGTCGGCATTGATATGGACCGCTAAATCGACCTGGTTTTCAGCATCTCCCACCATGATCCGACTCTACTCCCGGCCTGCCGTCTGGTGAACAGCGGCGGCGGTTTTACCGGGATTCCGAGGCCAGATTTCGGATAGCGACCAGTTCATTGCTGGTCAGCCGGGCAAGTTCTTCATCCGGATAGGTTTCAGAACCGCCGTGCGCCAGCAGGAACAGCAGCATCTGCACCCGAAGTTTGCGCCAGTCCAGTTCCGTTTTCTTGTCGACGGCGGATATAGCCTTCGAGATTTCCCGGTCGTACAGGTTCGGCTCGTTCAAGGAACGCTGGCGCATGCGGGCGTTGATCTTGTTGCGGAAGTCGTCGTCGGACTCGCGGTCTGGAGCCCTGAGTTTGTGGGCGTAATCCGACGAGAGCTTCTCCTCGCCGTTCTCCGCGGCCATGTACGACGCCAGCGCAAGGCAGGCTTCGATACCGCTCCAGCGGCCGTGGTTTCCGTCGTACGGAAGCTCGGTAATCAGCTGGCAGACGGGCATCGCGCTGGACGCGTCATTCAAGTCGATGAAAAGCAGCTGGGCGAGGTCCTTGACGTCGGCGAGGCAACTGCCGGATTTGGTATTCAGCCCCTTGCCCAGGCGTTTGGCGATCCGTTGGACGCCGGAGTGCTCGGAATGGGCTGCGGCTGCCTGCGCGACGACGGACTCGGCCGTTCCGGAGGGGGCGGGCCGGCGCGTCGGGGCAGGCGGAATTACTGCGGCGCCCGCCGGGGCGGCGTCGACGAATGCGGACGTGCTGGTCCCGGCTGAGGCATCTGGATGCTCGCTCGCGGTCATGCAAAAACTCCTTGTATCCCTCTCCCAACTCTCTCAAGTATAGGAACCGGAAGCCGCGCAAAGCCGCATGTCGGGTGCAGCGTGCGTGTCAGCCCCTAACGGCCCCAGCCGGCGTGCGCGAGAGCCTGTCGGACGAGGTCCCCGCGGCCGCCTGCGAACTCCGCAAGAACACCCGGACTGAGCACCTCTTGAGGCGTCAGCCAGCTCAGGTCGAGCGCATCCTGGCGGGGTTCGCACTCGCCGGTTACCGGGATGACGTAGGCAAGTGCGACGGCGTGCTGGCGCTCGTCGGTCAGGCCGGTTTGCGACGGCGATGGGAAATATTCGGCGACGGTGAACGGAGCCGGGCAAACCGGCAGCTGTGGCAGCGCCATCGGACCCAGATCCTTCTCCAGGTGCCGAAGCAGGGCCGCCCGGATGGTTTCCCGGTAGAGCACCCGCCCGGACACGAGCGTACGCACCATCGCTCCTTCATCTGACGCCTGCAGCAGCAGCCCGACTTCGGTGACGCAGCCGAGCGGGTCGACCCGCACCGGTACGGCTTCGACGTAGACCAAGGGCAAGCGTTGCCGGGCCTCGTACAGGTCCTCTTCGGAGAGCCAGCCGGGGTATGGATCGGGGGTGCGCACAGAACTCATTCTTTTGTTGTATCCGATTCTGCCGCTGGCGGCTATTCGGCGCGCGTAAAGCCGTGCAGGTCGGCCTGCTTCTTTCCCTGCCCGCACGTACGCCCAGACGGCCGCAGCGGGTCAATGCGGATTGCCGCACAGGCGGCTAAGCTCGATGTGACGGTTGCGCTCCCCGGTCTGAATCGCGGACTGGTTGAGATGGGAGCGCTTCTCTATGACGTTTGCCGCCACATCAAGGAGGATGGATGGACATCGCGAGCGGAGTCGCCCTGGTCACCGGTGGTGCATCGGGACTGGGTGCAGCGACAGCTAAAAAACTTTACGACGACGGCGCATCCGTGGTGATCGTCGACCTTCCGCAGTCGAAGGGCGCCGAATACGCCGCCGAGCTCGGTGAGCGGGCTGTGTTCATGCCGGCGGACGTGACGAACGAGGCAGAGGTCCAGGCCGCGGTTGATGCCGCCGTCGAACTCGGTCCGCTGCGGATTGTGGTCAACTGCGCCGGGGTGGCGACTCCGGGAAAGGTGCTCGGACGGGACGGTGTGCTCCCGCTGGAGAAGTTCCAGCAAGTCATCCAGGTCAACCTGGTTGGCACCTTCAACGTCACCCGGCTGGCAGCGGCAGCAATGGTCAAGACGGACCCGGTCGACGGCGGACTCGGCCCGGAGCGCGGCGTCATCATCAACACGGCATCGGTTGCTGCCTTCGATGGCCAGATTGGCCAGCCCGCGTATGCGGCGTCCAAGGGCGCGGTGGCCGCGATGACCTTGCCGCTGGCGCGCGAACTGGCGCGCTCGCAGGTCCGCGTCATGACGATTGCGCCCGGCATTTTCGAAACACCGATGATGGCGGGTCTGCCGCAGGAGGCGCAGGACTCGCTCGGCGCCCAGGTGCCCCATCCGTCGCGGCTCGGCAAGCCCGCAGAGTATGCATCCCTCGCCGCGCACATCGTCGAGAACGCCATGTTGAACGGTGAGACAATCCGGCTGGATGGGGCGATCCGGATGGCGCCAAAATGATGCACGGCGCACTGGCACTTGACGGCACACCAACCAACCGATGGACAACTCTTTGAACCCGGACGATTTACCCTCGGCAGACTACTTTTCCTTTGAGGAGCTGCTGAATAAGCCCGAGCGGAACAAGCTCGAGGAATTGCGCGGCTTCCTGGCCAAGGAGGTGGCGCCCAATGCCGGGCAGTGGTGGAACAGCGGCGAATTTCCACACGAACTGCTGCCCAAGCTCGGCGGCCTGGGTCTGAGTACGCCGGTCCAGCAGGGCTACAGCCACCTTTTTGCCGGCATCGTCATCGCGGAAATGACCCGCTGCGATACGTCCATCGCGACCTTCTTCATGGTCCACCACGACCTCTTCGTCGACGCCCTGCACCGGTTCGGGTCGGAAGAGCAGAAAAACAGATTGCTCGACGACGCCATGCACCTGCGCACGACCGGTGCCTTCGCGCTGACCGAGCCCGAGCATGGTTCCGATGTAGCTGGCGGAATGGCCACAACCGCCACCCGTGACGGGGACACCTGGATCCTCAATGGCGCCAAGCGCTGGATCGGCAACGGAACCTTCTGCGACTACATGCTGCTGTGGGCGAAAGACTCGGAGACCGGCCAGATCCGCGGCTTCATCCTCGATGCAACCCTGCCCGGCGTCAGCCGCACCAGGATCGACAACAAAATCGCCCTGCGAACCGTGCAGAATGCCGACATCAAACTGGAAGATGTACGAGTTGCCGAAGCCGATCGTTTTGCCGGCATTTCCAGTTTCGAGGACACCAAGTACCTGCTCCGTGGCTCGCGGATCCAGGTCGGCTGGCAAGCCGTCGGCCAACAACTGGCGGCGTTCGACGTCGCCCGGCGGTACGCCGTCGAGCGGCACCAGTTCGGTAAACCCATCGCCGGCTTCCAATTGGTGCAGGAGCAGCTGGTCCAGATGCTCGGAAATACCGTCGCGAGCATGGGCATGATGACCAGGGTTGCGCAGCTGCAGGAGGATGAATACCTGAATCCGAAGCCCGGCCGCAGCAGGGTCGATATGCCGCAGGCCGCACTTGCCAAGTCCTACACCTCGGCCCGCATGCGCGAGACCGTTTCGCTCGGCCGCGGGATCCTGGGCGGCAACGGAATTGTCACCGACTACGGAATGGCGAAGGTGTTCGCGGACGCCGAGGCGATCTTCACCTATGAGGGCAGCAAGGAGATCAACACCCTGATCACCGGCCGCGACATTACAGGCATCTCCGCCATCCTCTGATCCCCGCCCTGCACATCGGGCGTTAGCAGCCCAACTGTCCCACCATTCGGCGCCGAATGTTGGGCACGAACGGTTTCTGCCCAACATTCGAGTTCGGATGGTGGGCCCTAGTGGACCGCAGTGCCGGATTCCTGCCAGGAGATAACGTCCCGGTATCGAGTTTCGACGGCCCGGTAGTAAGGTTGCTTTCTTTTCGGCACAATGGCCAGTATGGATACTCAAGAACCCAGTATGGATACTCAAGAACTCAGCGCCATCGCACTTGTCTGTACGCTCACCCCGTCACCCGCGCCCTCCAGCAGCGACCTGCTGGCCCGGCAGATCCTGGACGGACTGGCCGAGCACAACGTTTCCGGCTCCGTCGTCCGGGTCGTGGATCACGATATCCGTCCCGGCGTGAAGACGGATATGGGCGACGGTGACGAGTGGCCGGCCATCCGGGAGAAAATCCTGGCGGCCGACATCCTTGTGCTCGCGACTCCCATTTGGCTGGGCCACCCGGCCAGCATTTCCCAGCGCGTGTTGGAGCGCCTTGATGCCGAACTGGCGGAGACCGACGACGCCGGCCGTCCGATTTTGTTCGACAAGGTGGCCGTCGTCGGCGTCGTGGGTAATGAAGACGGCGCGCACAACGTCATTGCCCAGCTGTTCCAGGGATTGAACGACGTCGGCTTCAGCATTGCCGGCCAAAGCGGAACTTACTGGGTCGGAGAGGCCATGCACGGGACCGATTTCAAGGACCTGGACAAGGTCCCGGACCCGGTGGCGAAGACGACGGCGACGGCCGCCCGCAATGCAGCACACCTGGCGAAGATGCTCAAGCAGAACGCCTATCCGGCAGGCTAGCGCAAGACAGGCCGGTCAGCGAGGGCAAACGGCCAGCGTGCTATACGCAGGCTAGCGCGGCGCCTTTTCGCCCGCTTCGACGGCCAGCTCGAGCGAATTGACCCGCATCGGGGCCGGGCAAGCGCCGAATTCGGTGAAGCTGAACGGATAATTGATTGCGCGGTTGAAGTCGATCGTCACGGAATCATCCTCCGCCGGCGGATCGGTTTCGACGAAGCGCCATGCCGCCGTCGTTCCGCCATTGGTCTGGTCGTGGAAGTTCAGCGTCAGTCCGCCGTCCGCGGCCGCCGAGGCAGCCAGCCGGTGCGTCCCGCCGTCGTACTCAAAAATCACGTCGCCGACTGCTGTGACGGGAATCGTCACGTCGTGGCGGGCCGACTTGACCGGTTCGGTGCGCGGCTCATCGTGCGGTACGAACTGCGCCGGCACCACCCAATCCGGCGAGTAATCGAACGTCGGTACGCCGTCGAAATCAGTCAGCGTTGAGGCGCGCGGGTCGCGGATCCGGATGGCGTAGCGGTTCGAACGCATCGCCAGTTCAACCAGCAGCTCGCCATTACGCAGCCACATCAGCGATTCGTCGTTGGATAGCTGCGCGGTGATGGTGCCGCTGACATGCTGGCCGGTGACCTGCGCGGATTCGGCGGAAGGATTGGCAATGCTGAAGTGCTCGGCGCCGTCGGTCGTCAGCGCCGCCGTCGTTCCATCGCTCCGCCACAATCCGGGCAACCCCTCCAACTGTTCCGGAACGCTGGGCAGCCACTGGAAGGACGTCAACGTCAGCCAGCCATGTTGGGATGCCAGCGTCTCCTCCCGCTTGCGGTGCCACTCGGCCCATTTAGCTTCGGCGGTGGACAGTTCCTGTTGATCAGCGGGCATGGGTCAATTCTGACGGGTCGAAAACCGTGGAACAAGTTCGGCATCGTCAGTAGAGTCGACAGGAGAAGAACGACGACGACGTCGAAAGGCACCACTGTGGGCAACGAAAACCTGAACAGGGACATGGCGCGGCATCCTCTCGGAGGGGTCGAGCAGATCGATGACGAACGGGCTGCGCTGACCTTCGAGCGAGTGTACGCCTACCCTGTGGAGGACGTGTGGGCGGCGTTGACCCGGCCGGAGGAAACCATCAAGTGGCTGGCGGAGTCGGACGGTGATCTGCAGATCGGCGGTGCCTTCAACCTGAGATGGCGCAACGTTGCCGAGGAAGATCTCGAGTGGTGGGAAGGGCGGATCCTGCAGATCGAGCCGCCGAACCTGTTCGTCTACAACAATCAGGCGCACGGGCTGCTCCGCTGGGAATTGGAACCCACGGACGACGACGGCGGTGCGGGTTGCCGCTTGAAGTTCACCAATGTGGTCAACGCAGTGGGGGAGCAGGCATTGATGAGCGTGGCCGGATGGCACACGCATCTGGACCATTTACAGGAGGCACTGGGCGGCCGGTCCGTTGACTGGCCACGCTGGCGGGAGGACCTTTATCCCGCATGGGAAGCCGTGCATGCCGACTACGTCAGGGAATACGCGTAAGGACGCACCCGTTCCGGCAGGAACAGTCCGATCGATCTTGAGGAGGATGACATGAAGGCTGCGTATTACGAAGCATTCGGTGGGCCGGAGGTCCTGAAGTACGGCGAGCAACCGGAGCCAAAGCTCGGGCCGGACACTGTACTGGTCGACATCAAGGCGAGCTCGGTCAACCCCGTCGACTGGGCCGTTATGGGCGGCTACCTGGACTCCATGAGTTATTCGCACTTCCCCGTCATCACCGGCTGGGATCTCGCCGGCGTCGTCAAAACACCCGGTCCCGCCGTCGAGGAATTCCAGCCCGGCGATGAGGTGATCGGCTATGTCCGGATGGACGTCATCGGCCACGGCACTTTTGCCGAGCAGGTCGCCGCGCCGGTCCGCACCTTGGCCCGGAAGCCGAAGAATGTGAGCTGGGAGCAGGCCGCCACCATCCCACTGACCGGGTTGACCGCTTATCAGTCACTGGTCCACTTCCTGAAGGTCGCCGACGGCGAAACCGTGCTCATCCACGGCGGCTCCGGCGGAGTTGGTACCTATGCGGTCCAGATCGCCCGTGCCAGAGGAGCGCGCGTCATTGCGACGGCGTCGGAGCGCAACCATGAATTCCTGAAGGATCTGGGTGCTGAACCAACCACTTACGGCGAGGGGGCGGTCGAGCGGTTCAAGGCACTTGCGCCGGACGGAATCGACGCCATTCTGGATCTTTCCGGCGGGGACGAACTTGCCCCGAGCGTGGAACTGCTCATGACTCCCGGCCGGGTGGTCTCGGTTGTGAATCCGGCGGTGAAAGAGATGGGCGGGCACTATGTTTTCGTCCGCCCCGACCCTGAGGACCTGACTGCGTTGACCGAATTGGTCGAGGCCGGAAAGGTCACGCCCGTGCTGACGGAAACCTTCGACCTCAAGGATGCCGCCAAGGCGTTCGAACTCAGCATGGGAGGACACGTCCGCGGCAAAATCGCTATCCGCGTGCAGTAGGCGGGCGCCGGCCATGGCGCCGATCAGCTATCCAGCACGGCAGGGTTCAACCTACCGGATTGTGAAGTAACGGGTGGCTCAGCGGATTCCTATGAGCCACCGCTGCAGCGCCATGGCCAGTTGTACCGGCGCGTCGTATTGGATGAGGTGCCCTGCGTCGTCGATCAATTCAAGGTCGGCCCCGGGAATCATCTGCGCAAGCTGGGTGGCACGGCCAGCGGGTATCCAGCTGTCGTTGCTGCCCCAGATGATCTTCACGGGTAGCTGAATTTCGCTGTACCGGCCCTGGATTTCGTCCGTGAAGCGTTCATCGGCCGCGGCGATCTGCCGGTAAAACGCGACCTGTCCCTCGGGCGACAGCCACGGCGACGTCAGTGCGAGCAGCTGCTCGGGCGTCAATCCACGGTGGCTGGCTCCGGCGATGTAGGCCTCGACGGCACCACGGTGGACGGGAGGAGGTTGCGCGGCGAAAACTTCCGGGTTCGCGGCCACGAGCCGGAAAAAGCCGGATCCCCACGGGCGCAGGGCCACTACGTCGACCAAGGCCAGCGAAGCGTAGGAAGCGCCATGCAGCAGATGCGCCCGCAGGGACACCGCGCCACCGTAATCGTGGGCAACAAGATGAGGAGACTCCAGCTCCCAGTACCGCAGAAGGTCGCTCAACAGTTCCGACTGTGTGCCCAGGTCGACGGCGTGATCCGGGTGCATCGATGACTGACCGTAGCCGGGCATATCCCACAGATACACAGTGAAGTCACGGCTGAGGGCTTCAGCAAATGGCGCCCATACCGTTGACGACCACGGCGTGCCATGACACATGACCACCGGTGGCCCCGACCCCAGCCGACGCCACGCCACCGAGCGACCCCGCCACTCGAATCTGCATGATAATTCCACCCCCTTAGAATGCCATGATGATGGAGGAGGGAGGACAATGCCGGCATGACGGTTTTAGCTGAGTTGGAGCTGGGTAATGGATCTACAATAGGTCTGCGTCGAGCTGCTGTTCAGGACGTGTCCTCGATTGTTCGCCTTCTAGCGGACGATGAGTTGGGCGCAGCCCGCGACGGCGCCGATGACGATGAGGCGCTGCAGCTCTACCTGAGAGCCTTCAAAGCTATTGATTCCGATCCCGCACACCTTTTGGTCGTCGCCATTGCCGCCAATACTGTGGTGGGCACAATGCAGCTCTGCTGCTTCCTGCCGGGTTTGTCGCGCCGTGGAGCGCTACGTGAGCAAATCGAGGCGGTACGCGTCGCCGCCAATCATCGGGCCGCGGGTTTGGGGACAGCTATGATCACCTGGGCCATAGAAGAGGCACGACGACGGGAATGTGCCCTCGTCCAGCTCACCACCGACAAGTCGAGGAAGAACGCCCACCGGTTCTACTACAAACTCGGATTCGTGGCGTCACATGAAGGACTGAAGCTAACCCTCTGACGCTCATCCGGCATACGGCAAAGCATCGAAGAAGATTGCGGTGAACATTGAGTCGGCGGTGGCACACTGGTGTCATGCCGTCGTTCCGAGCCCTGCTTAATGTCCTCGAGCTCCGCCCTGGCCATCGGCCCGAGGATGTAATGGAAAGTGCCACCGCGGCGGTTGGGTCGGCGCACCTTATCGAGGCGGACCACCTCGACATTGTCGCCGGCGTCCCGCGGATTACCGTGCGCTTCATGGTGGAGACAAGCACCGATGCGGATGAGGACGACGCCGCTTGCCGGACCGCAGCCAACATGCGCCATGCTGTCCAGCGAGTGGCCGACGTCGGGAGGCTGGGCGTGATGCGCCGGAACCGCGGTCGCTGGGAACCGGTCCAGGCGGTCAGCAGGGAATGAGGGAAGGGTCAGCGGCGGGGAGTTGATGCGAGCACGCGGTCTTCCGCGTCCGGCGTCTCCTGCGGCGTGACTCCACCGTTGCGGCGGTTTTCCCAGGCGGACTTGAGTCCCACACCGCTGGCAATGAGAACGCCCACGACGATCCCGACTCCGACGCCGATCACCGCGCTGGCCCACCAGGGGAGATCGGTGGTGGATCCGGTCAGGTAGCCGAGTCCCACCATCCAGCCGCCCCACATTAGCGATCCCACGGCGTCGGCCAGCAGGAAGCCTTTGGTGGGCACGTGCGCCATGCCGGCTGCCGCCATCGTTGCTGTTCTGCCTGCCGGTATGAAGCGGCCGGCGATGATGGCGGCGTACGTCGAGGAGGATCCGCCTTTATTCGCCGCCTTCAGGATGGCCCGGTGGACGGCCCGCCCCCATTTGAACCGGTCGAGGACACGGGACAGCTTCTTCTTGAACAGGAAGTAGACGAGGGCGTCGCCAAGCCAGGCGCCCAGACCGGCGAGAACGACGGCGACAATTACGTTAAGTTGGCCGGCCGCCGCGAGCGCTCCGGTGGTGACAACGAAGATCTCGGATGGCACTGCAGGAATGGCAGCGTCGATGACCACCAGCGGAACTATTAGGAAATAGAAAGCCGGATGCCAGGCGCCCAAGCTCATGAAATCCACGTTTTAAATGTAACTGGTAGGCCGCTGGGAAAGCTATGGGTGGGAGACGGGATGGGTCCCGAATTCACGAAGCTGTAACCGGCTGTTGTACTGGACCGGGGCCCCGGACAGCGGATCGGTGAATTTGATGGAGCGGGCCAGCAGCTGCAGCGGTTTGTCGTAATCGTCCGGAGCTTCTTCCAGCAGGGTGGGGTAGAAGCGGTCGTTGAGGATGCCGATTCCCTGCGAGGCCATGTGCACGCGGAGCTGGTGGGTCTTTCCAGTGTGCGGCTCCAACCGGTACCGGCCCAGTCCCCGGTAGGAATCGAGCAATTCGATCCTGGTTTCGGCGTTCGGTTGGCCCTCGATTTCCTGGGACAGCAGATAGGTGCGGGACTTGAACATCCGGCTGCGGACCGTCGCCGGCAGCTCAAGGTCCGTGTTCAGGGGAGCGACGGCCTCGTACGTCTTGCGGACCTTGCGGTGCTCGAAGAGGGTTTGGTATTTTCCACGGGTCAGCGGGTCGACGGCGAAAAGGAGGACGCCGGCCGTCATCCGGTCCAGGCGGTGGATGGGAACCAGATCCGGCAGGTCGAGCAGCACGCGCAGCCGGACCAACGCCGATTCGGCCACGAACATGCCGCCGGGCGTGGTGGGCAGGAAATGCGGTTTGTCCACGACCAGCAGATTTTCGTCCAGGTGCAGGATGTCGAGCTCGACCGGGATGCGGTGCTCTTCGGGCAGCTCGCGGTAGTACCAAATGAAGGTGTGCTCGTTCAGCGGCGTCTGGGGTGTGATCGGAACGCCCCCGACGCCGACGACCTCGCCGCGCTCGAACCGCTCCACGATTCCGTCCGGATCAACATGGTTGAACCGCTTGAGGACGTACTCCATCGCGGTATCCCAGTGCCCCTCATCCGGCAGGCGCAAACGGGTCGCGTTCACGCCGTTGCGGACGGGCAGAGGGGAAGTCATCACCGCACAAGTCTACCGGCCGCTCGACCCGCGGGGCGCGGCGGGGTCACTAACCGCAGGGTGCTGGCCTCCCTCCGCAGAGTTGGGTTGGTAGTCCTCGGGATCCGTGAGGTAGACCTGTTCGATCAGAGCGGTCAGGCGCTCCACATAGGGATGGAGGTTGTCCTCCGGCCACATCACCCACACCGGAATCCCGGGTGCATCCTTCACCGGAACGTACCGGACGTCGCGGCGGGGAAAGTGCGCCGCGGTGGCCTCCGAAGTCACGCCGACCGCCTTGCCCATGGCGATCGTCTCCAGCCAGTGGTCGGTGTCGACGGTCTCGACAATCCGCAGTGGTTCCGACGCTGGAAACAAGGCCTCCGTCGTCGTTCCGGTTTTCCTGTTCAGCGCCAGCGGCCGGGATGCTATTTCCTTGAGGGTGACACTGCGCCGCCGGGACCATTCATGCTGGCGTGGAACCGCGCAGACACGCCGTTCGGAGCCGACCCGACGCAGTCGATAGCCGGTGCGGTCCGGTTCTCCGCGCACGATGGCGGCATCGCTCACGCCTTCAGCAATGCCTCCGGTGGGGCTGTTGTGATGGCTCAGGATGAGTTCGACGCCGGGAAACTTCGCCTCCCAGAGGATGTAGAGCCGGCGGGTCCTCAGCCCCAGCCCGGACCAGGCATAACCCACCCGTAAGGTCGTCGCCTGGGCCAGGAGCGGGAGTGAGTCAACATCGCGGAGTGCGCGGCGGGCGCGCAGCAGCACCTCGTTGCCCAGTTCAGTGAAATCGAGACGGCGCGAGGTCCTGTTGAGCAGGCGGGCGCCGAGTACCGTTTCGAATTGGGCAATGCTGCGGGAAATCGCAGCCTGCGAGACTCTCAACGAGATGGCCGCATCGGTGAATGTTCCTTCATCGGCGACGGCCACCAGCGCCCGCAAATGCCGCAGTTCCACATGCATAACCCAAGTGTATAGATCGAGCGCGGAATGCATTTTTCCGACGGCGGCTTCCGGAGTTCAACTGTCTGCATGACCGCTTTAATTCACCGCCGGTCCGGGCGGAACGGGACGTCCGGGATCAACGTCCTGATTGCCGGCGCTTCCTCCCAGCAACTCGGGGCGGCTGTCGGCGCGAGCCTGTTTCCGGTGCTCGGCCCGGTGGGGGTGATCGCGTTGCGGCAACTCGTCATGGCGGCCGTCCACCT
>NZ_KI914646.1:91205-93196 GCF_000520495.1 Arthrobacter sp. H14
CTGCCTCTGGGCCGGCCGCCGCTGCGGAGCTTGAGCCGACGCCAGCTGGGCCTGGGAATAGCCCTCGGCCTGGTGATGGGGATGATGAATTTGACCCTGTACTTCTCAATCGAGCGGATCGGTCTGGGGCTGGCCGTCACGCTGGAGTTCCTCGGGCCACTCGCCCTGGCGCTGATTTCCTCACGCCGGGCCGTCAACGCGGTCTGCGCCGTCGTTGCCGGAGCCGGAGTTTTTGTCCTCGCCGGACCACAGGCCAGCAACGACTTGGTTGGGATCGGCCTGGGCCTGATGGCCGCGGCATGCTGGGCAGGCTACATCCTGGTCAACCGCGCGGCGGGGGCGAGTCTGCCGGGTCTGCAGGCCTCCGCGATCGCGGCCGCGACGTCGGCGGTCATTTTCGTGCCGGTGGCCGTTTTCGTCGTTGATTTCGACGCCGTAACACCGGCGGTGCTCGGGTTCGGGGTGTTGGCCGGAATTCTTTCCTCAGCCTTGCCGTACGCCGCTGACATCTTCGTGCTCCGCCGGATGCCGGCCGGACTGTATGCGCTCATGGTCAGCGTCAATCCGGTCCTCGCCGCCTTGGCTGGCTTTATCCTGCTGGCCGAGTCGCTGGCGCCGCTGGAGCTCGCGGCGATCGCCATGATCACGCTGGCGAACGTCGTGGCCGTCGCCGCCCTGCAGTGGGACGGGAGCCGGAAGCCCGTACCGGTGCCGGCGGAATGAAGCTAGGACGTACTTTGGCCGGCGAGTAGTTCCTCGAAGGAGCGCTCGTCATCGGCCGCCCGGCGCTGGACTGGGACCGTCTGCCCGATGAGGGCCGCGAGTTCGCTGCCCGCGCGGTCGGTGCGGTCCGCCAGTCCGTCGACGGTGGCGTCGCCATTTCCCCAATCAGAAGGGGCGGCGTAGACGGATGTCGGTGCAACGTTCGCCCGCAGGTACTGGAACAAGGGGCGCAACGCGTACTCAAGGGCCAGCGAGTGCCGGGCCGTTCCTCCGGTTGCTCCCAGAATCATCGGCTTGCCGATCAGGCCCTTGTTGTCGATCACATCGAAGAACGATTTGAAGAGTCCGCTGTAGGAACCGGAGAAGATCGGGCTTACAGCAATCACGCCGTCGGCAGCGAGCACGGCATCAATTGCCGCAGTAAGCCTGGGCGAGGGGAAGCCGGCCACAAAGTTGTTGGCGATGTCGACGGCGAGGTCCCGCAGTTCGAAGACCTCGACATTGACTTGTCCGCCGGCAGCCTCGAGGTGTTTCCTGGTATCCGACGCCAATTGGTCTGCCAGCATCCGGCTCGACGACGGCTCGCTGAGTCCGGCCGTAACCACTGCAATCCGCTTTTCACCCATGGGTATCTTCTCTTCCTGATCTCCGACATCTGCATGTTATTGCATCTATGTAGTCGAACAGGCCCAACGGGAAAATTATTCCGGATCTCTACTTCATCCGCGGCGAGTCCGGCCAGCGGACGTCCGGCGCTGCCTCAGGGTTGTGCCTGATGTATTTGGCTACAAACGGGCAATACGGGACAAGCGTCTTGCCCCGGGTGGCGGCGTCGGAGAGAGCGCCGGCGACAAGTGTGCTGCCAAGCCCCTGCCCGGCGAATTCCTCGAACGTTTCGGTGTGGGTGAAGGCGATTTCGGATGACGATTCCCGGTACTCGGCAAAACCGGCATAGCGGCCGCCAACCCTGATTTCGTACCGGCTCTCGTTCTCATTAAGTTCGACGAAGGTGTTGTCAGTCGTTGCGGCTTCTGGCTGCTGATTCATGTTGGAGTGCATCCTTCGCTGGCCGGAAAAGCGATTCAGGACGGGCCGAAGACCTCGCCCGGTGGTGCTGGTCCCATATTTTCACTCGGTACCGGAAGTGTCCACCTTCCCGCTGGATGAGGGAGGTTGACAGAACGGGCAGAAGTAGATGTCCCTGGCGATGGTGGCGGTGTCACCCAGGCGGCCGTGTTCAACCAGGGTTCCGCAACGGCGGCAGGGCT
>NZ_KI914646.1:93296-98728 GCF_000520495.1 Arthrobacter sp. H14
GCCTGCCCTGCCATAGACCCACAGTCCTTCTGCGCCCCGGGCCGCCGCGAATCCCGTCGTGATACGGATACTCCGGTTCCGGTTTGCTTGCAGCAGCCGCTGGGAAGTCTCGACCATACGTTCAAGCCGAGGCACTTCTGCTACCGCGACGTCGGGGTGCACGCCAGTAAGGAAACAAATTTCGCTGCGGTATACATTGCCGATGCCGGCCAGATTCCGCTGGTCGAGCAGCGCCAGTCCAATAGCCCGGGCTGGATCGGTCCGGAGCCGCCGGACAGCCTCCTCGGCATCCCAGTCCGGCCCCAGCAGATCCGGACCGAGATGCCCGACAGCTCTGTCCTCTTCGCTGCGTGCCAGCACCTGGAGGGTTCCAAGTGAGTATCCGACGGCGGTAACAGTGCCGGTCGCGAGTACGGCCCGCGCGGTGAAGGCTGGCCGGCGCCACTTTCCGCCGGACCGGTAGACGTGCCAGCTGCCTTCCATTTTCAGATGCGAGTGGATGGTGACGAGCCCGGTGGCTGCCCCCATGGAGCGACCCTCGGCCGCCGCATTGCCGTCGTCCGGGGCATCTCCGAGCCGGATCAGCAGATGCTTTCCCCGCGCCAGCACTTCAGTCACCGTCCGGCCGGACAAATCCACGGTGGCATAGCGCGGCACCCGGAAGTCCGTACGGGTCAGCTTCTGTCCGGCCAGGGCGGCGTTCAAGCGGTGTGCCGCCGCCCAGACTGTGTCGCCTTCAGGCATGGCGCCACCTCATTTACGGATCCGCAGGCCGCGGGGCGTGGTGTAGAAGCCGGCGGTTTCGAGTGCATCGCCAACCGCCGTGCCGAGAATGTCGATTCCGTTCACCTTTTCGATCGCCAGTTTGTCCACCGCTCCCCGCCGAACGGTGCCGGCGAGCGCCGCGGCAGCCGGGATGACGGATTCGACGTCGTCGGTAAATGCCAGCAGGGTTTTGCCGCCGCGTTCCACATACAGGGTCAGCGCGCCATCGACCAGCACGACCATGGCTCCCGCCTTGCGCCCGGGCCGGTGTCCACTTTCGGTGGGTGGCCAGGGCAGCGCCGCACCGTAGGGGTTTGCCGGATCGGTTGCCGCAAGCGCAATGGCGGAAGGTTCCTGTTTGTGCAGCTGTGCGTCTTCGTTGAAGGACCGCAGCCGGTCGACGGTGGAGGGCAGGGCGAACTGCGCGGCGCCCAGGGATTCGATGAAGTAACCGCGCCGGCAGCGGCCCATTTCCTCCAAGCCGGAAAGCACCTTGTACTGCAGGGCGAAACCACCGGGGATTCCCTCGGCACCGACCGCGCCACGGGTGAGAATTCCGTACCGGTCCAGCAGCAGTTCCGCCGTGGCATGGGCGTGAACGGTCGTGTCGCCCTCGGGATCAGGCAGCAGCGACCAGCGGCCTCCGACGATGGGCGGCGAACGGCGTGCACCGGGACCGCCGGCGGCCGGTTCGGATTGGCCGGCAAGATTGCGGTTGGTCAATCCACGGCCGGACAGTGAGCCCCGCCTGCTGTGCCGCAGGGACCGGACCCGTGGCGCCGCGGCACGTTGTTTGTGGGCGGTGCGGCCTCCCGCCAGCAACGTCCGGACCGGCGTGAAGGTGTCATTGCTGATCCGTCCGGCCCAGGCAAGGTCCCATAAGGCTTCGACGACGGCGTCATCACCTGGGACGCGGGTGCCCGTGTCTCCGGTTGCTCCCCCGCCCGCTTCTGCCCTGGCTCCATTTGCCGCCGTCGCGTCCGTTGCCGCCGTCGCCATGGCTGCGCCATCGGCCAACTGCCGGAAGAAGTAGGCGCCGCCGGAGGCGAGGAAGTCCAGGATCGCGAGCTGGAGGGCGGACGGTTCGTGGCCGACGGCGGGATTGAGCGTCAGCGGCGCGGCTTCCGCCAGATGCAGGCTGATCCAACCGTCGTTACCGGGAATGGAACCGGCGCCGGACCAGAGGACCTCGCCGGTCGCCATCAGTTCGTCCAGCATGGCCGGCGAATAGTCGCTGACCCGGGAGGCGAGCACCAGCGGTTCCCACGCCGAAGCAGGAACGGGAACGCCGGAGAGCTGATCGATCACGGTTGCGACGCCGTCGAGCCCGCGCAATTGGTTGGATTTTCCGGACGCGGTGACATTCTGCCAGGCGGGCAGGAACCGCCCGTAGGTGGCAGGGTCAACCGGTTCGACGTCGTGGCGCAGCGCGGCCAGGGAGCGGCGCCGAAGCTTGCGCAGGACCTCGACGTCGCACCATTCCGAACTTGCCGGTGTGTGTCCGGCGGCGGGCGATTCCGCCGGACGGAACTCTCCCTCCACAACCCGTCCATCGGTGGCAAGACGCTGCAGGGTGGTATCGACGACGGCGATGCCAAGTCCCAGCCGGGCGGCAGCTTCGGTGCTGGTGAACGGTCCGTGGGTACGCGCATACCGCCCGATCAAGTCTCCCAACGGATCCGCAACCGGCTCGATGAACGCGAGTGGAACGCCCATTGGCAACGGTGTGCCCAAAGCGTCGCGCAGCCGGGCCGCATCTTCCACCGGCGCCCATTGTTCTGCCCCGCCGATGTTGACCCGGAGCGCGCGGTTGGTTTTCACCAGTTCGGCAAGATGCTCGTGAGCCTGTGCCTCTGCCAGTGACCCGGCTGGCTCCGCTGATCCTGCTGACTCCTCGGTCTCAACGGTCCGCTCGCCCGGACCGGCCGCTTCCCCGGCCGACAAGCGCGCGGCGACCTCCGCCGTCGTCAATGGTCCCAATAGCCGCAGCAGATCCGCGACTCCCTCCAAGCCGCGCACCTTCCGGTCCTCGGCCAGGCGCTGCAGCTCCAGCTCGGTCTGCTCGATCACCTGGACGTCGAGCAGTTCGCGCAGTTCCGCCCGGCCAAGCAGTTCGGCGAGCATCGCCGGGTCCAGCGAAAGGGCGGCAGCGCGGCGTTCGGCCAGCGGGCTGTCCCCCTCATAGAGGAACGAAGCGACGTAGCCAAAAAGCAGCGACCGCGCGAACGGCGATGGTTGCTGGGTAGTCGTTTCGACCACGCGCAGTTCGCGTCGTTCGATGCCCGCGGCGAGCTCCTTCAGCGCGGGCAGGTCGTAGACATCCTGCAGGCACTCACGGACGGTTTCGAGCACGATCGGAAACGTGGGGTATTTGCGCGCGACGTCGAGCAGCTGGGCTGAACGTTGGCGCTGCTGCCAGAGCGGGGAACGTTTGCCGGGATTGTGCCGGGGGAGCAGCAGGGCGCGGGCCGCACATTCCCGGAAACGCGAGGCGAACAACGCGGAACCGCCCACCTCTGCGGTGACAATGGCGTCCAGTTCGTCGGCCTCGAAGATGAACAGCTCGGCCCCAGGAGGTTCATCCTCCATCATCGGCACCCGCAGCACTATCCCGTCGTCGGACGCCATTGCGGAGCCGTCCATTCCATAGCGTTGCTGCAGCCGGGCGCCCACCGCCAACGCCCATGGCGCGTGGACGGGCATCCCGAACGGCGAATGCAGCACCACCCGCCAGTCGCCAAGCTCGTCGTGGAAACGTTCGACGACGAGAGTCCGGTCATTGGGTACCTGACCGGTCGCCTGGGCTTGCTCCGTGAGGTAGGCCAGCAGGTTGTCGGCGGCCCAGTCATCCAGACCATTGCTCCGGCAGCGTTGCATCGCCGTCTCGGTGCTCGCACTGGACAGCTCCCGAACGAAGGCGCCGAGTGCCCGGCCCAGCTCGACCGGACGGCCGAGGCTGTCGCCTTTCCAGAACGGCAGTTTTCCGGGCTGTCCATACGCTGGCGATACGAGGACCCGGTCGTGGGTAATGTCCTCGATGCGCCAGCTGGTCGCACCAAGGGCAAAGACGTCTCCAACCCTCGACTCGTAAACCATCTCCTCATCGAGCTCGCCGACCCGCCGGCCACCCGGCGCCTTGCCCTTTGAGCCGTCGTCGCTGCCGACCAAGTACACGCCAAAGAGACCGCGGTCCGGAATGGTTCCGCCGGACGTAACGGCAAGCCGCTGCGCTCCGGGACGGCCGGTGATGGTGCCGTCCACCCGGTCCCACACGATGCGTGGACGCAGTTCGGCAAACTCGTCCGACGGGTACCGTCCGGCCAGCAGGTCAAGGGTGGCGTCGAAGGCGGACCGGGGGAGTGAGGCAAAGGGGGCGGACCGGCGGACCGTGTCGAACCATTCCTCCACGTCGATGCTCTCCAGGGCGGTCGCGGCAACTGTCTGCTGGGCGAGGATGTCGAGCGGATTGGCCGGAATGGAGAGCGGTTCGATCTTTCCAGAGAGCATGCGTTCCACCGTGATGGCGGCGTGCACCAGATCGCCGCGGTGTTTAGGAAACAGCACGCCTTGGGAAATTTCGTCCACCTGGTGGCCTGCCCGGCCCACCCGTTGCAGACCGCTGGCGACCGACGGCGGCGATTCCACCTGGACGACCAGGTCGACGGCGCCCATATCGATGCCAAGCTCCAGACTGCTGGTCGCAACCACGCAGCGCAGCCGTCCCGATTTCAGGTCGTCCTCGATCATGGCCCGCTGGTCCTTGCTGACGGAACCATGGTGCGCCCGGGCGAGCACCGGCTCCGCGCCTTCGCTCGATCCTGCCTGCGCCATGATCTGCGCGGGCGGCCCCGAGGGCTCATCCCAGACCGAGGTGTCCGCCAGGGCTGTACGGGCCGCATGGATTTCGTTGAGCCGCGCCGTGAGGCGCTCGGCCAGGCGCCGGGAGTTCGCGAAAACGATACTGGACCGCTTGGCGGTGATCAGGTCGACGATCCGTTCCTCCACATGCGGCCAGATTGAACCCTGTGGCGGCGCACCAATCTCCGGTTCATCGCTCGACGGCGCCACCCCGAGTTCCGTCATGTCCGGAACCGGAACGGAGACGGTGATATCCCACCGTTTGTTCGACTCCGGCGCGACGATGGCCACTGGTGCGTTTCCGCCGAGGAACCGCGCCACAGTTTCGTGCGGTTCCACGGTGGCGGAGAGGCCGATCCGCTGTGCGGGTTTAGGCAGCAGTGCGTCCAGCCGCTCCAGGCTGAGCGCCAGGTGGGCGCCGCGTTTGCTCCCGGCAACCGCGTGCACCTCATCGACAATGACGGTGTCGACGCCGGCCAAAGTGGAACGCGCCTGCGAGGTGAGCATCAGGAACAGCGATTCCGGCGTCGTAATTAATATGTCGGGTGGCCTCGACAGCAGAGCGCGGCGTTCCGACTGGGTTGTGTCGCCGGAACGCACGCCAACGCTGACATGCGGCGGATCCACGCCGAGCCGCTTGGCGGTTTGGGCAATGCCGATCAACGGGGAACGCAGGTTGCGTTCGACGTCGACGCCGAGCGCTTTGAGCGGGGAAATGTAGAGCACCCTGGTACTGCGTTTTTGCTGCTGCTTGCCTTGCGGTTCCTTGCCGGCCGGCGGTTCGTTGCCTGTTCCGGTGTTGGCGGCAT
>NZ_KI914646.1:98828-106079 GCF_000520495.1 Arthrobacter sp. H14
CCCCCAGCCGGTCCAGTGCCCACAAAAACGCCGCCAGCGTCTTGCCCGACCCGGTGGGGGCAACCACCAGGGCGTTGGAACCGGCCGAAATCGCATCCCATGCACCCTCTTGGGCCGTCGTTGGCGCGGCGAAAGCACCCAGGAACCACTCACGGGTTGCCTGCGTAAATCCGGCCAGCGGCGACTTCATAGCCTCATCATCTCCCACGCTGCCGACATTATCGGCGGCGGGGGCGGCTCGGCTACTCCACGGGCTGGAAGGCCCCAATCGTCATGAGTTCTATCAGGGGATCTGCGCATGCCGTGATGTGCTGCTCGGCGATCAGGGAATCGTATGCGCTGGGCGGGTACACACGCAGGCCGGATGCTTCAACCTGCTCACACTGATCGCCATAATTGGAGGCTTTGGTCTGCTTCAGCGTCGCCATGGCGGATTCTCCGGGCTGCAGGTCGATGGACACCGCCGGTTCCGAGGTATTGCGTGTTGCCGCGGCGCCGATCTGTTTCCCATCGGCGTCGACGTAGGAAACTCCGGGGTAACCCGCGAGCACGCATGGATCGCCGCTGGTGTTGGTAACTTTCAGGCCACGGTAAACGCTTCCGGCCGTCGCTCCGCCCCGGATTTCCTCAACGCTGCCGGCCAGGTCGGCGGCATCGCACAGGGCCGGGTCGTTGTCATCCTTGTCCGGCTTGGACCCGGCCGGCGCTTCCGCTTGGGCATCTTCTTGATTGTCGACGGCGGCATCGTCACCCTCCGCCGGCTGCTGGTTCTGGTCCCCGCCGTCGTCGTTATTCTCCGAAGCGGACCCGGTCGCGGGTGCCTCGGATTCGCCGGTTTCTGTCTCCGGCGTCGATTCCGCGTCCTTGGGACTGGCCTCCGCCGAGGAACTGCTGCCGGATCCGGAGGTTTCGGGTGCGGCGGGTTCAGATGTTGGCCCACAGGCGGTCAAGCCCATGACGGCGGCGACCGATGCGGCCGCTAGAAGGGTGCTGCGTTCCCAGCCTCGGATGCTCATAGCAACACCTTGGAGGCAGCGGGTGACCGAGTCAACCACTTCTGGCGCTGTTCAGGCAATTGGTGCCGGTTCGTAACCTGTGTGACGGAAATGGACTCGTGTGACTCGGTGTCCTGCTACCGGTTCAGACTGCCTGTTCTTCGCCGCTGCGGTCCGGTTGGCTTGACGGCGTCTGATCCCGGTCCGGCACGTTCCAGACCTTAATTACTGTCCAGGCGACAGCGGTCATGGGAACTGCCAGGATCGCTCCAACGATGCCGCCCAGAATCGTTCCTGCAGCCAGCGCGAGCAGAATGACCAGAGCATGCAGCCTGACCGTATGGCTCATGATGAGCGGCTGCAGGAGATTGCCTTCGATCTGTTGAATGCCGATGATGACGATCACCACGATCAGGGCCACGAACGGACCGTTGGTCACGAGTGCAACCAGCGCGGCCAGTGCCCCGGCTATCGTGGCACCAATTATAGGAATGAACGCGCCGAGGAACACGATGACCGCCAGCGGCAGGGCCAGCGGAACTCCGAGAAACATCAGCGCCAGGCCGATGGCGGTTGCGTCAACCAGGGCGATGAGAGCGGTCCCACGAACGTAGCCACCCATCACCACCATGGAACTATCGCCAATGCGCTGGGCCCGGGCCAGGTGTTGACCCCGCAGCGGCCTACGAAAGAAGTTCCAGATTTCCTGGCCGTCCTCCAGGAAGAAGAAGAGGACGACGACGGTCAGCAGCAGGCCGGTGACCATGGACGTGAAGACGCTCAAGCCCGCAATCGCGCTGTTGCCGAACTGGCTGCTGGTGATGAAATCGATCGCGGCTTCGCGCGCCTGGGTCAGTTGCTGGGCATCAATGGGCAGCGGACCTCTGACGATGAATTGCTGCAACTGATCGAGGCCTTGGGAGGCATTGGAAACAAGTTCGTCCCACTGATTCCGTACGGCAAAAATAATTGCGGTGATGATGCCGCCCAAGAAGGCTACAGAAGTCAGCAACGCGATCCACGTGGCCAGCAATTTGGGAACATTCCTCCGCCGCATGAAATTCACCAACGGACTGATCGCCGCTGCCAGCAACAGTGCTATCAGCAGGGGAATGACCACCAGCTTCAACTGGATTAACGCGTAAACCGCCGCGATCGCGAGCGTCAGAATGAGCAGAATCTGAAGGGTGCGCATGGCCACCCTTCCCAGGCTGTCCGACCACACGCTGGAGACAGCCGGCCGGCGTCGGACCTGGCTCGCGACATGCACCGCCCCGGGCTCCAGATTGTCGGCGGAACTGCTGCGTTTGCGCTTCATCGGCGTGATCCTTTCGGCGAGCCCCCGGCTCTGCACTGGTCGCTATGTCCACTCTATCGATCAGCGCCGACAATGTGATCCAAACGGCGGCGCCGCCCGGTGGTAGTGCAGTAGAGCGTCAGCGCTGCCCGGCAGGGGTCTTCTGATGTCGGCGACCGCAAGGTAGAACTGAACGATGGGGCAATCCCGTCCCGTGGATCAAAGGAGTCTCCATGAGCCAACCACCAACCGTCATCGTCTTCGACGTCAATGAAACCCTCTCCGACACCTCTCCGCTAAAGACAAGGTTCGACGACGTCGGCGCCCCTGAATATCTGGCCGACCTGTGGTTCGCCGGCGTTCTTCGCGACGGCTTTGCCCTTGCCGCGGCCGGAACCAAGGAGAAGTTCTCCGCCATCGCCGATGGCGTTCTCCGTAATGTGCTCAACACGGTGCCGCTGAACCGGAGGATGGATGACGCCGTCGAACATGTTCTTCAAGGCTTCGGTTCGCTGCCTGTGCATCCCGACGTAGCCGACGGAATCACCGGACTGAAGGATGCCGGAGCGCGGTTAATTACCTTGACCAACGGGGCGGTGGAAATCTCGGAGCAATTGCTCACTTCTGCCGGTGTCCGGGACTGTTTTGAAGCGTTGCTTTCGGTGGAGGACGCCGCTGCTTGGAAACCGGCGCGGGCGCCGTACCAATATGCCGCCGAATCGACCGGTGAAAACCCCGCCAATATGCTGCTCGTCGCCGTTCATCCCTGGGATATCGACGGCGCCTCACGGGCCGGATTGCAGACCGCATGGATCAATCGGACGGGCGCAGAATACCCCGCGCATTTCAACGCTCCTGACTTCTCCGTAACGGCGATCACGGAACTCACGGCGGCGGTCGGATTGGCCCCCTAAATCCCATTTTTGTCAAGAGCCGCAACTGTGGGCCAACTCACGTAATTAGCCAACCTGTGTGGATCCTTGGAATAGTGGGCGGCTGCACACAGCACTTTCCCAGAAATGCTGCCATCAAGCACCCCCGTCAGATACGGAAGGACACTTATGACCGACCAGACGTTCAAGATTCTGGCCATGGTGGTCTATATGATCGCCATGCTGGGGATCGGCTGGTATGCCTATAAAAGGACCAGCGACCTCGACGACTACATGCTTGCCGGCCGGAAACTCAGGCCCGGTGTAGCCGCACTCAGCGCCGGCGCCTCTGATATGTCCGGCTGGTTGCTGCTGGCTTTGCCAGGAGCAATCTACCTTTCCGGCCTCACCGCAGCGTGGATAGCTATTGGCCTGACCATCGGCGCCTGGCTGAACTGGAAGTTCGTGGCCCCGCGCCTGCGTAGCTACACCGAGGTATCCAATAACTCCATCACCGTGCCGAGCTTCTTCGAAAACCGGCTCAAGGACAAGTCTCGTGCGCTGCGGATCATTTCCGGCATCATCATACTTGCCTTCTTCACCTTCTACGTCTCTTCCGGCATGGTCGCCGGCGGAACATTCTTCGAGAGCTCCTTTGATTCCAACTACTATCTGGGAATCGCCGTTGTCGCCGGTGTGACTATCCTCTACACCCTCTTCGGGGGGTTCATGGGCGCCACATTCACCGACGTCGTCCAAGGCTTGCTAATGCTGATCGCACTGCTCGTGGTTCCTATCATCGGGCTGACTCAAGTCGGTGGCTTCAGCGGCATGACCGAGTCCATCCGCCAGGTAGATGCTTCGATGCTCAATATCGTCGCAGGCGCGGGGACCCTCACAGGATTCCTAGCTATTGTTTCCGCCGCCGCATGGGGACTGGGTTACTTTGGACAGCCGCACATCCTCGTCCGCTTCATGGCGCTGCGCTCCCCCCGCGATGCCAAGGCCGGCCGCCGCATTGGAATCGGTTGGATGGTCATCAGCGTCCTCGGAGCCATACTCATGGCACTGGTCGGCGTGGCCTACTTCCAGCAGAATCCACAGCTGTCGCTGGCAGACCCGGAAGCAATCTTCCTGGCGCTGTCGCAGGCGTTCTTCCACCCGATGATCGCAGGTATCGTCCTGGCTGCCGTTCTCGCCGCAATTATGAGCACCATCTCCTCACAGCTGGTGGTCAGCTCCTCAGCATTGGTGGAAGACCTCTACAACATGATTGCCAAGAAGTCACTCAGCCCGAAGCGCGGAGTTGTCCTTGGGCGCATCGGTGTGCTCGTCGTATCGATCATCGCGATTGTGCTGGCAACTGACCGCAATTCGTCGATTCTCGCGCTCGTTGCATTCGCATGGGCCGGATTCGGCGCCTCCTTCGGACCGACTGTGCTGCTGTCGCTGTACTGGAGGAAGCTGACAACGGCCGGTGCGCTTTCCGGCATGATCGCTGGCGCCGTCGTTGTCTTCACGTGGGGCAATTCCGAATTGTCCGGCTTCCTGTACGAAATTGTGCCCGGGTTCATCCTCAACGTGATCGTCGCCGTCGTCGTCAGCAAGATGACGTTCAAGCCGAATGCAGAGATTGAAGCAGAGTTCGACGAAGCGGTCCGCCGCGTCGAGTTCCCGGACTCTGCTCCGGCCGAGAAGGAAACGGTCACCACTCGGTAACCACTCTTTGCTGGAGTAATCTCCGCATTAGTACGGCGGCCGCACCCATCCCGGGTGTGGCCGCCGCACTTCTTTAAGGAAGGCAGCGGCGCCGTCACCAACCGCCGCGGGTTGGCGTATGTCCCTTTCGGGCATCGTCGGGCATCGCCATTTCGGCCCGCAGGCCCAGGAGTCTGATCGGACGGCCCGCTTCGATTACGGTTGCGAGGTCCAAGGCCCGTGCGAGGATTTCGTTCCGGTCGAATGTCCCGGGAACCCTCCCCGCGTGGGTCTTGGTGAAGAACGGCGCGTATCGAACCTTGAGGGTCAGCCCAACCACGGGCCGTCCTTCGGCCACAACATCCTCAAGGACACGCGCTGTCAGCTCCCTCACGGCATCCTCCACCTGGCAAGGCTCGGTCAGGTCGCGCTGGAAGGTTATCTCCCGGCTATGCCCGCGGGCTACCCACGGGGTATCGTCCACAATGCTGGTGCCGTCCCCGCGTCCGAGCTCCGCGTACCAAGGACCCATCTTGGGCCCGAACTCCGGCACGAGGCTTTGGGGATCGGACGCGGCAAGCTCGGCGACTGTGTTGACGCCGAGTTTGGCCAGTCGGCCCGACACTTTGGTTCCGACACCCCACAGGTCCTTGGTGGGCCGACCACCCATGACGGCGAGCCAGTTCCCGGAAGTGAGACGGAAGACGCCGGCCGGCTTACCGAAACCGGTGGCGACCTTGGCTCGGACCAGGGTGTCGCCGATGCCCACGCTGCAATGCAGCTGCGTTCGCTTTAGGACAGCGGACTGCACCTGCCGGGCGTAGTCTTCCGGATTCTCTGTCTCCGTGCCCACAAAGGCTTCATCCCAACCCAACACCTGCACGGTGGCGCCCGGCTGCGCACGCAGAGTAGCCATCACCGCTTCGGAGGCTGCGAGGTAAGCCTCGTGATCGACGGGCAGAATCACAGCATCGGGGACTTTCCGGGCCGCAATGCGTAAGGGCATTCCGGAACCCACTCCGAACACCCTGGCTTCGTAGGATGCGGTCGACACCACAGCTCGTTCCGTGGGGTCGCCCCGACCGCCGACAATGATCGGCTTGCCAGCAAGCTCCGGCCGCCGGAGCACTTCGACCGCCGCTATGAACTGGTCGAGATCGACGTGCAGCACCCACCGGATTCCGCTCACACCACCAGTCTGCCCTAAACATCCCGGGCAAGCATCGGCTCTCTATCGCGCCTGGCCGCGGAGCCCGCCGCCTTGAGCTGGTGATCTCCGGGAGTCACCGCGGTAATAAGAGTTTCAGCAAATCTTTCTTATGCACTCCAATTGGGGCAAAGCAAAAGGTCCCGCTTCCCTCTGTTTACAAGGGAAAGCGGGACCTTCTAATGGCGGTGACGGTGGGATTTGAACCCATTGACATACCATTGCAGTTACGTGGATATTTTATCTTGTTTACTCGTATTCACTATCGTATTGGCCCATATGTTCACATGCAGTTACAGGCGCAAACAGGTATTCCGTTGTCATTTGATTGTCAGGGTGTTGTCATCAGGCTCAGGGTGCGGTGGCGGTCCAGGGCCTCGGCCACGGAGTCCAGATCATCCTCGAACAGATCAGCGTACCGGTCGAGGGTCATAGCCGCGCTGGCATGTCCGAGCATACGCTGTAGTGCTTTCACATTTGCGCCGGCGCTGATGGCGAGCGAAGCAGCTGTGTGCCGTAAGTCGTGGGGTGTGACCCTCGGCATGATCGGAGGAGCTTCTTCTCCGTTCTTTTCTGCGACGGCAGCGGCAGCTTCGTCAGCGGCCCTCACGCGCTTCACAGCTCCAATGAACCAGCCGCTGTCCATGTTGCCAGAACGCAGGTGTTTACCTTCTATGCTCGGCCAGAGTAGATCCTCGGGGCGCTTGTTCTCGCACGCTCGTTTTATTGCATCGTTGAGGAAGGCCGGGTAGACGATGGATCGTCGCTCGTTGGATTTCGGTGTTCCGATCTGAATACGGCCATTGACGTTCACGGCGTTCTCTTCTATTTGTGCCCGTCGGCGCGTACGGTCGACGTCTCCGACGCGTAAACCGGTGGCTTCGCCCCACCGAAGGCCGGAGTAAGCGATGAAGAGGATGAAGTCAGGGTATTTAGACGCCTTGGACAACCTGTCGACCTGGAGATGTGTCAGGTAAATTTTCTTGGCCTTTCTCTTCGTCGGAAGTTTTATGTCTCGGGCCGGGTTCTTGGCGATTCTCTTGTCCTGCACCGCGCCGTCCAGGATGGAGGCCAGTACACCATGGACACGATTTACGGTCGTCGGGCTCTTCTCTTTGGCGAGGTTTGACACCCAGGTCTGCACCTCAGTGTGCCGAATAGTGCCAACGGAGCGTTGACCCC
>NZ_KI914647.1:0-11155 GCF_000520495.1 Arthrobacter sp. H14
CGAAATACTCGTCGGTGTCAATCGCCCGGCCAGGGCCGACCAGCGGTTCCCACCAACCGTCCTCGTTCGACGAGCCCCGGCTGACGTGCGTGCTGCCGGTCAGGGCGTGCAGCACCAGCACGGCGTTGGACCCGTCGGCATTCAACGTTCCCCACGTTTCAAATCCGAGTACGACGCCGGGCAGCTCACCGCCTGCCTCCAGCGGCAGGGTTCCGATCGGCAACAGCTGCAACACGCCGTCGGGAGCGGCCTCATTGGGTTGGCGTTCCGCTGACGGCGTTTCCGAATCCGGGGCGCCGTCGTCGGGAAGCAGCCATAGACCACCCTGTTGTGGCCACGAACCTGCCGCTGCGCCCGCGTCGGTATGCAGCGGGGCATGAGCAGGCGCGCTGGCCCCGTTCAACGGAGCCGGCTCCTTCCATACCCTTCGCAGTTGCGACGACGTGCTCACTCTGCCTTTGCCGCCCTGAAACCAGCATCCAGGTCAGCCAGGATGTCCTCAATGTTCTCAAGCCCCACCGACAGTCTGACCAGTCCCGGTGTGACGCCGGCGGCGGCCTGCTCCTGATCGGAGAGCTGGCTGTGCGTGGTCGACGCCGGATGGATGACCAGCGACCGGACGTCGCCAATGTTGGCCACGTGCGAATGCAGCTCCAGCGCGTCGACGAAGCGCTTGCCGGCTTCCAGTCCGCCGTCGATATTGAAAGCGATGACTGCCGGAATTCCCTTGGGGCTGTAGGTCCGTCCGCGCTCGTACCACGGGCTGGAAGGCAGGCCCGCGTACGCAACGGACTCAACGGCGTCGTGCTTCTCGAGCCACTGTGCGACCTTCTGCCCGTTCTCGACATGCCGCTCGATCCGAAGGCTCAGGGTTTCGATGCCCTGGGCGATCAGGAATGCGTTCATCGGCGCGACGGCGGAACCGAGGTCGCGCAGCAGTTGCACGCGCGCCTTGAGGATGTAGGACAGATTGGCGCCGAGCGCTCCGCCTTCGCCGAGGTCGCGGCCGAAGACCAGTCCGTTGTAGGTCGGGTCCGGCTCGTTGAAGCCGGGGAACCGCTCCGGATCCTGGGTGTAGTCGAACTTGCCGGCGTCGACAATTACGCCCGCGATGGCGTTGCCGTGCCCGCCCAGGTACTTGGTCGCTGAATGAACGACGACGTCGGCGCCCCACTCGATCGGCCGGATCAGGTACGGGGTGGCCAGGGTGTTGTCCACAATCAGCGGAACGCCGGCCTTGTGCGCGACGGTGCTGACGCCCTCGATGTCGAGCACGTCCTGGCGGGGGTTCGAGACCGATTCGGCGAAGAACGCCTTGGTGTTGGGCCGGACGGCATCGCGCCACTGGTCCAGATTGTCCGGATCGGCCACGAAGGTAACCTCGATGCCGAGCTTGCGGAGCGTGTGCTGGAGCAGGTTGTAGCTGCCACCGTACAGGCTCGGACTGGCAACAATGTGATCGCCCGACACCGCGACATTGAGGATCGAGTAGGTGGTGGCTGCCTGGCCGGAAGCGACGAGCAGGGCGCCGACGCCGCCTTCCAGACTCGCGATACGCGCCTCGACTGCTTCGGAGGTGGGATTGCCGATCCGGCTGTAGATCGGGCCGAGCTCGGCCAGGGCGAACCGGTCGGCTGCCTGCTTGGCGCTGTCGAAGACGAACGACGTCGTCTGATAGATAGGCAGCGCCCGGGCGCCCGTTGCCGAATCCGGCTCCTGGCCAACGTGGATTTGGCGGGTTTCAAAAGACCAGTTATTACTCATGGAAGACTCCTGTCGATCGGGGCCGACAGAGCTTGGCTGGAACGTGCGCTCCAGCACGAGATGTGACCCGCGCTTGCACTCAACCTTCTGGCTGAATGCCAGGTCTTCACCCGGGGCACCCCACCGCGGATGGAGGGTTGCCGGTCAGCAAGCCGGGGCATTGAATCTCATTCCCGCCCGCGCGGTGGAACCACGCCGGCGGTCAACAAGACTCTGCTGACACTCATGACCTGATTCAAGTGTGGGAAATGAATCGCCGGAGGGCAAGAATATGACATGACTTGACGTAACAATTACGTACCGTGGAGGTCCTTGACCGGCATTAGGATGGCCTAAGTCGAGACGCGAATCACAACGTGTAAAGATGAACTATGCGCTTGGATCACATCTCATATGCCTGTGGACCTGACGGACTCGCCGCGACTGCTGAAAGGGTCGCCGACGCCCTCGGAATAGACGCCGTAAAGGGTGGTGTCCATCCCCGTTTCGGGACCCGGAACATGATCTTCCCCCTGACCGACGGCCATTATGCCGAGGTCGTGGAAGTGCTGGACCATCCGGCTTCGGACAAGGCGCCCTTCGGGCAGGCCGTCCGGGCCCGCTCGGAAGCAGGCGGCGGCTGGATGGGCTGGTGCGTAGCGGTCGACGACCTGACTCCGTTTGAACAGCGCCTGGGCCGAGAGTCCGTCCCCGGCAACCGCAAATTCCCCGACGGACGCGAGCTGGTCTGGCGGCAAATCGGCATCAATGGTTTGATTGCCGATCCGCAGGTCCCCTACATGCTCAAGTGGGAGGGCGACCCGGATCTGCACCCTTCCAACGCGCGGGACAATAACGTGAAGCTCACCTGCCTGACCATCGCCGGCTCCGCCGCACGTGTCACGGAATGGCTCGGGACCGACGTCGGAAACCCTCTGGACGATGTGAAGGTCGAGTGGCTCGCTCCGAACGGCACTCCCGGCATCATGTCCGCGAAGTTCGAGACCCCCAACGGCACCGTCGAGATCTAGCAACGTCACGGGGCGCCTGTACCGGATCAATATGGAGGCGAACCCGCCGATGGAGCGAACCGGCTCCACGCTGCGGGTGGATCTCGCGGTCCGTCCTCCGCGGGTCTTTCTTCCGCGACCACCCCGCCCCTGCTTCAGTCCGGGACATTTCGACATGCGCGCGCATGTCGAAATGTCCCGGATTGAAGCTTTTCGCATCTCGGGACTCCTGAACCGTTACTCATCTGCCCACTGGCACCAGTACCGGCCCGTTCACCACGCTCAGTACCTACACTGTTGTACCTACACCGTTCGCCACGCTCCTAGTTCGGACGCCTCCGCACTCCTGGTTCTTTGCCACGCTGATCGGATTTCCTCCACAGACGCTGGACTCTGATGGGTTTTCCACTTACAGGAAGATGGCGCTGTCGCTGGTCGGTGCCATGCAGCACAGTGGAATCATGGGCGAATGCGCTCATATCGGTCAGCGACTACGAACGGGCCGGAGAGAATCGAAGATCTCTCGCACGTCAGGTCCAACGTGGAGTACTGGTCCGGGTAAGGCCGGGTATCTATGCTCCTGCCCGCGAATGGCGGGACCTCACATGGTGGGACCAGTACCGCCTGAAAGTTGAAGCAGTCGCTCAAGGACCGGCATCCGATCGCGTTTTTTCGCGCCAGTCGGCAGCCTCGGTATGGGGCATTCCATTTTTCGGTGCCAAGAACCATGTCCACGTCCAGGTCGGACGGTCCACTCATGGCCGTTTGAGCGCAGGCGTCCAGAGCCACCGGGACCTGGAACTGGAATCACCGGTCAAACGCAAGAAACTGTGGGTTACTACGCGTGCGCAGACCGTCATCGAGTTGGCCCTTTCAGTTCCGTTTCCACATGCCGTCGCCGCCGCCGATCATGTGCTCAACGCAGACAGCGAGGAGTCGTTGGAGCCAATCAGTAAGAACGAAATAATGGCCATCGCGGAACGACTGAATTCAAAGGCCAAATTCGATCGGGCCTCAAACGTCATTCGGTTCGCGGACGTGCGGTCAGATTCGCCCGGCGAATCCGTGAGCCGGGCCAATATGTATCTCGAAGGGTTTGGCCAACCGGAGCTGCAGTACCGTGTCGAGGATGATGATGGGTCATTGATCGGGATTAGTGACTTCTATTGGGAGGAGTTGAGGCTGCTCGGTGAATACGATGGCCTGACCAAGTACTCCCGTAATGAGTATCTTCAGGGCAAGCTTCCACCCGACGTTCTGACCGCCGAGAAAATTCGTGAGGACGCCATGCGGATGACCGGGCGTGGGATGGTCGGTGGTTGTGGTCCGCCGTGTGGGGAGCCGGACCTGATGCGCCACCCATTCTTCCGGAGAAGCTTCGGGCAGCAGGGCTGGCAGAGGATAAGCGGAAACACTTCTGGTCCGCAGGACAGGAGTGGCGCTAGGACCTTTTAGCTTCAGGATGGGACATTTTGACATGCGCGCGCATGTCGATATGTCCCCAATTGAAGCAGATCACGAGCTGCAATTGCCTAACCGGGTCGGGCGCGGGAACCTAACCGGCGCCGGGAGGAACCTAGCGGAGGCCGAGGGCGTCGCCGAAGAGAGTGAAGCCGACGAACGCGCCGATATCCAGAAGGGCGTGCGCAATCACCAGGGGCATCACCCGGCCGTACTTCGAGTAGAAGTAGCCGAAAATCAGACCCATGATGAAGTTGCCGATGAACGGTCCTATCCCCTGGTAGAGATGGTAGCTGCCGCGGATCAGGGAGCTGACCAGGATGCTGACCAGAGTGCTCCAGCCGAACCGGGCGAAGCGGTCCAGCAGGTAGGCCACGACAATCACTTCCTCAATGACCGCGTGCCGCACGGCCGAGAGGATCAAGACCGGCAAGGTCCACCAGTAGGCGTCGAGGGCGGCCGGAACAATCGCCGTCGTAATCCCCAAGGCACGTCCGGCGGCATAGACACCGATGGTCCCCACACCGATCACCACTGCCAGCCCGAATCCCATCGAGAAATCCCACACGGGCCGGGCGAAGGTGAATCCCATTTTGCGGAAGGCGGATTTGCCCCCGCCGGTCAGGAGGAACAGCACCAACGCCACCGGCACCAGGGCGAAAAGTATGTCCAGCAGCTGGTACGTCAGGTCGAAGTACGGCCGTTCGTTGAGGACCTGGTTCATCGTCGTGGTCTGTTCCCCCAGCGGGGCCTTGGTGAGCTTGTCCAGCAGATTGACGACGGCGTAAACCGCGGATTGCCCGAGCGACAGTCCCAGCACGATCAGCACTTCAAACGTCAGCCAGCGGCGGCTTCGGGTTTCCACATAGTCGGGCGGGACAGTTTCCGTAGGCATTTATCTATCCTGCCCCGAACCAATCGGACGTGGGAAATGACCGTGGGAAATGACTGTGGGAAATGACCGTGGGAATTGCCAATGAAGTGGTCCGCTCGAATCGGGCCCGGGAAATGACCATTGGAACCGGACGGGGAGATGACCTCCGAATCAGGCCGGGGAAACAACCCGCTCGCCGGCCCGCCACACGGCATAGGTCAGCGGAATGCCCGGACGGTACGCCAGATGGGTGGCCGATAGCGCGTTGAGCATGTGCAGATCGGCGCGGTGCCCGACGGCGATGCTCCCCACCGCGCGCCGGCCGTCCGCGTCTTCGCCAGTATCGCGCCGGAGCGCCAAGGCTCCCCCGTAAGTCGCAGCCCGGACGGCTTCATGCACGCTCAACTTCATCTGCAGCACAGCGGTCGTGACGCAGTACGCCATCGAGGACGTGTAGGAAGTACCCGGATTGCAGTTCGACGCGAGCGCGATCTGGACTCCGGCGTCGAGCAATTCCCGCCCGGGAGCCAGCGGCTGCCGGGTGGAGAGATCGCACGCGGGCAGGCAGGTGGCGACCGTGCCGTACTTATCCGAGCCCGGAGTCCAGCCGGTCCAAGTTCCGGCGAGGGCGTCGACGTCGTCCCGGTTCAGGTAATTCACGTGATCAACGCTGGCAGCGGCCATTTCGACGGCGAGCCGCACTCCCGGCCCCTCCCCCAGCTGGTTGCCGTGCACCCGAAGCCCCAGCCCGGCATCCTTCGCCGCCTCCAGCACCCGGCGGGACTGGTCTGCGTCGAAGGCTCCGCGCTCGCAGAACACGTCTGCCCAGCGGACGAAGGGGGTCACGCCGTCGAGCATTGGGCCACAGACGAGGTCGAGGTACTCCTGCGGATCCATCCCGTCCGGGACCAAGTGCGCACCGAGGTAGGTGACTTCGTCGACCTGTTCGGCGGCGATCCGCGCGCTGCGGATTTCGTCATCGACGCTGAGCCCGTACCCGGTCTTCGTCTCGAGGTAGGTGGTTCCCTGCGAAACGGCCTCGTCAATCCGGGCGGCCAGCAGTCGTGAGAGTTCATCGTCGGAAGCCTGGCGCGTCGCTCCTGTGGTGACGGCGATACCGCCGGCCTGGTAGCTTTCGCCCGCCATACGTGCCTCGAATTCGGCCGTCCGGTCGCCGGCAAAAACCAGGTGGCTGTGCGAATCGACCCATCCGGGCAGCACGGCACGGCCGCCGGCATCGGTTTTGCTGTCCGCCGCCGGGGCTTCCGCTGCCGGGCCGGTCCAGCTGATACGCTCGCCCTCAATCACGACGGCGGCGTCCCGAAGTACGGTGCCTTCGACGTCCTGGGTCATCAGCTCGCCGATATTGGTGATCAGGTGGCTCATTCTCTACTCCAGTTCCTTCAGTACGGCGGTCAACAGCCGCGCCGGGTCTCCCAACGCTTCATGTATTCCATTCCGGGCAACCACTTTTCCATCGATGGTCACGGATTCGACGTCGGCGGCCGTGGCTGCAAGCGGCAGCTGGTCTGCGGCGACGCCGGCGGTGCGGATGCTGTCCGGACGGAGGTGGATAAAGTCGTTGGTCCGCGCGGTTTCCGCTCCGGACGGTGCGCTGGACGGTGTTCCTGGCTGTTCGCCGGACGGTGCGCCGGATGGTGTCCGGGAAAGGCTTCGCGCGCCACCCGCGCTGAGGGCTTCAACCAGTTCGGCCGGAGTGAAGCGTCCTCGTTCACCGCTGCGCAACCGTTCTCCGTGTTCCAGCGCGCGCATCTCCAACAACGGGTCGACGACGGCGTGCTGGTCAGTGCCCAGCGAGATTACCGCCCCAGCTTGTGCCAGTTCAAAGGCCGGGCCAATCCCATCGGCGAGGTCCGCTTCCGTCGTCGGGCACATGACGATGTTGGCGCGGGCAGCACCCAGCAACTCGATATCCCGGTCGGTGAGATGCGTGGCGTGCACGGCCGAGAGCCGCTCCGATAGCAGTCCGTGCTCGGACAGAAGCTCTGTAGGCGTCAGCCCATAAGCTCGCTGGCAGGCCTCGTTTTCGGCCGGCTGCTCGGACAGGTGCACGTGGAGTGGCAGAGATGGGTCGAGTCCCCGTGCGATCTTGGCAAGCGAGTCAGGATCGACGGCACGTACAGAGTGGATGGCGGCGCCTACATTCACGAACGCCGGGTCGTAGGTCGAGGCGAAGTCCTCCCGCAAGGATTCCAGCCGCTCAAGCCAGGCGTCGGCGTCGTCGTCGGCGAACCGGGCTTGCTCCGCGTTCAGTTCCTGGCCGATGCCGCCCTTCAGGTAGCAGGTGTCGAGCAGAGTCAACCGGATACCCGCATTCTGAGCCGCACGGGCAAGGGCGTGTTCCATCTCGTGGGCCGGATACGCCGAACCGCCCGGGTGGTGGTGCACGTAGTGGAATTCGCCGACGGCGCTCCAACCAGTCACCACCATCTCGGCATAGACGGCGGTGGCCAAACGCTCATACAGCTCCGGCGTCAATGCCGCCGAAGACCGGTACATCTGCTCGCGCCAACTCCAGAAGCTGCCACGCCCCAGGTGGGTGCGGCCACGCAGAATCCTGTGGAAGGCGTGCGAGTGGGCGTTGACGCCTGCCGCCAGCACCACGACTTCGTCTGGAGTGGCGGAGCGGCCCGTGGCAGAGACAGAATTCATTTCTGTCCGCTCGTCACAGCAAACCAGCCAACACATCGGCGAGGGCATCTGCACCGGCGTCGGCGTCCCTGCGCTCGATCGCTTCCTCGGGAGAGTGGGAGATTCCGGTCGGATTGCGAACGAACAACATCGCAGACGGAACCTTCGCCGCGAGGATCCCGGCGTCGTGACCAGCGCCGGTGGCTAGTGTTGGCGCCCCGGGCAGCAAGTCCTGCAGGGTCGACTGCAGCCGGGTGTCGAAATGGACGGTGTTGCTGTATGACTCCTCGGTCAGCGTGACGGAACAGCCTTCCTCCGCCGCGGCGATCTGCGCTTTGCCGTGAATCTTCGTCACCAGGGACGCCGTCACGGCATCATCCGGATGGCGCACGTCCATCCACATCTCAACCTTCGACGCGATCACGTTAGTACCCCCGGGAACCGGCTGCAGACGTCCGATCGTGGCCCGCGCATCATCCCGCCCGGCGGCAACCTGCTGTACGGCGAGGACTATCCGTGCGGCGGCCACCATCGGGTCCGCGCGGTCTGCCATCAGAGTGGTCCCGGCGTGGTTTCCCTGCCCGAAAACGGTGAACTTCCAGCGCCCGTGACCGAGGATGGAAGAACCGATGGCGATGGCGTTTTTAGAACTGTCCGCCGGCCCCAAATCGATCTGGCCACGGCCCTGTTCAACATGCAGTTCGACGAACTCGCCGATCCTCGCCATGGCTGTTGGATCAGGCCCGACGTGCTCCGGATTCAGACCGTTCTTCCGCGCTGCTTCGGCGAATGTCACGCCGTCGGCATCAGTCAGCGAGCGCGCCCGGTCCGGGTCGATCGAGCCGGTCATCAGCCGTGATCCCAGGCAGGCCACGCCGAACCGCGACCCTTCCTCCTCGGGGAAAACCGTCACCGCGAGCGGCCGTGTCCCACGTTCTCCGGCCGTGATCCCGCGTTCGCGCATCTTGTCGACGGCGACCAGCGCCGAAGCCACGCCGAGCGGTCCGTCGAAAGCACCGCCTCCGGGGACCGAATCGAGGTGGCTGCCCGTGACCAGTGCGCCGCCGGAGTCAGCGTTCGACGGCGGCGCTCCCCACCACGCCCAGATGGCACCATTGCGGTCGGTCTCGACATCGAGCCCGCGGCGCTGCGCCTGCTCCATAAACCACCCGCGCAGGTCCAGTTCCGCCGTCGAATACACCGGGCGACTGTAACCACCGCGGCGGGCATCGCGCCCGACATCGTCAATCGAATCAAGCAGCTCAGATACGGATTCCATAAGGCTTAGCCCTCTTGCATCGGGATGCGTACGCCGCGCTCGGCCGCAACGTCGGACGCCCGGTCGTAGCCGGCGTCGACATGGCGGATCACGCCCATGCCCGGATCGTTGGTCAGCAGGCGCTCGAGCTTTTCGGCCGCGAGGTCGGACCCATCGGCGACGGATACCTGGCCCGCGTGGATGGACCGGCCGATGCCGACTCCGCCTCCGTGGTGGATGGATACCCAGGTGGCGCCGGAGGAGGTGTTCAGCATGGCGTTCAGCAGTGGCCAGTCCGCGATGGCGTCCGAACCGTCGGCCATGGCTTCGGTTTCCCGGTACGGTGAGGCCACCGAGCCGGAATCCAGGTGGTCACGGCCAATCACGATCGGCGCGGAAACCTTGCCCTCGGCGACGAGCTTGTTGAACAGCGCGCCGGCCTTGGCCCGGTCTCCGTAGCCGAGCCAGCAAATCCGTGCGGGCAGGCCCTCGAACTCGACGTGCTCGGCAGCGGCCTTCAGCCAGGTGTACAGGTGCTCGTCCTCGGGGAAGAGTTCCATCAGCGCCTTGTCCGTCACCTCGATGTCCTTGGGATCTCCAGAGAGCGCCACCCAGCGGAACGGTCCAAGTCCTTCACAGAACATGGGCCGGATGTAGGCGGGAACGAAACCGGGGAATTCGAAAGCACGGTCATAGCCGCCCTGGCGCGCCTCGTCGCGGATGGAGTTTCCGTAGTCGAAAACTTCCGAACCGGCGTCCTGGAATCCGACCATCGCTTCGACGTGGGCCGCCATTGACGCCTGCGCCTTCTTGGTGAAACCGACCGGGTCGGCCTCCGCCTCGGATTTCCAGTCTTCGATCGCAATACCGGCCGGCAGGTAGCTGAGCGGATCGTGCGCGGAGGTCTGATCGGTGACAATGTCCACTGGAACCCCGCGTTTGAGCAGTTCCGGAAGCACCTCGGCGCAGTTGCCGACGAGGCCCACCGAAAGTGCCTGCTTGGCGTCCTTGGCTTCCTGCACCTTGGCCAGCGCCTCGTCCAGGTCAGTACTGACGACGTCGAGATAGCGTTTGGAGGCACGCCGGCGCAGTCGGGTCTCATCGACGTCGACAATCAGCACGACGCCGCCGTTGAGGGTTACGGCCAGCGGCTGGGCGCCGCCCATACCGCCGCAGCCACCGGTCACTGTCAGGGTGCCGGCCAGGGAGCCGTTGAACCGCTTCGCGGCGATGGCGGCGAAAGTTTCGAAGGTGCCCTGCAGAATGCCCTGCGTGCCGATGTAGATCCACGAGCCGGCGGTCATCTGGCCGTACATCATCAGGCCCTCGGCCTCCAGCTTGCGGAACTCCGGCCAGGTGGCCCAATCGCCGACAAGGTTGGAGTTGGCCAGCAGCACGCGCGGTGCCCATTTGTGTGTGCGGAAGACACCGACCGGCTTGCCGGACTGGACCAGCAGCGTCTCGTCGTCCTCGAGGGTCTCGAGCGTGCGGACAATGGCGTCATAGGCTTCCCAGCTGCGCGCCGCCCGTCCGGTGCCACCGTAGACCACCAGATCGTCCGGCCGTTCGGCGACTTCCGGGTCAAGGTTGTTCATCAGCATCCGCATCGGCGCTTCGGTCTGCCAGCTCTTGGCGGTCAGCGTTGTGCCGCGGGCGGCCCGTACTTCGCGTGCTCCCTGCATTGGTTACTCCTCCAGGTTCAGTGGGATGTAGTCAGTGGATGTGCTTAGTGGAATTGGTGATCAGGCGGTCGATACCGCGTAGTGGTCCATGATGGTTGCTGCCTCAGCCGCCACCAGCTTGCCGATCGCCTCGGCGTCGTCGTCGGTGATCCGGTAACTCGGCGCCACGACGCTCAGGGCGGCCACAACGCGCGAACCCATCAGGATGGGCGCGGCGATGGCGGTAACGTCCGGCTCAACCCCATTACTCACGACGACGTAGCCCTCGTCAGGCGTCGAGCCGTGCAGCACCTGCCCTGCGGCGGTGCCTTCAAGCGGAATGCTGCGGCCGACCCAGCTGGTGTGCCGGACCGAGTGCGTTCCCTCTTCGATGGCGATGTAGATTCCGGCCTCGTCCTCGGTTGGCATTTTCCGGGACGGAACGTTGAGGTACGCGGATTCGCCGGTCTGCTGCACCAGTCGTTTCATCGGCTGC
>NZ_KI914647.1:11255-15478 GCF_000520495.1 Arthrobacter sp. H14
AGCGACTCGTGGCTCAGGGCCTGGGCACCCAACTGGACGATCCGCATCCCCGGCCGGTAACCGTCGTCGTCCTTGCGGACGAAACCCGCCGCTTCCAAGGTGCGCAACAGCCGCAGGGCCGTGCTGGCGGACAGGTCCACCCCGCGGGCGGCGTCGGCGAGGGTGACGGATCCGCGGTCGCACACGGTGCCGAGCAGGGATAATGCCCGCTCGACCGTCCGGGTTGAGGCGTCTGCCACGGTGATCTTCTCCTTCGCCGGCTCCGTGTTGAGGACCGGAATTTTCCGTGCAGATCTTGCAGATCCGCGTCAGATGTATTTCACTTAGTAAAACGGTAATTTCATTCTTTAGCAATATCAAGACCGCGGGCAAAGAATTTTTGTCAGTAGCCTTGAACGCATCCCCAACAAATCCCGAGGAGTACCGATGACCGAGACCACCACCCCCGTTGTCGAAGTATCAGTTGGAGCACTCGCTCCGGCCGAGGTCGTCGCAGTCACCATGCGCGGCGCGCAGATCAGGCTGAGCGATGAGTCGATGACGGCGATGACGGAATCCCGTGCGGTCATCGAGGCGCTGGTCGACGACGACAAGCCGCACTACGGCGTCTCCACTGGCTTCGGCGCACTCGCCACCAAACACATCCCCGTCGATCTGCGTTCGCAGCTGCAGCGCTCGCTGATCCGCAGCCACGCGGCCAGCAGCGGTGCCGAAGTCGACCGCGAGATCGTCCGCGGGCTGATGCTGCTGCGTCTCTCCACGCTTGCCACCGGCCGCACCGGCGTACGCCCGTCGACGGCGGAGGCTTATGCGGGAATCCTGAATGCCGGCATCACCCCGGTGGTCCGCGAATACGGAAGCCTGGGCTGCTCCGGCGACCTCGCTCCCCTTTCGCACTGCGCGCTGGCACTGATGGGCGAGGGTGAAGTGCGCAATAACGACGGCGTACTGATGGACGCTGCCGACGCCCTCTCCGCTGCCGGGCTGGAACCGGTCGAACTCCGCGAGAAGGAGGGCCTGGCGCTGATCAATGGCACCGACGGCATGCTCGGGATGTTGATCATGGCCTCGGCCGACCTGCACCGGCTGCTCAAGATCGCCGATCTGTCCGCGGCCATGACCGTCGAGGGTCTGCTCGGCACGGACGCCGTGTTCGCCGAAGACCTGCAAGCGCTGCGTCCGCATCCCGGCCAGAAGACCTCCGCGGCGAACATCCGCGCGGTTCTGGCTGGTTCGCCGCTGATCAATGAACAGCGGCCGGAGGGCTTCACCCGGGTACAGGACGCCTACTCCGTCCGGTGCGCGCCGCAGGTCCACGGCGCCGTCCGGGCCACACTTGCGCACGTCGAATCGGTGGCAGGTTACGAGCTGGCATCCGCCGTCGACAATCCCGTCATCACCCTGGATGGCCGAATCGAATCCAACGGAAACTTCCACGGTGCGCCGGTGGGTTACGCGCTGGACTTCCTGGCCATCGCCGTCGCCGACCTGGCCTCCATGAGCGAACGCCGCACGGACCGCTTTTTGGATCCGGCCCGCAACCATGGCCTGAATGCGTTCCTCGCGGATGACCCCGGCGTCGACTCCGGCCACATGATTGCCCAGTACACCCAGGCCGGGATCGTTTCCGAACTCAAGCGCCTCGCGGTGCCGGCATCGGTCGACTCGATTCCCTCGTCGGCAATGCAGGAGGACCACGTATCGATGGGCTGGAGCGCCGGGCTGAAACTGCGCCGCGCCATCGACGGGCTGACCCGTGTCCTGGCGGTGGAAATCCTCACTTCGGCACGTGCCTTGGACATGCGCGACGGCGGCGTGGAACAGGCCAAGACGTCAAAAGCGACGACGGCGGCACGGCAGATGATCAGGGCGGTGGTTGCCGGACCGGACACCGACCGCTACTTGGCACCCGAAATCGAGGCCGTCCGTGTATTGGTTGACTCCGGCGCACTCCTGCACGCCGTCGATGAGGTGCTGGACACGCCGCTGCAGTGACCGGACCGGGCGAATGGCCGCCCGCAATACCGGACAGGTCACCCGTGGCGCGGTTATCCTGATCAGACCGCCCACCGGTGGCCGCGCATTCCGCCGCCGGACCGGACGGGTTGAGGGGCGCGACCAAAGGAGAGCATCGTGATCGAGGCAGCATCGTCGGGAAGCGGCGGATCCGGAACCGCCGCGGAGGCCGAAACCACCGGGCGCTACATCGTCATCTTCGCCGGCACCGACACAGACGCCTCCGCGGTGCTGTCGTCGGCCGCAGGTCTGTCCAACGTGGCAAGCTCGCGGGATTTCCGTAACCGCGGCGCAGACCTCTCCGAAACCAGGGACGCCGACGCGACGGTCTTCGCCTCGCTGGGAATGGCGGTCGTATCGGCCAATGCCGAGCAAGCCGCGGCTCTGCAGGCGTCCAGCGGAAGCCAGGGAAAAGTCATTTCGGTGGTGCCGGAACTGGTGCACCGTGTGTTGACGGACTCATCGTCGGTTTATGCCCACGGGTACCGTGACGGCGTCGCGGATCTTACGGCCAGGCTGGATTCCGGCGCCGACACAGGCAACGGTTCCGGCGATCGGCCAGCAAACTTCGAAGACTCGGCCACGGCCACCTGGGGCCTGCAGGCAACACGCGCAACGTCATCCCCGCAGTCCGGCAAGGGCATCAAAGTTGCCGTCCTGGACACCGGCTTTGATGCCAGCCACCCTGACTTTGCTGGACGCAATGTCACCGCTGAATCCTTCACTCCCGGCGAATCCGCGCAGGACGGACACGGCCATGGAACGCACTGCATCGGTACTGCCTGCGGCCCGAGGAGCCCATCCACTGGCCCACGGTACGGCGTCGCCTATGAGGCCGACATCTTTGCCGGCAAAGTGCTGGGTAATGCAGGGTCAGGCAACGACGGCGGGATCCTCGCCGGCATCGACTGGGCTGTGTCCAACGACTGTGCGGTGATCTCGATGTCCCTCGGCGCCGACGTCGCGCAGGTCCATCCGCCCTACACCGCCGCCGGCCGGCGTGCCCTTCAGCAAGGCTCGCTCATCGTCGCTGCGGCAGGAAACAACGCTGAACGCGACGCGGGCAATTTCGGCTTCGTCGGCACGCCGGCGAACAGCCCATTCATCATTGCCACCGCGGCTCTGAACCAACAGCTGAAACTTGCCGGCTTCTCCGCGCGCAGCGCTCCTGCCAGAGGAGGGCAGGTCGACGTGGCTGGACCGGGCTTCGAGGTGTACTCATCCTGGCCGATGCCCGAGCGCTACAAGACCATCAGCGGCACCAGCATGGCGACACCGCATGCCGCCGGGATTGCGGCATTGTGGGCCGGGGCGACCGGACACCGTGGCCTGGAGTTGTGGGCGACCATAGTCCAGGAAGCACAACGGCTGCATGCCCCCTCCGTCGACGTCGGAGCAGGGCTGGTCCTGGCGCCACAGTAGCCGGTTCCGCAGACGTATCATGGAGTCATGATCCACATCACCGTGACGGTCGATCAGGAACATCTCCGCGTGATCGGAGACGTCGCGAGTGTCCTGCGCGCCAAGGGAATGCACGTGGAGCAGGTGCTCGATAACATCGGCATCATCACCGGGTCGCTGCCCGAGGACCGGCGCCCGGACCTGGAATCGGCCGAGGGAGTCGAGTCGGTGGATGAACAGCGGAACTTCCAGTTGGCGCCGCCGGACAGCGGAGTCCAATAGCTGAGCCGGCCCCGACCAAAGGCGCCTGCCCAAGGGCCTGATCCGGCGCGACATCTTAGTTCGGCGTCGCGGCATGGGGATTGCCGTACGGGTACCTAGTTCAGTGGTGACAAGGCCGCGGCAATCGGGTCAGTATTGTCAATGGTGCCCATGATCAGACCCGCTGCCAGATCCGCCATCGCCCAGGACGTCTGGATGCCATATCCGGCCTGCCCCGCGAGCCAGAAAAAGTGCGGCGCCTCCTCGTCGAAGCCGACCACCGGCATTCCGCCCGCGCGCTCAGTACGCAGACCCGTCCAGGCCCTGTCCACACTCGTCAGGCCGAGTGTAGTTACCGCATTGACTTTCTCCATCAGCCGCTCGACGTCGGCGGCAACGGGCTTGGCATCCTGAGCTCTGCTGGGCACGGCTTCACAGGGCGATACCAGCAACTGCGCTCCATCCGGCCGATAGTAGAAGCTGCCGTCTGCCGCCAGGATCATATGTCCGTCCTCGGTGACCGGTTCCCGCGTATTGACGACGGC
>NZ_KI914647.1:15578-19765 GCF_000520495.1 Arthrobacter sp. H14
TACGGCTCCAAGCCCAGGGTTCGGACACCGAAGATAACCGCCAGCGGGTCTGCCCACGCTCCTGCAGCATTGACGACCGTACGGGTCTTGAACGCCTCATCCCCGGCACCTACCACCCACCCGGCACCGACCTGCTGGGCAGTATGCACCGGTGCGTCGCAGTGGATCTGCACCCCCGCTTCCAACGCCCGGTCACGGTAATAGTCGACCAGCACATCGACTTCAACCTGCAGCGCGGATTCATCCAGCGCGACCGCTTCGAATGCTTCCGGACGAAGATCCGGACTCCGTTGCAGGGCTTCGGCCGTGGAAATCGGCACCAACACGTCGTTGCCGGACAGTTTAACTTCAACGTCCTCGGTGCTGCCGATGAACATCAGCGGCCTGGGGCTGAGGATCCGGCGGCCAATCTCGCCGGAGATTCCGTCAACCTGCTCGATGGACCGTTCGGTCAGCTGGCGGATCGGCCACGGCCCGTGGCTGGGCTGCATCTGCCGGGCCGAACGCGAGGAGGTGTGGTAAGCCAGCGAGCTTTCCGCCTCGACCAGCGCCACACTGCATTCACGGCCCAGCCGGGCGGCAAGCGACAGCCCGGCAATGCCACCGCCGACAATCAGAACGTCACAGTTTTCAGCCATAGGGGTTATGGTATCGCCGAACCTTTTAGTTATCTCCGACCGAGCCAGCCTTCACCGCGTCCCGGCTGGCCACAAACGCTTTGACGCAGTTTTCGATGTCCTCCGGGCTGTGGGCGGCGGAAAGCTGGACCCTGATCCTGGCGGCGTCTTTTGGAACGACGGGATAGCTGAAGGCCGTTACGTAGACTCCGTTCCGGAGCATTTCGTCGGCCACTTTGCCAGCTATAACGGCGTCGCCGAACATGACCGGGATGATGGCGTGCTCCCCTTCGAGCAGCTCAAAGCCTTCCTCCGCCATCCGTGACCGGAAATGCGCCGCGTTTTCCTGGAGACTGCTCCGGAGTTCGCCGCTGTTGACGACGAGATCCAGCGCCTTCAGCGTGGCGGCCACGATGGACGGCGCCAGGCTGTTGGAGAACAGGTACGGCCGCGCCTTCTGCCGCAGCATGGCGACGATCTCGCCGCGCCCTGCCACATATCCTCCGGAGGCACCGCCAAGTGCCTTGCCGAAGGTTCCGGTGAAAATATCGACCCGGTCGCCCACCCCCGCGTGCTCGGGTGTTCCTGCGCCGGTATCGCCCATGAACCCGACGGCATGCGAATCGTCGACCATGACAAGCGCATCGTACTTATCCGCCAGGTCGCAGATCGCCTCCAACGGGGCAAGGTAGCCGTCCATCGAGAACACCCCGTCGGTCACGATGATCGTCCGCCGAGCGCCTTTCGACCCGTCGGATCGTTCCTGCTCCGCCGCGGCCTGCAACTGGGCCTCAAGATCGGCCATGTCCCGGTTCTTGTACCGGTACCGTTTGGCTTTGCAGAGCCGGATGCCGTCGATGATCGAGGCGTGGTTCAGCGCATCGGAAATAACCGCATCATCGGGGCCAAAAAGTGACTCGAAGACACCACCATTGGCATCGAAACAGGAAGAGAAGAGGATGGTGTCATCCGTGCCGAGGAATTCGGAGACCCGCTGTTCGAGCAGCAGGTGCTGGTCCTGGGTTCCGCAGATGAACCGGACGCTGGCCATGCCAAATCCGCGTTCGTCCATGGCTTCCTTGGCGGCGGCGATGATCTCCGGGTGGTCGGCCAAGCCCAGGTAGTTGTTGGCGCAGAAATTGAGCACCTCGGCCGGCTCCGCCCCCGGCTGCCCCGCCCGGATGTGGCTGGACTGCGGCGAGCTGATGCTCCGCTCGGCCTTGAACAGTCCGGCTTCGCGGATCGCCTCCAGCTCGGACTGCAGGTCTTCCTTCATAGCTGAATACATTGCTTCTCCTGTCGATCCGTCGCGGTTCTAGAGCTGGGTCCAGTCCAGCACAACCTTGCCGCCCACACCATTGCGCGCGGCTTCGAAACCCTTCTCCCAGTCGCCCGCCGGCAATTGGTCGGTGATGACACTGGAAATCGCGTCATGCAACCAATCACTGCTTTGCAGCATGGCGCTCATGGCATACCAGGTTTCATACATCTCCCGACCGTAAATCCCCTGCAGAGTGAGCATGTGGGTGACCACGGTGGCCCAGTCAATATCAATCGACGACGCCGGCAGACCCAGCATGGCGATCCGGCCGCCATGGTTCATATTTGCAATCATCTCCGGCAGCGCCGTCGGGTGTCCGCTCATCTCGAGCCCGATATCGAACCCTTCGGCCATCCCCATGCTCTGCTGCGCATCACGGATCTTCGTCCTCGCCACATTAATGGGCAGGTCCACGCCCATGGACTGTGCCAGTTCCAGGCGCGGTTCGCTGACATCGGTGATGACAATGAAGCGCGCCCCGACATGGCGTACGACGGCGGCAGCCATCAGTCCGATCGGCCCAGCGCCAGTAATAAGTACATCCTCGCCGGTGACCGGAAATTTCAGTGCCGTGTGGACGGCGTTGCCCAGCGGATCGAAGATGGCGCCGAGCGCTGGTGTGATCCGCTCGTCTTGAATCCAGGCGTTCGTTTCCGGGATCACGACGTACTCGGCAAAAGCGCCGTCGCGCTGCACCCCGACGCTGACCGTGTGGATGCACAGCTGGCGCCGGCCGGCCCGGCAGTTACGGCACATGCCGCAGACTATGTGGCCCTCGCCCGAGACGCGGTCGCCGACCTTGGTATTGTGCACGCCGTCGCCGGTTTCGACCACCTCGCCATAGAACTCGTGGCCGGGAATCAGTGGCGCGTTGATGGTGCTTTGCGCCCAACTGTCCCAGGACTGAATGTGCAAATCAGTGCCGCAGATGCCGGTCGTCATCACCTTGATCTTCACTTCACCGGGACCGGGTTCCGGCTCCGGCCGGTCCACCAATTCGAATCCCGGCTGCGCGCCGGACTTATAAAGCGCTTTCACTGATACATCCCTTTCGTACCACCCCTCGGGCCTCGTTGCCCGGCTCTACGCTATCAATACTTTCTACACCGAACGCTTGACGGGCTCCCCACGCGTGACTACCGTCGGCGCTATGGCTGAGCCCCGTTCCTGGCAGGCCGAGACCGCGCTTCTCGGTAACGCTGACCCTTCCGACCCGACCGGATGGTTCGAGCCGCTCTGGGCGTCGGCCAAGGACGGAGCCGTCACGATGCCGTGGGATCGGGACGACCCGCACCCGGCACTGGCCGCATGGCCCAACAGCCCCGACTTGGGAACTGCGAGCGGCACCGCCGTCGTCGTCGGGTGCGGGCTCGGGGCCGATGCCGAGCACCTGTCCCTGCTCGGCTACGAAACGACGGCGTTCGACATCTCCCCCGCCGCGATCGCCGCAGCCCGCGCCCGGAACCCGGGGTCAGCAGTGACTTACGCCGTCGGGAACCTGCTCGACCTGCCGCGCGATTGGATCAGTGCCTTCGATCTGGTTGTCGAGATCTTCACCGTCCAGGCAGTGAATCGCAGGGTCCGCGGCGGACTCACTGCCGGCGTCCGGTCATTGGTAGCCCCGGGCGGGATCCTGCTGGCCATCCAGGCCATCGCCGAAAAGGGCGACGACGACGGCCCGCCCTGGCCACTGACCCAGCCGGAGATCGAGGCGTTCGGCACGGATGGGTTGTCGGCCGTGTCTATCGAGGGGCTCCCGGACTATGCCTCCCCCAGCCCCTTAGGACTCTGGCGCGCGGAGTTCCGTCGGTCCTGAGAGGACTAAGCCAGAACCTGCTGCAGTGATTCTTCGCCCAGAGAGCGCATGCCCGGGTGGTCGTCGGAGGCCGCGAGCATCGCGGTCGACATGGACAGCGCCCATGCGCGTGCGCGCCGCCAGGTGTCCGCGTCAACCTCAACCGCCTGAGCAATGCGGCGTTGGAAGCGTCTCCGGCCTTCGGCATCGAAAGTCAGCCACGCGGTTGCCAAATCGGTGGCGGGGTCGCCTGCGGTGAGGTCGCCGAAATCGATTACCGTGCTCAGCCTTCCGCCGGAGCACAGAATATTGGCCGCATGCGAGTCTCCGTGCAGCCAGAGCGGCCGTCCGGTCCAGGCAGGAGCAGCGCTCAACTCGTCCCATAGGCTTGCAACATCCGCGGCGTCCGGGATCACGCCACTTTCCAGCCGCTGAAGGACGGCGGCATGGCGGG
>NZ_KI914647.1:19865-50343 GCF_000520495.1 Arthrobacter sp. H14
GGGATCACGCCACTTTCCAGCCGCTGAAGGACGGCGGCATGGCGGGTGGCCAGCGGCACGCCACGGACGGGGTTGGCAGGTGCATCCGGCGGCGCTGGACGGTGCAATTCAATCAGGAAACCGGCAAGTTCTTCAGCCATCCCGGTACGGCCGGCCCTGGACACCTCCGAGGCGAGCCGGCCCCCGAACCAAGGGCAGACCGACCACCACCACGGATAGTACGAGGTCGGCTCCCCCACCCTCAGCGGAACCGGGATCTGCACACTGACCCAATTGTCGAAGACCGGCAGCCAGTTCTGTTCATTCAGGATCAATTGCGCGGCCTGCTGCCGCCGGGGAACGCGGACAGTCAGGTCTGTTCCGAGCCGGAAGATGACGTTGTCCCAGCCGTTCGCGACCTGCTCCAGCGGGAGGTCCGCCAAATCCGGATGCTGGTCAGTGAGCAACAGGCGGACCAGTTGCTCACTGACGTCAATTTCCGCGGCGGGAACGTTAGCCATGGACGCCGAGACGTTCCAGGATCAACTCCCGGACACGTCCTGCGTCCGCTTGGCCACGGGTCGCTTTCATCACGCCTCCGACGATGGCGCCCACCGCCTGGACCTTGCCGCCACGGATCTTGTCCGCCACGTCCGGCTGCGCCGCCAGCGCACCGTCGATCGCTTGGAGCAGGGCGGTGTCATCCGAGACGACGGCGAGCCCGCGCTGCTCCACGACCTCGGTCGGGGTGCCTTCGCCGGCCAGTACACCGTCGAGGGCCTGGCGGGCCAGCTTGTCGTTGATCTTGCCGGACTGTATGAGCTCGTTCAGCTCAATGATCGTCGCCGGGGTTACGCCCAGCTCCGACGGGTCGACTTCAGCGACCTTGGCACGGCGGGAGACCTCGCCCATCCACCATTTACGGGCGACGGCGGGACTTGCCCCGGCAGCGATGGTTTCCTCGATTGAGTCCATCAGACCGGCGTTGACGACGTCCCGGAATTCCTCACCGGAGTAGCCCCAGGCCTCCTGCAGTCGCTTGCGCCGTTCCGCCGGTGGCTCGGGCAGTTGCGACCGGAGTTCCTCGATCCATTCCTTGGTGGTGACGACAGGTACCAGGTCCGGCTCCGGGAAGTACCGGTAGTCGTCGGCGTCGGATTTGGGCCGGCCCGACGTCGTCGAACGCGTATCCTCGTGCCAGTGCCGGGTCTCCTGGACCACTGAACCACCCTCGTCGAGCAGTGCCGCCTGGCGCTGGATCTCGAACCGGACAGCATGTTCGACCGAACGGAGGGAGTTCACGTTCTTCGTCTCGGAACGTGTCCCGAACTTCTCCTGCCCATACGGGCGCAGCGACACGTTGGCGTCGCAGCGCACGTTGCCGCGTTCCATCCGGGCGTCTGAAACGTCCAGGTTCTTCACGATCTCGCGGATAGCGGCGACGTAGGCCTTCGCCAGTTCCGGCGCCCGCGCACCGGCGCCTTCAATCGGCTTGGTCACGATCTCCACCAGCGGTATGCCGGAGCGGTTGTAGTCCACCAGCGAGTATTCGGCGCCCTGGATCCGGCCGGTGGCGCCGCCCATGTGGGTGAGCTTGCCCGCGTCCTCTTCCATGTGGGCGCGTTCGATTTCGACGGTGAAGACGGTGCCGTCCTCGAGTTCAATATCGATGGCGCCGTCGAAGCAGATCGGATCGTCGTATTGGGAGGTCTGGAAGTTCTTTGGCGTATCCGGGTAGAAGTACTGCTTACGGGCGAATGTGCAGGATTCGGCGATTTTGCAGCCGAGCGCGAGCCCGATCTTGATGGAGTACTCAACCGCCTGCTTGTTCACTACCGGCAGCACGCCCGGCAGGCCGAGGCACACCGGCGTCACGTTCGTGTTGGGCTCGTCGCCGAAGACGTTGGGGGCAGACGAGAACATTTTGGTCTTGGTGTTGAGCTCGACGTGGACCTCGAAACCGAGCACCGGGTCGTACCTGGCGATGGCGTCGTCGAAGGACACGATCTGTTCTGTGGCGGTTGCCATCTACTTTGCTCCTTCGGTCTGCAGCCGGCCCTCAGCCAGCTCCGGGGCCTGGGCCAGCAACGGTCCGCCCCACTTCTCTTCCAGCATCGTTTCGAGCACCGCGCCCACCCGGTACAGCCGGGCGTCCTCGCGGACCGGAGCCAGGAGCTGGATTCCGACCGGCAGGCCATCCTCCTCGGCCAGTCCGCCGGGCAGCGACAGCCCTGGCACACCTGCCAGGTTTGCCGGAATGGTGGCAACGTCGTTCAGGTACATCGCCAGTGGGTCCTCGAGCTTCTCCCCCAGCTTGAACGCGGTGGTCGGCGCCGTCGGCGAGATCAAGACATCGACCTTGGAGAAGGCCGCATCAAAGTCACGCTGGATCAGCGTACGGACCTTCTGCGCCGAGCCGTAGTAGGCGTCGTAGTAGCCGGCCGACAGGGCGTAGGTTCCGAGGATGATGCGCCGCTTGACCTCGTCGCCGAAACCGGCCTCCCGGGTGGCGCCCATGACCCGTTCGATCGTCGTCTGACCTTCGGGCAGCACCCGGTTGCCGAAGCGGACGCCGTCGTATTTGGCCAGGTTGCTGGAGGCTTCCGAGGGCATGATCAGGTAGTACGCGCCGAGTGCGTGGTCGAAGTTCGGGCAGGAGACCTCGACGATTTCCGCGCCGGCGCCGCGCAGCAGCTCCAGCGATTCCTGGAACTTCTCCCGGACACCGTCCTGGTAGCCTTCGCCGTTGAGTTCCTTGATGACGCCGATACGCAGTCCGGACACATTGCCCATTTTGGCCGCCTCGACCAAGGGTCCGACCGGATCGGTCAATGAGGTGGAATCGGCCGGGTCATGGCCGCCGATGAGTTCATGCAGCAGCGCGGAGTCCAGCACCGTCCGGGTTACCGGTCCGATCTGGTCCAGCGAGGAGGCCATGGCAATCGCACCGTAGCGGGACACTCCGCCATAGGTGGGCTTCACGCCGACGGTTCCGGTCATCGCGCCGGGCTGGCGGATTGAACCACCGGTGTCCGTGCCCAATGCCAACGGCGCTTCGAAGGCGGCGACGGCGGCAGCCGACCCACCGCCGGATCCGCCGGGGATCCGGTCCAGGTTCCAGGGGTTGCGGGTGGGTCCGAAGGCCGAGTGCTCGGTGGAGGAACCCATCGCGAACTCGTCCAGGTTGGTCTTGCCCAGCATCGGCATTTTCGCCGCCCGGATCTTCCGGACAACCGTTGCGTCGTACGGGCTGAGCCAGCCGTCCAGCATCCGGGAGCCCGCCGTCGTCGGCTGTCCCTTGGTGACAATCAGGTCCTTCACGGCGATCGGCACACCGGCCAGCGGATGCAGCTCTTCACCCTTGGAGCGTGCGGCGTCGACCTCGGCGGCGACGGCGAGCGCTTCGTCCGTATTGACGTGCAGGAAAGCGTTGATGGAGCCGTCGACGGCGGCAATCCGGTCGAGATGGGCCTGCGTCAGTTCGACGGCGGTGACCTCCCCCGCGGCCAGCTTGCCGGACAGTTCTGCGGCGCTGTTATTGATTAGTTCACTCACGTTTTAGTCCTCATCCAGAATCGCCGGAACCTTGAAGCGCCCATCGGCGGAGTCCGGGGCACCGGACAATGCTTCCTCGTTGGTCAACGTCTCACCCACCACATCCTCGCGGTAGACGTTCGCCAGCGGGATCGGGTGCGAGGTGGCGGGGACGTCGTCTCCGGCGGCTTCACTGATCGATTTGATCGAATCAACGATCACGTCAAGCTCACCGGCCATCCGGTCCAGCTCATCGTCGGCCATATCAATGTGGGCCAGGCGCGCCAGATGCGCGACTTGCTCACGGCGAAGGGTAGACATGAATCTCCTGTGCAGAAGTGAACGGTTTGTTATTCCAGTCTAATCGGATGCCAAGGTTTCCAAATCAAGCCGGAAAACGAGCAGCCGGACATCATATTCATCAACCGCCCAGTCCCGCTCCGGCACTCTTTCAAAACCCATTGAGGCATAGAGCCGGTGCGCGCCGTTCATGCTCTCCTCACTCGAAAGCACCACGGCGTTGATTTCCTCCAGCGTCCGCGCATGTTCGACGACGGCCTGCACCAGGGCGCGGCCGATGCCGCTGCGCTGGACATTGGGGTCGACGGCGAGCATCCGGAACTCGAGCTCACCGTCGGCGGCGATCTCCGCGTATTCTGAACCCGGCTCCCCTACGGTCACCGCACCTTTGATGCTGCGGTCGACCTCGGCGATCCATAACAGGGCGTGTTCGGCCCGGTGCGCGATATTCGTGAGCACCGGCAGGTAACTCTGATCGTCCGCATCGACGAACCCGGCGCCCACGTAGGCCGCGGCAGTGATTCGTTTGACGTCGTCGTAATCCTTTTTCCTGGCGGGGCGGACACGGACTTTCATATCGATCATCACTTTCTCAGGCCGCACGCCAGTACTGGCTGCCGTCCGCGTTCCGGGCGGCCGCTACCTGCTGCCAACTGGTGGTCATATCGGAAATCTCCCCGACAGGTCCGTTGCCGAGGCGGCGACCCAGGCTGCCAGCCGGTCGGGCTCGGACGGCCCTCCGTCCAACGGCGATGCGAGCTTCGGCCGATGCACCCAGGCACCAGATTCCTCGGCGATCAAGGCTCCGGCTGCCCAATCGTGTTCGTTGAGTCCGCGTTCGCCATAGGCGTCCAGGGTGGCGTCGGCGACCATGCACAAATCCAGCGCGGCCGAACCGAGCCGGCGCATATCCGACAGGCCCTTCATCATCGGCAGGAAATCCTTGACCTGCTCGGCCCGGGTTTCCTCGTCATAGGAGAATCCTGTGCCCAGGATGCCGCCCCTGCGCGCCAGAACCGGTCCGGGCAGCCGGCGGGTCGTTCCATTCTCGTTCAGCCATGCACCGCCGGCACGGGTGGCCCAGTACGTCCGCCGGAGGGCAGGGGCATTGACGACGCCGGCGAGCCAGTTTCCGTCGGCGTCGCAGGCTGCCACCGAGGTGCAGTAGTAGACGATGTTGCGGATGAAGTTGGTCGTGCCGTCCAAGGGGTCGATGGACCACCTGATGCCGGAGAAGTTTTCGGCGAGGCTGGTTCCCAGTTCCTCCCCGGTGATGGCATCATCGGGCCGGGCGGCCGTGATTACTCCGCGCACTGCCTCTTCGGCGGCGATGTCGAAGGAGGTGACCCAGTCGCCGTCGCCACTCTTGTTGATGGCGTTCAGCTCAGCGGCGTTCCGGCGCGACAGGACGTCCGCTCCCGCCTGTGCCGCTGCTTGCGCGACCTCGAGCAGTTCGTCGGTTATCTCCGTCCCGCTCATGCAGGTCCCTCCGCCAGAAGTTTCCGGAAGCCGTCTTCGTCCAGCACCGCCAGGCCAAGCGATTCTGCCTTGTCCCGTTTGGTGCCGGCGCTGTCACCGGCCACCACGTAGTCGGTCTTCTTCGATACCGATCCCGACGCCTTGCCACCGCGGATGATGATCGCCTCCTTGGCCTCGTCCCGGCTGAAATTCTCCAATGTCCCGGTCACGACGATAGTGAGTCCTTCGAGCGTGCGCGGAACATTTTCGTCCGCCTCGTCCTCCATCCGTACTCCCGCGGCGGTCCACTTGTCTACAATTTCGCGGTGCCAATCCTCGGCGAACCATTCCGTGAGCGCCGCCGCTATCGTGTGGCCGACGCCGTCGACGTCTGCCAGCCGTTCCTCGCTTGCATCGCGGATCGCCTGCATCGAACCAAACGCCGTGGCCAGGGCGCGTGCCGCCGTGGGGCCGACATGGCGGATGGAGAGCGCCACCAACACACGCCAGAGCGGCTGCGTTTTAGCCTTCTCCAGTTCCTCGAAGAGTTTGCGGGTGTTGGCGGATGGCCCCGACGGCTTTTTGGGTGACCCCTTCGAATAGAAGTAGGGAACCAGTTCCCGCTCGCCCGTGGGGGCGCCTTTGGACCGTTTCTCCCGCTCGATCTTCACGGGTGCGAGGTCTTCGACCTGCAGGTCAAAGAGATCGGCCTCGGTTCTCAATGGCGGTGTCTCCGGCTCCACCGGTCCGGCCAGTGCGACGGCGGCTTCCCAGCCGAGTGCCTCAATGTCGAAGCCGCCGCGGCCGGCGAGGTGGAAGATACGCTCGCGCAGTTGGGAGGGGCAGGACCGGGCATTGGGGCAACGGATATCGACGTCGCCCTCCTTGGCCGGTGCCAGCAGGGTTCCGCAGGACGGGCAGTGCGTTGGCATCACGAATTCGCGTTCGCTGCCATCCCGCAGTGCCACCACCGGACCGACGATTTCGGGGATGACGTCGCCGGCTTTGCGCAGAACAACGGTGTCGCCGATCAGCACACCCTTGGCCTTCACCACATCCTGGTTATGCAGCGTCGCCATTTCGACTGTGGAACCTGCCACCTTGATGGGTTGCATCAGGCCAAAGGGAGTCACCCGCCCCGTCCGCCCGACATTGACCTGGATGTCGAGCAGCTTTGTATGGACCTCCTCGGGAGGATACTTATACGCCACCGCCCACCGCGGCACCCTCGAGGTATAGCCAACGGCGCGCTGGGTGGCAAAATCATCAATTTTGATGACGATTCCGTCAATTTCATGCCGCAGATCGTGCCGGTGGCTGCCGTAGTACTCGATGAACTCCAGGACGGCATCCTCGTCATTGAGGACCTTGGCGTAGGGCGAAACCGGCAGGCCCCAACCTTCCAGCAGGTCATACGTTCCGGACTGGCTCGCCGCGCTGAGCCCCTCCCGTGAACCGATGCCGTGGACGTACATGCTCAACGGGCGCTTCGCCGTCGTCTCCGGGTCCTTCTGGCGCAGTGAACCTGCAGCGGCGTTGCGCGGATTGGCAAACGGCGGCTTTCCGGCTTCGATCATGCCCTCGTTGAGTACGACGAAGGCCTTGGACGGGATGAACACTTCGCCGCGGATTTCCATCTCGGCCGGATGGTCGCCCCCCTTGAGCTTGCGTGGTATGTCCTTGATCGTCAGAACGTTATGGGTGACGTCCTCACCGACGTTTCCATCGCCCCTGGTGGCCGCCCGCAACAGTTCGCCATTCCTGTAGAGCAGGCTGATGGCCAGGCCATCGATCTTCAACTCGGTCAGCCACTTAAGCTTGCCGGCGTGTCCGCCGCCCAGTTTCTCCACACTCGCCTGCGCCCGGGTCAGCCATGCATTCAGCTCCTCAATGGAAAAAACGTCCTCGAGGCTGTACATCCGCTGCAAATGCTCCACCGGGCTAAAGGCAGCGGACACGGCACCGCCGACCTCCTGCGTGGGAGAGTCATTGGATTTCAGTTCCGGATGCAGGCCTTCGAGCTCTTCCAGCCGGCGGTAGAGCTCATCGAACTCCGTGTCGGAAACAGTCGGCGCGTCCTCCTGGTAGTAGGCAAAACGGTGTTTGCGCACCGCTTCGGCCAGTTCATCGTATTCGGCGCGCAGGGCCTCACTGGGCGGTTCAGACTGTTGCTCCACATCTGTGCTCACAGTCCCATCTTGCCCTATTGTCCCGACGTTTTCCCCTCGGTTTCGGGTCTTCGGTTAATCCGACGCCTCAACCACCACAGCGGTGATATTGTCGCGGCCACCCGCCCTCAAGGCGGCCTGCACAAGTGAGTCCGCGGCGTCCTGCGGATGTCGGAGTTCAGTCATGATCCGGTGTATCTGCTCGTGGTCCACTTCACCGGTCAGCCCATCAGAGCAGATGAGGATCCGGTCACCGTTCTGCACCGGCAGCAAGGTCAAGTCCGGTACAGCTTTTGGCCCGGTTCCGAGTGCCCTCGTCACAACATGCCGGCGGGGATGCACGAGCGCCTCCTGTTTAGTTATCCGGCCCATGTCCACCAGCTCCTGGACCTCAGAGTGGTCCACGCTGATCTGCTGCAGGCCTGCCGAGTTGAGACGGTAGGTCCGGGAATCGCCCACATTGAAGACCAGCCAACCCAGTGTGTTTCCTTCTTCGACGACAACTACGCCCGACAATGTCGTTCCCGCCCGCGACTCGGTAGCCTCGCGGATGCCGGCGTCGGCGTCGTCGATGATCTGTTCCAGTTCATGGGCCGCCAGCCGGCGCCCTCTGGAGGCGACCAGGGGATGGCCGCCCAGCACCTGTACGCAGATTCCGCTGGCGACTTCGCCTGCTTCGTGTCCGCCCATTCCGTCGGCAACGGCGAATATCGGATCGTGGGCCAGCAGCGAATCTTCGTTGAGTTCCCGGCGCGTCCCACGGTCAGTGCTGTATCCCCAAGTCAGCTTTGCACGATGCGGAGGCAGCCCGGAAGCGTTCGTCGGAATCATAGCGTCACAGCACACACGGCACTGGGTACCTCGGGGTTGGCGGGCACCGGTGCATCACATCCTTTATGGTCAGCCAAGAACCATCATTAGTCGGCTACTGCCATACTGCCAGATCCATGATCCCGGCCAAGGAAAAAGGCTGCTAATCGACAATTAAACCTTCACCGGAGCCCCTGGCCAGCGTAACCGGGTGGACTTGCCCGAAGCCGCGTACGGTCCGGACCTTCTGCGGAACCAGGACGAATCTGTCGTTCTGGCTCAGCGTTGCGGCGGTTGAAGCATCGGTCAGCACCGTCCCGGGTTCGGCGAGCGAGGTCAGTCTCGAGGCAAGGTTCACGGTTGGCCCGTAGATATCGCCAAGCCTGGACAGGACCCGCCCCCAGACCATGGAAACTCTCGCGTCCGGCAGCACTTCATCCTCGGCGAAGGTGCGCGCCAGGGCCAGAGAGATCTCGGCACCGGCTTCGGGGCTTTCGGCGTTGAACAGCACTTCGTCCCCGATGGTCTTGACCAGCCGTCCGCCGCCAACCGAAATAATCTCCGCGCATTTGTTCTCGAAGCGCTGGACCAGCTGGGCCAGAGTCCGTTCATTCATTTGCCGGGACAAGCTGGTATAGGAGACCAGGTCGGCGAATCCGACGGCGCGGGCCAGCGGCAGCGGCGCATCGTCTTCGTCGCCTTCCCGGCCGTGCTCGCTCGATTCCAGGCCGGATTCCGCCCTGAGCGCGAGCCGCTGCACGCCGGCATTGAGCTGCCGGCGCCAGGCATACCGCAGTATTTTCTCCATCGGTTCGATCAGGTTGGGCAGCTCGGAGATCAGCTCCTTGCGTGCCTCGGCGTCGGAAATGCCCCGCTGAACGACCATGTCTTCGATCAGCGCCTCGACCTGCCACACCACCATCCGGTCGGTCATTTGGCCGATCGACCGGGCGATGGAAATTGTTGCTTCCTCCGTGAGCTTGTCCTCACGGACCAGCCCGATGACGGTGTTCAACGCGTCCAGGTCGTTGGTGGTGAAGGCGACGTCGTCGTCGGCCAGGTTGGGGAATCCCATGGCGCGCCAGAGTTTACGGGCAGACAGCAGGGATACCCCCGCGCCGGCAGCAATTTCCCGTCGACGGAGGGTACGTTCCGCGCCCAGCAGCTCGATTTCGAGCGCGCGGATAGCATCCCGGTCCGGATTACTGGGTTTCGCTTCAGCAGCCGCGTTATCTGCGGATCTGTACTCAGCGGCCGCCTGTGCAGGCAGCGGACCGGTTTTGAACATATCCGGATGAGTGTCGGCTCCGTCCCGGTCCGGTGTATCCAGTTCGCCGGTCTCCGGCGGCACCGCTGCGGACTCCTCGTCGTTCATCGCCCCGTCCCATCTGTCCACGTATCGCCATCCTGTCCGGGCTCGCGCAGAGTCCCGTCCCAGCTGTCCTGACTCTGATCAATCTCATGACGGAAATCCAGCCCGTTAAACATGGCCGTCTGCGGCAGGTCCTCGATGGTCTGCAGGACTATGTTCCGGAAACGGGCCACCTCCGGTACGTCAACGTATGTGGTGCGCCGGCCGTTCCCCAGATCGATCGATATATTCCCGGAGCGTAATGCACGCTGCCGCAACGATTGCTGCATTCCCAGCTGCTGGACCGCCACCAGCGGACTTTGAAGTTCGTTCCGGCGCAGCAGCCCCCGGCGGCTGATCAACCTCCGGCTGGTCAGAACGTAGCGGGTTCCCAGCCAACCTAGCAGAGGACGCAGACAATACAGCAGTAAAAGGACCAGCCCGACGCCGGTAATCGCCATCATCGCGGCAGGCATCCAGGCGCGGACGCCGGCGTCGAACGTGCCTTGGTTGCGGGTCAGCCAGCCGGCGGCAAAGGTGCACCCGGCGGGTATCAGGATGAACAACACTGCGGGCCAGGCCAACGATCCGGGCTGTGGGCGCGTCAGCAGGATGACGCGCTCCCCCGGAGCGAGCTCATATCCCACTACTGCTGTCTCCCGCTGTCATTGGTGCGGCGCATTTATGCTTCGTGCGGCCGCAAATGCACAATGTCGCCGGCCGAGACCGGATGCACGGTGCCGCCGTCGTCGCGGATCAGCAATGCCCCGGAACGGTCGATGCCCTCTGCGATGCCAATCAGGTCATTGCCGCCGGGCAGCTCCGCCCGGACCTGTTGGCCGATGGTCACCATCTGCTTGGCTGCCAGCTGCCGCAAGGAAAAACTGCGGTCGAGCACCGCCTCGGGATCGCCGTTCACGGCACAGAACTGCCGGTAAAGTTCGCCGAAGGAACGCAGGTATGCCTTCAGGAGGATATTCCTGTTGGTCGTGGATGCCCGCTCGATCAGCAACGAGGTGGTATTGGGGTGTGGAAGTTCGTGCGCAGCAATACTGACGTTAAGTCCGGTCCCGACGACGACGGCCGGCTCCCCGCCCGGTGGCGCCGGAACCACCTGCGCCAGCACGCCGGCAACCTTCCGGCCACCGATCTGCACGTCGTTGGGCCATTTCAGCTGCGCCGTGACCCCGGCCCGCTCCGAGAGTGTCCGGGTCAGCGCCGTAGCGGCGAGCAGGGACAGCCAGGCCAACGATTCCGGCGGCAACTGACCGCCGCCGGTTCCCCGCGGCCGCAGCAGCACGCTTACCGACACGGAGGACCTGGCCGGAGCGATCCACTCCCTGTCCAGCCTTCCCCTGCCAGCGGTCTGGTGTTCGGCCACCAGCACGCTCAGGTCCGGCCAGGCTTCGGGGTCATCCGCCGCGCTGGCGGCAAGATCGGCGTTGGTGGAACCGGTCTCCTCGACGCCTTCGAACCGGGCGAAGGGTCCGTGACCTCCTGCGAGCGACGACCGCAGCTGCACGGCATCCAGCCCGGGGCGGTCAAGGTCAGCGAAGCGGTTACTCATACCCACGATCTTACGCAGGACGTTGCCCGCCGCGGGGATTCCCGGCCGGCGGACGGCCTGTATGTCAGAGGAATCAGAGGAAGATGTCGGGAACCAGTTCCGTGCTGGAAGCGCCCAGGCTGTATCCGGTGAAGTCGATGACGCCTTCCTCGGTCAAAACCTGCTCGTCAGTGAAGAAGTTTCCCGTGGTGATCCGGGCTTCCCTGGTCAGCACCGCATGCGCTGCATCGGCCATGATCGCCGGACCCCGGGCTCCCTTGACGATCTGCGCGCCGCCGGGCATATTCCGGATGGCGGCGGTGTCAATCAGCGTGCAAGGCCACAGCGAGTTCACGCCAATGCCGTCGTCCTTGAGCTCCTCCGCCAGCCCCAAGGTGGTCAGGCTCATTCCGTACTTGGCCATCGTGTAGGGCAGATGGGCGCCGGCCCACTTTGGCGACAGATTGAGCGGCGGGGACAACGTCAGGATGTGCGGATTCGCGGCACGGCTCAGGGCCGGAATGCTGAATTTCGACAGCATGAAGGTACCGCGGACGTTAATATCGGCCATCAGGTCATAGCTCTTCATGTCAATGTCCGTGGTGTTGGACAGATCTATCGCAGAGGCGTTATTGATGACGATGTCGATCCCGCCGAAGCGGTCAAGGGCAGCATCGACGGCGCCCCGTACGTCGCCCTCCTTGCGGACATCGCCAACCAACGGCAAGGCTTCACCACCCGCCGATGTCAATTCCTCTGCCGCCGTGTAGACGGTGCCTTCGAGTTTCGGATGCGGCTCGGCGGTTTTGGCCATCAACACGATGTTGGCCCCGTCCTGCGCAGCCCGGCGTGCTATCTCGAGCCCGATGCCGCGGCTGCCTCCGGACATCAGGACGGTTTTGCCCTTCAACGTGGCGGCTGTTCCGGTGGACTGGGCGTCATCGCGTGCGGTCATGGCTCCACGATAATCGAAAACAGCGGCTCAATGTTACTGACCGGTAACCGGAAAACCACGTTCAGCGGAAATTGTAGGGTTTCTACAGCTGGACACGGCGAAAGGCTCACTAGACTGACATGGAAACGGTTATTTTTGTACGAAACCTACTTAAGAGCGATTCCGCTGCCGACGATGTGGAGATCCGGAGAATAAATGAGCAACGACACGGAACTTGATCTGCACACCACAGCCGGCAAAATCGCCGATTTCCACAACCGGCGGGCCGAGTCACTGGAGCCTGTCGGCCCCGCGCCCATCGAGCGGCAGCACTCCCGCGGCAAGGGCACGGCACGCGAACGTATCGAAATGCTGGTCGACCCGGGCTCCTTCGTCGAGTTTGATGCACTGGCCGCCCATCGGTCCACCTCCTTCGGAATGGAGAAGAAGCGGCCCCTGGGCGACGGCGTCGTTTCCGGCTACGGGACCGTCGACGGCCGCCAGATCGCCGTCTACAGCCAGGATTTCACCGTCTACGGCGGCTCGTTAAGCAAGGCCAATGGGGAAAAAATCGTCAAGGTGCAGGAGTTCGCACTGCGGAACGGCTGCCCGATCGTCGGCATCAACGACGGCGGCGGGGCCCGGATCCAGGAAGGCGTGGCCTCACTTGCCATGTTCGCCGACATTTTCCGCAACAATGTCCACTCCTCCGGCGTCGTCCCGCAGATTTCCCTGATCATGGGACCGTGCGCGGGCGGTGCAGCCTACTCACCCGCCCTGACCGACTACGTGGTGATGGTGGATAAGACATCGCATATGTTCATCACCGGTCCGGACGTCATTAAGACAGTCACCGGCGAAGACGTGGACATGGAGACCCTCGGCGGGGCGCGGTCGCACAACGCCACCACCGGAACGTCCACCTACCTGGCCTCCGACGAACAGGACGCCATCGACTTCGTCCGTGAGCTGCTGGATTTCCTGCCCGGTAACAATCTGGCCGAGGCTCCCCTGATGGAGTTTGAGGAGGAGCTGGAGGTCACCGCCCATGATCTGGCCCTCGATACGCTGGTTCCCGATTCGGCCAACCAGCCGTACGACATGCGCACCGTGATCGAGTCCATTGTCGACGACGGTCATTTCCTCCAGATGCAGGAACTCTATGCGCCAAACGTGATTATTGGTTATGCGCGGGTGGAGGGCCACACTGTCGGAATCGTCGCCAACCAGCCGATGCAGTTCGCCGGAACATTGGATATTGCCGCGAGCGAGAAAGCCGCCCGGTTTGTCCGGCACTGCGATGCATTCAATGTACCGATCCTCACCCTCGTCGATGTTCCTGGTTTCCTGCCGGGTACGGACCAGGAATTCAACGGCATTATCCGCCGCGGCGCCAAGCTGCTCTACGCCTATGCGGAGGCGACGGTTCCGCTGCTGACCATCATTACGCGCAAGGCGTATGGCGGTGCCTACATCGTGATGGGATCGAAAAAGCTCGGTGCCGACATTAACCTCGCCTGGCCAACGGCCCAGATCGGCGTCATGGGGGCGCAGGGTGCCGTCAATATTCTGCACCGCAGCCGGCTCAAAGCAGCGGCCGACGGCGGGGAAAACGTTGAGGAGGTCCGTGCGGATCTCGTGGAGCAATATGAAGAAGAACTCCTTAACCCGTACCAGTCCGCCGAACTGGGATACATTGACGCGGTGATCCTGCCCTCCGAAACCCGGGTACAGGTTGTCCGTGGGCTGCGCGCACTGCGCGAAAAGCGCGCCTCCCTGCCGACCAAGAAACACGGAAACATTCCGCTATGACAAGCAATTCCCAGGAGAAGGCCGACGCCCCGCTGTTCAGTGTGGTGCACGGCAACCCGAATGACGAGGAAATCGCCGCTCTTGCCGCCGTCGTCATGTCGCTGGGCTCCCCCGACACCGCTCCCGAGCCGAAACGCCGGACGCGGGCCTGGATACGCCGCCACCAACTCCGCCTGCGGCCCGCTCCCGGCCCGGGATCGTGGCGCCGCAGCCGTGGCTAATATCCACAGCACCGGTTTGTCCACTTCGACGGCGGGCCACCGGGCAAAGTAGGCTCGGGGCTGTGACATACGAGACACCCACCACCGAATCCGAGTCCACCGACTACACCTATGACGTCACGCAGCGGCCGCAGACCGCCATCGACGGCGTTGCCGATGCCTTTGTGGAGACTCTGCTGGAGCTGGACCCAGGCTTTGCCACATCGCTGGGAATCCCCGGACATGAAACGGAATACCGCGACTATTCGCCTGCCGGTCATATCGCGATGGCGGAAGCCACCCAGGAGACCCTCGACCGGTTGACCGACCTGGAGCCAACCGATGAATTCGACCGTGTGACGCTGGATGCCATGCGGGAACGGCTCGGCCTGGAGCTGGAAATATTCGAAACAGGGCTCGATCTGGCGGACCTGAATAACATCGCTTCGCCCGCTCAGGAAATCAGGGCCATCTTCGACCTGATGCCGACTGACACTGCCGAGGACTGGGACAATATTGCCGGCAGGCTGCATAACCTGCCGGATGCGGTTTCGGGCTACGTCTCGTCCCTGCGGACGGCCCGGGAGAACGGCATTGTCGCCGCCAAGCGGCAGGTGCGGACAGTCATCGAACAGACTGGAAAATATGCCGGGGGCGGCGGGTTCTTCGACTCGTTTGCCGAATCCGCCGGCACCAAGGACGGCGCTCTGCCCACAGAGTTAAGGGAGAAACTGCGCAGCGGTGCGGATGCGGCCAAGGCCGCCTATACGCATTTTTCCTCCTTCCTGTCCGCTGAGCTTTTGGAGGCGGCTCCGGAAGGCGACGCCGTCGGCCGTGAGCGTTATGCCCTGATGTCACGCCGTTTCCTGGGGGCCTCCGTGGATCTGGAGGAGACCTACCAGTGGGGTGTCGAGGAACTCGACCGGGTAATCGCCGAACAGGAAGCGGTCGCCAACGAAATCAAGGACGGCGCCACCATCGCCGAGGCCATCGAGATCCTCGATGCGGACCCGGACCGGCAGCTCGCCGGCACCGACAGCCTGCAGGCATGGATGCAGAAACTTTCCGATAAGGCTGTCGAGGAACTGGCCGGAACGCACTTCGACATTCCGGACATCATGCACACCATCGAGTGCATGATCGCTCCGACGCAGGAAGGCGGCATCTACTACAGCGGCCCCAGCGACGATTTTTCCCGTCCTGGACGGATGTGGTGGTCGGTACCCGAAGGCGAAGACACCTTTACCACCTGGCGTGAGACGACGACCGTCTACCACGAGGGCGTGCCGGGCCATCATCTGCAAATTGGAACCGCCACTTATCAGCGCGGGCTGCTGAACAACTGGCGGCGCAACGCCTGCTGGGTCTCGGGACACGGTGAGGGCTGGGCACTTTACGCGGAGCGGCTGATGGCTGACCTGGGCTATCTCGATGACCCGGGCGACCGGCTCGGCATGCTGGACGGCCAGCGGATGCGCGCCGCACGCGTGGTCTTCGACATCGGAGTCCACCTGGGTCTGGAAATGCCTGAGCGGTGGGGATCGGGTACCTGGACCGCCGAAAAAGGATACGACTTCCTCCGGAAGAACATTGCCATCAGCGAGGGCCAGCTCGACTTTGAATTCACCAGGTATCTCGGTTGGCCGGGGCAGGCGCCGTCCTACAAGATCGGCCAGAGGCTCTGGGAGGAAATCCGGGACACGGTGAAGGAGCAGGAAGGCGAGGCCTATGACCAGCGGGCGTTCCATACCCGTGCCTTGAACCTGGGTTCGGTGGGGCTGGATACGCTGCGCCGGGCGCTCGTCGGTGCGGCTCCCTCCGGCGACGATCCTGCTTGATGTTTGTCACATCGGGAGCGGGAATAACCTCATAAACCCTGGCTGAGAAGGGTTCTGTGGGCCTGCGGGCTTGAGAGCAAGCCCAGCCGGCGTAACATTTCGCAATCGTAGCTCCGCCTGTTATTAGGAGTGCTCTAATGTTGCTCCGGTGACTTCAGATACCCGCACCTCAGAAGGGGCCCAGCGCCCGAAAATCCGGCTTCCCCGATGGATGACCTCGTTCGGACCGCAGATCATTGCGGCACTGATCGCGGGTCTGCTGCTGGGTTTGCTCGCCCGCTCCCTCGGCGAAACCGCCGGCGGTGAACCGAACGGCTTAACGACCACGCTCACCACGATTGGCGACAGCTATGTGACGCTGTTGAAGACAGCCGTCATACCGCTGATCTTCACCGCCGTGGTCAGCAGCATTTCCAACCTGCGGCAGGTCTCCAATGCCGCCCGGCTGGCTTGGAATACGCTGCTGTGGTTCGGGATCACCGCGCTCATCGCCGTCGTCATTGGCATCGGGCTCGGTACGCTGCTGCAGCCGGGCGCGAATACCGGAGCTGCCCAGCCGGCCGAATACACGGGCGGAACGGGAAGCTGGTGGGCATTCCTGCAGGGACTGATCCCGCAGAACTTCCTCGGGCTTGCGGCTGAGACCACAATTACCGAGGGTGAACCGGCCACATCGCTGAGCTTCAATGTGCTCCAGCTGCTTGTCGTCGCTGCCGCCGTCGGCATCGCCGCCCTGAAAGTGGGCGAAAAGGCCGAGCCGTTCCTGAACCTCAATGCTTCCGCACTGGCAATAATCCAGAAAGTACTCTGGTGGATCATCCGCCTCGCTCCCCTGGGCACCGTCGGCCTGATCGGCCGCGCGGTGGCAACCTACGGCTGGGACACTATCGGTTCACTCGGCAAGTTCACGCTGGCCATCTACCTCGGACTGGCCCTGGTGCTTTTCGTTGTCTACCCCGTATTGATCCGGGCGCATGGCCTTTCACCCCGGCAGTACTTCTCGGGAGCCTGGCCCGCCATCCAGCTCGCCTTCGTCTCCCGCTCATCAGTGGGAACGCTGCCGCTGACCCAGCGCGTCGCCGAACGCAACCTCGGCGTTCCGCGGAGCTACGCATCGTTCGCAGTTCCGCTCGGTGCCACCACCAAGATGGACGGATGCGCCGCCATCTACCCCGCCGTTGCGGCGATCTTCGTGGCACAATTCTACGGCATTCAGCTGGATGCGACTCAGTACCTATTGATCGCACTGGTCTCCGTCCTCGGTTCAGCCGCGACGGCGGGAACCACGGGCGCGGTCGTCATGCTGACGTTGACCCTTTCCACGCTGGGGCTGCCGCTGGCCGGCGTCGGGCTGCTGCTCGCCGTCGACCCCATCGTGGACATGGGACGCACCGCGGTCAACGTTGCCGGCCAGGCTTTGGTGCCCACAATCGTCGCCAAGCGGCAGGGCATCATGGACGAAGACCTGTACAACGCCGAACGCAATGGTGACCCGTTCGCTGACGATTCCGTGGATAGCGACGCTGGGACTTCGACCGGGACCGGAACAACGGAAATGGCCGGAGCCGCACGCTAGCCGGCCGCCAGTCCGGACGGTGGTAACGCAAGGCCCGGGAGGAGAGCTGATGAAGCACCTCTCCCGGGTTTTTGCCGTCCGGTCCACATAGGCTTGAACCGTGACTAAAACAAAGCTGATACTTGCCTCCGCCTCCCCCGCCCGCACGAAACTTCTCTCCAACGCCGGAATCGAGCACAGCGTGATGGTTTCCGACGTCGACGAGGATGCAGTAACCCGCGACCATGGCGTCACCGATCCGCATGACACTGCCCTGCTGCTGGCGCGGGCCAAGTGCGAGGCAGTCGCCGGTCTCGCAGATGCCGCCGGAACGCTGGTGCTCGGTTGCGATTCGGTATTCGAATTCAATGGGCAGGCATATGGGAAGCCTTATACGGCGGCGGCGGCACGGGAGCGGATCCTGCAGATGAGGGGCAGTTCCGGCGTCCTGCACACCGGGCACTGGCTCATCGACAACCGGGATGCCGGCGACGGCGGCAGCGGTGCGGCCGCCGGCGCGGTCGCCTCGGCCACGGTGCAGTTCGCGGAGATGACCGAAGACGAGGTCGACGCCTATGTGGCGACCGGCGAACCGCTGAATGTGGCCGGGTCCTTCACCATCGACAGCCTCGGCGGTGCGTTCATCACCCGGGTCGAGGGCGATGCCCATGCCATCGTGGGCCTGAGCGTCTCCACCCTGCGCGGACTGCTCAATACGGCGGGCGCCTCCATTACGGAATTTTGGCAGTAGCAGCCGGGCGTTGGAAGACGGACTGGCTTTTGTAGCATCCCTACAAAAATACCGCCGGTCCCACGCAGATACGGCATGAATCTTAGGCGAAAACCGCAAAAAAGCGTTAGGCTCCGAAGAGATTACTAAGGAGCCACAGTGACGAGTACGCCCATGTCCTCACCCGATGCATCGCCAATCACGAAAGTACTGATTGCCAACCGGGGTGAGATCGCCGTGCGGATAATCCGCGCCGCCCGCGATGAAGGTATCGCCTCCGTGGCCGTCTACGCTGAACCGGACCGCGAGGCTCTGCATGTCCGGCTGGCCGATGAAGCATTCGCCCTGGGTGGATCGACCGCCGCCGATTCCTATTTAGTGATGGAAAAAATACTGGGCGCGGCCGCGCAATCGGGTGCGGATGCTGTCCACCCCGGATACGGCTTCCTTTCGGAGAACGCCGACTTCGCCCAGCAGGTGATTGACGCAGGGCTGACCTGGATTGGGCCGCCGCCGTCAGCCATCTCCTCACTCGGTGACAAGGTGCAGGCCCGGCATATTGCCGAAAAGGTCGGTGCGCCGCTGGTGCCGGGCACCAAATACTCGGTCAGTTCCTCGGATGAGGTCCTCAGCTTCGCCGACGAGTATGGCCTCCCGCTCGCCATCAAGGCCGCATTCGGCGGCGGTGGACGTGGCATTAAGGTCGCGCGCACCAAGGCGGAAATCCCGGAGATGTATGAGTCGGCCGTCCGTGAAGCCACCGCAGCTTTTGGCCGCGGCGAATGCTTCATCGAACGGTTCCTGGATGCTCCCAGGCACGTCGAAACCCAATGCCTGGCGGACGCCGCCGGGAACGTCGTCGTGATTTCAACCCGGGACTGCTCGCTGCAGCGCCGGAACCAGAAACTCATCGAGGAGGCGCCGGCGCCGTTCCTGACGGATGAGCAGAATGAGCGGCTCTACGAATCATCCAAGGCGATCCTCAAGGAAGCGGGTTATCAGGGTGCAGGGACCTGCGAGTTCCTCGTCGGTCAGGACGGCACCATCTCGTTCCTGGAAGTCAATACCCGCCTGCAGGTTGAGCATCCTGTCTCCGAAGAGGTGACCGGGATTGATCTGGTCCGCGAACAGTTCCGGCTGGCCCGCGGCGAGGAACTGGGATATACCGATCCGGCCATCCATGGACACTCCTTTGAGTTCCGGATCAATGGCGAGGATCCCGGCCGCAACTTCCTTCCGCAGCCCGGTACGGTGGCCGCCATGAAGCTGCCCACCGGCCCAGGCGTGAGGGTGGATTCCGGTATCGAAGCCGGCGAGGTGATCGGCGGCAACTTCGACTCCATGCTCGCAAAATTGATTATCAGCGGCGCCACACGCCAACAGGCGCTTGAGCGTTCCCGCCGTGCACTCGCGGAAATGCAGATTGACGGCATGCCGACCGTCCTGCCGTTTCATGCCGCCGTCGTCGCCGATCCTGCCTTTGCCCCTGCAGAGGGCAGTTTTTCAGTCCACACGCGGTGGATCGAGACCGAATTCATTAACGAATTGCCTCCCTACGCGGCCAACGGCGCCGCTGCCGGCGGGGATGACAATGGCGAGCTCCAGCGCGTCACCGTCGAGGTCGGTGGCAAGCGTCTCGAGGTAGTGCTTCCCGCGTCGCTGGCCGGCGCCCCTTCCGCCGGAGGAAATGGCGGCAAGAAGAAAAAATCGGTGCGCAGCAGGGCGGCCACGCCGGCGGCCGCGAGCGGCGAGGCGCTTGCCTCCCCTATGCAGGGGACGATCGTCAAAGTCGCAGTGCAGGACGGCGACACCGTTGGCGAAGGTGATCTCGTCGTCGTCCTCGAAGCCATGAAGATGGAACAACCCCTTACCGCACACAAAGCCGGCAAGGTTTCTGCCCTCAGCGCCCGGCCGGGCGACACCGTCTCGGCAGGCGCGGTCCTGGCCAACATTCTCGACTGACTCCCGCCTCGGTTCCCGGGCGTCGAAGGACGTCCGGTTTTTCCCTGCTGACGTTCACTAAACGTTCAGGCTGGCTCCGTACCTTGTTGTACATTGGCCGGAAAATCAGAGAGGGAAATCAACATGGGGTCACGAACGAATGTGCAGGGCAAACAGCACGACCAGGACTGGTCCACGCCTGAGCGCGGCCAGCATGTCAGGCTTCAGCATCATCAGCATGGACCGGTTACCGGCACATTCGATATGCGCACCGACGATGGTGCCGTTATCTGGGTGCATTTGAGCGACGGCGGGGGCCGCCGGTTGATTCACCGTGAAGATGGTTATCGGATTGACGGGACTTCCGGCCGTTACTGACCGCAGTCACACCAGTCGCAGGTTTTTCCTAAGGTTGCTGTGGAATTCTCCAGCCAGTGGTAATACCGGCGAATAACGCTATACCGCCGGTTGCCGTTGAGGTAGCTGGGGGCTTCGAGCGACTAAGAGCTGGGGGCCATTGCATGGGGAGAGTTTGCAATGGAAGAGAAATCACGACGCCATAACCGGCGTCGACAAGCGGGCAGAAAGCTGACGGCAGTTGCGTCAGCGGGTGCCATGGCTGTGACTGGGCTGCTGATACCGGGGGGGCCGGCCACAGCAGCACCACCTCCTGGACAAGACTTCAATGTCACCGTCGGCGACCTTGAGTTCATTCTCAAACAAATCGACATCTCTGAGGCTCACGCCGAAGACGTGGTGACCGAGGACGAAGATTCTTCCCCCCTTTGCAAGCGGGGGAAGACGTTCAATGTCGAAGAGCAAACGCATTACGACGTCGATGGCGACCCATGTGTGGGCGACCCGAAATTACCCTTTGGCCTCCGGACGGTTGACGGTCGGTGGAACAATCTGCTGCCCGGCCAGGATGGTTATGGCGCCGGGCTCCAGAATTTCCCCAGAATGCTTGAACCTGAGTTTCAAGATGCGGACCCGATTCCCAGGGGAGCTCCGGGCGGACCGGCGGGAACGCCCACCAGTTATAAGAGCAAAAATGGCAGCTTCGTCTACGATTCTGAACCTCGTACAATCAGTAATCTCATCGTGGATCAGACAACATCCAACCCGGCCGCCGTCGCAGTCAAAGACCGCGTCGAAGGTGCCCGCGTCCTGCCGGGAACACCTATTTCGCGTATAGCCGGTTCCACGCTCTACAACACCTCAGCGGCCATCAGCCGGAACAACTTCCAGCCGGGAGTCCCCGTCGCCTACATTGCCAGGGGGGATCGCTTTTCCGATGCCCTGGCCGGCGGCCCGGCGGCAAAGGCCGGCGGCGGACCGCTGCTGCTCGTTAAGCCCGGGGAAATTCCAGCCGGGATCCAGGCTGAATTGACCAGGCTGAAGCCGGCAAAGATCGTCGTATTGGGCGGCCATCTTGCCGTCAGCGACGCCGTCGTCACACAGCTCGGGACCTTCACCTCGGGTGCCGTTTCCCGGCTGGCAGGAGCAACCGCTTATGCAACTGCCGCTGAAATCAGCAAGGCAACGCAGGAGCCGGGCGTCAGCCGCGTCTATGTCGCGACCGGTGAAAATTTCCCCGATGCATTGGCGGCAGCAGCGCCGGCGGCGCGGGATGGCCACCCAATCCTGCTGGTGAAGCGCACCAGTGTCCCCCCAGCAACAGCCGCTGAATTGGCTCGCCTGAAACCCGCGGAGATCGTCGTCCTCGGTGGACCGATTGCCATCGCGGATGTTGTGTACAACCAACTCGATTCCTTGCCCGGAGCTATCAGCCGCATCGGTGGAGCCACTAAATATGACACCGCCGCGATGATTTCGGAGCGGTTCTACACTCCACCGGTCGATCATGCCTACATTGCCACCGGAGAACGTTTCCCGGATGCGCTGTCAGCCGCGGCGGTGGCTGGCATGCGGAGTGCACCAATCCTGCTGGTACCCTCCACCGGAACCATCCGCCCCAGCGTCCTCGCCGAGTTGGAGCGGCTGCAACCGAAGGCAGTAACACTCCTCGGCGGCCAGATCGCGATCGACTCCACGGTGGAAGCCCAGCTGGGGAACCAGTCAAAGGGAACGGAGATTTTCATCCCCGATATTGCCACCGATGAGGGCTTGTCCGCCTCGGTAACAAGCTGGTTCACGTACTTCGGCCAGTTCTTCGACCATGGTCTGGACCAGGTCTCCAAGGGAGGGAACGGCGCCGTCGTGGTTCCACTCCAGCCAGATGACCCGCTGTACGATCCCACCTCACGCACAAACTTCCTAATGCTCACCCGTGCAACCATTGCCGATGGGGACGGTCAGGAGCATCAGAACCGGACCACGCCGTTTGTGGACCAGAACCAGACGTACACATCTCACCCGTCGCACCAGGTGTTCCTGCGCGAGTACGAGGCGGTTAGCGGGGTTCCCGTTGTTACCGGGCAGCTGCTCAACGGCGCCTCCGATGAAGGAATGCCTACTTGGAACGATGTCAAGCGTCAAGCGCGGGATCTGCTCGGCATAGCGTTGACCGATATGGATGTGCTTGACGTTCCAATGCTGCGCACCGATCCCTATGGAAGATTTGTTCCAGGGCCGAGCGGTCTGCCGCAGATCGTTCTGGAGGATGGCACGCATCTGGAAGGCGACCTCGTCAATCCGGTGGCTGTCCCCGATAGCGCGCTGCGGGCCGGCCATGCATTCCTGGACGACATCGCCCATGGCGCGACGCCGGGAGAGGATCTGGCCGGATATAACAAGGAGTTGCTCGGGGAACACTTCATCACTGGTGACGGCCGCGGCAATGAGAATATGGCGCTGACCTCGGTTCACCACGTATTCCATTCCGAGCACAACCGGGTAATGAAGCAGATCGAGGGCGTCCTGAACGAGCCAGGCAACGAGGAACTGCTCGCCGAGTACCAGGAGGACGACTTCTGGGGTTACGGGGAGCGGCTGTTCCAGGCTGCACGGTTCTTCACGGAGATGCAGTACCAGCACCTCGTCTTTGAGGAATTCGCCCGCCGGATCCAGCCAAACATCGATCCCACCACCCTGAACGAGAATTCCTACATGCCGGATGTCAACCCCGCCATAACGGCCGAGTTTGCCCACGTGGTTTACCGGTTCGGGCACTCCCTCCTCACAGAAGATGTGCAACGGGAAGTCGACGGTCAAATGCATGAGATGCCGTTGTTTGACGCTTTCCTGAATCCCCAGGGTTACTTGAAAGCGCCTGACGGAACAGCATTGACGCCGGACGAGGCTGCCGGCTCGCTGGTCCGTGGGCTGACGCACGAGACCGCGAACGGCATTGACGAATTCGTCACCGACACGCTGCGCAATCAGCTGTTGGGCCTGCCGCTCGACCTGGCGACGATCAATATGGCCAGGGCCCGCGATACCGGGGTCCCGGGGTTGCAGTCAGCACGCCAACAGTTCTACGAGGCGACCCTGCATCCCGAGCTTGAGCCATACGAAAGCTGGGAGGACTACCGGTTGAGCATGAAGAACCCCGAGTCCATCCTCAACTTCGTGGCCGCCTACGGCATTCACCCAACACTCCAGTCGGCCAATACCCTGGCCGGAAAGCGGACGGCAGCAGAGGCACTGATCGCATCTCCGGCGTTCATGAACGCACCGGCGGCAGATACAGGACTCAATGGTGTCGATTTCTGGATGGGCGGGTTGGCTGAGAAGCCATTCGTCTTCGGCGGCATGCTGGGCACTACGTTCAACTTCGTTTTCGAGCAGCAGCTCGAGAACCTGCAAAACGGTGACCGGTTCTACTACCTGAACAGGAACCTCGGCAACCCGCTGTTCCACACGCTGGAGGCGAATTCGTTCTCGCAGCTGATAATGCGCAATACCAGCGCCGACCGGCTGCCACACGATGTATTCGCTTCACCACAGGCCACCTTCGACCTGACCCAGACCGACGCGCAATTGACCGCGGCCGGGCTGTTCAACCAGAACGGGCAATGGCGGTTCACCGGTGCTGAACATGTGGTGATGCAGGGCTCTGACGCCGCTAACAATATCCGCGGCGGTATTGGTGATGACTCCATCTGGGGCCGTGCCGGTAACGACCGGATCGAAGGCGACGACGGCGTCGACGCCATCATGGGCGGTGACGGCGACGACATCCTGACCGACCTCAACGGAGACGACAGACTCCAGGGCGAGGCAGGCAACGACGCGATTAGTGGCGGTCCGGGAATCGGAGACCTGCTCTTCGGAGGCTCCGGGAAGGACTTCATCCACGGCGGCCAGGACCATTCCACGGTCTTCGCCGGCCTCGGCGATGACTTCATCTACGGCTCCAGCGGCGCCGATGTCATCGGCGGCAACGAAGGAGACGACTGGATTGAAGGCGCCGGCGGCGGCACCGACCTGCTGGTTGGGGATAACAGCAACACGCTGGAAAACGATCCCAACCTCTGGCACGGCGGCCACGACGTCCTCAACGGCGGATCCGGTAACACCGACTTCGATTCCGAAGGCGGCGACGACATCATGATCGCCGGCGCCTCCAGCGAACGGTTCGCCGGGATGCTCGGATTCGACTGGGTAACCCACAAGGACTACCCCTACCCGGTCAATATCGACATGGCCGTGTTGACGATCCTGCCCGACACGCTCAGCCAGATCTCGGACAGGTTCCTGAACGTGGAGGCAACCTCAGGATGGAAGAATGATGACATCCTCCGCGGCTCCGCGGCCGAGGACGACATCACCGCACCAGCAGTAGGAACCCTCGGTTACGGCCACCGCCTCACCCAGGAACACCTGGACCGGGTCGATGGGCTCCGGGCACTGCTCGGCGGCGGGACGAAGCCCGAATACGCGCTGCCGTTCCTGGACAGTGAGTCCTTCAACGACGAGGAGGACTTCAACAACAACATCCTCCTCGGCGGGCAGGGAAGTGACCTTATCGAACCACGGATGGGCCGCAACTTCGTCGACGGCGATGCCTGGCTCAACGTCAGGATCGAACACCGGCCTGCAGGCGGGGCAGTGGAAACCGCAGACAGCATGCGGGCCTTCCAGGGGCGCATCTTCAACGGCACCATCAACCCGGCCGACCTGCATATCGTCCGTGAAGTCGCCAACGCCGACACCAACCAGACAGGCGCGGTCGACACGGCCGTCTTCTCCGGGGCGCGCAGCGACTACACCATCGATCGACCACACGCGGCAACCCAGCCGAATGTGTGGCGCGTCGCCAGTAACGCCGGAGCCCCACAGGTGTCCACAGACATCCTGCGGAACATGGAACGGCTCCAGTTCAACGACCAGGTCGTCTGCATCACCGGCGCCACCCTGGCTCCGAACTGCTCCGACGCCGCTGGAACGGTGCAATTGAACGGTACCGCCTTCACCGAAGGAGATACGGTCACCGCCACCGCGGACATCACTGACCCACAAGGCAACGGATCCTTCATCTACGAGCTGCAAGCTCAAAGCGAAGCCGGAGCCGACGGGATCGCCGACCTGTGGATCACGACACAAACGAATGCGTCCGGAACCTTCACCCTCTCAAACAGTGAAGCCGACCACTCAGTACGTGTGTTGGTCTCCTACGTCGACGACAGCGGGATCCACGAGCAGATCGCCTCGGCCGCTACCGGAGCGGTGGTAAACAACAACGATGCACCAACACCGCAACAAATCGGCCCGGCCGAACCGCTCGTCGGTGACGCATTGCGAATCACCAAGCAGTTCACCGACGCTGACGGTGCCGCAGACGCCATCGAACACTCCGTTCTCACCTACCGGTGGCAGCAGGGAACCGAGGCGGCAGGCTTCACCAACATCGCCGGAGCGACCGCGGAAACCTTCGCCGTCACCGCCGCCCAAACCGGGAAGCAAGTACGGCTGATCATCGGCTACACCGATGACAAGGGCACCGTCGAGGAAGCAGTCTCCGAGCCAACCGGTGTCGTCAATCCAGGAGGCGCCACCTAACCAGTCAATCCAGGGGTGCCGCCCAACCGGCTGCACCTGACGGAAAGAAAGCCTGCGCGGTGGGAGATTCCCACCGCGCAGGCTTTCTTCTGCTTCAACTGCTGTCTCAACATATGAATGTTACTGTCCAGTAACTGCGCCTAAAACTATCCTTTGTAGGTTTGAATTTTCGCCAATAAGGAGTTTGCGTGAGCAGCAGTGAGTCCGCCGGAACGACGGCGGCAAAAAGTGATGACGGCGTGAATGTACCGCGCAGCCGCATCGTAATCGCAAGTCTGGTCGGTACGACCATTGAGTTCTACGACTTCTACATTTACGCCACTGCCGCTATCTCGGTATTTCCCCTTCTGTTTTTCCCCACCGGAGACAGCGGCGCTGCACTGCTGTCGTCGCTGGCGACCTTCGGCCTGGCCTTTGTGGCACGGCCGATCGGTTCAATTGTGTTCGGACACTTCGGAGACCGGGTCGGGCGCAAGGCGACTCTGGTCGGCTCACTGTTAACGATGGGCATTGCGACCTTCCTGATCGGATTGCTTCCAACATATGCGCAAATCGGCCTGTTCGCCCCGGCGATGCTGGCCATCCTCCGCTTCTGCCAGGGCCTTGGGCTCGGCGGTGAGTGGAGCGGTGCCGCGCTGCTCGCCACCGAGACGGCCAAGAAGGGCAAACGCGCCTGGGCCGCCATGTGGCCGCAGTTGGGCGCTCCTTTCGGTTTCATCCTCGCCAATGGCTTCTTCCTGCTGCTCACCGTATGGATGGGCTACACCGGTTCGGCTGCGAACGATCCCAGCCATCCCTTTGTCGTGTGGGGCTGGCGGATTCCCTTCCTGGTTTCGGCCATCATCGTCCTGATTGGCTTGTATGTCCGGCTCAAGCTCGAGGAAACGCCGGTCTTCGCCCGCGCCGTCGCGCAGGGCAAGAAGGTCAAGACGCCGATCGTCGAGGTTTTCCGCACCGCCTGGAAGCCGCTGATCCTGGGCACGTTCATCATGCTCGCGACGTACAGCCTGTTCTACCTGATGACCACCTGGATCCTCAGCTACGCCATCGGGTCGGTCGAGAACGGCTTCCTGGGTATCCCCTACCAGGACTTTCTGATACTGCAGCTGATCTCCATCATCTTCTTCGCCGCCTTCATCCCGGTGGCCGGATGGCTGGCTGACAAGTTCGGCCGCCGCCGCACCCTGATGGTCGTCACCGCGGGCATCATTGTCTTCGGCCTCTGCTTCAACTTTTTCCTTGCCCCGGAGATTATGGGTCAAGGCGACAGCGCAAGCCATGGCCTGATGCTGACCTTCCTGATTATCGGCATAATCCTGATGGGTCTCACCTTCGGGCCGATGAGCGCCATTCTGCCGGAGCTCTTCGAGACGAACGTGCGCTACACCGGCTCCGCGCTCGCCTACAACATCTCCTCCATCTTCGGAGCCGCACTGGCCCCATTCATTGCAGCCTGGCTGGCGAAGGACTTCGGCGTCGGCTGGGTCGGCGTCTATCTTGCCTCAATGGCGGTGCTGACCTTCGTCGCGCTCTACTTGTCCAAGGAGACCAAGAACATGAGCATGGACACCTTGGAGGACGAGGTGGACGAGGCCGACCAGGAAGAGGCTGCCGTCAAGCGCTAGCGGCTGCCGTCAAGCGTTTACCTGCTACGCCCGCCTGCACGTATGCAGCACCATCAGGAGCTGTGTACGTGCAGCCTCCGGGCGGCTTCGGCGATTGAGCCGGACAGCGACGGATACACCGTAACCGTATTGGCGACGTCGTCAACGTGCAGTTTTTGTGCGACGGCCAGGGCGATGGGATAAATCAGCTCCGAGGCGCGGGGTCCGACGACGACGCCACCGATCACGGTACCGGAGCCCCGGCGGGAGAAGACCTTGATGAAGCCGTCCTCGACGTTCATCATCTTTGCCCGCGGATTCGTCCGCAAGGGCAGTTTAATGATGTCGCCCTGATACTTTCCCGAAGAGATGTCTTCCTCAGTCACGCCCACGGAGGCGATTTCCGGGGCGGTGAAAATGTTCGAAGCGACCTGCTTGAGTTTGAGTGGCTTGACCGCGTCGCCAAGCAGATGCGCCATGGCGATGCGTCCCTGCATGGCGGCGATGGAGGCCAGCGCGAAGACGCCGGTGCAGTCGCCGGCCGCATACACGTTCGGCGCGGTGGTGCGGGAAACGCCGTCGACCTTAATGTGGCCACTCTCAGTCAGCGTCACCCCGGCCTCTTCGAGGCCGATGTCCGCCGTGTTGGGAATGGCGCCAACGGCGAGCAGGCAGTGGCTGCCCTCGATGGTGCGGCCGTCGTTGAGCTTGACCCGCACGCCGTCGTCGGTTCGTTCCACGGTTTCGGCGCGGGTGCGCGACAACACCGTCATCCCCCGCCGCTGGAAGGCCGATTCAAGCACCTCCGCCGCATCGGCGTCTTCACCCGGGAGGACCTGATCACGGCTGGAGACCAGCGTGACGTGGGATCCGAGGCCGTTGTACGCAGACGCGAATTCGGCCCCGGTAACGCCGGAGCCGACGACGATCAGGGCCTTGGGCAGTTCGGTCAGGTTGTAGATCTGGGTCCAGTTGAAGATGCGTTCGCCGTCCGGCTTGGCGCCGGGCAGTTCGCGGGGGTGCGCGCCGGTGGCGATCAGGATGGCATCCGCCTCGACGGTTTCCGTACCCTCGGCCGTCGTCGCTTCGATCCGGTGATTGTCCAGCAGTCTGCCGGTGCCGGTCAGGATCCGGACTCCGGCACGCACCAGGCCCTGGCTGATGTCTTCAGATTGCTCGGCCGCGAGCTTAAGCAGCCGTTCGTTGACCTGGGCGAGATCCGCGTAGGCGGCCTCCGCGTTGTCCCTGAATTTAACGCCCGTGGTGTGAGCATCGGCGACCCGAACCATGGTGTCCGCCGTCGCGATGAGTGTCTTGGAGGGAACGACGTCGGTCAGTACCGCGGATCCCCCGACCCCCTTGTTCTCGACGATCGTTACGTCTGCCCCCAGTGACGCAGCCACCATGGCGGCTTCGTAGCCTCCGGGGCCGCCACCAAGGATGGCAATTTTCAGGGCGCTGAAATCCAGTTGACTCGTCACGGTCCAATTGTTGCTTACTTTCCAGTAAGGCCTCAACCAGCGGTTCCACCGGCGAGCCCGTACACGGTACGTTGGTGCAGTGACTACAGACGAGCTGGAACGCAACGACCCCTTCGAACTGGCGCGGCGGGCAGCCGGTTACATCGCGGAACAGACCGGAGTCGAACAGCACGATATCGGGCTGGTCCTCGGTTCGGGTTGGGGTGGAGCGGCCGAATTGATCGGCGAACCAGTAGCGACTGTCAACGCCGCCGACATCCCCGGATTTTCCGCCCCCACCGTCGAAGGCCATGTCGGAACCATCCGTTCGGTGCAGATTCCGGACGGACGGCGTGCCCTGGTCCTCGGCGCCCGGACGCATTTTTACGAAGGCAAAGGTGTTCGCGCCGTCGTGCATGGAGTCCGCACCGCCGCCGCCGCAGGTGTGAAGACCATGGTCCTGACCAACGGCTGCGGCGGACTCAACGAAGACTGGCCGCCCGGGACGCCGGTGCTGATTTCCGACCACATTAATCTCACCGCCACATCGCCGCTCGAGGGCGCGACCTTCGTGGACCTGACGGACCTGTACTCCCAGCGGATCCGCAGCATCGCCCGCGAGGTGGACCCCTCACTCAATGAAGGGGTCTATGCGCAGTTCACCGGACCGCATTATGAGACACCGGCCGAGGTCAGGATGGCCAGAACCATCGGTGCGGACCTTGTCGGAATGTCGACCGTGCTGGAAGCCATCGCGGCCCGGCACGCCGGCATGGAGGTATTCGGCATCTCTTTGGTGACCAACGCGGCCGCGGGCATCAGCTCCGCCGCGCTGAGCCATCAGGAAGTAATTGCGGCGGGCCAGGAGGCCGGTCCGCGGATCTCCCGGTTGCTGGCCGGCATCATCAACAAACTGTAAACCCGTCCCCGTTATGAACACGCCGCTCCCGTGGCGCGGCGTGTAGGTTAAAACAATGACGCTCACCGAATCCGAGCTGGAGCAGCTCACGACGACTGCCGCCGAATGGGCGGACGCCGATCCTGATCCGCAGACAGCGGCCGAACTGCGTGAATTGATTGAGCAGGCAGGTGGTGAAGGCACCGGGCAGCTGCAAGCGAGCCAGGAGCTGGCGGACGCCTTCAACGGCACCCTTGAATTCGGCACTGCCGGTCTGCGTGCAGCACTCGGACCCGGTCCCAACCGGATGAACCGCGTCGTCGTGCGCCGTGCCGCCGCAGGAGTAGCGGCGTTCCTGCAGCAGAAGGCCGCGGGCCAGTACACTCCACGGGCCGT
>NZ_KI914647.1:50443-69246 GCF_000520495.1 Arthrobacter sp. H14
CGGGCCGTCGTCGGCTTCGATGCCCGCCATAATTCGGATGTCTTTGCCCGGGAGACCGCGGCCATTTTCACTGCCGCCGGCATTGAAACATTCCTGCTGCCCTCGACCCTGCCGACGCCGGTGCTGGCCTACGCCGTCCGGTCACTGGACTGCGAATGCGGAATTATGGTGACCGCCAGCCACAATCCCCCGCGGGACAACGGATACAAGGTCTACCTTGGTGGACGTGCCGCCGACGGCGCGGGCCGCGGAGCCCAGATCGTCGCGCCATACGATACTGAAATCGCGGCGCAAATCAATGCCGTTTCCGCGTCCTCCGGAACGATTCCATTGGCCGACGGCGGCTGGACCACCTTGGATCCGGGTATCGAGGATGACTATGTAAATGCCGTCACGTCCCTGGCCATGCCGGATCGGTATCCCGCCCGTGATTTGAAAGTCGTCCTGACTCCCCTGCACGGCGTCGGCGGACCGACGGCCACCAAGGTGCTCTCGGCCGCTGGCTTTAACGATGTCACCCCGGTGGCTGAGCAGGCCGAACCACACCCCGACTTTCCGACCGTCAGTTTCCCTAATCCGGAAGAAGCCGGCGCGCTGGACCTTGCCTTCGAGACGGCCGCGGACGTGGGTGCCGACATCGTGATTGCCAACGATCCCGACGCCGACCGCGCAGCCGTTGCCGCCGTCGACCCCGACACCGGACAGTGGCGGATGCTGCGCGGCGACGAGGTGGGCGCCCTGCTCGGAGCGCACATGGTGGCACGGATGACGGACGACGGCGTCAGCCAGCCGGGTGCGGTGTTCGCCAACTCCATTGTTTCCTCCCGGATGCTGGGCAAGATCGCCGCGGCGGCGGGATTTCAGCATGCCGAGACACTGACAGGGTTCAAATGGATCTCGCGGGTGCCGGAGCTCGCCTTCGGTTACGAAGAGGCGCTCGGATACTGTGTCGCGCCCTCGCTGGTCCGGGACAAGGACGGCATCTCGGCTGCCTTGCTGATCGCCGAACTCGCTGCGGATTTGAAGGCAGCGGGTAAGACACTCTTTGACAGCCTGGATGAGCTCGCGCTGTATCACGGGCTGCATCTCACCGACCAGTTTTCGGTGCGCGTGGGCAATCTCGGCCTCCTCGACGCGATGATGAACCGGCTGCGTGAACACCCGCCGGAGTCTTTTGGCGGATCGCCGCTGGATAATGACGTCGACCTGTCAATGGGCAGCGAAACGCTTCCGCCAACGGACGGCCTGCTGTACATCACCCGTGACGACACGCGCGTGATCGTCCGTCCCAGCGGCACCGAACCGAAGCTCAAGTGCTATCTGGAGATCATTGTTCCGGTCGACGCGGGTGCAGACCTGCCGGAAACCAGGGCGCAGGCCCGCGAAACATTGGACGCTGTGCTCGGGGACGTCCGTGAAGCACTGGGGCTCTGACAGCTGACACATCCGGCGGGTCGGGCCGCGCGGCTGAATCCGGTCTGCCAAGCGACTAAACTGGTTCTGAACCGTCAAGTACCGCACTCACAAGCGTGAATTACCGTGAACTGTCCCGCTACGGCGGGCATAACCGCAGGAGAAACAATGCAGCGCCCCAACTCCCATGCCACCCATTCGGGTGAAGGACATCTTGTCTCGAACGTGATCATCTTCACCGTCCTGATGGTGCTGTTCCTCGGGGCCCTGTACGCCTTCTCGTTCTGGAGCCTGGACAATGTCTTTGTGCCCGGAATCATCGGCATGGTCTTGTTCGCGCTGTCCTTCTGGATCCCGAAGCAGATCATGGGAAGCATGGAGAAGCGGACGCGCGAGAAGTAAAAGCGCGCTCCACGGCGCACTAAGTGCTCGACAGCACTGCATGAAAAGAGGGCCCCGGCCGCGGAAAGATCCGCTCGCCGGGGCCCTCTTGCCGCCGAAAGCGGTCCTGACCCGCCAAAACGGTGGTGCTCAGCACCGATCTGGCGGCCAAGCCCCGTTTTCGCTGGGCAGTGCCTGGACTTAGAGCAGACCCTTGGTGTGCCAAACGGTTTTCGTCTCCGTGAAGAACGTGATCCGGTCAATGGACGGCGCTCCGGCGTCAGCCCCCGACTCCGGCGGCAACACCCGCTTGAGCGTTTCGGCGGCGGCTATCTGGAGGTCGATCCAGTCGAGATCTCCGGCGCCCAGCAGGTCGAGGGCGTTGACGTCGGCATGACTGGCCAGCCAAGGCGCGATCTCGGCAGGTGAACCGCTGAGAATGTTCACCACCCCGGCTGGGACATCGCTCGTCGCCAGAACTTCGGCCAGGCTCAAGGCTGCCAGCGGTGTCCGCTCATTCGCAACGACCACGACCGTGTTGCCGCTCACCAGCACCGGCGCGACAGCACGGACGAAGCCGAGCAGGGAACCGGAATCCTGCGGGGCAATGACGGCGACGAGGCCGGTGGGTTCCGGCGTGGAGAGGTTGAAGTACGGGCCGGACACCGGATTGCCGTTGCCCGCCACCTGGACGTACTTGTCCGCCCAGCCGGCGTACCAGACCCACAGGTCGATGGCTTCGTCGACCTGGGCGGCAGCCGCCGTCGTCGAAACTCCTTCTGACTGGACGATCTCATCAATAAACTGCGGCCGCCGCCCGTCCAGCAGTTCGGCAATACGGTAAAGGATTTGGCCACGGTTATAGCCGGTGGCTCCGGACCAGCCATTCACGGCAGCGCGGGCGGCGACGACGGCGTCACGGGCATCCTTGCGTGATGCCTTGGCCGCATTGGCCATGAAGCTTCCCTTCCTGGTGGTTACTTCGTAGACCCGTCCTGATTCACTTCGGGCGAATTTGCCGCCGATGTAGAGTTTGTACGTTTTCGGGACGGTCAGCCGTGCCTGGCTCATTTCCTGCCTCCTTTGGCAGCGGTGCGGTAAGCGGGCGCCAGGTAGGCGGCCAGCCCATGCCTGCCGCCTTCCCTGCCGTAACCGGACTCCTTGTAACCACCGAACGGCGAGGCTGGATCGAACTTATTGAATGTGTTGGCCCAGATGACGCCGGCACGCAGCTTGTCGGCCACCGCCAGTACCCGGCTGCCCTTGTCGGACCAGATTCCCGCAGAGAGCCCGTACGGAGTGTTGTTGGCTTTAGCGATGGCTTCAGCCGGAGTGCGGAAGGTCAGCACGGACAGCACCGGGCCGAAGATTTCGTCCCGCGCGATCCGGTGGCTGGTGGAAACGTTGGTGAAGATGGTCGGCGGGAACCAGAACCCCTCCGACGGCAGCACGCAGTCGGCGCTCCACCGGTCCGCCCCCTCCTGCTCGCCGATGTCGGACAGTTCGCGCATCCGCCCCAGCTGTGAAGCGGAGTTGATGGCCCCGATATCCGTGTTCTTGTCGAGCGGATCCCCGATCCGGAGTGTGGACAGCCGCGCCTTGAGCCGGTCAACGACCTCATCGTGGACCGATTCCTGCACCAACAGCCGGGAGCCGGCGCAGCAGACCTGGCCCTGATTGAAGAAGATGCCGTTGACGATACCTTCGATGGCCTGATCGATCGGCGCGTCGTCGAACACGATATTCGCGCCCTTGCCGCCCAACTCCAGGGTCAGCTTCTTGGCCGTACCAGCCGTCGAGCGGGCAATCTGCCGGCCCACCGCCGTCGAACCAGTGAAGGCCACTTTGTTGACGTCCGGGTGATTGACCAGGTCCGACCCTGTCTCGCCGGCACCGGTGATGATGTTGACAACGCCGTCGGGCAGGTCTGCCTGCTGCAGGATCTCGGCGAACAGCAGCGCCGTCAATGGAGTGGTTTCGGCGGGCTTCAGGACCACCGTATTTCCCGCGGCGAGTGCCGGCGCGATCTTCCAGGCCAGCATCAGCAGCGGGAAGTTCCACGGAATAACCTGAGCGGCAACACCGAGCGAACGCGGGTCCGGACCAAGGCCGGCGTAGTCCAGCTTGTCCGCCCAGCCCGCGTAGTAGAAGAACCACGCGGCCACCATCGGGATATCGACGTCGCGGCTTTCCTTGATCGGTTTGCCGTTATCGAGGCTCTCCGCGACGGCCAGCTCGCGCGAGCGCTCCTGGACCAGCCGGGCAATGCGGAACAGATACTTGCCGCGGTCCGCTCCGGAGAGCTTCGACCAGGTCCGCTCGTAGGCTTTACGAGCGGCGGCGACGGCGGAATCCACGTCCTTTTCGTCGGCGCAGGAGATCGTGGAAATCTGCTTCTCCGTGGCGGGGGAAATCGTCTTGAACGATTCGCCGTTGCCTGGACGGAATTCACCATTAATGAACAGGCCGTACTCGCTCTTGAGATTCAGAATCGCAGTCGATTCCGGAGCAGGGGCGTAATCAAGGAATGTCATCTTGGGAAAGTCCTTCAGTCGATCGTGACGTAAGAGGAGCCGGAGTAGTGTCCGCTGGCCAATTTCTGCCGCTGCAGGATGACGTCGTTGAGCAGGCTCGAGGCTCCGAAGCGGAACAAATCCGGCTGCAGCCATTCCTCGCCAACGGTTTCGGCTACTGTCACGAGGTATTTGATGGCGGCCTTCGAGGTGCGGATGCCGCCGGCCGGCTTGACGCCGATCTTTTCACCAGTCAGGCGGTGCCAGTCGCGGACGACTTCAAGCATGGAAAGCGTTACCGGGAGCGTGGCTGCAGGAGCGACCTTCCCGGTGGAGGTCTTGATGAAGTCGCCACCGGCCAGGATGGCCAGCCACGATGCCCGCCGGACGTTGTCGTAGGTGTTCAGCTCACCTGTCTCCAGGATGACCTTCAGGTGGGCGTAGGTGCCGTCGTCGCGCCGGCAGGCCTCCTTGACGGCTACAATTTCGTCGAAGACTTCCCCGTAGCGGCCGGACAGGAAAGCCCCGCGGTCGATAACCATGTCGATTTCGTCCGCACCGGCGGCGACGGCCTCCGCGGTATCGGCCAGCTTGACGGCGCGGGATGCGCGGCCGCTTGGGAAGGCGGTCGCCACCGCGGCGATGTTGATACCCCCGCTGCCGGCCGTCGTCGAGCCTGCATGGGCGCCACCCAGCGCTTGCAGGGCGTAGGGAACCATGTCGCCGTAGACGCATACGGCGGCGACCTGCGGCGTCGACAAATCATCCGGATCAGGGACCCGCGCCTTGGCCACCAGCGAGCGCACCTTCCCTGGCGTATCCGCACCTTCCAGGGTGGTCAGGTCGGTCAGCGCAATAATCCTGTCCAGCGCCCAGGCCTTGGAGGTGGTTTTGATCGATCTGGTTCCCAAAGCTTCCGCGCGCGCTTCCAGTCCGACGGCGTCAACCCCGGCGATGCCCTCAAGGTACCGCCGCAGGCTCCGCTCGGTGAGGTCTGCGCCGATCACGTCAAGCGCTCTGGCTGCTGGCGCGATGCTTGTGCCACCGGCCGCCGAAATGTCCATCGTCACGTATTCTCCATGCCTCTCACAGTGGCGTCATTGCTTCTGTTCCCGACTACCAATCCTACCCCGGGTGTTCTACGCCACCATCGCCCGCTTGCACCAACGACTTGAAGGTCGAGGCACCCGGTTGTCAGCTGCGGAAGATGGTTTCGACCACCGTGTTGACCCAATCCAGCACCTCTGCGTCCACCAGGTCGCGGCCGGCCACCCGGGCGGTCTTCGGCTTGGGGATCAGCACCGCATCCAGCGCAGGTTTCACCATCGCTCCCGGATACATCCGCTGCAGCCGCATCGTTTTCGACTCCGGCAAATCCGCCGGCGCGAACTTGATGAAGTTGCCTTGCAGCGCGACGTCGGTCAGCCCCACTTCGCGCGCTGCCACCCGGAAGCGGGAAACGGCGAGCAGGTTGAGCACCGGCTGCGGCAGTTCCCCATACCGGTCCTCGAGCTCGGCGCGCACCTCGTCGATGCCTTCGTGGGTGTTGGCGGCGGCCAGTTTCCGGTAGGCTTCCAGGCGCAGCCGCTCCCCCGGCACATAATCGTGCGGCAGGTGGGCGCTGACGGGCAGCTCGATCTTCATCTCCTTGACCTGCTCCTCCGTCTCCCCGCGGTAATCGGCCACGGCCTCGCCCACCAGGCGGATGTACAGGTCGAACCCGACGCCGGCGATGTGCCCGGACTGCTCGCCGCCCAGGAGGTTGCCCGCCCCGCGGATTTCAAGGTCCTTCATCGCCAGCTGCATACCGGCCCCGAGCTCATTGTTGGCGGCCACGGCCTTCAGCCGCTCCAACGCCACCTCGCCCAACGGTTTATCGAACGGGTAGAGGAAGTAGGCATAGGCGCGTTCACGTCCACGCCCCACACGCCCACGCAACTGGTGCAGCTGCGACAGCCCGTAGTTGTCCGCCCGGTCCACGATCAGCGTGTTCGCGTTGGAAATATCAAGCCCGGTTTCGATGATGGTGGTACACACGAGCACGTCGAACTTCTTCTCCCAGAAGTCGACGATGATCTGCTCCAGTTTGGACTCACTCATCTGCCCGTGCGCCACCGCCACCCGCGCCTCCGGCACCAGTTGCTGGATGTGCGCGGCCGTCCGGTCAATGGTCGAAACCCGGTTGTGCACGAAGAAGATCTGGCCCTCGCGCATCAGCTCCCGGCGGATCGCGGCCGACGCCTGCTTGTCCGTGTACGGTCCGACGTAGGTCAGAACCGGATGCCGTTCCTCGGGCGGCGTCGCCAGCGTGGACATCTCGCGGATTCCCGTTACCGCCATTTCCAGGGTGCGGGGAATCGGCGTCGCACTCATCGCCAGCACATCGACGTTGGTGCGCAGCTTCTTCAACTGCTCCTTGTGTTCGACGCCGAAACGCTGCTCCTCATCGACAATCACCAGCCCCAGATCCTTGAACTCGAAGTCCTTGGACAGCAGCCGGTGGGTGCCGATGACGACGTCGACGCTTCCGTTCTTCGCGCCGGCCGCCGTTTCCTTGGCCTCCTTGGACGTCTGGAACCGCGAGAGCGGCTGGACACGGACCGGAAAGCCGGAGAACCGCTCGGAAAATGTGTCGTGGTGCTGCTGCACCAGCAACGTCGTCGGCACCAGCACGGCCACCTGCTTGCCATCCTGGACAGCCTTGAAAGCGGCACGCACGGCGATCTCGGTCTTGCCATAGCCGACATCGCCGGAGACCAGCCGGTCCATCGGGATTTCCCGCTCCATATCGGCCTTGACCTCATTGATCGTGGTCAGCTGGTCCGGCGTCTCGATATATGGGAACGCCTCCTCGAGCTCGCGCTGCCAGGGCGTGTCCGGGCCGTAGGCGTAGCCGCGCGATGCCATCCGGGCCGAGTACAGCCGGATCAGTTCGCCGGCAATTTCCTTGACGGCCTTGCGCGCCTGCCCCTTGGTCTTCGCCCAGTCCGCGCCGCCCATCTTCGACAGCGCCGGCGAATCACCGCCAACATAACGGGTGACCTGGTCCAGCTGGTCGGTCGGGACGAACAGCCGGTCCCCCGGCGCACCGCGCTTGGACGGCGCGTATTCCAGCACCAGGTACTCGCGGACCGTCTTCGTGCCGCCGCCGGCCGCCGTCGCCCGCTGGATCAGTTCAATGAACCTGCCGACGCCATGCTGCTCGTGCACAACGTGGTCGCCGGCCTGCAGCTGGAGGGGGTCGACGGCGTTGCGCCGTTTGGAGGGCATCCGCCGCATGTCTTTGGTTGAGTAGGCGCTGCTGCGTCCCAGCAGGTCCGCCTCGGTCAGCAGCCCCAGCTTCAAGCCGTCGAAGACGAAGCCGCGCCCGGCAGTCGCCGTCGTAATTTCGATGATGCCCGGCTGCGGGGACTTCTCCAGCGAATCCACCCGGGCGGCGGGAATCTGCGCGTCATGGAACAACTCCGCCAGCCGCTGTGCCGGTCCCGGACCGTCAGTCGCGGCAACCACGCGCCACTGGTCCCGCACCCGCGAACCGATGAAGTCCATCATCTCCGCCACCTCGCCCTGGTAACCACGCGGTTCCCGGGCATTGATGCTGAGCGTGTCGATATCCAGCTCGAGCTCGTCATCCTGGTTGAAGGACGTAATCGACCACCACCCCATGGAGCGTTCGAGGGAGGTGGAACGGGTCTGCGCCAGGGTGCGGAAGCTGGCCGCCTCAAGATCGATGCCAAGGTCAATCGGCGCCTGCGCCCCTTCGGAGGCAGTGGACCAGGCGGCTTCCAGGAATTCCTCGTTCGTCGCGTTCAGGTCGTGCGCGCGGGCCCGGACTTTCTCCGGTTCAATCACGACGGCGACAGAGCCGGACGGGAACTGGTCCACCAGCGGGACCATGGCGTCGACCAGGGCCGGGGCGAGTGATTCCATTCCCTCCACAGCAATTCCGCCGGCGATCCGCTCCAGCATCGAGGCGGCCGCCGGCATCTTGTCCTGCAGCTTGGCTGCGCGGGACATCACGGCGGGCGTTATCAGGATCTCGCGGCACGGTGGAGCGTAGAGGTGGACCGGCGGCTCCATTCCGTCCGAACCGTGTTTCGGGGCAGGAATCGACCGCTGGTCTGCCACTGCGAACCACCGCATCGATTCGACCTCATCGCCGAAGAATTCGATGCGGATCGGATGGTCTTCGGTCGGCGGGAAAATGTCAAGAATGCCGCCGCGGACGGCAAATTCCCCGCGGCGGGTGACCATGTCCACNCGTACGCGGCCGCGGCGAGCTGCTCCACCAGGTCGGCAAAGCCGATCTCATCACCGGTTGACAGCGACACCGGCTGCAGATCCCCGAGCCCCTCGACCAGCGGCTGGACGACGGCGCGAACGGGCGCCACGACGACCTGCAGCGGATCTCCCTGCGGGTGCTTCAACCGGCGCAGCACCGAGAGCCGGCGGCCGACCGTGTCCGACCGCGGTGAAAGCCGTTCGTGCGGCAGCGTCTCCCAACTCGGAAACTCCTCCACGGCTGTGACCGGCAGGTAGCCACGCAGCGCCGCAGCAAGGTCTTCGGCCTCCCTGCCGGTGGCAGTTACCGCCAGTACGACGCCGGCGGCCCCCTCGCTGCCGGCTGAACCGCCGTCGTCGTTCTGTTCCTGGCGCAGTCCTTCGACGATCTCTGCCAGCAGGGCAGCCCGCAGTCCGGCCGGAGCGCCAATCTGCAGATCGGCACTGCGGATTCCGGGCGCCTTGAGCGCCTCTTCCCGCACCTTTGAGAATGAGGCGTCCTCCGCCAGCGCGGCCCGCAATCCATTTAGAGTCATCGTTCGTGAATCCTTCACCATCGTCGGCCACCGCGGGCATGAAACATGTAGGCTGGCTGCGGCCGGAGCACAGCACAAATACCCGAGGATCACGATGAACCCCGGGGCAACGCTTCAAGCCTACGCCTGCGCGCTGAAACAGGAAAAGCTAGGATAATACCGAACATCTTCGCCGGAGCTCTGCCCCCGGGCAGCAACCGGCACCGGAACCATACCCGTGGAGGAATTATGGCGCTCAGCGCTTCAACCAACCTGCCTGCCAACCCGCAGCGCGTTACCGAAGTCTTCACCAACGAGGACTTTGTCCGCCACATCAGCGAAAAGGTGGGCGGTACGCTCGAATCCCTGAAGATCGATGGCGCCATCACCGGCCCCTTCAAGCTCACCGCCGTGCGCACTCTTCCCGCGAACCGGCTCCCGGACTTTGCGAAGAAATTTATTGGCCAGAAACTGACCGTGACCCAGACGGAACAGTGGGAAGCGCCGGCAGCCGATGGCTCACGTCGCGCGAACGTCAAACTAAAGGTCTCCGGGGCGCCTGTCGACGCCTCTGCTATCCAGCGCCTGGTTCCGACTGCGGAGGGCACGCGTGTTGAGTTGGAAGGCGATGTGAAGTCTTCCATTCCGTTCCTCGGCAGCAAGATCGCCGCCGCAGCGGAACCCATGGTGGGTAAAGCGCTCAACATCCAGGCCAAGGAAGCCCGTACCTGGCTCCAAGAGCACTAGACCGGAGACTGCTGCATGACAATGCCACTATCGCTCGCCCTGGTGCTCATCCTCGCCGGTGTCTGGACGCTCATTGTCTGGCCGCCCTTTCTGCGCCGCATCCTCAAGGACCCGCGCGCCCGGGACGGGGAAGGACGACGCACCCGCTTCATGACGGTGCATCTGATGCTGATCTCGACCTCCATGATTCTTGGTCTGGCCACCGCGGTAATCGGAGTCCGCGCCGCCGTCGGCTAGAACGTCCCGTTACCGCGGACCGCCGCCTTCATGCAAATTCGAGGAGGTGACCGGCGCCACGTAGAATGAGCGCCAGGAGAGCCGGGAAGTCTGGTCGGCATGGACTTCAGCCTGACCAAGTATATTTCGAGGAGACCCGCAATGGCCCACCAGACACCTGACGACCACGGCCCACGGCAGGTGTTGTCACGGTCCAGCTACTCTGAAAGCGTCCGCATCTCCGAGATCCTCCGCAAGGAGACGGTCGGTGGTGCGTTGCTGCTCATCGCGGCCGTGGCGGCCCTGATCTGGGCGAACTCCCCGGCCAGCGACAGTTACTTCGCACTGCGCGACTTCACCTTTGGACCGGAGTCGCTGCACCTCAACCTTTCGGTGGGCGCCTGGGCCGCGGACGGTCTGCTGGCGGTGTTCTTCTTCCTGGCCGGTCTGGAACTGAAGCGCGAATTCGTTGCCGGGGACTTGAGGCGTTTCAACAAGGCAATCGTTCCCGTGACGGCTGCCTTCGGCGGTGTTGCTGTACCAGCCATTATCTACACCGTCATTAACCTCAATGCTGGTGCGGAAGCGCTCCGCGGCTGGGCCATTCCGACGGCGACGGATATCGCCTTCGCCGTCGCAGTGCTTGCTGTGATCAGCACCCATCTGCCTTCGGCGCTGCGCTTGTTCCTGCTGACCCTGGCGGTTGTAGATGACTTGATCGCCATCGCCATCATCGCCTTCTTCTACACAGATGACCTTGCCCCGCAGTTCCTCGCCCTGTCGCTGCTGCCGATGGCATTGTTCGCATACCTCGTCCAGAAGCGCATCCGCAGCTGGTACTTCCTGATGCCGTTGGCAATCGCCACCTGGGCGCTCTTCCACGCTTCGGGAATCCATGCCACCGTCGCCGGCGTGCTGCTGGGCTTCACCGTTCCGGTGTTGCGCGCCGACCGTAATCTCCGGCCTGATGCGGGGCCGGGGCTCGCGGAATATCTGGAACACCGTTTCCGCCCCTTCTCCGCCGGTGTTGCTGTGCCGGTCTTCGCCTTCTTCTCTGCCGGCGTCGCCGTCGGCGGTTGGGATGGCATCACCGGAGCCCTGACGGATTCGATTACGTACGGAATCATCATTGCCCTGTTTGTCGGCAAGACCATTGGAATTATGGGCTCAACCTGGATTGTCACCAAGACGACAAGAGCTGTTCTGGACAAGTCGTATAAATGGGTTGACGTCCTCGGAATATCCATGCTGGCCGGGGTCGGATTCACAGTGTCTCTGCTCGTCGCCAAACTCAGTTTCGACGTCGGAACCCTCGCCAATGACCATGCAAAAGTAGGCATCCTTGCCGGGTCGCTGCTGTCTGCCTTGCTGGCCACCGTGCTGTTGAAGGCACGCGACCGGCAGTACAAGCGCATCCGTATCGAAGAGACGAGGGATACCGATAAGGACGGAATCCCTGATGTGTATGAGGACAACGGAACCGGCAACGGCTAGCTCCCACGAATACGAAAGATTTCCTCAGGATTTGGCACCGTCCCGGAAAAAACGCCAGTAGGACAGGTATTCTGTAACCACCTTATTGGCCCGCCATCGAGGAGCGGTCTTGAATATCCACCGGCTATTTCCCAGCACCGGACGAATGGCAAGCTCATGAGCCTCGACCATGCCGGATCGTTGCCGCTCGTCGCGGAGAAGGTGCTCCACGGACTGCAACGCGATTTAGGCGACGAAGGCCGCCCCGGCCTGTCGTTTATCGAGTCCTTCATGAGCATGTGGCCGGTCCGCTACAAGCGCTTGAGCGAAGCCGTCCGGGCGCGCCATGAGGTTGCCTCCATGGATGCAGTGCTCAGTCTTCGGACATCCAGCAAGATGCTTGGCGCCGAACGCCTGGCTGCCTTGGCCGATGAGCTCGAAGGCGAACTACGCCGGGGAAATCACGCAATCGCCACCGACATACTCGTCGATATCCGGATCTGTGGTGAAGCGACGATGGAATTGCTTGAAACCCACTACCCGGCGGCAGGAGCCAGGCAGTAGCCGACGCCGCGCACGGTCTTCAGCCACCGCGGCGACCGCGAATTGTCACCGAGCTTCCGCCGCAGATTGCCGATGTGCACCTCGATGGCACGCTCATCCGCGTCGCTGATATAGCTTCCAGTATCGTAGTCATCAGCCCGGAGCCAGCGGACTAAATCAGCTTTGGTCCTGACCGTTTGGCCGCTCTCGAGCAGCGCGTGCAGGAGGTCGAACTCCGTCCGGGTCAGTTCCAGTTCCTCATCCTCGACCCGGGCCACCCGTGTCCGGGGAGCAAGCATCAGCCCATTGTGCTCAATACATTCAGTATCCACAGCCGCCCCGGCAGCCCTCCCACCCTGGAGACCACCGGTCCCGCCGCCGTCGTTATGCCTGGCCATACCGGTGGAAACCGCTGCCTGTGCCGATGATCCGCCTGGCGCGGCAGGGACAAGCGTGTTCTGGCCGGTTTCCGGAGCGGGTACGGTTGGGACCCCGCCTGTGGAGATGTGCGGGCGGCGCATCATGGCAGCCACGCGGGCCCGCAGCTCGCGCGGGCGGAAAGGCTTGGTGAGGTAGTCATCCGCGCCGGATTCGAGTCCCATGAGGGTATCCAGTTCTTCCGCCCGGGCGGTGAGCATCACGATGTAGCTGTCGCTGAACAACCGTATCTGCCGTGCGACTTCATACCCATCGATATCGGGCAGGCCAAGGTCAAGCGTGATGATGGCCGGAGCGTATTTTTTGACCGCTTCGACGCCGGCCGTGCCGTTGGTGGCTGAGAAAACCTCAAAGCCACCCTGCTGCAGAACCACTTCAATCAGTTCGCGAATATCTTTATCGTCTTCGATGACGACAGCAACACGAGTCCTATCCAACGTTTGCTCCCCCAATTCCGTCGAGACCATTCCGGTTCCCAATAGAAGAGACTCTCTTTTGGCAGTATATCGTGATATGTGTTATTCACGTCATCCTGTGCGGTGAAATTTGTTTGACGCTTGCCTGGCTTATGGGGGCATTGATGAGCGCGAGGAGGAGTAATCCCCGATGACATTCAAAAGTGCCTTGTCGCCGCTGACGTTCCAAACCTATTTCCACCGACTCAGCCTTCGGCAGCGGGTTGTTATCAGCCAGTTGCCGCTGGCCGTTTCGATGATCCTGGTCATCGCCGTAGGCCTGTTCCACCACCGGGAAATTTTCCTGGACCGTGCATTCATAGCGGGGTTGATTGTCCACGGCCTGATCCTGCTTGCCTGCACCGAGGTTCCTTGGCAGAAACTGCGCAGGACAGCATCGCTGGCAATTCCGATACTCGATTTCATCGCCATCAGCCTCATTCTCGAGGGCGCCGGCGACGCCCTCAACGGGCTCGCGTTCCTGTTCGTATTTCCCGTCATCTGGCTGGCCTGCGGAAGCCAGGGACTGCACTCAGTGGCCATGCTCAGATTTTTTTGGTCCCTTGGCAGCAGTGTGGATTCCCCCGCTTGTGGAGGGCGCCGGTCCGGGCAGTCTGGGCCGGGTGGTTCTCGTACCATTCATGATGCTCGCCGTGGGTATTACGGTCCGGGTCGTAACCGCCAGCATGAATGGCCAGCAACGCGAATTGGAAGACAAGGAGCGCCTGCTCAACACGATTGTGGAGACCGTCGGTGTTGGCGTGGTGGTGGTGGATAAGGATGGCCATGATGTGCTGATGAACCGGCAACAGCGCAAGAACCACCACGTCGCCATGCCGGAAGATGTGGATGATCCCACCGAAGCCCAGCTGCTGCTCTTCGGCCCCGACAAGGAAACGCCGGTTCCGGTTGGAGAACGGCCGGTTGGCCGCGCCGGCGCCGGTGAGTCTTTTTCCGACTACCTGATGTGGATCGGAAAGGAAGCGGACCGGTGTGCCGTCTCCGCTTCGGCGCGGACCATGACCGATGAAGCCGGCAACTTTGCCGGTTCGGTCATCGCGTTCAGTGACGTCTCGGATCTGGTATCCGCACTGGCGGCCAAGGACGACTTTGTTTCAAACGTCTCCCACGAATTCCGGACCCCATTGACGTCAATCCTCGGTTACCTGGATCTGGCTGTTGAGGACGGGGACCAAATGCCGCTGCCGGTGGTCCACTACCTTGACGTGGCACGGCGCAATACCGAGCGGCTGCTGAGGCTGGTTTCGGATTTGCTGGCCACAACGTCCAATTCCATGACGCTCGACGTCGAGCCAACCGATATAGCCGCCCTGATCGAGAATTGCCTTTCGTCAGCGCAGGTCCGCGCCGAAGACGCTGGCATTCGGCTGATTAATGAAGCGGAGGCGGACGTACGGGCCGAGGTCGATCCGTTACGGATCGGACAGGTCCTGGACAATCTGCTGTCGAACGCCATTAAGTACTCCCCCGGTGGTGGTACTGTCACGGTCCGCGCGTGGACGGCAGGCGGGAAAGTTCTCCTGCGGGTCTCGGATACCGGTATGGGAATGGACCAGGCGGATCAGGCCGGCGTGTTTACCAAGTTCTTCCGGGCGGACAGCGTCCGGAATACCACCATCCCCGGCGTCGGGTTGGGTCTGTTGATTACGAAGACGATTGTGGACCGCCACGGTGGAAGCATCGAATTGGAAAGCTTTCCCGGGGTTGGAACGTCATTCACCTTAACGCTCCCCTGCGAGACGGGTAAGAAGGCCGGGGGCGAGTATGCCACGGCGACCGCACGCCATCCACAATGAGCCTGGTAGTTGACGGCTGCGATGATCAGCGCGAGGCCAGCATGGCTTCCTCGGCGGCGACCCAGGCCAGCATCGCGCACTTGACCCGGGCTGGATAACGGGAAACACCCGAGAAGGCCGCGGCATCGCCGAGAACCTCCTCATCCGCCTCCACGGTGCCGCGTGAGCGCAGAACCTCACGGAAGTTATCGATCAGGCCAAGTAGCTCCGTTTGGCTCAGCCCGTCGCCCACCATATCGGTAAGGACCGACGCGGCCGCCATCGAAATTGAGCAACCATCGCCTTCCCAGCTGACCGCGGCGATGGTATCGCCGTTGCGGATCACTCTGAGGGTGATTTCGTCGCCACAGGTGGGATTGTACTGGTGTGATTGCCCCGCGACAGTTCCCTCGGCCGCCTCTTTAAGTCCTTCGCCATGCCGCGATTTGGAATGGTCGAGGATGATCTGTTGATAAAGCTGTTGCAGCTCTGCGCTCATTACTTCACTCCAAAAAACGGGCGGACGCCGGCCACTGCCTCCAACAAGAAGTCAACGTCGTCTGTGGTGTTGTACAAATAAGTACTGGCGCGGGTTGATGCGGTCAAGCCAAGACGCCGGTGCAGCGGCTGTGCACAATGGTGGCCGACCCGCACGGCTATGCCACGGTCGTCCAGGAACTGGCCTACGTCATGAGCGTGGACGCCGTCGACGTCGAAAGCCGCCAAACCTATCCGCTCAATGCCGGCGGGCGGACCCAGCACGCTGATCCCGTTAATCTGCTGCAGCCCGGACACCAGCCGTTGCCCGAGCTGCGCCTCCCAGTCGGCGACCCTTTCCATCCCGGTTTCCACCAGGTAGTTGACGGCCACGGCCAGGGCGGCGGCCTGCGACACCTGCTGCGTGCCGGCTTCAAACCGGGTTGGCGATGGCAGGTATTCGGCGCCATCCATGGTGACCTTGGTGATCATCGAGCCGCCGGTGAGGAATGGCGGCATGCTGTCCAGCAGCTCCGCCTTGCCGTAAAGCACACCGATCCCCGTAGGCCCAAGCATCTTGTGACCGGAGAAGACCAGAAAGTCGACATCCAGCACTTTCACATCCACCGGCATGTGCGGGACGGACTGGCAGCCGTCCAGGACAACAAGTGCGCCGTGTTTGTGCGCCAATTCCGTGAGCTCCGCTACCGGGGTGATGGACCCGAGCACATTGGAAGCGTGGGTAAAGGAGACAATTTTCGTGGCCGGATTAATGATGGACGCCGCTTCGTCCATCTTGAGTCCGCCGTCGTCGTCCACGGGGATGTAACGCAGCACCGCACCGGTGCGGAAAGCCAGTTCCTGCCACGGAATGAGGTTGGCGTGGTGCTCCAGCTCGGTCACCACAATCTCGTCCCCGGGGTTGAGGGCGAACCGGCGGGCCGGCTCCCCTCCCCGTCCGGCGCTGGCGTTGGAGAAGGAGTAAGTCAGCAGGTTCAAGCCCTCGGTGGCATTTGCGGTCCACACGATTTCGTTGCTGGCGGCCCCGACGAAGCGTGCCACCGTTTCCCGGGCATCCTCATAGACATCCGTGGCCGCCACGGCGAGGGTATGCGCACCACGATGCACAGCCGCGTTGCGCTGCTCGTAGAATTCCTGCTCCGCTTCAATGACGGACAGTGGGTTCTGAGAGGTGGCTCCGGAATCGAGGTAGACCAACTCCCGGTCGTTCACCTGCTGGCTAAGAATGGGAAAGTCGTTACGGATCCGCCGGACTTCCTGATTATCGATGGCCAGGTCGGCAGGCTTGAGCGTTGTGGGGGTTGAAACCACTGACACTGCGGGAACTCCTTGTAACGAGAAACAGTACGGCTGACATTACGGTACGTAAGTCTTTCCTAATTCTCGCACGTCTGGCTACGCCGGCACGCATGCACATTATTGCCGGCCGGTTGAAGATTGATCCAAATAGACAGGTGCAGCGCCGGTCCTGTACCCGGCACTGCACCTGCTCAAACAAGGAGCCGGCGGCGACTGGGGGGTTGCCTCGGTCTCAGGAGGTAACCTCACCGCCGGCTCCGCTTAGGGGTCCACGGACCTGCCGGGATTGATGGTCGACGACGTCGAAGCCCGGTTTTTGAACGGCAGTCCCGCCGTCAAGGGTCTGGAAAGGTGAGCACGGTCGAGGCGGAAGGCTCTGCGCCGCAATACTGGTCCCATTACAGCCGCCCCAACCGATCTGTATGCCACCGGGTGGATCCGGTGCCAGTAGTGGAAGGCTAATTCGCGAACCTTGGATAAACCTTGGGGTTTCTACGTGACTGTGTCCGCCTGGCTGCAGCCGGAAGGGTTCTGGGCATAAAGGAAGGGCCGACGGTGGGATGGGGGTGGCCCAGTCTCAGAGGCCGCCCACCGCCGGCCCCGCTTTGGGAGCCTTAGAGGCTGGTAAGAGCATAAGGGTTTAAGACGTCGTGTGACTAGTCCTGTTATAGAACGTCACATCTATAGACATTTTAGCGCTTATGAGGTAGAGGAATGAAAACGCTGCTGGGCAGTGAGCAGACCTTCGTTGACGAGCATTTCCACGGCATCCGCGCCGTCCTGGATTACCAGCGGCAAATCACCGCGCTCGGATGGGGCAAAGTCCTTGAGTACGTAATCCGCAGCGGCCATCCGCCCGGGCGGCCGGCCCACTCCCACACGTACCCGGAGGTAGTCCTTCGTGCCCAGCGCCTTGCTGATATCCCGCAGGCCATTGTGGCCGCCTTCACCGCCGCCGCGCTTTAGCTTCACGGTGTTGAACGGAATGTCGATCTCATCATGGACAGCGATGACATTCTCGGGACTGATGCCATAGAACTTGACGAGGGCCGACGTCGGTCCCCCGGACAAATTCATGAACGTCAGTGGTTTGGCCAGCACAACTCGAGGCCCGCCGATCTCCAGACGTCCTTCGAGAACAGCGGCATGCGCCTTGTGGGTCTTGAACTTGCCGCCGAGGCGTCCGGCGATTTCATCCACGACCATGTGGCCTACATTGTGCCGGTTATGACTGTAGCCGGGCCCGGGGTTGCCGAGCCCGACTACAAGCCAGGTATCACTCATGCGTCAAACTCTACTCAGATTCCCCGGCGGACTCGGGCTTGGCCTCGCCTTCACCCTCGGCGTTCTCGCCTTCCTCGGTCTCCTCGGCCTCTTCACCTTCACCCAGATCCTGAACGGTCGGTGAAGCAACGTTGACGACGAGGGTATCTTCCTCGGTCAGCAGCGTGACGCCCTTGGGCAGGATGATGTCGGACGCGTGAACGTGGTCGCCGACGTCGTGACCGGTGATGTTGACGTCCAGGTGCGACGGCAGGTGGGTAGCTTCTGCCTCAACGGTGACCGTCGCCGCTTCGAGGTTGATGACAATACCAGGCGTGGCTTCACCGATGATGACAACGCCGACCTCCACGGTGACCTTCTCGCCGCGCTTGACGGCCAGAAGGTCCAGGTGCTCAACGATCTGCCTGACCGGATCGCGCTGAACGTCCTTGGCCAACGTCAGGTGCTCGTCGCCATGGATGTCCAGGCGCAGCAAGGCGTTCGGTGTGCGGACCGCGAGAGTGGTTTCCTTCTCGGGCAGGGCGACGTGGATGACGTCGGCTCCATGGCCGTAGATCACTGCGGGGATTTTCTCCGCACGGCGCAGCCGACGGGCAGCGCCCTTGCCGAACTCGGTGCGAAGGTCTGCGGGAAGCTTCTGCTCAGACATGTAGTTCTCCTGAAACTTTGGAACAAAGCAGCCCGGACAGATCCGGACCACTTAGGTGGTGTTGATCAAGAGGTATTTCAACCGGCTATCTCAACCTGTGGTTTGCCGGCGGGCCGCCATGGGGAGGACCGGCCCTGAGGGGGAAGAGTTCCGCACCTCGTTGAGTGTCCTGCCATGTCGATCACGGAGAACGAATCTCCCTCGCCAAGCATCGCGGACCAGTCTACCAGCCTTGGAAGCAGGGGCGGTTTGGCGGACTGGTGGAGGAGTCACCGGCGGGCCGGGGAACCAGTCAGAGTAGT
>NZ_KI914647.1:69346-75200 GCF_000520495.1 Arthrobacter sp. H14
GAAGCCGTCAGGATGCCAAGCCAGTGCTTGCGCCCCTGCCATTCATCGCCTGCGTGAGTCTTCTCTGCAGATCGTTTGGGCTGAAAAGATCGGCCCACTCAATCCTAACGAATGTCCATCCTGCCTCCATCAGAACCTTCTCCCGCCGTCTTTCTTCAAATAGGGTCTTCTCCGTCGGCTGATAGTTGAAGTACTTGTCCCTGCCGTCGAATTCAAGTATCACCTTGCAAGTGGGCCAGGCGAAGTCTGCCCGGAACAGGCCCAGCCTGGTGGAGATGTCGTATTGCAACTCGGCCGGCGGAAAATCGATGAGGTCAATCAGTAATCTAGTCATGGTTTCACCCGGTGACTCAGAGCTGCCATTCGCGTTGGCGAGGACGCTGCGCACATTCCTGATTCCGCGCGAGCCGGCACTCTCCGAAGCGATCTGCCACATCAGATCTGCATCAGCGCCGAGGCGGAGGGCATGGTCCGCGATGATCACCGCCTTCCGGAATTCCAATACGCGTGCGCAATCAACAACTGTTCGTTCCAAAGAAGTAACCCATCTGCCGTCCACAGCGGTTAGATCCCGGCGGGTAACAGGTCGTGTATGCACCGCGACATCGTCAGCGTAGGCGTCCCTCTTCGTACTTAATTTCTGCGTAACGTGAATCGTTTCGGGCACATTCCAGGTGAAGCAGCCGTGGAGACGAGCGGCGGAAAAGTGGCTGTAGACAGTCGTTCCGCCCGTGCTGAGATGAAACGCATGGATTTTGCAGAGCGCCCGCTGGCCGCGGTCCAAACTACGCCAGTCCTCGCCGTGCAGGTACACGCCGCGTCTGATGCGGACCAGTTCACCATGGGTCGCCGCATCGGAGATCTGGCGCGTGGAAAACCCCATGGCGGATAGTTCAGAAGTCGATAAGAGCCTGTGACGAGGCAGCTCCACTCCGAGATGGCTTACCCTTGCGGCTTTCGGGGCGGTGACGGCTGCTCTGGAAGACTGGGGGGGGTGACTTTGCGAGAGTCGGTTCTGCATTCAGGAGGTACGTCCATGTGAACATGTTGCCCGCAATTGCAACCGTCTGGACCGCGCACTCCCAGCTATGTGCATTCCGCACCGGTGCCGGACCGCTGTGGAGGATTACCCCTGCGAAGGCCGACTGGGCCGTTGCGGCCACGCAGGAGATGCCACCCAGAACGCTCTCGCTATCGTGAGCGCTGGCGAACACGAACCCTTTGTGCGAAAACAGGATAAGCGGACGTCGAGGATGAACGTTCCGTACGAAGGCTGGGTGAGTTTATCCTGCCTTCGTACGGGACCTTCATGTTCGAGAAGCGCACACAACGCCCCGGGGCGAGGCTTGTTAGGCGTTGCCGTCGAAGAGGCTGGTGACGGAACCGTCGTCGAACACTTCACGCACCGCACGGGCAATCAGCGGGGCGATGGAGAGCACAGTCAGGTTCCGGAAGCGCTTCTCGGCCGGGATCGGCAGCGTATTGGTCACGACAATCTCGCGGGCACCGGATTCGGCCAGGCGGCGGGCGGCAGGGTCGGAGAAGACGCCATGCGTGGAGGCGATGATAACGTCTTTCGCCCCCGCGTTCTTCAGCACCTGCACAGCTCCGGCAATGGTTCCGCCGGTATCGATCATGTCGTCAATCAGCACGCAATCGCGGCCTTCGATCTGTCCGACGACCTGCTTGGACACGGCCTGGTTCGGCACGGTGGCGTCACGCGACTTGTGCACGAAGGCCAGCGGTGCTCCACCGAGGCGTTCGGCCCACTGCTCGGCCACGCGCACGCGGCCGGTGTCGGGCGAAACCACGGTGACATTGTCGACGTCGATCCGGGTGCGCACGTAATCGGCCAGTAGCGGCAGGGCCATCAGGTGGTCCACAGGTCCGTCGAAGAAACCCTGGATCTGGGCTGTGTGCAAGTCCACGGACATCAACCGGTCGGCGCCCGCCGTCTTGTACAGATCCGCCATCAGGCGTGCGGAGATTGGCTCGCGGCCGCGGTGCTTTTTGTCCTGGCGTGCATACGGGTAGAACGGTGAGACGACCGTGATCCGTTTGGCGGATGCCCGCTTGAGCGTGTCAATCATAATCAGCTGCTCCATCATCCACTGATTGATCGGAGCGGTATGGGACTGGATCACGAAGGCATCGCAGCCGCGCACGCTCTCCTCGAACCGGACGTAGATCTCGCCGTTGGCAAAGTCGTACGCCGAGGTGGGGACCAGTTCGGTGCCCAATTCAGAAGCGATTTCCTCCGCCAGTTCAGGATGTGCCCGCCCTGAGGCGAGAAGAAGTTTCTTTTCACCCTGAATCTTGATACCGGTCATGAAGGATCACTTTCTCGCGGGGTTTTCTCAACTGTTGCAGAGTCTTGGGGAGCGGCGGAGCCATAGCCGGAGTGCGCGCCGTCGCTGCCGGAGGAGGTATCCGCGGCGCGGGCTGCAGCGTCGGCGGCGGCGGTTCCCGGCCGGTTGGCCTGGACCCAGCCGTCCATATTGCGCTGCGGGGCCACGTTTATGGCCAGTGCGCCGGCGGGCACATCCTTGCGGATCACGGTTCCGGCGCCGCTATAGGCGCCATCGCCCACATTCACCGGCGCGACGTACATGTTGTCGCTGCCCATCCGCACGTGGGAACCAATGGTCGTGTGATGCTTCGCCACGCCGTCGTAATTGACGAAGACCGAAGCCGCGCCAATGTTGGAGCCTTCACCGATGGTCGCATCGCCCACGTAGCTCAGATGCGGGACTTTGGACCCGGCACCGATATCCGCGTTCTTGGTCTCCACAAAGGTGCCGATCTTGCCCTTCGCGCCCAGGACAGTGCCCGGCCGCAGGTAGGCGAAGGGTCCGACGTCGGCACCGGCACCAATGACGGCATCGGAACCGTGGGTGCGCACAACCTTGGCGCCAGGCCCCACCTTCACAGAGTCCAGAGTGGTGTCCGGACCTACGACGGCGTCGCGTTCAATGACCGTTGCGCCGTGCAGTTGGGTGCCGGGCAGGATGGTGACGTCCTCATCGAGGGTGACCGTCGAGTCGATCCATGTGGTGGCGGGGTCAACTACGGTGACGCCGGCGCGCATCCAGCGTTCCAGGTTGCGGCGGTTGTGCTCGGCAGACAGCGCGGCCAGCTGTACGCGGTCGTTGGCGCCTTCAACCTGCCAGCGGTCATCACACACCAGCGCTGCCACCCGGCCACCGGCATCGCGCGCGATGCTGAGCACGTCAGTCAGGTACTTTTCACCCTGGACGTTCTCAGTCGAAACCCGCGAAAGTGCCGCCCTCAAAGTGCTTGCGTCGAAGGCGTAAATGCCGCTATTGATCTCCCGGATCGCGCGCTGCTCCGGCCTCGCGTCCTTATGCTCGACGATCCCGGTGACGGTGCCGTCGTCGGCCCGCAGGATACGGCCGTAGCCGGCGGCATCGTCCAGCACGGCGGTCAAAACGGTGACGGCGTTGCCCTCGGCCTGGTGTGCTGCCACCAGGTCCTGCAGCCGTTCGGTGGTCAACAGGGGAACGTCGCCATAGCTCACGACGACGGTGCCGGACAAGTTGGGATCCAGTGCCTGAAGCGCCACCTCAACGGCCCGGCCGGTGCCCGGAATTTCATCCTGGTCAACGATCAGCGCGCCGTCGTCGAGCCCGCGGATATGTTCGGCCACCAGGTCCCGCTCGTGCCGGACGGTGACGGCCAGGACGTCGGGGTTCAAGCCGCGTGCGGCAGCGAGCGCGTGGCCGATCATGGAGACGCCGCCGATGCCGTGCAGGATCTTTGGCGTCTTTGACTTCATTCGGGTTCCTGCGCCTGCCGCCAGAACGATGACTGCTGCCGGTGGTCCGGTGGCGTCTCCCGCCGGCGTTGCTTCAGTTGCCTCGGGGCGGTGTTCGTCGGACGAACTCACAGCTGGGCACTCCTACTCGGTTGGGACAAACCTGCTTCAATCGTCGTTGAAGCTGTTCCGCCCATAGGATTCGAACCTATACTCCACAGCTCCAAAGGCTGGGGTGCTGCCTATTACACCAGGGCGGACCGTGCGGTCAGCGTGCGTCACCGGCGCCACGATCTGGTCCGGAGCGTCGTCGCTTGCACAAGCATCCAGTCTGCCATGTGCATGGACCCTTATGCGACTTGAAAGCCGTGCACGCGCAGTGGAACCGATGCACGGGAGGAAAACCGGATCACCCTAGGATGGGTGGGTGGGTACTAGGGCGGGAACATCCGACGGCGGTCCGAGATTCCGGATGACCGGAGAACAAAGGCGTGCGCAATTGATCGACGTCGGACGCGGTTTGTTCGCATTGCGCGGCCTGGATGGAACCACGATTGAGGAAATAGCGCTGGTCGCGGGGGTGTCCAAACCAGTAATTTACGAGCGGTTCGGCTCCAAGGAAGGTCTCTACACCGAAGTGGTGGAGAACGAATTCCGCATCCTGCTCGGGGATATCACCGCGGCGCTGAATACCGAGGCCAGTTCCCGCGTGCTGGTCGAAGGGGCTGCGCTTGCGTTGCTGGACTACATCGAAAACCGGACTGACGGGTTCCGCATTCTGGTCCGGGACGCACCGCCGTCGCAGCCCGAGGGCGCCTTCTCAACACTGCTCTCGCAGGTAACGGCGCGGGTCGAACATATCCTTTCGGATGAGTTCGGCCGCAGGGGTTTCGACGCCCGGGACGGTGCGATGTATGCGCAGATGCTCGTGGGCATGGTTGCCATGACGGGACAGTGGTGGCTGGATTCGCGCCATCCTGACAAGAAGGCCGTTGCTGCGCATCTGGTGAATCTTGCCTGGAACGGATTGAGCGGCATGCAGCAGAATCCGCGCCTGCAGTCAGACCCTGGCCAGCCGGAGAAGGCCGAACAGAGCGAGTGGCCTGGCCAGCCGGAGAAGGCCGGCCAACCGGAGATTTAGTGGCCGGTTGCGGCCGGTTCGTCCGCGGCTTCGATCAGAACCGGAACGCCCGCCATCTCCGGTACCGCGTCAAGCAGGGCGGTTGCCGCGGCGGCGGATTCGCAGAGAATGTAGCCCCTGCCGCCTTCGAGGTAGGGCTTCAGCAGCTTCGCGGAAACGACAGGTGTCTCACCGGCAGCAACCGATGTGCGGACATTCCAGGCGGCCCCCGCGGAAGGACCATCGTCACCGGGGATGGAAGTCTGCTTCTCCGCCGTCGTCGAAACCGGCACATCGCCGGTAGCCGGTCCGACGGGGAACGTCGCCGCTTCCAGCACTGCCGCCAACTCCTCGGCCCCGGAGGCAAGCCCGGAGTTTTCGACGACGAGCCGTACTTTAAGTTCTGCGGCACGGCCCAGGACCGCGGCCAGCCGTTGGCTGATTCGTTCACCGGGAGCGGCGGTCCCTGGCTCGCCACCCTCCGCCGATCCGGGCAGCGAACCGGCAGTCAACTTCAGCCGCAGCGCACCCAGGTCGGCGGCCAGCGTGAGGTAAGCGTCGACGTCGGCCACCACGCCTTCATCCGGCTGCTCCACGTTGAGCCCAACCGGCGCTGCGACTGCTTCGACCGTGATTCCGGCTTGGGCGAAAGCGTCGCGGATGCCGTGGCGGGGCACTGTTCCGAGATGCAGCCCGACCATGTGTCCGAAGCCAGCCACCAGTTCGACCGATTCGGTCCCATCCTCAAGAAGTCCGGCAACCAGGGGCTCGACATCCGGGGCAGCTTCGATCACCGCACCGAACGGTCGCTGGCGCGGTTCATGCAGTTCAGTCATGAAGCTAGTTTTGCATGTCCGGCGTCAATGCGCCCACCGAGGACGGCGCCAGCACGCAGCCTGCAGTCAATGCGCCTAGGAGAGCAGCTCGGCCGCCAGCAACCACTCTTCCTCCAGTTGTTC
>NZ_KI914647.1:75300-98460 GCF_000520495.1 Arthrobacter sp. H14
CCATGCAGCTTGCGGTTCTGGTCACTCAACCTGCCCAACTGACGCTCGATCCGGGCGACGTCCTTGCGCGCCGTGCGCTGATCTGCAGCACTGGCCGCCGTCTCCGCACCACCCCCAGCACCCTTATCGCGTCCGGCGATCCCGGTTCCCGATCCGCCGGCTCCACCTGTGGTTTGAGCCGTCGAGGCTGTCGGCGACCCGGCGCCGCCAGGGCCAGATGCGCCAGCCCCGGACCCTGCTTCACCGCGCAGCTGGAGGTACTGGTCCACTCCCCCGGGCAGCCCGCGGAGCTTACCGTCGCCGAGCAGTGCCATCTGGTGATCGGTCACCCGTTCCAGCAAGTAGCGGTCGTGCGAGACGACGATGAGCGTTCCCGGCCAGCCGTCCAACACGTCCTCCACAGCGGCAAGGGTGTCGGTGTCCAGGTCGTTGGTGGGCTCATCGAGCGAGCCGTTTCAGGTCCAACGGCTCGTGCTGGGACACCTCGGCCATTTGCCCATGCAGCTTGCGGTTCTGGTCACTCAACCTGCCCAACTGACGCTCGATCCGGGCGACGTCCTTGCGCGCCGTGCGCTGATCTGCAGCACTGGCCGCCGTCTCCGCACCACCCCCAGCACCCTTATCGCGTCCGGCGATCCCGGTTCCCGATCCGCCGGCTCCACCTGTGGTTTGAGCCGTCGAGGCTGTCGGCGACCCGGCGCCGCCAGGGCCAGATGCGCCAGCCCCGGACCCTGCTTCACCGCGCAGCTGGAGGTACTGGTCCACTCCCCCGGGCAGCCCGCGGAGCTTACCGTCGCCGAGCAGTGCCATCTGGTGATCGGTCACCCGTTCCAGCAAGTAGCGGTCGTGCGAGACGACGATGAGCGTTCCCGGCCAGCCGTCCAACACGTCCTCCACAGCGGCAAGGGTGTCGGTGTCCAGGTCGTTGGTGGGCTCATCGAGCATCAGGACGTTCGGCTCGCCGACGAGAAGCCGCAGCAGCTGGAGCCGGCGCCGCTCGCCGCCGGAGAGTTCGGAGACTTTGGTCCATTGGCGCTGGTTGGTGAAACCGAGCTGCTCCACCAATTGCGATGCCGTAACTTCCTTGTTGCCGACATTGACGACGCGCTTTTCCCGCTCAATGACTTCGATCACGCGCAGGTGGTCGACGTCGTCCAGTTCCCGCACTTCCTGTGACAGCACGGCGGTTTTAACGGTCTTGCCACGCTTCAGCCGCCCCGAGGTGGGCTGGACTTCACCGTTGAGCAACCGCAGCAGAGTGGTCTTCCCGGCACCATTGACACCGACGATGCCGAGACGTTCCCCGGGCGCCAACCGCAGGGTGACGTTGTGGAAGAGTTCGGTGCGGGCGCTGCCCTCGGTGTTGGCGACGGCGCCGCCCGCACGGCCGTCGAAATCGAGCGAAATGTGCTCCAGGTCCAACACGTCCTTACCGAGCCGGGTGGTGGCCATACTGTTCAATGCCAGTGTGTCCCGCGGCGGCGGTACATCGCTGATCAGCGCATTGGCGGCATCAATCCGGAACTTCGGTTTGGAGGTGCGGGCCGGTGCTCCGCGGCGCAGCCAAGCCAGTTCCTTCTTCACCAGCTGGGTGCGCTTGTTTTCGGTCACCGCGGCTGCCCTATCGCGTTCCGCCCGGGCGAGCACGTAGGCAGCATAGCCGCCATCAAAAGGTTCGACGACGCCGTCGTGCACCTCCCACGTTCTGGTGCAGACCTCGTCCAGGAACCAGCGGTCGTGGGTGACCACCAGCAGGCCGCCCCCGCTGCTGCGCCAGCGTTGCTGCAGGTGCTTGGCGAGCCAGGCAACGCCTTCGATGTCCAGATGGTTCGTCGGCTCGTCGAGCATAAGTACGTCGTCGTCCGCTATCAGCAGTTTCGCCAAGGCGACGCGACGACGCTGCCCGCCGGAAAGGTCCGAAACCGTGGCGTGCCAGTCGACGTCGGACACCAAGCCGCCCATTACCTCACGGATGCGGGGATTGGAAGCCCATTCGTGGTCGGCGGCGCTGCCGACGATGGCGGTGCCGACGTCGAGCGTGCCGTCGAGCACGTCGGTCTGGTCGAGGAAGCCGACCGTGACGTCGCGGCGGCGGGTGATCCGGCCTTCGTCGGGCTCCGAGCGTTGGGCGAGCAGCCGCATCAGGGTGGACTTGCCGTCACCGTTGCGGCCGACCACACCGATCCGGTCGCCTTCGTCGACGCCGAGCGACACCTCATCGAGGATCGTCCGGGTCGCGAAGGACACGGTGATATTCTCACCGCCGAGCAGATGTGCCAAGGAAACTACTTTCGTTTTGGTTCGTTGGTTCGTTACGCCGGTGGGGCCAGCGAATGGAGCCCAGCTGTGGAGCTGATCAGCCTGTGAAGGCAACCGGTCAGTTGCGGATTCCGGCGAGGGTCCGGGCACCGTGGACAGGACCGTACACCGGTACGGCTTCGAACCCCTCGTCGTCGAAACAGCCGGCGATCTCCAACGCCCGGTCCTCATTTTCAGCCAGGAAAGCAACGGTGGGGCCGGATCCGGACACCATGCCGGCCAGTGCCCCGTGTCCTTCCCCACGTTCAAGGATATCGGTAAGCTCCGGCGCCAGTTTCAAGGCGGCGGGCTGCAGGTCGTTGTGCAGCACATCGCTGAGCGCTCCGGCATCGCCCGAACGCAGCGCCTGAAGCACCCGCGGGTCGACCTGTTTCGGCTCCTGGACCTTCTTTTTGGCGCGGGCCCGCAACGTGTCCAGCTCCGCATAGACCCGCGGGGTGGAGAGGCCCGAAGCAGAAGGAACCAGCACCCAGTGCAGCTGCCCCGGGCACAGCGCCGGAGTGAGCTGGTCGCCCACACCGAGCCCGACGGCGGCGCCACCTAGCAGGGCGAAGGGCACGTCCGCGCCGAGGTCGGCCGCCATCCGTGCCAGCTCATCGCGTGAGTGTCCGCTTCCCCAGAGAGCGTCGCAGGCCACCAGCGTGGCTGCTGCATCCGCCGAGCCACCGCCCATCCCGCCTGCCACCGGAACCCGTTTGGTCAGCTCCAGGTGGACACCGGTGGATTGCGCGGCGGCGCCCTGCAGCAGCGCCGCTGCCTGCACCGCGAGGTTGCTCTCGTCGAGCGGGATACCGGCATTGCCGCCGTCGTCAGCTCCATCCTTGAGACTCACGGTGATTCCGCGGCCTTCAGTAATGGTTGCCGTCACTTCTTCATACAGTGAGACCGCAAGGTACGCGCTGGCAACACCGTGATAGCCGTCGGCCCGCTGCGGACCCACACCGAGCGAAATATTGATTTTGCCCGGCGCCTGGGCGCTGACGCTCCGGGGTGTCTGCGGGGTGCCGGGCGAAGTCATGGTTCCAACTTAGAGCAAGGTCGGCGGCTGTCCCGAATCAGGTTCGGCTCAGGCAGGCAGCTGGACTTTATGTTCGGCGATGCGCGCGAAGTCGTGGATGTCGATGACCTCGCCGCGTGCCCGTGGATCTATCCCCGCGCTCACCAATGCCTGTTCCGCCGCGGCGGCGCTGCCCGCCCAGCCGGAGAGTGCCGCCCGCAGGGTCTTGCGCCGCTGCGCGAAGGCTGCGTCGATGACGGCGAAGACTTCTTCCCGGGTGGCTTTGGTTTCCGGCGGTTCACGCCGCGTCATACTGACTAGTCCTGAGGCAATGGTCGGTGCCGGCCAGAACACGTTTTTCCCAACGACGCCGGCCTTGCGCACCGAGGCGTACCAGGCCGCCTTGACGGATGGAACGCCGTAGGTCTTCGATCCAGGAACTGCCGCCAGCCGGTCGGCGACCTCGTCCTGCACCATTACCAGTGCATGGTCGAGTGACGGAAAAGCCTTCAGCAAGTTCAGCACCACGGGCACGGCAACGTTGTACGGCAGGTTCGCGACCAGGGCAGTTGGCATGGCGGGCAATTCCGTCACCTTGAGCGCATCCGCCTCCACGACGTCGAGACGGCCCGCCGCTTCCGGGCGCCAGGTGGCGACGGTGTTCGGCAGCCTGCCTGCGAGCACAGGGTCGATTTCGACGGCGACCACATGTTTGGCCGCATCCAGCAGTCCCAGCGTGAGGGAGCCGAGCCCGGGGCCGACCTCCAGGACCGTTTCCTCCGGTCCGACCCGGGCAGTCTGGACGATGCGCCGGATTGTATTGGCGTCGATGACGAAATTCTGGCCCAGCGTTTTAGTCGGCCGGACGTTCAGCTCCGCCGCCAAGGCGCGGATGTCCGCTGGCCCCAGCAGCCGCCTGATCTCTTGTGGTTGGCCGGGGATGTTGTCAGGCTGGTTCACCCGTACATCCTAACGGCCGTCACGGAAGTCAGTGCAGTCGGAGCAGTGAGGGTAGTCAGAGCAATCAGAGTAGTCAGAGCAGTCAGAGTAGTCCCAGCTTGGACGCGCACGAGGGCCAGTGGCCCCAGCCGCCGCTTTGCTTCAGCACCTCGGCGGTCGCGATCTGCTCGGACGGGCTTGCCTGATGCGGCAACGGCGCGTACTTGCCACCGCCGGCGCCCATCCAGCTGCTCTGGCTGAATTGCAGACCGCCATAGTAACCGTTGCCAGTATTGACGGACCAGTTTCCGCCGGACTCGCACTCGGCCAGCGCCTGCCAGACTCCCCCGGCCGGTCCGGGCAACGTGGTTCCGCTGTCGGAGGACGGTTCCGGCTCGGGCTTCGGCTCGGGTTCAGGCTTCGGTTCCGGGCGTTCCTTGGTTCCCACAGCAATTTTCTGCGTCACGGGTTTGATGCTGACTTCTTCGCTCACCAGCTTGCGGCCCACCTCTTCGCCGTCGATCCGGACGAGCGAGTAGGTCTTCACCAGTGTTCCGGCCTGGCCGGCCTGCGCCACTTCCCGCTGGCCTTCGTACAGGCCGGCGTCCTCTTCGGTGACTGATTCAAACGGAATGGCTTCCTCGACCGTGTCCTTGGCGGACTTGTCGACGCGGGTAATCTTCACCGCCATGTTGTCGATAATCGGAGCATCTCCGGACACCGATACGCGGTCGTCGTCGTCAAGCTTGATATTGGACTCGTCGAGCAGCTGATCCACCGTGGTGGCAGTGGTTTCCCCGCTCTGCTTTTGCCCGTCGGCGAGGATATGTACGGTCTTCGGGGTGGAAATTTCGACATAGTCGCCGCTCGAAGCAAGGACCATTGTGGCCGGCTCGGAGAGCTGTGCCTGTTCCGAAACACCCATCTCATCCACCATGTCCCCGACCGTGGAACCGGTCGTGTGGACAACGCGCTCGGCGCCGTTCAACTCCACCTGGACTTCCTTGGCGGTGTGGACCGTGATCCGAGTCCCGTCATCCACCGGTGCGGACAGCGCCGGCTGCACCTCGTCATGGGCGGAAACTTCGACGTCGGCAGTTTCCAGAGCTTCAGCGACTGTTCCGCCAAAGGTCGTTACCGAACTGGCTTGGTTATCCACGGTCAGGGCGACGTCCTTGTTGGTGCCAACAAAAGCCACCAACCCCAGAACGAGTGCCGTCATCACGGATGCCTTGCCGGCAAGTTTCAGCCAGCGTTTCGAGAATGCACTAAGCATGGAGACCCATATCGTCGCGAGTGTCCGGGCACGGGGAATGGGCGCGCCGAATTGCGCGGACAAAAGTCCCACCCCAGGTGGAATCCGCGCACGGCGATATGCGGCAGTGGTGAGTTTGGACGTACGAACGGGAACGTCCAACGCTCAGCACTGATGGATTACATTAGTCCGCAAGGCCTTCCCCGACCCCGGCTAATAAGAGAACACCGTAACCGAAATGAGATAACCGATCAAACCAGCGCCCAGGATCCGTAAACCGCCTCCGTGTTCTTAACCAGCTGTGCGCCCAGCTCGGCGGTGTCACTGCCCCGCAGTTCCGCGATCGCTCGGACGGTATAAGGAACCATGTAGCTGGCGTTGGGCCGGCCCCGGTATGGGTGTGGCGTCAGGAAGGGCGAATCGGTCTCGACCAGGATCCTGTCCAGTTCGGCGACCGCGAGCGCCTCGCGCAGGTTGGCCGCATTTTTGAAGGTCAGCGTCCCCGCGAAGGACATGTACCAGCCCTCGGCATTGCAGATCCGCGCGAGTTCCGCATCGCCGGAGAAGCAGTGGAATACCACCCGTTCCGGGGCTCCTTCCTCGCGCAGGATCCGCACCACATCTTCATGGGCATCGCGGTCGTGGATCTGCAGGGCCAAGCCGAGACGCTTGGCCAGATCGATATGGCGGCGGAAAGAATACTGCTGGCGCTCAATTCCATCCTCGGCCGTGCGGAAGTAGTCGAGTCCGGTTTCGCCGATGCAGCGGACACGGGGATGAGCTGCCAGCTGCTCGATTTCCTCCAGGGCGGACTCCAGAGTGCCGGCCTGCGCCATCAATGGCGCTTCATTCGGATGGATGGCGACGGCGCCGAGCAACCGTGGTTCGACGTCGAGGGCCTCAACGGTAAACCGGGAAGACGCCAGGTCACAACCGACCTGAATCGCTCCCTTGACACCGGCCAACTCCGCCGCATCGAGCGCATCGCGCACGGAAACCTCGACGGCGCCGTCCCGGAAATCAAGATGTGTATGGTTGTCGATCACCGGTACCGGCAATGGTTCCGGGGCAGGTGGATAATCAAGTGCCCGGCGCTGGCCATTGCTGTCGACAGCACCACGGGAACGGCCGCCCTCCGTTGCCGCTCCGCCGGACGCGGCAGCGCCGTCGTCGGGCTCATCACCGGGTTCAGCGGGCCGGCGGTATGCCACTGGAATGAGCCCTGCCGCCGCTTCTTGCTGGTTACACATTTTCGCTCAACTTTCCTCGTCCTGCCGGTGGCCACTTTTCAGCTTAAGGGTTCGTGGCGGCGTCGATCTGAACTTTGTGCCCGTGGAGCCCCTTGAGCTAGTAATCTAAATCACTAAGAGGTAGGTCTATTTCAATTTAGTAGGGGGGGCGTGCATGGATTCCCATGACCACGCGATCGATCCGGGGCGGGCAGGAGTTTCCGGCGGGGGCCGGAACGTCGCAAAAACGGCGAATACACGGGCCGGGTTCACATCCTTGACGCAGAGTCCCGGAAACCAGGCTGTCGCCAGCAACGGACAGGGCAAGCCCGCCGGGATGACGACCGATCACTTCCACCAGGCCAGTAACCGGATTCTCGACGTTATCGGCACGGTTATCGATGGCAAAGAGGAAGCAGCGCGGCTTTCCTTGACGGTACTGCTCGCCCAGGGACACCTGCTGCTGGAAGACGTTCCCGGGGTTGGGAAAACAATGCTGGCAAAGACCCTCGCCCGTGCCATCGACTGCTCGGTCAGCCGCATCCAGTTCACCCCGGATCTGCTGCCCTCCGATGTGACTGGCGTATCGGTGTTCAACCAGTCGTCGCAGCAGTTCGAATTCCGGCCGGGACCCGTCTTCGCCAACATCGTTATCGGTGACGAAATCAACCGCGCCTCGGCCAAGACACAATCGTCGCTGCTGGAGTGCATGGAAGAACACCAGGTCACCGTCGACGGCAACTCCTATCCACTCGGCGAACCGTTCATGGTCGTGGCCACTCAGAATCCGATTGAGATGGAAGGCACCTATCCGCTCCCCGAGGCGCAGCGCGACCGCTTCATGGCCCGCATTTCCATGGGCTATCCGGACACCGAGGCTGAAATCGAGATGCTGGAGACGCATCAGTCCATCTCCCCGCTGACCAATATCCGGCCGGTGGTCAGCGGCGACGAGGTCGCCGCCATGATCAACCTGGTCCGGGACGTTTACGTCGCGCCGCCGGTAAAGGGTTACATTGTCAGCCTCGGCCGGGCCACCCGGGAGCATGCGCAACTGCGCCTTGGGGCGAGTCCACGGGCGCTACTGCAGCTTCTCCGTGCCGCCAAGGCCGCCGCCGCGCTGGCTGGCCGCGATTTCGTCCTTCCCGACGACGTCTCGGCTGCTGCTCCAGCGGTGCTGGCACACCGGCTGATCCTCGACCGGAAAGCCTCGAGCGCGGGAGAGAGCCCCTCAAGCGTGATCGCGTCGATCCTCGCGAAGCTTCCAGTGGCACCCGGCGGCCAACGCGCCGCCGCCCGGCGCTGATCCGATCGGAGCAGACAGGTGTTGGAGAAACTGCCCTCAAGCGTCCTCACCGGACGCGGCTGGGGGCTGTGCATTGCCGGAACCATCGCACTCATCGCGGCGGAGATCCTTGGCCGCAGGGACCTGCTGCATTTGGGCTTTTTCCTGGTGTTGCTGCCGCTTTTGGCGGCTCTGGCACTGCACCTGCTCAAGCCGGGATTCGACGTCGGACGCACCTTCCGTCCAATCTCCATCGAAACCAACTCGACGACGACGGTCCGGTTGTCGGTGCGCGCCCACGGTTCCCTGGGCGGCATCGTCACCATGGCCGAGCAGCTCCCGCAGCGCTTTGGCGAGGCGCCGACGTTCAAGTACCCGTCACGGTCACCGGGCCGCCGCGGGCAGAGCCTCTACGAGTACAAGCTGCGCTCGAGCCACCGCGGACTGTACAAAATCGGACCTGTCTCGGCGGAATTCGGGGACCCGTTTGGCCTGAGCCGGCACCAGAACATCCTTGGAGATGTGGACCGGCTGACGGTTACACCGGCCCCGCTGGACCTGCCTGAAACGTCGGTCACCGGCTCCCGCGGCACCGACGGCTCCACGGCCACCCGGACTCAGGCCAATCCGAGCAACGACGATGTGATGACCCGCGAGTACCGCCATGGCGATCCGATGCGGCGCGTGCACTGGCCCGCCACCGCCCGGGCCGGTGAATTGATGGTCCGGCAGGAGGAATCAGTCACTACGCCAGAGGCGACCATCATTATGGATCAGCGCGCCGCCAGCTTCAGCAGCAGCGCTTTCACCCCGCTGGCGGAAAGCACTCCCGCCAAGGATTCATTGCTGACCACGGTCAACTTCGAATGGGCCGTCACGGCCGCCGTCTCCATCGCCCACCACCTCGTGGAGCGGAATTACGCCATCCGGGTGCTGGACAGTTACGCCGCCCCTGGCCTGCGCCGTTCGGCATCCTCGCCATGGCCGGAGGAAGAGGAATTCTCCGGCAGCGCCGGTCTGCACAACCTTTCCGAAAGCCTGGCCGCGCTTGAACTGGAACCCGACCCCGGCCCCTCCAGGACATCCGCGCCCGCACGGGCCTTCGGCGACGCATTGATGGATAAGCTCGCGATGCACAAGCTGCGCGGACCACTCGTAGCCATCACCGGCCGGTTGTCCCATGACGAGGCCCGCGAACTGGCCACGGCTGCGGAATACGGATCCCATGCCTTTGCCTTGATGATCGTGGACCGGCCAAACGACAGTGAATCCGTGCTGGATATCCTGCGCCATGGCGGTTGGCGTGCCGTCGCCGTGAATTCCAGAACGCCGCTGCCTTCGGCTTGGTCCTACTACGATGCGCCGCAGACACACACCAGTTCCACGGCCAAAACGACGATCGGGACCAGGACATGAGTGCCACCCAGACCGACAGGCGCGGACCGGCGAGCGCCGCGGTCCCGCCCATAGCCGGGCCGGCGAAGGGCAAGCAGCCGGTGGGAACCTGGCCTTGGGTGCTCAGTGCCGGCATCGGAATCGCCGTCATTTTCTCCGCTTTCAGCCTCAACGGGGTGTTCCTCGGCTGGGGCTGGCTGTCGCAGGGGACGGTCAGCGTCGCCGCAGTCCTCGCGGCAACCGCCGGTGCCCGGGTCCTGAGGGTGCCGGCCGCGTTGATACCGGTAGCTGGTATCGCTGTGCTGATAGCCATCTTGACGTTGATGTTCTTCCCCGGGGACAGCTTTTTGGGGCTGGTGCCAACAACAGAGACCCTCGATGCTCTGTGGCTATTGCTGCTCGATGCCAATCAGGTAGTGGTCAGCCAAGTGGCTCCGGTGCAGACCACGCCCGGGACCGTGCTGGTTGCCTGCGTCGGTCTGGCCCTGGTGGCGCTGCTGATCGACACTCTTGCCGCAACACTGCAGATGCCTGCGACCAGTGGCTTGGGACTGTTGGCCGTGCTGCTGGTGCCGGCCATCGTCAAGCCGAGCAGCGTCGACGGCAGCGGCTACGCGGCCGCCGTGATGGGATACCTGGTGCTGCTCGGCTGCGCGCACTGGGTATTCAACCGCAGCGGCGACGACGCCGGCGGCTATTCAGCCTCTCAGCTGAACCGCGCCGTCGCCATCGGTGCCGCAGGTCTCGCCGCGACCCTGGTCCTGCCAGTGGCGGTGCCCGGGTTCACCTCCGGCCTGTTTCCCGAAGGGACCCGGCTCAGCCTCGGCACCTCCTCCGGGCTGAATCCGATGGTCACGCTGGGCAATGACCTGCGCAACCCCGGAAGCGTGGGAAGGATGACCTACACGACCACCGACGAGGAACCGGTGTACCTCCGTGCGGTCACGCTGGAGGACTTTGACGGTTCCACCTGGGAACCCGAGCCAAGGGAGGACGAGCGGGTGGTGGGGCTGGACTCCATTGGCTCCTCGGCCCGCGACCAACTCCGCGGCCAGGTCAGTTTCTCCACTACCAGGATTGACGCCGGTGACTTTGTCAGCCCCTGGCTGCCATTGCCCTATGCGCCGGTGGAAATCTCCGGCCTGGCCGGCCAATGGAGCGTTGACCCCAGAACACTGAGCATCATGGGGATGGATCAATCGACGACGGCGGACCAAAGTTACGTCGTCACGAGCATCGCCCCCGTCCTGACCCCCCAGACCCTTGCCGACGCCAGCGCCATTCCGCCGGACGCCCTGGATGACCCGTTTCTGGGGCTGCCCGAAGACACACCGGATCTCATCAATGAAACCGCTGATGAAATCACCGCCGGAATCGATAACCGTTACCGCAAGGCAATGGCAATCCAGAATTACCTCCGTTCGGCAGAATTCGTGTATTCGGAAACGGCGCCGGTGCAGGGCGGTTATGACGGCAGCTCCATGGATGTCGTCGCGCGCTTCCTGGAGGAAAAGAGCGGTTACTGTGTGCACTACTCCGCCGCAATGGCCGTGATGGCCCGGGCGGAGGGTATTCCCAGCCGGATCGCTGTCGGCTATGCCCCGGGAACCGCAACGGGAGACACCGTCACCAACCGCACCGGCGGGGAAATGCCGGTCTTCGAGGTGGATTCCGATGACGCGCACGCCTGGCCGGAACTGTATTTCGCCGGTCTGGGCTGGGTAAAGTTCGAACCCACCACTTCCCGCGGCGTCGTCCCGGACTATGCACAACCGCAGACTGAGGACTTCAACTCGGACATCACCCCCGGCAATCTAAACCCGGAGGCTCCCGAAAACGCCGGGTCCGACGACGAAGAGACCGAAGGGCAGGATCAGTCCACTACTGCACCGCGGACGTCGCAGGACAAAGATTCGAACGCCGGCTGGATCACCGCCGGTGTCGTCGCCGCACTATTGGCATTGATGGCCATGCCGCATCTGCTCCGCCGGCGGATCTCCGCAAGCCGCCTCGGTGCCGTGCGAAAGAAGTACGACGACGGCACTTCGGCCATCACCGCGTGGCGCGAGGTGAACGATACCGCCATGGACCATGGCGCGGGAGCAGACCCGAGCGAGACACCACGGACCTTCACCGACAGACTGGGCCGCGCCGGATTGCTGGGCTTGGAAGCCTCGAAGGCGATGCGCCGTCTCTCCCGTGCCTACGAGCGGGCCGAGTACGGCCGCCCGGTGAAGGAACTGGTCCCGGCCGGACCTGGCGGCGCGGCCGCACCGGCACAGGAATCCTCCGGCGTAGGCGGGCACAGTGCGTTCGACGACGACGGCGGGCACGGTGCGTTCGACGACGGCGGGCACGGCTCAGCCGCGGATGTCGTGTTGGTCAACGAGGCCATCGACCGCAACAGCACCCGCGGGCGAAGGTTCCGCGCCGTTCTGTTGCCGAGATCGCTTTGGCGCCCCTGGCGTCGGACCCTTAGCTGACGGTCCTGGTCCAACCCGACCCGGCTCCAACTCCAACCCTGACTCCAACCCAACCGTTCAGCCCATTATTCGCACCGAAAAGCGGGCAGAAACCCTCCCGGCCCACTATTCCGCACCGAAAAGTGGGCCGGTCTGTCGGCAACTACTGGTCGTCGGCGTACGGGTCGGCGATGCTGGTGTACTGGGTGTAGAGGTACTCCTCGATACCTTCCAGGCCGCCCTCGCGTCCCAAACCGGACTGCTTCACTCCGCCAAAGGGTGCCGCGGCATTGGAAACCACGCCGGCGTTCAGGCCCAGCATGCCGGTCTCGAGCTTCTCACCGATCCGCAGCCCGCGGTTCAGGTTCTTCGTGAAGACGAAGGAGACCAGGCCGTACTCGGTATCGTTGGCCATCGCGACAGCCTCATCTTCGGTGCTGAAGGTGACAATCGGCGCCACGGGGCCGAAGATTTCCTCCTGCAGGATCCGCGCGGAGGCCGGCACTTCGATGAGCACCGTCGGCTGGTAGAAATAGCCTGCCCCGTCCACAGGTGAACCACCCGTGACAGCCTTGGCTCCGCCGTCGAGCGCGTCCTGTACGAGGGCATGGACCTTGTCACGGCTCTTCCCATCGATCAACGGACCGACCTTCGAATCGTCTTCGGTTCCGCGGGCCAGCGTCAGCTCCGACATCTTCGCCGCGAACTTCTCCGCGAACTCGCCGGCAACCGACTCGTGGACGATGAACCGGTTGGCGGCGGTGCAGGCCTCGCCCATGTTCCGCAGCTTCGCCGCCATCGCTCCGGTAACTGCCGCATCCAGATCCGCGTCCTCGAAGACCAGGAATGGAGCGTTGCCGCCGAGCTCCATAGAGGTGCGAAGGACGTTCTGTGATGCATCGGCCAGCAGCGAGCGGCCGACCGGGGTGGAGCCGGTGAAGGAGATCTTACGCAGCCGCGGGTCCTGGATCAGCGGCCCGGTCACTCCTCCGGCATCGGTCGTGTGCACAATGTTCAACACGCCGTCGGGCAAACCTGCCTCCTGCAGCACCTGTGCAAACAACGACGACGTCAGCGGCGTCAAGGTGGCGGGCTTGAGGACCATGGTGCAACCGGCGGCAACGGCCGGGGCGATCTTGCGGGTGGCCATAGCCAGCGGGAAGTTCCACGGGGTGATCAGCAAGCTGGGCCCGACCGGCTTCTTGTTAACCAACATCCGGCTTTTTCCATCCGGCGATGTCGAGTAGCGTCCGGAGGTCCGTACTGCTTCCTCGGAGAACCAGCGCAGGAACTCGGCCCCGTAGGTCACTTCACCGCGGGACTCGGCCAGCGGCTTGCCCATCTCCAGGGTCATCAGCAGGGCGAAGTCGTCGGCGCGGGCAGTGACAGCTTCAAAGGCGCGGCGGAGGATTTCCCCCCGTTCACGGGCAGGTGTCTTCCCCCACGATTCCTGGGCGGCGACTGCGGCGTCCAGGGCTGCGGCGCCGTCCTCGGGTGTCGCGTCAGCGATGCTCAGCAGGGTTTCGCCGGTGGCCGGATCCTCGACGTCGAACGTCTTTTCACCGGTGGCCGGACGCCACTGACCGCCAATGAGCAGGCCGGTGGGGACGGAAGCGAGAAGTTGGCTTTCATGTGCAGCGGAAAAGGCCATGGTTTGTGACTCCGTACTTCGAGTGTTGGATAACAGGACCGACGTCTTGCCCTCAGGTGGGCAAAGTCATCTTCTTCGCATCACGCTATCCCCGCCGTCAACCCACTGTCCATACAAGACCGCACAGGAGCACAGCGCCCAAGCTGTGCAGCTGCATAACGACCGCCCTGCCTGGCGAACCTGGATTCTCTACCCGCGCATGCCTGGCAAACCCGGATTCTCTACCCTGAGTCTGCCCGACGGCGGTTACCTAACCGGGCGGCGCACTTACCGGGCGGCGAGCACGGCGGCGTAAAGTTCGCGCTTACTGATCCGGGCGTCCTCAGCCACCGTACTGACAGCTTCCTTCAGCCGTGCCCCCTTGGCGACCAGTTCGTTGACAGCTGCAACGTGGTCTTCCGGCCGCTCGGGCTCTGCTTCCCCGGCTCCGGCGACGACGACCGCGATCTCGCCACGGACGTCGCCCTCCTCCGCCCAGTTCAGCAGTTCGCGCAGGGATCCGCGGAGCACCTGTTCGTGCAGTTTGGTCAGTTCGCGTGCCACTGCTGCCCGGCGATCGCCGCCAAATTCATTGTCGAGTGCCCGGAGCATGGCCTCGAGCCGGTGCGGTGCTTCGAAGAACACCATCGTCCGGCGTTCGGGACCCAGCTCCTTCAACCGGGATGACCGCTCGCCGGCTTTCCGCGGCAGGAAACCCTCAAAACAGAACCTGTCGGTGGGCAGTCCCGACAACGCAAGGGCCATCAGCACCGCCGACGGTCCGGGAATGGCGGTGACTAAAAGTCCGGCCTCGGCTGCGGCTTCCACCAGCCGGAAACCTGGGTCGGAAACAGCGGGCATACCGGCATCCGTGACCATCAGCAGCGTCTTGCCGGCCCTGACTGTCTCAAGTAAATCTTCAGTGCGGCTTGCTTCATTGTGTTCGTGATAGCTGATGATGCGGGCATTCAGGGTGATCCCCAGGGCCTTCACCAGTTTGTGCAGGCGGCGCGTATCCTCGGCGGCGATGACATCCGCCGTTTGCAGCAGCTCCATCAACCGCGGGGAAGCATCGGCCATATTGCCGATAGGGGTTGCCGCCAGCACAATGCTGCCGCCGCCGCCGTCGTTATTGTCCGCGTTATTCACCACTGATCCAGCGTAGCGCCTGACCGACCGCTGGACGGCAGCTGCCGGCACCGGCTACGCAATTTTCCTGCGCCAGTCAGCCAGCGTCTGAATCGCCGGGCCAGACGAGCCGTTTCGTCCGGAAGAGCGCCAGCCAGCCACTGCCATACTGCGACTGATCGACGGACCCGACCGGAGCGAGCACGAGCGCCTCCACCCCGCAGACCAGGCTGCTGATCGTAGCATCCAGCGGGAAACCCAAGCAGCCACGGTGCCGTGGCGTCGACCAGTTAAGCCGCATCATAAGCATGCTTAGAATAAACCGGTGGCCGCCGCCGGTAGCATTGATCCAGTGAGCCGGACCATTCAAGAGGCGGCGCCGAAAACGGCACCGTCCATGCCCTCGACGCCGGCACAGAATGCCCGTTGGGTGGAGGCCCCGTCCACTTTCTACAGTGCGGCCGGGCTCCGCCGGAGATTGCTCGGCGATCCACTCACTTTGCGGCTCTGGGGCTGGCTTATTCCGATACTGACCGCCGTCGTCGGAGGGTTGCTGCGCTTCGTCCGGCTCGGCCAGCCGGAGTCCCTCATCTTCGATGAGACCTATTACGTCAAGGACGCCTATTCATACCTCTTGAGTGGTTATGAGCGGGACTGGCCCGATGATGCGAACGCCGCCTTTGCCGGCGGGGACCAGTCCGTCATTAAGGACAGCGCCTCCTATGTGGTCCATCCACCGGCAGGAAAGTGGATGATCGCGTTTGGCATGTGGATCTTTGGCCCGGACAGCTCCTTCGGATGGCGCTTCAGCGCGGCGCTGGCGGGAACAATATCCATCCTGCTGATCGCGCTGATCGCCCAAAAGATGTTCCACTCCACCACACTCGGCGGGATCGCTGGGCTGCTGGTCGCCGTCGACGGACATCACCTGGTCCATTCGCGGACCTCCCTGCTCGACATCCTCCTGATGTTCTGGGTGGTAGTCGCTTTCGGCGCCCTGTTGCTGGACCGCGACGACGGACGACGACGGCTGGCCCGCAGACTCGCTGCCCGCACTGGTGCCGGCGGCATACCGTCGCGGGCCCAGTTGGCGTCCGGACCGTGGCTCGGCATGCGCTGGTGGCGGTTGGCGGCGGGAATCGCCATGGGACTGGCTGTGGGAACGAAGTGGTCCGGGTTGTTCTTCCTTGCCGCTTTCGGCTTGATGACCGTGCTATGGGATCTGAACGCACGGCGGATTGCCGGCGTCCGCAGCTGGTTCACCGCCGGAGTGGTGAAAGACGGACTGTTCGCCTTCGTCTGCATGGTCCCGGTTGCCGCCCTGACATATCTAGCGTCCTGGACCGGATGGTTGCTGTCCCGCAATGCCTACGACCGCAACTGGGCCGCCGAGAATCCCTCCAGCACGTGGGGGTGGCTGCCGGACAGCTTACGGTCGCTGGCGGAGTATCACCGCAGCGCTTACAGCTTCCACCAAGGCCTCAGCTCGGAGCATCCCTACGAGGCCAACCCCTGGACGTGGCTGGTGATGGGACGGCCGACGTCGTTCTATTTCGAGGATCCGGCGCGGGGCCAGGATGGCTGCCAGGTGGAGGAGTGCGCGCAGGCGATTTCCGTCGTCGGCAATCCCTTGATCTGGTGGTCGGCCGCGCTGGCGCTGCTGGTGCTGCTCTTTTACTGGATCGGACGCCGGGACTGGCGCGCCGGCGCGATCCTGGCTGGCGTGGCCGCCGGCTACCTGCCTTGGTTCATGTACCCGGACCGGACCACGTTCTTCTTCTACGCCATCGCCTTCGAACCTTTTCTGATCCTTGGCCTGGTGTACTGCCTCGGACTGATTCTCGGCAGATCCTCGGCGCCTGCCTGGCGCCGGCAGAGCGGCATCATCCTGGTGGGGGCCTTCGTGGTGACGGCGCTGGCCGTTTCAGCGTTCTTCCTGCCGATCTGGACCGCCGAGACCATCCCGTACGAACACTGGCAACTGCGGATGTGGATGCCGAGCTGGATCTAGGCGCATCTAGCTGGGCCGCAACGAACGCCGCCGCTTCGTGGGCCAGGTGGCCAGCAGCGTCACGGCTGAGATGAGCAGAATCACCGCGGCAACGCCAATGCCTGCGTCGATCCAGAATTGCCCGGGGAACAGCCGGATGAGAGTGTCGTCCGCGGCGAAGGTCCAGGTTCCATCCGCGAAGAACACCGAGTGGAAGGCGGCGAAGAAACGCTGCCATCCCAGCGCGGCCAGCACAGCCACGACGCTGATCAACACCAGCGTCGCCACGGCTCCCGCGAACAAGGCGCGGCGGACTCCGCCGGGATAGCGCCGTGCCAGGTAGATGATTGAAATGATCGATACCAGGGCCAGAATCAGTGCCGCCAGGAACGTCAGTTGGATGACCATTTTGACGTCGGCCATGTGGCCCACTTCGTCAGTGGCGAAGAGCGGGTCCCCACTGGCGTCCATCAAGCCGCCAAGATACTCCGGTCCGGCGAAGTTCAGCAGGTAGTCCATCGTGTAGGAGGCGTAGGTCATGCGCTGTTCGGGGTCGAAGCCAAACCGGTCTGCCGGGAAGCCCGGGCGGTTGTACTCGAACCACAAAAACAGCGGAGACGTGACGGCCCGGATGGCAACTGCAATCACAATGATGGGAAAGAATATGGCCACGAGCGCCTGAAGGACCCGGGCGAGCAACGGTTTCGCGTTGGCCGCCTGGTCGCGTTCGGCGGCACGGCGGTCGGATTCGCTGGCGGGCGGGCGGACGGCCAGTTCAGTGGTGGATAACGACGCCGTGTCCCCCGTGGCGGCGTGGCTCCCGGAGTTCGACGACGTGTCCGGGACAGTACCGGAGTCGTGGACATCGGAGGGTGGATCGTCGACGGTGGCATCCGAGGCACGGCGTCCGGATTCCTTCGGACGGGAGGGGTAATCCTCCTCCCGAAGGGAGCCGGTCCCGGCGCGCTCCGGAACGTCCTGCTCCGCCTTGTTCTCGCTGATCACTGCCGCCTCTTTCTGTTTCCAATGTCTTCTGCTGCTGACGAGCGTACAGCCGAAAGTGCCTCATTCCGCTCAGGCGCCCACCCGGGGCCGTGGACCGTCAGGCCGCCCGGACTGTCTCCCCTGCATCCTGAGCGCTGAGATCGCCCCGTGCCCCGGCGTCGTACGCTCTTTTGCCCAGCACCAGGGTGTAGATCCAGTATGCCGCCAAAACCGTGGCACCAATGCCTATCTTGAGCCAGGAGGGCAGCGGGCTGGGGGTGACGAAACCTTCGACCAGACCGGAGACCAGCAGGACAAGCACCAGTCCCAGCGCGACCGTCACCAGGGACCGCCCCTCCTGCGCCAACGATTGGATCCGTGTCCGCGGACCGGGAGCCACAACTGCCCAGAAAATGCGCAGACCGGCGGCTCCTGCAATGAATATCGAGGTGAGCTCCATCAGGCCGTGCGGCAGGATATAGAGGAAGAAGGTGTCGAGCTCCCCATAGGCGTGCATCAGCCCGCCGGCCATTCCGGTGCTCTGCGCGTTGAGGTACAGGATCATCGGCACCCACAGACCGGTGATACCGAAAGCGACCATTTGCGCCGCGATCCAGGCGTTGTTGGTCCATACCGCTCCCGCAAAGGAACCGGCCGGATCAGTCGAGTAGTAGTTAACGAACTCCTCTTCGACGTATTGTTCGAGTTCGGCGTCGCTGCCCATCGCACGGACCACTTCCGGCGTCGTTGCCACCCAGGCACCGTAGAGCCACGCCACAGCGATGAAAACAAGACCCACCCAGAGCGTCAGCCAGCGCAGCCGGTAAAACGCCGCGGGAAGCGAGATCACGAAAAAATTGGCCAGGTCTTCGGTGAAGTTGGAGCGCGCGCCGGTGAACGTCGTCCGCGCCCTGGCCAGCCGGGCGGACAGTGACGCCGAGAGCACACCTTCAGGAGAGACCGAACGGACCATGGACAAGTGGGTCGAGGTGCGCTGGTAGAGCACCAGCAACTCGTCCGCCTCCGCACCGGTGAGCCGGCCTTTGGCCACGAGTTCATCCAGCCGTTTCCAATCGGGCCGGTGCACCGCTGTGAAGGCATCTATATCCACCTTCCAAGCGTAGCTGTATTACCGCACCAGCAGTCAGCGGCCACCCATAGCCGGGTCTTATAGAGTGGTGTTGCAGTCATTACCCGCCTTCCCTGGACTGGCCGACCGGCCTCCGCGGCCAAGCCGAAAGGTGCTTGAAGTGAGTTCAATCGTCACCGGAGAGGCCGTGGTCCTCGAACTCCGCCCGGCGTCTTTCGCTGCGCGCGGTCTCGGCGTCCTGATCGACATCGCCGCCCAGATCGCCATATTTTTTGCCGGCTTCTACGTGGTGGGCGAGGCCGTTTCCGGATCTTTGGATTCCTCTGCTTCGCGTGCGCTCATCCTGGCCGGGGCAGTGCTCGTTCTCGTCATTATGCCCATTACGGTCGAGACGCTCACCCGCGGAAAGTCGCTGGGAAAGCTCGTGATGGGACTGCGTATTGTGCGCGACGACGGTGGCGCGATCCGCTTCCGGCATGCGTTGCTGCGTGCCCTGCTGGCGATACTTGAGATTTACATGCTGTTCGGCTCGGTGGCCATCATCGTTTCGATGCTGAATGACCGGTCCAAGCGGCTCGGCGACATGCTGGCCGGCACCTATTCCATGCGCGAGCGGTTACCCCCCACGCCGGTTCTGCAGTTCAGCACGCCGGCCCATCTGCAGCAGTGGGCCTCGCTGGCTGACATCGGAAGGCTTCCCGACCCGCTGGCCCGCCGGATCTCGCAATTCCTGCATCAGGAGGCCAAAATGACGCCGGCGTCACGGGCACAGCTTGCTGAAACGCTGGCCAACGAAGCGGCCGGGCACGTCTCGCCCGCGCCACCTGCCGGAACCGCACCGCAGGAGTTCCTGTCCGCGCTGATGAGCGAGCGGCGCGACCGGGACTTCACCCGTCTCACGACACAACGTCAGCGGAGCGAACGGCTTGGCGAACGGCTGCACCGGCTGCCGTTCCACTCACGGTAGGCTTACGCGGGTCCGGTCCGGCTACGCGGAACGGCCCGTCTCCGCTCATGCAAAGCGCTCCTGCGCCGCAGCGTGCGGTTGCTACTCCTGCGTCCAGTCTTCCCAGCTGATGTTCCAGTCGCCGTAGCCGTCCAGAGGGGCGAGTTCCGCGCCGTTGCTGTTGGTGATCTTGACGACGTCGCCGGTGCCGAAGTTCTTATAGAACCATCCCGCGTTCGCCTCCGACAATCCGATGCAACCATGCGAAACGTTGAGACTGCCGAGGTAGGGCAGTGCTTCTTCAAGCGCGGCATGGACGAACTCGCCGCTTTGGGATATCCGGCTGGCGTATTCGACTGTCAGGGGCGGATAGTAGTGCTCGTCGCCGGGCTCCAGGCCGATGGTTCCGGCGTTGAAGTCGGCGTACCGCTGCTGGCCCATGACAACGTGGACGCCGCTGGTGGAGGGCCACTCCTTCATCCCCAGCGTCGCCGGCATTGTCCGAACCAGCTCGCCGTTGATGTAGGCCTTCATCTCCTTGGTCTTGTTATCGACGATCGCGACCTTCTTATCGGCTATATTCACCGTGACGGAGGAGTCGTGGTTTCCGATCATCCCATTGCCGAATTCCACTCCGAAGAGCTTGAAGTCGATCGTGATGGTGCTGTTCGGCTCCCAGAACTCCTTGGGACGGTAACGGAGCATCTCATCGTTGTACCAGTGGAACTCCCCGGACTGCCCTGCCGACGTCGTAATGGAGATGGCTTCTTCGATCCTGGCCTTGTTCAGGACCGGTTCGCTGAAGTTGATCTGTAGAGGCTGCCCCACCCCGACAGTCATGCCATCCAAGGGGTAGGTCCAGGCATTTGCTTCGTTGGCGGGAACGACGGTGGTGAAGCTCCGGGTCTTCGTGGTCTCCCGGCCGGCGCCATCGACGACTGTGTAAGTGAAGTTGTACTGGGTGTTGAACGCCAGACGTTCGGCAGCGGTCCAGACCTGGCCGCCGTCGCTGAGCTTGCCTTCGATCGACCCGCCGCCGCTGGCCGGAACGAGTTTCACCGATTCCACAGTGCCGTTCTGCACTTCGAGGGCGGGGGCTGTTGCGGGGTTTACCTCCACGGCGCCGTCGGCGGGTGTGATCCGCAGCTTCATTTCTTCGACCACAGGGCTGGCCATACCCGGCGTGGACCGGGCGGGGCTTTCAGCCTCTGCCTCAATCTTCGCCTCGATACTGGAATTGGCGTTCTGCTCGACCCACGTGGGAAGCGTGACAGCACCGATGCCGCCACCGACCAACAGCAGCACGACAGTGACCAAGGCGCCGATCTTCCAGCCCCTGCGGTTGCTCTTCTGCTCGCTCATCCGGCTCCCATCACCCCTCAAACGCGAACTACTCGCCTTTAAAGCCTACGCGGCGGTCCTCGCAATTCCGGGCAATTACGCGTCGAGGTGAACTACAGACAGGTAACGTTTGCCACATCGGAACCATACGCCACCTGTCCGGCAGCCCCTTAGTACCGGTAGTGGTCAGCCTTGTACGGCCCGGCCACGTCGACGCCGAGGTACTCCGCCTGCGGCTTGGTCAGCTCGGTCAATTCGACCCCGAGGGCACCCAGGTGCAGTCGCGCCACCTTCTCGTCAAGGAGCTTGGGCAGCACGTAAACCTGCTTTTCGTATTCCTGCTGTCCCAGTCCGTCGCCGGCGCCCGCACCTGTCGCAGCCGCGAACAGTTCAATCTGGGCGATCACCTGGTTGGCGAAGGAGTTGCTCATCACGAAGGACGGGTGCCCGGTGGCATTCCCAAGATTCAGCAGCCGGCCTTCGGAGAGCACGATGATGCTGTGCGGTTGGGTTCCATCGGCGTCGAAAGTCCATTCGTGGACCTGCGGCTTGATCTCCACCTTCTTGACACCGGGGACCTTCGACAGGCCCGCAATGTCGATCTCGTTGTCGAAGTGGCCGATATTTCCCACAATGGCCTGGTGCTTCATCCGCTGCATGTCAGCGGCCATAATCACATCTTTGTTGCCCGTGGTGGTGATGAAGATGTCGCCCCGCTCGACGACGGCATCCAGAGTTGTCACCTGGTACCCGTCCATGGCGGCCTGCAGTGCGCAAATGGGGTCGATCTCGGTCACGATCACCCGGGCGCCCTGGCCACGCAACGCCTCAGCCGCGCCCTTGCCGACGTCGCCATAGCCGCAGATGACGGCAACCTTCCCGCCGATCAAAACGTCGGTGGCGCGGTTAATTCCGTCCGGCAGGGAGTGGCGGATGCCGTACTTGTTGTCGAACTTGGACTTCGTGACCGAGTCATTGACGTTGATGGCCGGGAACAGCAATTCGCCCTGCTCGGCCAGTTGATACAGCCGGTGCACGCCTGTGGTCGTCTCTTCGGTCACGCCCAGGATACCGGCGGACAGTTCGGTCCACTTGTTCTGCTCTTCCGCCTGGATTTTCCGCAGCAGGTCCAGGACGATGGCGAACTCGTGGTTGTATTCATCCGAGTCGGGCGAAGGCCCGTCCGGCACCGAACCAGCAGCCTCAAACTCGGCACCCTTGTGCACGAGCAGCGTGGCGTCGCCGCCGTCGTCGAGAATCATGTTGGGACCGGTTGGCTTGCCGTCCTCGCCTGCGGGCCAGCTGAGGATGCGCGAGGCGGTCCACCAGTAGTCTTCCAGCGACTCGTTCTTCCAGGCGAAGACTGGGACACCCGCCGGATTATCAACGGTTCCGGTGCCGACGACGACGGCGGCAGCGGCCTCGTCCTGGGTCGAGTAAATGTTGCAGGACGCCCAACGCACCTCAGCGCCGAGGGCCAGCAGGGTCTCGATCAGCACCGCAGTCTGGACGGTCATATGCAGCGAGCCGGCGATTTTCGCGCCAGCCAGCGGCTTCGATTGGCCGTATTCCTCGCGCAAGGTCATCAGGCCGGGCATCTCATGCTCGGCCAGGCGGATCTGGTGCCGTCCCGCCTCATGAAGGGAGAGATCGGCAACTTTGTATTCGAAAGTCATGGGTATTCCTACTTCGTCGTTGAGTCGGTGGTGGCTTGTCCGTCGTGCTGGTCCTCGCCTGCGGGCCAGCTGAGGATGCGCGAGGCGGTCCACCAGTAGTCTTCCAGCGACTCGTTCTTCCAGGCGAAGACTGGGACACCCGCCGGATTATCAACGGTTCCGGTGCCGACGACGACGGCGGCAGCGGCCTCGTCCTGGGTCGAGTAAATGTTGCAGGACGCCCAACGCACCTCAGCGCCGAGGGCCAGCAGGGTCTCGATCAGCACCGCAGTCTGGACGGTCATATGCAGCGAGCCGGCGATTTTCGCGCCAGCCAGCGGCTTCGATTGGCCGTATTCCTCGCGCAAGGTCATCAGGCCGGGCATCTCATGCTCGGCCAGGCGGATCTGGTGCCGTCCCGCCTCATGAAGGGAGAGATCGGCAACTTTGTATTCGAAAGTCATGGGTATTCCTACTTCGTCGTTGAGTCGGTGGTGGCTTGTCCGTCGTGCTGG
>NZ_KI914647.1:98560-101934 GCF_000520495.1 Arthrobacter sp. H14
CCGTCGTGCTGGTCTGAACCCGCCTGCGTCGCCGCCGTCAGGAGGTCGGCCGGCAGCAGCACCGGGATTCCTTCATTAATGCTGTACCGCAACGGCTTGCCATCCGGACCTGGAGCTTCGGAGACCAGCTGGTTCCCGCCCTGGGCGAGAGTGGAACCTGTGACCGGGCAGCGCAGGATGGTCAAAAGCTCAGGAGCAAGGTTTGGCATCGGGAAAATACTCCGGTTATCCGGTGCGTGGGAGCACCTTTAGTCGTCCGGGGCGGAACGCAGCCCCGTGATTCCAGCCTATCGGGCGGATCTTATTCGCGCAGAATACGGAGATGGCCGCGGCGGATTTCCCCGGTCTCGGCTGGAGGCTCGATTGAACCACGCGAGGACCTGCGCTTTGCCACGGGTTGCTCCACCCGCTGGGGGTTCGCCGCTTCCCTGACGGCATTGGCGAGGGCCAGCAGGTCGTCCGGGTTGGGCTCGGCCGGCATCTGCGGTAGCGCCAGCCGGACCACTTCCCAGCCCCTCGGAACTGTCAGCCGGCCGGCATGCTCGGCACACAAATCGTAACAATGCGGCTCTGCGTAAGTGGCCAGCGGTCCCAGAACGGCGGTTGAATCGGCATAGACGTAGGTCAAAGTGGACATAGCCCTGTTGCTGCAGGCTGATCGGGAACATTGACGTATGGCTACCACGACACCTGAGCCTACTATCGTTTGCGGTCCTAAGGCTTTTCGCCATGCGGAGGATTCCAGCATTTCGTGCCATCTCGCCGAGACGCCGTTGAAGGTCTAAAGTCTTGTGTATGGAGAACGGATCGCACTTCACCGTTCGGTTGAAGGCGGAAGCGGCAACGCCTGAAGCTGCCGGTCCCGGCATTCGGGACGGCGCGGTGCAGCCACACGCCCACAGCTTGTTCCGGCTCCGTCGGCGAAACCGGCACGGCCGTGGGCTGAGATCCCCGCTGCTTCCTCCCGGTGCCCCTGCATCGCTGAGCAGAAGCCAGCAGTTCGATCAGTACGTTCTCGAGTCCGCCGAGCGGCTGCACCAGTTGTGGGGATCCGTCATCGATTCCATTGAGTTCCAGGTGGAGGACATTCCCCCGCACCTTGAGGAACTGGCCTCCTTGGGCGGTTGCGCCCCACTTGGCACCTTCCGGCCGGAAACCTCGGACAACCCTGCCGCCATCGTCATCTACCGGCATCCCGTACAGACAGCGGCGCGCGGCCACGGCGAGGTCAGCGAACTTGTCCACGATGCGGTCGTGGAGCAGGCCGCGGAGCTGTTGGGAATCTCGCCCGAAGCCGTCGATCCGATGTACGGACACTTCGGCGGCTGACCCTCCGCGCGAAACCTGGTTAGTAGCCGACGCTGACAGGCAGGCTGCGTTCCCCGTTCACCGCCTCCGGAACCGGCACGACGGCGATGTCCGCTTTGCCGTCGTCGGTAAGCAACTGAGCTCCATACACGGCACCGCCTGAAGCGCTGGCGACGAAGGCCACCACACCGTCTCCGCCGACTGGCAATTGCTCAGTGGTGCCGGCCGCAATGCTTACCGTCCGGCTCTCCCCCGGTTCGCCGTCCGCGCTAATCGGAATCAGTTCCACCTCGGCGTCCCGGAACGGAGCCCCGAACACCAACTTTGCTTCAACGTCGGAAGAGACAGGAATGACATGGCGGCTTCCCATCCGTTCCACGCTGCCGCTGAAACCCATATCCACCGGTTCTCCAGTCTTAATCCCCTTGCTCAGCCTTGCCGTTGCGGCGACCGATACATCAGAGGTGGCGACGACGGTATAGGTACCCTTCGGAAGGCCGCTCAGTGGAATCTCCTGCACGGTTTCACCGGGAACGGTCAAGACTCCATCTTCTGCCAGAGGTTCCTCTCCATCCGGACCTAAGACCTGAACCTTCACGACTGCTTCCGTCGTGCCAGGAACCGCCAGCTGCAATACCGGGCTTGCGGAGCCGTACCCTGCCTGATCACTGATCTCCGACGCGGTCTCCCCGCCCTGAATCCGCACGCCCGTCACGACCTGCCGCGTCGATGGTCCGGAACCCGGCGAAAGGTACTCGACACCACCGGGAACGAGATCGCGTAAGGCGCTCTGCTGGATATTGGCCGTGACCGAACCGCCGCTGCTGTGGACGTGCACCGCCAATTGACCGCGGTCCGGCGCGAGCCCGCCGAGCACGACTGATTCGCTCTTACCCGGCGGAACCAGGATGCCACGGCTGCCGGCGGCCTCGATAGGACCGTCCGCTCCGAAAAGCTCGAGGTCCACTGTGGCCGGCGTGCTGGAGGGGTTGTAGATGTTCAGCAGCGCAGTCTGGCCGATGGTGGTGTTGGCACCGAGCAACCACAGGTCGTTGGCTGGGCGCTGGCAGTTGGCCGAGGCGAGCCCGCGCAGGTCTCCGTCCTTGGCTGAATAGGTCAGGACTGCTCCGACAGCCGCCTCCTGCTGGCCGAGCGGTTGGGCGCGGAGTACCGCCGCTTCGTTGACTGCTTCGGAAGGAACGACGGCGGCGCTGAGGTTATCCCGCACGTCGCCTTCGGAAGGCTTGCCCGCTTTCTCCTGCCCGGCTGGAGAATCCGTTCCTTCCGCGATAGTGCGCAGCCGGTCCCCGCCTCCGAGCTTGGATATAGTGCTGCCTGGAATGGAACCGGTGGCATTATTGAGCACGACGGCGGTCACCGCACTCTTGGCCGTTTCGGACTTCGGGCTGAATTGAGCATCGGTACCGGCCATTGCCCCTTTGAGCAGGTGCGCCGGATCCGGACACACGGACACATAACCACCGGCGGGGACGGCGGTCTTGGGCACTGGAAGGGATTCCGTTGCAGAACCTGGATTGGCGATGAGGGCAGAAGCCACCATGGCAGAGCCCGCACAGATGACGGCAACCGAAACCGCAACGCCTCCCATCCGCCGGGAGCCGGATTTATTCAACATCTCAACCTGCCCTGACTTCCGGCCGGTCAGCTTCCGAGCCAACCCGCCGTCGTAATGTGTTCCGCCGCTTGGCCGGAAGCGGGATGGCAAGCAGCACGGTAAGTCCGATTACGACGATCTGCCCCGCTGCCCACCATGCCGTCCACGGATGTGAGTACTTGATCTCAAGTGAGCCGCCATCGGCAGGCAATGCAAAGGCCTGTGACCAACCATCGGCCGTGGCCGTGAGTTGCTCCCCATCCAGCCAGGCGGACCAGTGCGGGCTCTTCCGCTCAGCCAGCGCCACAAGGCGGTTGGCACCGCCGTCGGAAATCTCTGCGGACACTTCAGTTCCGCTCGACCGTATCCCTGCGACGGTCCGGCCTTCCCCGTCCACGATCCGCGCCCTGGAAGTTGCTTCGGCGGCCTTCTGTGCATCGTCGGCGGTGGC
>NZ_KI914647.1:102034-103130 GCF_000520495.1 Arthrobacter sp. H14
ACCGAGGTCAGTCCCGGAACCGTGTCGATATGGCTGGCCAACAATTCGGCGGCCGTATCGGATTGCTGCAGCACGACGAATCCGGCGCCCAGCTGTTCCAGTTCCGGACGCGGGTCCACGCCGGTTCCGGCGGCAATGACAGCCGCGGCTTTGCGGAGCATCTGTTCGGCCGGGTCCGGAGCGGCGGCCGTCTCTTCCCCTGGCACACCCCCGACCGGGCGCGCGGAAACAACGGTCGAGAGTGCGTCCATCGTGGTGCCGCCGCCGCGCATCAGCGCAGCACTGACTTTTCCGCTTCCGTCCACGTTCAGCACCAAGGTGCGCGTCTGCTCAGGACCATAGGCGCGGTCCGTTGCAGTTGCCGGAAGTGTTCTGGGGGCAGCCGGGCGAATGAGGGTTCCCGCGCCGGCCACGCCCGCAGCCATGCCGCCGTCGTCATCTGTGCCGCCGGAAGCTTCACCGCCGCTGTCATCCGCAGAACCGGAAGCCACCGTAACGCCCGCAGTGGGAATCGCCCACAGCGCAAGGCTGGCGACCGGCCCGAGCAGCAGCACGCCTGCCGCGGCTGCCGCGATAACACGCGGAAGCCGCCGGACTCTCCCGTCTTCGGCCCGCCGGATTTCCAACATCCGGTTGGCTCCGAGGATGGCGGCTCCAAGCATCATGAATACGAGCAGCGAGACGAGCGGTCCGGTGAACGGCGGTATCAGCCCCGCGGGTCCGCCAGTGACTGCAATCTGGGTGTACACGAAGGCACCGCCGGCTGCCAGCAGCCCACTCAGCCACAACACCCTCGCCAGGTTGCTGCGGTTGCCCGTTGTGAAGAGCGAAATGGCGGCCAGGAGCACGAGCGGAGCACCAACCGTGAGGGCCGCGATCAGTGTCCATGGTCCCGGCAGCAAAGTAGAGAGTTCCGGGAACGCCTGCAATCCGGCCTCCGGCTCGAGCCTCACCGGGTAGCCGAGGAACTTCTGCCATAGCGGCGCATCGTCGAAGAGAAGGGGCTGGCCGGGACCGGCGAGCAGAGCCCGCGGGTTGGACAGCGCTGAGACGGCGAAAGGCGCAAACAACGCCAGGCTCGGCAGCAGCGACCACC
>NZ_KI914647.1:103230-104888 GCF_000520495.1 Arthrobacter sp. H14
CCACAGCGTCTTGGCCCGCCGGCGCAGTCCGATGCTGAGGGCAATCACCACCAGTACTGCCAGCGGCAGCAGAGTCGGCGCCGACGCGGTCAGTGCCGCCAGCACCAAACCGGCAGCGGCAGCGGCGGTCCAGGACGGACGGCCATTGGTTCCGGGTGTCCCGGCCGGATCGGTCTGCCTGTTGGTTCCGCTGGCCGCCTCCGACCGGCGCTTTGCTGCGGCGCCCACCGCGCGGAGCATACCCAGCACGACCCACGGAATCAGCAGGTGTGCCAGTAATGCGCCCAGTCGGCCACTGCCCAGCGCGATCTGGAGTGCTGGAACACCGGCCCAGACCAGTGCCGCCCAGAACCGCACCAGGGGTCGTTGCGTGAGTGCACCGGCGGCAGTCCAGGCACCCAGACCGGCCAGCGGCAGCGCCAGCAAGGTCAGCCACAGCACCGCGGCTGAACCGTTGCCGAATCCCGCGGCCGCGAGCAGCCACAGGACGTAGTCGAAAGGATCGCCATGGCCGGCGAAACCTGCACCCAGCCCGATCCACCAGGACGATGCGTTCTCCCAGATGGCCGTCATGGTTGGTGACAGCGGGAGCAGCGAACCGCCCGCGATCGCCTGCGCACCAAACAACCAGTGCAAACCAAAGAACGATATGGCGGTCAAGATCAAAGCCGCGGCGATGGCCCCTGTCCCGGACCAGCGCCGGGCGGGCGCAGCCAGTGAGACGAAATCGTCCGACCCGCCGGTGGGGCTCTGCAAACCTTGGTCACCGCCGCCGTCGCCCTCGCCCACGATGTACTGGGCGTCGAAAGCCTCCAGCCGGGAGCGCCGGTGCGACCAGACTTCCCGCCTCGGTGTTTGCAGACCGCGGATGACAGTACGGGAGACGCGGCGGGTGCGGGCGGCCCGGCGTCGTCCCTTAAGGAAAGTAATGGGACGCAGCAGCGACGCCAGTGTGGCCACCAACTGGCCTGCTCCGTAGGCGGGATCTTTCGCGATCACGCTCAAAACGAACCTGATAATACCGCCCAGCAGGGCGCCGGCGGCCAGGAACGGCATCTTCCACAGCGGCGCATGTTTCAGCCGCAGGTACACCTCCGCGCGGCGCGCAATCGTGGGGCTGCCCATATCGTGCGGACGGCGCACCACGTGCTGCATCCGGGCGCTGGGCACGACCACCACACGGTGTCCGGCCAGCCGGTTCCGCCAGCAGAAGTCGACGTCGTCGCCTGCTCCCGGGAGCGCATGGTCGAACCCGCCGAGCGCATCCCATACGTCGCGGCGCACCAGCATGCCGGCCGAGTTGACCGCAAAGACATCGCTGCGGCCGTCGTACTGCCCCTGGTCCAGTTCATCGACGTCGATAAGGGACAGGCGCTCGGCCCAGCCGCTCGTGGATAAGCCAACATCGATCAGTCGGCGCAAATGGTCCCATTCGAGTTGCTTACAGCCAGCCACGGTGACGGCGGGAGCCCGTTCGACGGCGGCCAACAGCTCCGACAGCGCGTCCGGGGCAGGAGCGGAATCATCGTGCAGCAGCCACAGCCATTCTTCGGCTTCTTCGATGGACTCATCGGGCGGATCCGCCAGGGCCACCGACCCGCCAAGACCGTTTGGCGTTCCAGCCGGAATCTTCGCAGCCTGCCAGTCATGGCGGCGGG
>NZ_KI914647.1:104988-106521 GCF_000520495.1 Arthrobacter sp. H14
GCCTGCCAGTCATGGCGGCGGGATCGGGTGCCGTCCTTCTCTGCCAGGCCGAGTGCGACGGCGGAGCCAAAACCGGTTTTGTGTCCGGATTCAACGGCGGCGTGCGGACCGGTGAGGTGCTCGTTTAACAGTGCTTCGGAATTATCGGTGGAGCCAACGTTAACTCCGACGACGAAGTCAGCCGGCCTGGTCTGTCCAGCCAGTGAATCGAGGGTGCGGGAAAGGTACTGTCCGCCGTTGTGGGCGACAACGACGGCGGTGACGCGGACTTGCTGCAGAATCAGCCAGCTCGCTTCCGCAGCCGGCGGCGTTCACGCTCGGACAGCCCGCCCCAAATGCCGAAACGCTCGTCATTGGCAAGTGCGTACTCCAGGCACTGCGAGCGCACGTTGCAGGCACCGCACACCTTTTTGGCGTCCCGGGTGGAGCCGCCCTTCTCGGGGAAAAATGCTTCCGGGTCGGTCTGGGCGCAGAGGGCGTCGGTCTGCCAGCCGAGTTCTCCCTCGTCGTCGAAATCGGCTGCGCCCGGCAGACCGATCCACACTGCCTGGTCGTTCCGCTCCTTCGGTGCGCGGACAGGGCTTTTCGGCGGACTGCTGAGCAGGCTGCGCGGCGTCAGGTCCAGCGGGTCCTGCGTATCGTCGTCTTCACTGGCTTCGTGGGCGGCAAGGAACGCGGTTGCTGCTGCATCCAGCGACTGCTCCGCGTCCTGGCGGAATTTTTCCGCCGCGCCCGGGTCTGCAGGATCGACATACCAGTCGCCCGGTACGCCTCGTGAGCCATAGCGCGCAGATGCCTGCGCCGCGATGGTGGAACGATCCTGGCTTCGTTCAGCGTGCCCCATGATGCTCCTCCCGGTGAATTAATATCCTGGCTGCGGGTACGTTTAGTGGATAGCCAAGATTTAGACCGATACCTAATTACACGTGTGTAATACAGCGGAGTCAAGCGGTTGGCGGAATCCTATCGATGACTGGACCGGATAGCTGGCAGGCCACGCCCGCGTTTCTCCTCGGTTTCCCGGCGCGTCGACGCTCCAGGTTGCGGAACAACGCCCACAATGTGAGGAAGGCAACAATGAAAAGTACGCCGACAGTCGCAGCCCTGTTGACCGGACTGCGGCAGAACCGCGCGTCCTCACCCAGGATGATTTGGTACGGACCCGGTGGTGAACGCGTGGAACTCTCCGGCCGGGTGCTGGACAACTGGGTGGCGAAGACAGCCAACCTGATGGTCGACAATCTGGATGCCGATGAAAGCACGACGGTCCTGCTGGACATGCCGCCGCACTGGCGCTCGCTCTGCTGGGCCCTTGCCGGCTGGCAGACCGGAGCCACTATCCGTCTGGATACCGACGGCGATGCAGCGTCTTCAGACCTTATCGTCACCGCACAACCGGAGCACTGGGGCGACGACGTCAAGGCACCGCAGTACCTGGTGGCCGTCGCCTTGGGCGCCCTGGACATGAGGTGGAACGGAGACTTGCCGGCAGATGCGGTCGACTACGCCTCGGAGGTGCGGGCGCACGCCGAT
>NZ_KI914647.1:106621-120104 GCF_000520495.1 Arthrobacter sp. H14
GCGCACGCCGATGAGTACCTCGGCTTGTCCGGGCCGTCCGACGACGCCACCGCCCTGGAGTTCAGCTCCCGGGAAATTTCCCACCGGCAGTTATTGACCGACTATGCCGGTTTGAGCAACGGGTCCGGGGCGGAGGGGGGCGGAGCGCCGGAGCCTGCGGCAGAGACAGTTCTCATCCAGGCCGCGCTGGGAATGCCGGAAGTCCTGCGCCTCGCACTCGGCACCTGGGCCACCGACGGCGCCGTCGTTCTGGTCCACCCTTCGGTTGAAGTAACCGATTCGCTGGTCAGCAGCGAGCGGATTACGCGCCGGTTCGATGAATGTCCTGGCCTTTGACAGCCCCCTTGCCGGGGATCGCTTGCCGGCCGCGGGCAGGGCGCGCGCCCGGAGTGTCGGCAAAATTTGGATCCTCGGCGAGTTCCTCTGAAAAAACCCAGTAACGGTACGCCAGGAAACGGAAAATTGTGCCAAGCACCAGTCCGATCACATTCTTGGCGATAAAGTCCGCGTGGGTGGTTTGGTACCCCAAGACGTAGTGGGAAATAAACAGGCAGAAAGTGGCTATGCCGATACCGATGGCGTTCATGATGGCGAACATCATCAGTTCGCGCAGAACACCCGGGCGGCGCCGGTGCCGGAAGGTCCAGTATCTGTTGGCCACCCAGGAAAAAACGGTGGCGACCACGCTGGCGATGACGCCGGCCGTCAAGGTCTTATGTGAGAGCGCGCCCTCACGGAGGAGGAGGAACAAGGTGCTGTCAATGACATATGCGACGCTGCCCACAGCGCCGAACTTCATGATCTCGCGCCACAGCAGAGAGAAGAGTCCACCCAGGCGCTCAGCCACCTTGTTCAACATGACCCTCCCAGCCCTGGCGTGCAGCGAGACCCGGCTGAATCCAATGCGGCCCGGTTTTCACCGGTCCGGGCAAAGCCTTCAACCAGCACGTTAAGCTCAACGCTACCGTCTAATCAGACATGTTGCGGCGACGGGCCGGGAGCACATGGTGAAACGGTGATGAACAGCTTGTACGGGTAGTCTGTGTGGGTGACTTTTCCTGTAATTGGCGTAATTGGCGGTGGCCAGTTGGCCCGGATGATGGCCCCTGCCGCCGTGGCGATGGGCTTCCAGCTCCGGGTCCTGGCGGAGAACGAGACGGTTTCGGCGGTCAGCGCCGTGCCGCAGTCGGCGGTCGGTGATTACACCGATCTGGAGACCCTGCGGGAGTTTGCCCGTGATGTCGACGTCCTGACTTTTGACCATGAACACGTTCCGGCGGCGCATCTGAAGGCGCTGCAGTCCGACGGCGTGAACCTGCATCCCGGCCCGGCGGCGCTGGTGCACGCCCAGGACAAACTCGTGATGCGTGCCGCCGTCGAACGTCTTGGCCTCCCCAACCCGGAATGGGCGCGGGCAGCCAACGTCCCGGATCTGATTGCGTTTGGCGACAGGACCGGCTGGCCTGTGGTCCTGAAGACACCGCGGGGTGGCTATGACGGCAAGGGCGTGCGCATTATTGCCGACGCTGCAGCAGCGGAAGCAGCGGCGGACTGGTTCGACGGCGGCGAGCTGCTGGTCGAGCAGAAGGTCCCCTTCAGCCGCGAACTGGCTGCGCTGGTGGCCCGTACGCCGGGTGGAGAATCCCGCGCCTGGCCGGTGGTGCACACTATCCAGGTCGATGGCGTTTGCGATGAAGTGCTCGCCCCCGCCCGCGGGCTGCCCGATGCAGTTGCCGCCGCCGCGCAGAATGCCGCGCTCCGCCTCGCCGGGGAACTGGACGTCACCGGCGTGATGGCGGTGGAAATGTTCGAGACTCCGGGCGAGGGCGAAGGCTTCCTGATCAACGAATTGGCCATGCGGCCGCACAATTCCGGACACTGGACCATCGACGGTTCCGTCACCAGCCAGTTTGAGCAGCACCTGCGCGCCGTGCTGGACCTGCCGCTCGGTTCGACCGATTTGCTTGGCGGGGCCGTGGTGATGAAGAACTTCTTCGGCGGCAGCAACGAGGATCTGTACAGCGCCTACCCGGAGGCGATGGCGGCCGATCCGGGGGCAAAGGTGCACAGCTACGGCAAATCGGTACGTCCGGGGCGTAAGATCGGCCACATTAACGTCGTCGGTCGCTCGATATCGGAACTCGACGAGCTGCGTAAACGTGCTAGTAAGGTGGCCGGGATTATCAGCAGCGGCCGGAAGGCAACAAAGGAATCATTATGACGTCGCCACACCCCCTGGTCTCGGTCGTTATGGGTTCGGACTCCGACTGGCCGGTAATGGAAGCCGCTGCGGCGGCACTGGATGAATTTGACGTTCCCTACGAGGCCGACGTCGTCTCCGCCCACCGCATGCCGGAGGAGATGATGGCCCATGGCCGCAATGCCCATGGGCGTGGACTGCGGGTGATCATCGCAGGTGCCGGCGGGGCAGCACATCTGCCCGGGATGTTGGCATCCGTCACTCCGCTGCCGGTGATTGGAGTGCCCGTGCCGTTGAAGACTCTGGACGGAATGGACTCGCTGCTGTCGATCGTCCAGATGCCCGCGGGAGTTCCAGTCGCTACCGTTTCCATCGGTGGCGCACGCAATGCCGGCCTGCTGGCCGTGCGGATGCTGGCCGCCGGAACCGACGATTTGGCGGTACGGCTGCACTCCGATCTGGTCGACTTTGCCGATCAGTTGCGCCAGTCGGCCATAGACAAGGGCGCATCGCTTTCCGCCCGGCTTAATACCAAAAACCCCCAGGTGTAAATATTTCGATGAAATCCAATCCGACGCAGTCCATGCTGACGGACCCGGTCCGCTACCCCCAGACCGCGCCCGTCGAGTTGCGGACCAAACGCGCCTTCACGCTGTTGCTGATGACTCTGGTGCTGCCCGGCAGCGCCCAGATTGTTGCCGGCAACCGGCGGTTGGGCCGGAGGGCGCTGCGCGTAACCTTCACCGCTTGGGCCGCGGTGATTGCCGCCGTCGTCCTCTACTTCGTCAACCGGTCGATCCTGTTCGGCCTGTTCACGCATCCGGTGTGGTCGCTGGTCATTATTGCGGTCCTGGTACTGCTGGCCGTCGGCTGGGCACTGATGTTCCTCAATACCCTTCGGATCATCCGGCCCGGCCTGCTCACGGCCGGCATGCGTCCGGTTGTCGCTGTTTCGCTGGCGGCGCTGATGCTGCTCACCAGCGGGGCGCTTGGCTACAGCGCGTACATGCTTAACGTCGGCCGCAATGCCATTAGCGACGTATTCGTTGCCGGCCCGGATATGGAGCCGGTCGATGGACGCTACAACTTCCTGCTGATGGGCGGCGACGCCGGCGAAAGCCGGGAGGGCCGGCGTCCGGACAGCATTTCGGTCATCAGCGTGGACGCCGAGACCGGTCAACCGATCGTTTTCGGCATCCCCCGTAACTTGCAGAATGCTCCATTCCCGGCCGATTCGCCGATGAACCAGGTGTACCCGGACGGCTACAACTGTGGCGACGCGTGCATCATCAACAGTCTTTACACCGAGGTGACCCTGAACTACGCCGACCTCTATCCCGAGGCTGACGACCCCGGAGCAGCGGCCATGATGGACGCCGCGAGCGGTATCCTCGGCCTCGAAGTCCAGGGCTACGTGCTGGTCGATATGGCAGGCTTCGAGAAACTGATCGACGCCATGGGTGGTATTACTATCGACGTCGGAGGCCGGGTGCCGATTGGCGGCGGAACCAATCTGGAGACAGGCCTGGCGAACGAAATCAAGGGCTATATCGAACCCGGCGTCCAGAACATGGACGGCTATACCGCCCTCTGGTATGCCCGCTCACGCGAAGGCGCGACCGACTATGACCGGATGGCCCGCCAGCGTTGTGTGCAGCAGGCCATGATCTCCCAGCTGAATCCCGCAACGATGCTGACGAAATTCCAAGGAATCGCCGCGGCCGGCACGCAGATTGTCGAGTCCAACATCTCCTCCTCGCAGCTGAACAGTTTCCTCGACCTCGCACTGAAGGCGAAGGGAAAGAAGTTGCTCTCGCTGACCGCCGGACCGCCGGACTACGGCATTAACTTCCCGACCTACCCGGATTTCGCAGTGTTGCAGCAGGATGTGCAGGCGCTGATTGAAAAGTCCGAGGTAAAGGCTTCCGAGGAGCAGAAACCAGATGGTGGTCCGCAGGCCGAAGCACCGTCCGGGGATGCACCGGCGGAGTCCGCACCTTCAGAACAAGCACCGGCTGAATCAGCTCCGTCTCCGACGCCGTCCGGCGGCGGTGGCGGCGGCAGTGGCCTCTCCCCGAACGGCACCTGCAGCGTCCCGTAATCGAGACAGTTGCATCTGCCTGCGTTCCTGCCGGGGTCACCGCGTTTTGTCGGGGCCACCGCGTAATGTACAGAGAGCAGTGACGGTAGCCAACAGCGAGGAGCTGGTGAATGTACAAGCTGGAGAATACACTCCGCCCCTATGCCTGGGGTTCGACGACGGCGATAGCGCAGCTGTTCGGCCGGGAACCTTCAGGCAGGCCGGAGGCTGAACTTTGGCTTGGCGCGCACCCGGACTCCCCGTCCCAGGTGGTGTTGCCCGATGGCAGTTCGGAGCCGTTGGACCGACTGATCGCAACCAATCCGTCAGTCGCACTGGGCCCTGACTGCGTGGAATCGTTCGGTGACAGCCTGCCTTTCCTGGTCAAGGTTCTAGCCGCCGACGCTCCGCTGTCTCTGCAAGTGCATCCGACGCAGGAGCAGGCACGCCGCGGTTTCCAGGACGAAGAGGCGGCCGGAATCCCCCGTGATGCTGGAAACCGCAACTACAAGGATGCGAACCACAAGCCTGAGATGCTCTTCGCCCTCACCCCCTTCGAGGCGTTGTGCGGCTTCCGCGAACCAGCCGAAAGCGCGCAACTCCTCATCGAAGTCCGCGCAGCCATTACGGGTGCTGGTGGATCCGAACCGGAGCTGTTGACCAGGCTGATCGACGTGCTGAATGGACCGCTGCCGGAACCGGAACGGCTGGAACAGGCTTTCGACCGGCTGATCAACGGCGGCGACGACGTCGGGTCACTGCTGGAAGCCGCGGCCGCGGCCCTCGAGGACCACCGACCGGGCAAGTTCACGCTGGAACTGGGCACCGCCGTCGAACTTGCCCGCCAGTATCCGGGTGACCCTGGAGTGCTGATCACGCTGTTGCTGAACCGGCTCTCGCTGCAGCCCGGCGAAGCGGTCTACCTTCCCGCAGGCAATATCCACGCCTACCTCAATGGTCTGGGCGTCGAAGTGATGGCTTCCTCGGACAACGTGCTCCGCGGAGGACTCACGCCCAAGCACGTCGATGTTCCGGAGCTGATGAAGACGGTCGAATTCGCTACCGCCGCAGTGCCGGAACTGGTTGCTGAACGCACCGGGCTCGGCCAGGAGGTTTACCGTCCTCCGTTCCAGGAATTCCAGCTGCAGCGGATCGAGATACCGGCGGACAGCACTTCCATGGCCGCTGACGATATTCCGGTGGTCCAGAACGGGCCGGCGATTGTGCTTGCGGTTCGCGGTTCCATCGTGCTGGATTCGCCCCACGGCGACCTGCGCCTCGAGCCTGGCGGCAGCGCCTTCCTGCCAGCCGATGAAGCGCCGGTCATGGCGAAACTGGTCAACGATCAGGGTGCAGGGCCCTCCGGCGCACTCGCATTCGCCGTTACCATTTCCACCCGCTGATCACGCTGGCGTCAATGCGCCATGGTGACGGCAATACCGTCCAACACGACGTCGGCCATCCTGCCGGTATTCTCCAGAACCCTGCGTTGGTGCCGGGCGCCGGTGCCGTTGCGGAGGACGTTCCCAATCCGGCTCTCGACAACCGCTTCATCTCCTGATTCAGCGAGCACCGGACGAAGATGCTCCAGCAGCGCCATTACAACTTCCGTGGCCTCGCGTGGGCAGCCTTCAACCGGATCCAGCAGGGAGGCTTCAATCCCCCACCGGCTCGCCTGCCAGCCAGCATGGCGAAGCACTGGCAGGGGCACCTCCTCGGGCGGGCGTCCATCGCGCCAGTGGCGTGCCGCGGTCTCAACCAGGGCACGCACCAGCGCCGCCAAAAGGACGGTGTCGTCAACATCGAGGCAGACATCGGGCACCCGGATCTCGGCTGTCGGATGATTACGCGACAGCCGGGCGTCGAAGTACAACATCCCCTCATCGACGGGCACACCGGTGGCGAGCAGCTCCTGAACCAGGCGGCGGTACGCTTCTGCCGACCCGAAAATCCCGTTCGGTCCCGTTCCGGGTAGTCGTTGCCAAACCTGTGAACGGAAGCTGGCGTAGCCGGAGTCCTCCCCCTGCCAAAAAGGTGAATTCGCGCTCAAGGCCGTTATGACCGGAAGCCAGATCCTTATCCGGTCCAGTACGGCGGCGCCCTCGTCGGGGGATTCGACCGAAACGTGTATATGGCAGCCGCAGGTCAGCTGCTCCCGGGACGTGATGCCGAACTGCTCGACCATGGCCTCGTAACGCGGATGTGGAGTCGGGTGTGGAAGTGTCCGCATCGGGAAGGTGCCTAATGCCGCCACCCTGGCGCCGGCCGCCCGGGCTGCTGCATCGGCGCGGGCCCGGCAGGCACGGATATCTTCAGCGAATTCGGCAATGGATGAGTGCGGCCGTGCAACGATCTCTATCTGCTCAAGCTGGAACTCCTTAGTGAGGATTCCATCCGTACCGTGTTGCTCCAGAACCTCCCGGGCCACGGGCAGCGGTGCCCCGGTGGCACTGTCCACGAGAAGGAGTTCCTCTTCAACTCCGAATGTCCGCATAAGACAGTTTCTCCGAAAACGTTCCGGCACAACAGAGGTATCCGGATCGAATCGTTGGGCTCCTCCGGCTTGGTAGGGTCGAGGGGTGAAAAGTTTCCTGCAATCGGCATCATGGGCGCAGTTCCAAAAGGATCTGGGACGCCAGGTATTTCAAACTGAAGGGCCGGATTTCAGTTACCTGGCAATCCTGGAACGGAACGCCGTCGGACCCTACCTCTACTGCCCTTACGGCCCCGTAGGCACGGATCGGGAAGCGCTCAATTCCGCACTCGAATCATTGCAGGAGCTTGCCGCCGATCAAGGCGCGCGGTTCATCCGTGTTGAACCCGTTTCCGCGACAAATGGAGCCACGGTGGAGTCGGTTTCCGCCTCGCTCTGGCGTGCCGGCTGCCTGCCCGCACCCCGCGACATCCAGCCAAGCAGAACCTGGCTGGTGGACCTGCGCCCGCTGGAAGACGAACTGCTGGCAGCGATGAAGTCGACCAACCGGAACCTGCACCGGAATATCCGTAAAAAGGGCGTGAGCTTCAGCACCTCGAACGATCCCGCTGACATCGAAATACTGCTTCGGTTCCTGCACCAGACGGCAGAGCGGTCCAAGTTCAAACCACAGGAAGATACCTACCTGAGAACTGCCGCCCAGGCGCTGATGCCCTCAGGAGACGCCACCCTGTACGTGGCGAACCTGAATGACGCACCCATTGGAGCGGCACTGGCGTTCGACTCGGCGGACACACGCACGTATGCCCATGCGGCCCTGGACAGCACGCACCGGAAACTCAGTGCAGGCATCCCAATGGTCGTGCGGATGATCCTCGACGCGAAGGCCAAAGGACTGACAACCTTCGACATGTGGGGCATTGCGCCGGAAAACGATCCGGACCACCCATGGGCCGGATTCAGCTACTTCAAGAAGTCCTTTGGCGGAGCTGCCGTCGAGTACCCAGGTACCTGGGACCTGCCGGTAAACAAGCCGGTTTACAGTGCTTACACCCTGGCTCGCAAGGCGTACCAGCAGGTTGGGAAAATCCGCAGCCGGATCGCTACGCTGCAGCGCAGCCGCACCCAGTCTTAACCCATCCGGGCGTAGGTCTCCCACTTGTGTGCCTGGTGTTCGCCATCGACAAAGCGGGTGGTGCCGGACTTGGAACGCATCACGATCGACTGTGTCAGGACCTTGCTCTTGTCGTACCGGACGCCCCGCAGCAGATCGCCGTCGGTAATTCCGGTTGCCGCGAAGTAGCAGTTGTCGCTGCTGACCAGGTCATTGGTGGTCAGCACCTTGTCCAGATCGTGGCCGGCGTCGAGCGCCTTCTGCTTTTCTTCATCATTGGTGGGCCACAACCGTCCCTGGATGACGCCGCCGAGCGCACGAACGGCACAGGCAGTGATAATCCCTTCGGGGGTGCCGCCAATTCCCATCAAAGCATCGACTCCGGTTCCGGCCCGGCAGGCTGCGATGCCACCGGCGACATCGCCATCGAGAATGATTTTGGTGCGGGCACCAGCGCTGCGGATCTCCTCGATCAGCGGCTTATGCCGGTCCCGGTCCAGGACGCAGACGTTGAGCTGGTTGACCTTCACACCCTTGGCCTTGGCGATCAGGTGGAGATTCTGCTTGACCGGCAGGCGCAGATCCACCATGTCGGCGGCCTCCGGACCGGTAACCAGCTTCTCCATATAGAAAACAGCTGAAGGATCGAACATTGTGCCGCGTTCCGCCACCGCCAGAACCGCCAGCGCGTTGTTCATCCCAAGCGCAGTCAAGCGGGTGCCATCAATCGGGTCGACGGCGACGTCGCACTCCGGGCCGGTTCCGTCGCCAACGCGCTCGCCATTGAACAGCATCGGCGCTTCGTCTTTTTCGCCTTCACCGATGACGACGACGCCGTTGAACCGGACCGTCGACAGCAGGGAGCGCATCGCATCCACGGCAGCGCCATCGGCCGTATTCTTGTCCCCGAATCCGACCCAGTGGCCACCGGCAATGGCAGCTGCCTCGGTGACGCGGACCAGCTCGAGCGCCAGGTTGCGGTCCGGCTCGTCGTCTCCAACGGCCAAAGACTTGGACAGAGTCGAATATTGGTTAGGGGATACATCAGACACGTGGAGAACCTCATCTTCGAGTGGCGCTGGGACTTTCTCATTCGATCATAGTCGGCCACCTCCATCGGCGAGGGGTGAGCTGGATCTCATGAGCACCGCAGAAGGTGAGATTCAACGGTAATTTAAGCGACCATAGATGTGTGAGCGAACCGCAGGAACAACCGAAACCGGTCATTACCGATCAGCAGGCCAAACGCCTGAGCGCGCCGATCGGCGGCATGATTCTGTCCGTACTGGTCTGTGCCCTGGCATTCCTGCCCATCTGGCTCCTGAACGCCTTCCCGAAGGAAAGCACGTACGAGCGCAACATTAACGTCACAGCAGCGGCTGAACAGGCGGCCGGCGTCGCAGGTTTTGATCCCTTGGCCCCGGAATTGCCTGAGGGCTGGAACTCCAACTATGCCCGCTGGACTGGCGGCGGGGCCGACGGCGTCGCGCACTGGGAAGTCGGTTACGTTACCCCGGATGAAGAATTCCTCTCCATCGCACAGACCGCCGACGCCAACCCCACCTGGCTGGCGCAACAAACAAAACAAGCCCCTGCCGTCGGCGAACGCAAGGTGGCCGGGCACAATTGGCAAATCCGGCACCAACCTGAGGTGGACCGCAGCCTGGTGCTGGAGCTGAAAGACTCGACCATCGTTATCTCCGGCACGGCCCCGGACAAAGAGTTCGATGTTCTCGCCACTGCCGCCACCGGATTTCTCAAATCGGAGCCTGCAGTAAAGTAGCACCGTGACGACTGAATCCGCTCCCCAAAGTTCATGGCAGCGCCTCCGCGAAGGTAATAAGCGTTTTGTTGAAGGCACAACCTCGCATCCAAACCAGGACGCCTTCCGACGTGAATCGCTTGTAAACACACAGCATCCGTTCGCGGTAATCTTTGGTTGTTCCGACTCCCGTCTGGCCGCCGAGATCATTTTCGACGTCGGACTCGGCGACGTCTTCGTCGTGCGTACCGCGGGCCAAGTGATTGACGACGCCGTCCTCGGCTCGCTGGAATTCAGTACCGTCGAGCTCGGCGTGCCGCTCATTGTGGTGCTCGGCCACGACAGCTGCGGCGCGGTCACCGCGACCCGCGACGCCGTCGAGACCGGCCAGATGCCGCCCGGTTTCCTGCGCGATCTGGTCGAGCGGATCACGCCGTCGGTGCTGACCTCGATCCGCAACGAGGAAACGGACATCAACCAGATGGTTTCGGAGCATGTGAAGCAGACATCCAAGCGCCTGGTCGACTCGTCCCGGCTGATCTCCAAGGCGGTCGACGACGGCACGGTGGCAGTCATCGGCGTCACCTACCACCTCGAAGACGGCCGGGCCGAAATCGTCTCCGGTGCCGAAGCTCTCTAGGGAATTTACGGGTCCTGTTCCGACTCATTTTCGAAGCAGGGCACCGGCGCCATAAACTGGCAGCATGACTTCCACTGACGCCGCTACGGCCCCTGATCGCACTGAGTACCGCATCGAACACGACACCATGGGCGAAGTCCGTGTCCCCGCCGATGCCCTTTACGGTGCCCAGACCCAGCGCGCCGTCGAGAATTTTCCCATCTCCGGCACCACGCTTGAGCGTGCGCACATCGAGGCGCTGGCAAGGATAAAGAAGGCCGCGGCCACAGCCAACGCTGAATTGAACGTGCTCGACGGCGAACTCGCCCGCGCGATCGCGGCGGCAGCCGACGAAGTGGCCAGCGGTAAATACGACGCCCACTTCCCCATCGACATTTACCAGACCGGCTCCGGCACGTCGTCGAACATGAACACCAATGAGGTGCTGGCCACGCTGGCCAATCGCGCGCTCGGGGAAGCCGGCAGCGAAGCCCGGGTCCACCCGAACGATCACGTCAACGCATCGCAGTCGTCCAACGACGTCTTCCCGACGTCGGTGCACGTCGCCGCTACTTCCGCGCTGACAAACGATCTGATTCCCGCTCTCGAATACTTGGCGGCCTCCCTGGAGCGCAAGGCTGAAGAGTTCGCCTCCATCGTGAAGTCCGGCCGCACCCACCTGATGGACGCCACCCCGGTGACCCTGGGCCAGGAATTCGGCGGCTACGCAGCGCAGATCCGCTACGCCGTCGAACGCATCCAGGCCTCGCTGCCCCGCGTGGCCGAAGTTCCGCTGGGCGGCACCGCCGTCGGCACCGGCATTAACACTCCGGCCGGTTTCCCCGAACGCGTCATCGAACTGCTGGCCAAGGACACCGAACTGCCGCTGACCGAAGCCCGCGACCACTTCGAAGCGCAGGCCAACCGCGACGGTCTGGTCGAAGTTTCCGGCATGCTGCGGACCATTGCGGTGTCCCTGACCAAGATCAGCAACGACCTCCGCTGGATGGGATCCGGCCCCAACACCGGCCTCGGCGAGATAGCCATCCCCGACCTGCAGCCCGGGTCCTCGATCATGCCCGGCAAGGTCAATCCCGTGATCTGCGAAGCCGTCCTGCAGGTCTGCGCGCAAGTGATGGGGAACGACACCACCGTCGCCTGGGCCGGCACCAACGGCATGTTCGAGCTGAACGTCGGCATTCCGGTCATCGCCCGGAACGTGCTGGAATCCACCCGCCTGCTCTCGAACTCCACCCGCGTCATGGCCGACAAGATGATCGATGGCATCACCGCCAACGAGGAGCGCGCCCGCTTCCTGGCCGAGGCATCGCCGTCGATCGTCACTCCGCTGAACAAGGTCATCGGCTACGAAGCCGCTGCCAAGATCGCCAAGCACGCCGTCACGCAAAAGATGACCGTCCGCGAGGCCGTCGTCGACCTTGGCTACGTCGAGCGCGGGGATGTCACCGAGGAGCAGCTCGATTCCGCGCTGGACGTCCTGTCCATGACCCGTCCGCCGCAGAAGTAGGCGAGGCGTGGATCTGCGTAAGGAATTCTTCAAGGGACTGGATGTGTTCGCCGACACGGTGGAGAGGGTCGGCAACAACATCAACCTTCCCTCCGCCTGTGCCGAATGGGACCTCTCAGGCGTCGTGGCGCATGAACGGAACGGACTGCTCAACGAGCTGCTTCCCGCAGTTACTGGCGCTCCAGCGGGCAATGCTCCCGGCGCGGCCGATGCCCTGACACTGGCTGATCAGTGGGCGGTCGTGGACCTCCAGGTCACCACCGCGATGGAAGAGGCGAAGTTCGACGACGGCGACATGGCCGTGACCATGGCGGCGTTGGACTTGTTCCTTCATGCCTGGGATATCAGCTGGGGACTCGCCGCTGCCGGTCATGGTGAACGGGTTGAGTTCGACGACGAAACCCTGAAGTGGATCGACGACTTCCTTCAGGCTACCCCCGAGGAGAAACTGCGAGTGGCGGACGGATTCGGCCCTCCCACGGAGGCTCCCGACGGTGCCACCCCGACCGAGAAGGTCATGGCCTTCGCAGGGCGGACGGTTTAGGCACCACGGCGGTCTTGGGACTCTGTTCCTCGACCTCCGTTCGTAGTGGGTCCGTTCAAAGCTCCACGCCAGAGCGGCTGCATCAAGCCAGACGTGGTTTCCTCCCCTTCCAACAATGTCCCGGTCTTCCCCGTTTGCCATCCCTCTTTTTGTTACCTCTTCGTTATCCGGTAGCGTACAGGGTTATTAGGTATCTGCTTAGCTGAAGTAGTATCTATTCATGGAAGATCCGCAGCCAGCAACGCCGGTGGGCGGAGTCGATTATCCGGTGACCTTCGGGCAGTTTCAGGACTGGTTTTCCACCGATGAGGCCTGTTTGGACTATTTGGCCAGAGTGCGCTGGCCCGAAGGGTTCATCTGTCCCAAGTGTGGAAGTATCGACCATTGGCGCACGGGGGCCGGTCTGTGGATGTGCAAGGCCTGCACCCGTCGCACGTCAGTGACAGCTGGCACAATTTTCGACCGGACCCGGACTCCGTTGAGGACATGGTTCGCTGCGATCTGGTTCGTCACCTCGCAGAAGAACGGCGTTTCGGCTCTGGGGTTGCAGGCTGTGTTGGGGCTGAGTTCCTACGAGACAGCGTGGGTTTGGATGCATAAGCTGCGCCGCGCCATGGTCCTGCCCGACCGTGAGCTGTTGTGGGGAACCGTAGAGGTCGACGAGGCCTTCATCGGCGGCATTACCCGCGGAACCGCGGGCCGGGGGACGAATAAGATTCCCGTCATGATCGCTGCTGAAAATCTGGGAAAGAGCCGCATTGGACGGATCCGGCTGGAGCCAACGCCGCCGGCAAAGCTGGCCCTCATCGACTTCGCCACGAGGGTCGTAACGCCTGGATCGACGATCAAGTCCGATGGCGCACAGGAACTGCGCCGTCTCTCCAAGCTTGGCTATGACCACAAGTATTACACCCAGCTCGGCTCGACGATTCCGGCCCACGTGAATCTGCCGGCGGTGCACATGGTCGCCTCTCAGCTCAAGCGCTGGATGATCGGAACAATGCACTACGGCGCCTCGCAGGAGCAGTTCGCCTACTACCTCGACGAGTTCACGTTCCGCTTTAACCGCCGCACCTCAAAGAGCCGCGGACAACTCTTCAACCGGCTCATGCACCAAGCCGCCCACACAGCGCCACACCCGCTTAAAACGCTGGTCATCCCAGAAAACGACCCTGACTTCAGCTAAGCAGATACCTAATACA
>NZ_KI914648.1:0-19813 GCF_000520495.1 Arthrobacter sp. H14
GATGCGACCTTTAGTCCGGCATTCGCGCCTTTGTCTGTCGGCACGGACAGCCACTCGGCGGCCAGATCCTGCAGGCCGGCGTCCTGAGCCAGGCCCATCGCCGGAACCAGCCCCGCGGTCGACACAAGGTTCTCGTCATCGAAGGAAACTGACATCGAGCCGGGACTATGGAAAAGTTGCATCTACGGGATGCCCTCTCTTGAGGTGGAAAATTTGTCTGTGGTAAGTCATATTTTCCCTCAAAAGACGGGCATCTCCCGTTTAAAACGCCGACGTCACCCCAAACCCGATCGGTGGATCAAGGCTAAGCCAGACGTGGATTAGCGCAGTCCGCGTACTGTTGCGACCGCGGTGACGACGGCGTCGGCCGCGGCTTCGAGCTCTGCGGCGGTGACGGCGGAAGTGAAGCTGAACCGCACGGCGGTCTGTGCAATGGCCGGCTCAATTCCCATCGCCGTAAGCACCGGCGACGGTTCATCCGAACCCGCCGCGCACGCGGATCCACTGGAGCATACGACGCCCAGACGCTCCAACTCCAGCAGCACTGATTCCCCGCTCGTGCCCGGAAAGCAGAACGAGGCGATGGAGGGCAGCCGGCTGCTCCGGTGACCGGTCAGCATGGCGCCGTCGACGCCGTCGAGCACGCTTTGGATGAACCGGTCCCGCAGCGCAGCGACGGACCCAACCGTTTGAACGCGTTGCTCCTCGGCCAGGCGCAACGCCGTGGCCAGCGCCACCGCTCCGGCGACGTTCTCGGTCCCTGACCGGAGGCCCCGCTGTTGTCCGCCGCCATGGATAAGCGGTTCGGTGTGCAGCCTGCCGCGTAGATACAGGGCGCCGCACCCCTTCGGCGCGCCAAGTTTATGGCCGGACAGGCTCAGAGCATCGACGCCAAGATCCTTCACGTTCAAGGGTTCCCAACCGGCGGCCTGCACGGCATCGGTGTGGAATGGCACGCCGTATTCCTTCGCAATCTGCGCAATCCCGGCGACCGGTTGAACGGTTCCGACCTCATTATTGGCGTACATGATGGTGCACAGTGTTGCACCGACAGCGAGCACCTGCCGGAGGGCATCGAGTTTCACCAGCCCCTCGCCGTCGACCTCCACGCGGGTAACGCGGAAACCGTGGTGGCGGACGAGGTACTCGCAGGACTCCTCCACCGCGGGGTGTTCGATACTGCTGGTCACGATGTGCCGGGGGCCGGGGTTGGCCAGGGCGATTCCTTTGACTGCCTGGTTGTCCGCCTCGGTGCCGCCGGAGGTGAAAGTTACTTCGCCCGGCCGGCAGCCCAGCACGCGCGCCACCTGTGCGCGGGCGGTCTCGAGCGCTGCCGCCGCCGATTCGCCGACCGTGTGGTGGCTCGAGGGGTTGCCGAAGTCGCCGGTAAGGTACGGCCACATGGCCTCCAGCGCTTCGCGGCGGACCGGCGTCGTGGCGGCGGCATCCAGATAGAGCATGCCGGTCCTAACCCAATGCGCCCATGGTGGAGTCTGCAGGTTGGGGTTCGACGTCGATATCCAGTCCCAGGTCGAGCGCCCGGACGCTGTGGGTCAGCGCGCCGACGGAGATCACGTCGACTCCTGTCCTCGCGATGGCGCCTACTGTTTCCAGATTGACGCCGCCGCTTGCCTCGACCAGCGCGCGGCCGTCGATCAGCTTCACTCCCTCCACCAGTTCCGCCGGGGAAAAGTTGTCCAGCATGATGGTGTCCACTCCGGCCGCGGCGACAGCCTCAATCTGGTCCAGCCGGTCGACCTCCACCTCAAAGTGCATGGTGTGCGGCAGCTTCGCCCGAACCTGCCGCAGGGCGTGTGTCAGATCGACAGTTCCGTTTTGGGTAAGGACAGCCAGGTGGTTGTCCTTGGCCATCACGGCGTCCGAAAGGCTGAACCGGTGGTTGTGCCCGCCGCCGCAGCGGACGGCGTAACGTTCGGCGAACCGCAGTCCGGGCGTGGTCTTCCGGGTATCCACGATCCGCGCCTTCGTCCCCTCGGTTTCCGCCACGTAGCGGGCGGTTTCGGTCGCGATGCCGCTCAGCCGCTGCAGCAGGTTCAGGCCCACGCGCTCGGCGGTCAGCACCGACCGCGCCGGTCCGGACACCTCCGCCAGCCGGGTTCCGGCATCGAAGCTTTCTCCATCCTCGATGAAAAACCTGGTGCGGATTCCGGCGTCGGTCAACCGCATGGCGGCGGCGAAGAAGGCGCTGCCGCTGAGCACACCGGGTTCGCGGGCCATGAGCTGGGCGGTTGCCTGCGCGTGCGCGGGCAACAGAGCGGTGGAAGTGATGTCGCCCCACGGTGCATCCTCGGCGAGCGCGGCCGTCACCAACGTGTCGACGGCCGCTGGCTCCATCGGGAGGATCTCCATTTGTTCTGCCACGGTTTCTGCTGCCCGCTCTCTACTAATGGTCGGCATTGATATAGGTCAGGTGCCGGGTATTTGGCCAGTCGTGGCCCGGATAGTCAGAGCGGAAATGGGCGCCGACGGATTCTTCGCGCCGTCGCGAAGCAGTCACCAGCAGGCGGGCGGCGAGGAGCAGATTGGCGTCTTCGTGATCGGCAACAGTGACCGGTTGGCGCCGCCACTGTTCCAGCTGCTTCGCCGTCACGGCCAACGCTCCGCCGTCGCGCACCAAGGCTGCGTTGGCTGCCATCAAGCGCTGCAATTCGGCGCGGGTGAAATCTTCGCCATGGGAGCGGTCCTCGCCCAGATGCAGCGGCTTGGCTCCGAAGTCCGGCCACGCTCCCGAATCCGCGGTGTGTCCTGAAATGTGCTGCACGGCGCGGCGGGCGAAAACCAAGCCCTCCAGCAGGGAGTTGGACGCGAGGCGGTTGGCCCCGTGGACCCCGGTACAGGCCGCTTCCCCCGCCGCATACAGGCCAGGTACGGATGTCCTCCCCCACAGGTCGGTCCTGATGCCGCCCATCCAGTAGTGCGCCGCGGGACGGACCGGCAGCCACTCGGTGTTCCAGTCGAAGCCAAGTTCACGCGTGCGGCGGTCGATGGTTGGAAACCGCCGGGCCAGGAAGTCCGGTCCGCGGCGCGCCGCAACTCCGGTTGCGTCCAGGAACACGCGGGGTTCCTTGCCCGCCGCGGCAAGAGTCCGCAGGTGCTCGGCAATTCCGCGCGAGACGACGTCGCGCGGCGCCAATTCGGCGTCCGGATGGACGGCCGGCATGAATCGGTGCCCGCCGGCATCCCGCAGCACTGCGCCCTCGCCACGGACGGCTTCTGAAATCATGAAACTGCCGGGAACGTCCAGTGCGGTTGGATGGAACTGGAAGAACTCCAGATCGCTCAGCGCCGCCCCGGCCCGCCATGCCGCAGCGAGCCCGTCAGCGGTGGCGACCTTCGGATTCGTGGTGTGCTCGAACAGCTGCCCGGCTCCCCCGGTGGCGAGGACAACGGCGTCGGCCGAGATCGCTTCAGTGGCACCGTTGCACAGCACGGCCACGCCGGCCGCACGCTCACCCGAGCGGAGAATGTCGGTCAGGAAAGTGTGTTCACGGACCGTGATGGCGCCATCGTCCGCACGTTGCCGGACGGCGGCGATCAGTGCGTTGGCCATGGAGGCGCCGGTCGCGTCCCCGCCCGAATGCAGGATCCGCGGGGCCGAGTGCGCGGCTTCGAGCCCCAGCGCGTAGAAGTGCCCGGTACCGAAGGTCGAACCGTCGAATCCAACGCCGAACCGGTGCAGCTGACTGATGTCTTCCTGGGCCGAGGCACACAGCAGCTCAACGGCGTCGTAATTATTCAAGCCCGCGCCCGCCGCCAAGGTGTCCGCGATGTGGGCCTGGACGGTGTCGCCGGACGCCGCCTGCTGTTGCGGCAGGACGGCCGAAATCCCACCCTGGGCGAAGTACGTATTGCTCTCCGGAAGCGCCGACTTGCTGATCAGCGTGACGCGGGTGTCGTCCTGCCCGGCAGCGAGGAGCGCGGCGTAGAGTCCGGCAATTCCGGAACCCACGACGACGACGTGCCGCAGCTGTGGTTTCTGCCTCGACAGTGGCGGGGGCCGAGCGCTCCTGACCGCGCCCACGGCTTCGCGGCCGCTCCGGGCGCTCATGGCCTGGCCGCCAGCATCCGCTCGAGCGCGGTCCGGGCAGGTTCGGCGACGTCGGCCGGCACGGTTATTTGGTTGAGCACCTCGCCGCGGACGAGTCCCTCCAGCACCCACGTCAGGTAACCCGGGTGGATCCGGTACATCGTCGAACACGGGCAGATCACCGGGTCCAGGCAGAAAATGTGGTGCTGCGGATACTCGCTGTTGAGCCGGTTCACCATATTGATTTCGGTGCCGATCGCGAACGTGGTCGGTTCCGTGGCCGCGGCGATGGCCTTGCGGATGTAGTCCGTCGAACCTGACTCGTCCGCCGCGTCGACCACCGGCATCGGGCACTCGGGATGAACGATCACGCGCACGCCAGGATGTTCCGCCCGGGCCTTGTCGATCTGGCCGACATTGAACCGCTTATGCACCGAGCAGAATCCGTGCCAGAGAATGACCTTTGAGTCCTGGAGTGTCTGCTCGTCGGAGCCGCCGAACGGCTTACGCGGACTCCACATCGGCATCTGCTCCAACCCGATCCCCATCGCCTTGGCGGTGTTGCGGCCCAGGTGCTGATCCGGGAAGAACAGCACCCGCTGGGCCCGCTCGAACGCCCATTCCAACACAGTGGCGGCGTTGGAAGAGGTACAGACGATACCGCCGTGGTCACCGCAAAAACCCTTCAGGGCAGCGGAGGAATTCATGTAAGTCACGGGCATCACCGGCATCCGGCCCTGCTCATCGAGTTCGGTGCCGAACAGTTCCTCCAGCTCTTCCCAGCATTCAGTGACGGAATCGATATCGGCCATATCCGCCATCGAACATCCGGCGGCCAGGTTGGGCAGGATCACCTTCTGTTCCGGACCGGACAGCAGGTCCGCCGTTTCCGCCATGAAATGCACCCCGCAGAAAACGATCGCCTCCGCCTCGGGCTTCTCCTTGGCGGCGCGGGCGAGCTGGAAGGAATCGCCGACGAAATCCGCATACTGGACCACTTCGTCGCGCTGGTAGAAGTGTCCGAGGATCACCAGCTTGTCTCCCAGCGTCTCCTTGGCGGCACGGATTCTGGCATCCAGTTCCTCCTGGGGGGCGTTACGGTATTCCTCCGGCAACTGGCCCTGGCGGGGCGTGGCCGGCGGCGCGGTGTCATCCATCGACGCACCGGGACCGTAGGACGGCGCTCCCGGAAGATCGAAATCCCACGGGCCCTTGGCCAGCTCCGGGCTGCAGGTGGACACGCTGGCTGATGTCGCGGCACCCGGCGCGGTGGACGTCGTCGTGCCTGATGCCGTTGTGCTGGATCCGGCGGCAGCTGTGCCCTGTGCAGCCTGCTCAGCCTGCTCGCGGGTGATGAGGTCGATAGTACTCGTGACCGACATGGTCTACTCCGTATCGTTTGCTGTTTGTAGAGGTTCAACGGCGGCAGGGCCGCTTTCGGTGCTGGCGAAGCTTTGTTCCGGTGCAGCCGGGCCGCTTTCGCCCGTGCTGAGGCCGCGTCCGGGAGCTGGAGGGCCGGTTGCAGCTTTGTAGCGGTACAGCCGTGGAGGCCGGTGCCGGCCGCCCTGCAGGTATTCATCGGTCGGCTCGATGTCCGGAGCGTCCCGCAGCCGTCGTCGGAAATTGGCCGGGTCCAGCCGTTTGTCCAGCACGGCTTCGTAGACTTCACGCAGCTGCGCGAGGGTGAAGCGTTCACCCAGCAGGTGATAGGCAATGGAGCCGTACTCAACCTTGTTCCGTAGCCGCCAGAGCGCGTAGTCGACGATCTCGTTGTGGTCGAAGGCCAGTTCGCCGAGCCGGTCGGCCCGGAACCAGCGGACATTGTCTGTCTCCTGGGCGATGGCCGCCTGGTCGGCGTGCACCAGCGCCCAGTAGACGATGGAAACCACCCGTTCAGCCGGCGACCGGTCGACCGCTCCGAAACAGTAGAGCTGTTCCAGGTACTGCGGCTCCAGCCGGGTGGTTTCCTTCAGGTTCCGCGCTGCCGCGGCGACCAGGGATTCGCTGCGGGCGAGCGGACCCCCCGGCAGGGCCCACAGTCCCCGGTATGGTTGGCGGATACGGCGCACCAGCGGCAGCCAGAGGGTCGGCCGGCCGGAGGTTGCACTAGGTCTCAGAGCGAAGATGACGGTGGATATAGCCAGCGACGGCGGCACGAACTCCCGCTCGGTAACGTTCGCTGAACTGAAATACACGCCTGCTCCATGAGTAAAGGTCAGTTTGACTTTAAGTCATTCTAGACCCGGATTGCTGGCTGCACCAATTGCGCGTGCGGGTGTGACGCGCCGCAGTCGGACACCCCCACATATGTTTACGCAACTTGCCGGCCTTCGGAACGCGGGGCCTACGGGCGGGCGTCTCATTTTGTTCTCATTCGAGTTGCCTACGCTCGGATAGAGGAAGACCCGTCGCCCGGCGGGGTTCCGGTGTAACAAGGAGCAATTCACATGGAAATCCGAAACCTGCGGAAACTGTCCGCCATCGTCGCCCTCAGCGCGTTATTTCTGGTCGGGTGCGACAACACCGGGAACCAGGAGAGCCCCGAAGACCAGGTCGAGCAGCAACAGGAAACCAACCAGCAGGACGACGGGGACGACTCCGACGATGGACAGGATGATGACCAGGACGACGGCGGGGATGACGACGGCGATCAAGAAAACGACGGCGGCCAGGACGACTCCAACGACGACGCGGATGACGACCAGAATGATCAGGACGACCAGGACAACTGACCGGCACCAGGGCCCAGGAACTTACTTGGCTTCCTTCAAAGCTTCGACGGCCCGGTCGTAGACATCTTTGGCCTGCTTATCGCTGAGCCGGTTATTGATGTACAGCGTGCGCGGATCGCTGGAAGGTGCCTATCCAAGGTTCAGGGCATCCCTGAGGCTTGAACCAACGGCAGTGTCCGGTCCTGGAAGTGCGTGTTCAGCACGATCGTGGAGGAGGAACGCTCGACCGTCTTTGTGGCGACGATGTTGTCAATCACGCGCTGCAGATCGGCATTGGATTTCGCGACCACCTTCGTCAGCAGGTCACTGCCGCCTGAAACGGTATGGATCTCCTGAACCTCCGGAATCGAGGAGAGCTTTTCCGCGACGGCGTCATGGCCGGCGTCCTGCATGATCGTCAGTGAGCAGAATGCGACGACGGGATAGCCGAACCTGGACGGGTCTATCCTGGGTCCCCAACCGCTGATTACCCCGTTGCGAATCATCCGGTCCAGCCGCGCCTGCACCGTTGCCCGCGCTACCGCAAGAATGCGCGACGCCTCTAGAACCGAAATCCGGGGCTGCTCAGTGAACAGGGTGATGATCCTTGCGTCCAGCTCGTCTATATCCACTGCGCCTCCTATACATTCTGCACACCATATTGGCGGTCCAGCCATCCATACTGCACATAGTGCACAACGGAATCGACTGAGATTGCAACCACTTACCCGGGTGTCTAGTGTCACACTGTACGCCAGGGCGAAGCCCGCCCGTCGTCCCCTAGCCTTACGGAGCTTTCAACGGTGACAGCCACGACTTCACAACAAACCACTTCGGACACCGCCACCGCCCAAAACGGCGGACTGGGCCGGAAGATGAAGTCCCGCCATCTGGTCATGATGAGCCTGGGCAGCGCCATCGGCACAGGACTCTTCGTGGGCACCGGTGCAGGAATCGCTGCCGCCGGCCCGGCTGTGCTGCTGTCCTTCGTAGTCGCCAGCACGCTCGTCATCCTCGTAATGCGGATGCTGGGCGAGATGGCCGCGGCTAATCCCAACAGCGGCGCCTTCTCGGTCTACGCGGAAAAGGCCATGGGCCGCACGGCGGGTTCCACCGTCGGCTGGCTGTGGTGGATCCAACTGGTGGTCGTCGTCGCGGCCGAAGCTACGGCGTCGGCGGCAATCCTGCATACGATGTGGCCGGTCCTGCCGCAGTGGGCGCTGGCGCTGGTATTCATTGCCGGCTTCACGGCGATCAATCTCTTTGGTGTCTCCAAGTTCGGTGAAATGGAGTTCTGGTTCGCCGTCCTGAAGATTGCCGCCATCGTCGTCTTTCTGGCGATCGGCACGGCGCTGATTCTGGGCCTGCTTCCCACCGCCAACTCTCCCGGGTTCAGCAACCTCGTCGGCCATGGTGGCTTCATGCCCAATGGGTTCAGCGGTATCGCCGCCGGTCTGCTGGTGGTCATATTCGCCTTCGGCGGCACCGAAATCGTGACCGTTGCCGCAGCGGAAACCGAAAACCCGGAGCGCAATGTCGGCAAGGCCATCCGCACCGTGGTGTGGCGGATCCTGGTTTTCTACATCGGCTCGGTGCTGATCATGATTACCGTCCTGCCTTGGAACTCCGAGGAACTGGGCGCCAGCCCGTTCGTCGCCGTCCTGACCTTCGCCGGACTCCCCGGCATGCAAACCGCCATGGGCGTCGTCATCGCCATCGCACTGCTCTCGGCCCTGAACGCGAACCTCTATGGTGCATCCCGGATGATCTTCTCGCTCAGCCAGCGCGGCCGCGCCCCCGCCGGGCTGTCCAAGCTCTCTGCCAGGAAAGTGCCCCAGGCCGCGGTGCTCGCCTCCGTCGGTTTCGGCTTCATCACCGTCGTGTTGAACTACCTCTGGCCGGAAACCGTACTCCGCCTGCTGCTCAACGCGGTCGGTTCCACCATCCTGGTCATCTGGGGTGCCGCGATCGTCTCGCAGATTATCCTGCGCCGCCGGGCGGACCGGGACCCGGATGTGAAGCTGCCGCTGAAGATGTGGGCCTTCCCGTACCTGTCCTACGCGGCACTGGCGATCCTCGCCGCCATCGTCACCCTCGCTTTCTTCGACCCGGCCGCCCGCAACCAGCTTCTGGCGACGTCGGCCCTCACCGTGGGCATCGCCGTCTGGTGCTTGCTTCGCGATCGTCGCAAGGCCCGCCGCGAAGCAGCAGTAAGCGGAGCAGCTGTAGAAAGGAATCAGTATGAATCTCGGTAAAGATCAACTCAGGGAGCTCTACCGGCTGATGGTCGCCGTCCGCCAGCTCGACCGCTCCGCGGTTTCCTGGCAGCGGCAAGGCCTGATCCCCGGTTACGCACCGGAACTCGGACAGGAAGCGGCGCAGGTCGGCAGCGGCTACGTCGTCGACACCACCCGCGACTTCGTCTTTCCCACCTACCGGGAAATGGGCGTCGCCCGCGCCATGGGCGTCGACATGGTCGAATACATGTCCACGCACAAGGCCACCTGGCACGGCGGTCTCTACAACCCGGCCGAAACCCGCCTCGCCCCGATCCAGGCCGTCGTCGCCGGGTCAGTGCTGCACGCCGTCGGCTGGGCCCACGGCGCCCGGCTCAATGGCCCGGCCGACGACGGGACGTACCCGGTAGCGATGACCTACTTCGGCGACGGTGCGAGTTCCCAGGGCGACATCCATGAGGCGATGAACTTTGCCGCTGTGATGAAGGCCCCGGTCGTCTTCTTCGTGCAGAACAACGGCTGGGCCATTTCCGTCCCGACCGAACGCCAGGTCGCGGGCGGCTCGGTCGCAGCACGTGCGGCCGGCTACGGGATGGAGTCGGTACAGGTGGACGGAGACGACGTCGTCGCCGTTGTCGAAGCGACATCGCGCGCATTTGCTCATGCACGGGAAGGAAACGGACCGGTGCTGGTCGAGGCGATGACCTACCGCCGCGGCCCGCACTCCACCAGCGACGATCCTGGCCGTTACCGCACGCTCGATGAAGAACGGAACGACGCCGGCGAGGACCCGGTCGAACGGTTCCGCAGACAGCTCGAGGCCGACGGCGTCGCAGATGCGGCGTTCTTCGCTGAAGCCCTCGAGGCAGCCAAGGCCGAAGAGGAGCAGGTCCGCGCAGGCGTCGAAGCATTGGGCTCCCGTCCGGGAACCGAGATGTTCGACTACGTCTTCCAGGAATCAACACCTGCCCTCGATGAGCAGGCACGCCAGTGGCGGGAGGAGTCCGAGCATGTATAAGGACAATCAGGAGGGCACCACCATGGAGATGGAACCGGCCGGCGCCGCGGTCAACGTCGTCGAAATGTCCATGCAGCAGGCGCTGAACCGTGCCCTGATGGAAACCCTTGAACGTGACCCGAAAACGCTGGTGTTCGGCGAGGATGTCGGTCGGCTCGGCGGTGTCTTCCGGATTACCGACGGCCTGCAGGCGAAGTTCGGTTCCGACCGGGTCTTCGACACTCCCCTGGCCGAATCGGGGATCCTGGGCATGTCGGTCGGGCTGGCGATGGCCGGCTGGCACTCGATTCCGGAGGTACAGTTCGACGGCTTCGCCTACCCTGCGATCAACCAGATCGTCTGCCAGATCGGCCGGATGAACTATCGCAGCCGCGGCATCATGCCGATGCCTATTACGCTGCGGGTGCCCAGTTTCGGCGGCATCCGCGCGCCCGAACACCACGGTGAATCGCTGGAGGCGCTCTTCGCCCACGTTCCGGGACTGAAGGTCGTCTCGCCGTCGACGCCGCACGAGGCCTACCATCAGCTTAAGTACGCGGCATCGCGGCCCGATCCGGTGATCTTCATGGAACCGAAGTCGCGCTACTGGCAGAAGGGCGAGGTCGATCTGGACAATGCCGGCGAACGCACCGGTTCCGCCGTCGTCCGCGAAGGCAAGCATGCCACTCTGGTGGCCTGGGGCGCGATGGTGTCGCGTTGCCTGCAGGTTGCCGAGCTCGCGGCCGAGGACGGGATCGAGCTGGAAGTGCTGGATCTGCGCTGGCTGAAGCCCATCGACGCCGAGGGACTGGCCGCTTCCGTGTCCAAGACGCGGCGCGCCGTCGTCGTCCATGAAGCACCGCGGACATCAGGGCTGGGCGCCGAAGTTGCCGCCATTATTAACGAGCGCTGCTTCCGCACCCTGCGCGCGCCCGTTGAGCGGGTCACCGGTTTCGATGTACCGTACCCATCAGGTGACCTCGAAGATGAGTACATCCCCAACATTGATCGGATCCTCTTCGGGATCCAGCGAGTATTGGAGTATCGCCGTGGCTGAAATTTCCTTCCCGCTGCCGGATCTGGGCGAGGGCCTGATTGAGGCAACCGTGCTCGAATGGCTGGTGTCCGAGGGCGACCAGATCGAGCGCAATCAACCTCTGGTTGAAGTTGAGACTTCCAAGTCCGCCGTCGAGCTTCCTTCGCCGCAGGCCGGCAAGGTCGTCAAGACCTATGGCGAACCGGGAGGGAAGATCAATGTGGGCGAACCGCTGATCGTCTTCGAAGTTGCCGACGACACCGCCGGCATTGTTGGCACGGTGCCCAGGGAAGAAGCCCCCAAGCGCCGGGTCCGCCTCAGCGCCCTGCCCGACGACGAGGACTAAGCAGTGACTGTTCCCGAGCATCAGACCGTTGAGGGTTCCGACGCGCAGTTGCATGTCGAAATCCACCAACCGGACGAAGGAACCGGGCCGGATGGTCCCACCCGGCCGGTACTGCTGCTCCACGGCTTTGCCTCCTCATCGAAGTTGAATTGGTACGACGCCGGCTGGCTGACTGCGTTGAGCGGCGCCGGCCGGCGGGTCATCACCGTGGATCTGCCTGGACACGGACGGAGCGGGTCGCCGGACGAGCTCGATGCCTACGCGCCGAGCCGGATGCGCGCCGACATCCTGCAGGTTCTATATGACAGCCATGTCCGGCCGTTCGAGGAGGGCAATGCCGCTTCCGGGGTGGATCTGATCGGTTACTCGCTCGGTGCGCGGCTGGCCTGGGAGTTTGGTGCGACCCAGCCGGAGCTGGTGCACCGGATGGTCCTCGGCGGACCTTCCACCCAGGACCCGCTGGCCGATTTCGATCTCGCCGGCGCCCAGAAGTACCTCGCGGACGGCACTCGCATGTCCGACGAGCAGAGCTACAGTCTGTTGAAGATGGCACAAATGGTGCCCTCCAACAACATCTTCTCGCTGCTGAGCATGATTGAGGCCATCAAATCGGAGCCGTTTACGCCATCGGAGGCGGTGCCTCATATGCCGATGCTGCTGGTCGCCGGCGAAAAAGATGAGCTGGCGGCGACGATGACCGACCTGGCCGGCCTGAGTCCGAAGGCCGAAACGCTGGTGTTGCCTGCCCGTTCGCACACCAATGCCGTCACCTCCCGCGCCTTCAAGAATGCCGCCATCGACTTCCTCGCGGAGCATCCCTGAGGGGTGAGTTCGCTGCCCATCCGGCTGAAGTACGCAGGCAGGGTGACACGGTCAACGGCAATGGAAGTTCAGCGTGCCGAAAAATCACGCTAGGATAGTACCGCCCACCCCGGCCAACGAGCCGGGGTGAAGTACTGCCAAACCCCGTCGATGCCGCTGGGTGAATGCTGGTGAACAGCTGAGACCGAATCGTTAGTCGATTCCATGGGACTCCTGTGCCTCCTGAGCATACAATGGCGGGACATAGTCAGCACACTTACTTTATGACCAAAGGGTACTACGTGGATTTACTTCTCGGTGGGCGCTACCGCGCTCAAGACCTTTTGGGCATCGGCGGAGGCGCCTCGGTCTACCGCGCCTCGGATGAATCCCTCGGCCGCGAAGTCGCCGTGAAAATGTTCGCACCGGCCACTGTCGACGACGATGACTACCGCCGCCAGCACACCGAGATGCAGCTGCTGGCCACACTGAACCACCCCGGCCTGGTGACGCTGCATGACGCCGGTCTGCACACGGACGATACCGGCGCTATGGCCAGTTACCTCGTCATGGAACTTGTCGACGGCGCGGACCTGCGCAAGCGGTTGAAGGCCGGTCCGCTTGCACCGGAAGCCGTCGCCGAGCTGGGCGCCGACCTCGCCGACGCATTGAACTACATCCACCAAAACGGTGTCATCCACCGGGACGTGAAACCGGCCAACATCCTGGTCTCCGGGGAAGAAGAGCAGGACACCAGGCTGACCGCCAAGCTAACCGACTTCGGCATTGCCCGGGTGATGGAATCGACCATGGCCACCGCACACGGGGCGACGATCGGAACGGCGAACTACCTCAGCCCGGAACAGGCCGAAGGCATAAAGGTGGGTGCCTCAAGTGACATCTATTCCCTGGGGCTGGTGTTGCTGGAATGCTTGACCGGCGAGAAGGCTTTCCCGGGGCCGGTGGTGGAAGCGGCCGTGGCCCGGCTGCTCCGCGATCCTGAAGTTCCGGTCTCGCTGGGTCCGGAATGGGTCGAGTTGCTAACGATTATGACCGCCCGCGATGCGGCTGACCGCCCGGATGCGCATCAGGTAGCACTGCGGCTGCGCCAGTGGTTCCAGAGCAGCTCGACCTCCGATGCGGAGCCCACCGCGCCGTCCCACCTGCACCGCTCCCCCGGCCATGATGCGGCAGGGGACGACCCGCACACCGGTGGCAGCACGACGGGAAATATCCACATTCCGAGCCCGCCAAACCGCGCCCCGAGCGTCGGCGCCAACTAGGTCATTACCTATTTGTTGCCGGGCTCGTTCCGGCGGGTCTCAAATTCACTATGCCCATTGGGGCACTCCGGAATTTTATCCCCGGCTTTGACGTGCACCTTCCCGTCGCACTTGGCGCAATAGAAGTCGCCTGACTTCTATTGCTTTCTCACCGGCATGTGCAGCCATGGTCACTCCTCGTCATCGGTAAGGCCACGTTGGGCGCGCTCGGCCTCCCCGGAAATTTCGCCTCCAAAAAGCCTACCGTCAATTGGGCTTGACGTGACCCCTTGCACAAGGTTAACTGGATCGTATACGATTTCGTACCTGATGCAGTCGATAGGAAGCAGGCCATCCATGGAGCAGGTCTCCGAGCAGACGATCGCGGACGCGGGCAAGGTCATCGCCGTCCATATCAACTATCCCAGCCGGGCCGCCCAGCGCGGCCGGACCCCGGAGCAGCCCTCCTACTTCCTCAAGCCTGGCTCGTCACTGAGTTTCTCAGGCGCCGTGGTCGAACGTCCCGCCGGTTGCGAACTGCTCGCGTTCGAGGGCGAAATTGCCTTGATCATCGGCACCCGTGCCCGCCGCGTCAGCCTCGAGGACGCCTGGAGCCACGTCGGCCATATCACCGCCAGCAACGACCTGGGCATCTACGACCTGCGCTACGCAGACAAGGGTTCCAACCTGCGCTCCAAGGGAGGTGACGGCTTCACACCAATCGGCCCGGGCCTGATCCCAGCCGCCGACGTCGATCCCGACAAACTGCGCATCCGCACCTGGCTCAACGGTGGACTGGTGCAGGAAGACAGCACCGGTACCCTGCTGTTCCCCTTCGCCCGCCTGGTCGCCGACCTGTCCCAGCTGATCACTCTGGAGCCCGGTGACATCATCCTGACCGGCACCCCGGCCGGCGCCTCCGTCGCAGCCCCCCGCGACGTCGTCGAAGTTGAAGTGGATTACCCCGGCAGGAGCCTGAGCACCGGCAGGCTTTCGACGACGGTGGTCGACTCCGATCTCCAGCTGGCGGAATTCGGCGCGCGCCCGAAAATCAATGAGAAGGAACGGGCCGAAGCCTACGGAACCTCAACTCCGGCCCCGGATCCCGCACAGGTACTGACGCCGGAACTGAAGGAAAAGCTCGCCTCGGTCGCCACCGCCACGCTGAGTTCGCAGTTGCGCAAGCGCGGTCTCAATAACGTCAGCATCGATGGCCTGCAGTCCACCCGCCCGCAGCAGCGCGTGGTCGGCGTGGCCAGGACGCTGCGCTATGTGCCCAATCGTGAAGACCTGTTCAAGGCCCATGGCGCTGGTTTCAATGCGCAGAAGCGGGTCATCGATTCGCTCGGCGACGGCGACATCCTGATTATGGAAGCCCGCGGGGACAAGAGCTGCGGAACCGTCGGCGACATCCTCGCGCTCCGGGCGCAGGTCAACGGCGCGGCGGCACTCATTACCGACGGCGGCGTCCGCGACGTCGAAGCCGTGGCTGCGCTGGACATGCCGACCTACTTCGCGAACGCCCACCCGGCGGTCCTTGGCCGCAAGCACATTCCTTGGGAAGTCGACACCACCATCGGCTGCGGCGGCACCACAGTCCAGCCGGGCGACATCATCGTAGCCGACGCCGACGGCATCCTGGTGATTCCACCGGCACTAGCCGCCGAACTGGCCGAGGATTCCGTTGAGCAGGAGCGCCAGGAGACTTTCATTGCCGAGATGGTCGGGGCCGGACACAGTGTCGACGGCCTCTACCCGATGAACTCACACTGGAATGCCAAGTACTACGACTGGCTCCAGGTGCGCGCCGGCAACGAGCAGGACCGGCCGGGATCATGACCGTTCGGGCAGGGACCGGGCATGTTGGAACCGGCGTGCAGGCAGCGGCGGCCGGAACCACTGTGGCCGGAAACCCGCAGTCCAGCAAGTCACAGCTCGCCTATGACGCCGTCAAGGCCAAAATTTCCGACGGTTCCTACGGCGCCGGCTTCCGGCTGGTGCTGGGCAGGATCGCCAAGGAGCTGGATGTGAGCGTCGTTCCCGTCCGGGAGGCGATCCGCCGGCTGGAGGCCGAGGGCCTGATCACCTTCGAGCGCAATATCGGCGCTACCGTTGCGGGGATCGACCCCACCGAGTACCTGCACACCATGCAGACGCTGAGCATCATCGAAGGGGCCGCGACCGCGCTGTCGGCGCCGCTGATTACCGACGTCGAAATCACCAAAGCGCGCCGGATCAACGAGCAGATGCGGGAGTGCCTGAGCCATTTCGACCCGGTGCGCTTCACCTCGCTCAACCTCGAGTTCCATGCCGTGCTGTTCACGCACTGCCCCAATCCGCACATCCTGGACCTCGTGCACCGCGGCTGGAACCGGCTCAACGCCATCCGTGCATCCACGTTCAACTATGTGCCCGGCCGGGCCCAGGAATCCGTGGCCGAGCATGAAGAGCTGCTGCAGCTGATCGAGACCGGCGCCGACGTCGACTCGATTGAACGCGCCGCGCGGAACCACCGCGCCGCAACCTTAATCGCCTACTTGAAGCACGCTGAATCCACAGCCGAAGGAGAATAATGAAATTTCGTAACGACCCCCAGCACCTCAAGGGTTCCCTGGCCGCGCTGTTCACCCCATTCACAGAGACGGGCGAGGTGGACCACGACAGCCTGCGGAACATGATCCGCTGGCAGCTGGCCAACGGCACCGACGGCATCACCCTGGGCGGTTCCACCAGCGAACCCGGCTCCCAGACCATCGAAGAACGGGCCGCCGCCATCCGAACCGCCGCAGACGAGATCGGCGACAAGGCACCGTTCATGCCCGGCACCGGCACCGCCAAGCTGGACGAGACGCTCGAGCTGACCCGGGCGGCCGTCGAGGCCGGCGCCGATGCGGCCATGATCATCACTCCGTACTACGCCAAGCCCACGCAGGAGGCGCTGTACCAGTGGTACGCCACGGTCGCCCGGGAGTTCCCGGAGATGCCGTTCGTCATCTACAACGTGCCCTCCCGCACCGCCGTCGACGTCGCCCCGGAAACCGTCGCCCGGCTGTTCAAGGACTTCGACAACATCGTCGGGATCAAGGAAACCACCAAGGACTTCGAGCACTTCTCCCGGGTCATGCACGCCTGCGGCCCCGAACTGCTCGTCTGGTCCGGCATCGAACTGCTCTGCCTGCCGCTGATGGCCCTCGGCGGCGTCGGCTTCATCTCCGCGCTGGGCAACATGGCGCCGCGGGCAATCGCAGACATGTATGACGCGTGGGAGGCCGGCGACCTGGTGAAGGCCCGGGAGATTCATTACGGGCTGCACCCGCTGGCGGACCTGCTCTTCGTGGAGACCAACCCGGCCCCGTCCAAGTGGGTGATGGCCCAGCGCGGACTGATCGCCTCCGACCATGTCCGCTCCCCGCTGATCAGCACCACCGACGCCGGCCAGACAAAGATCAAGGCGCTGCTGGCCGAGGGCGAGCAGTACCTGACCAGCGTCGACGACTTCCAGATCACTAAGTAACCACCCCACGGATAAAGGAGAGTGGCCATGACACAGAATACGACCCAGATGACCGGCAAACATTTCGTCCCCGAGAACCTGCCCGAACACCTGAAGCACTACATTGGGGGCAAGTTCGTTGACTCCATCGGCGGCGGGACCTTCGAGATCCTCGACCCGGTCACCAACCAGACCTACTGCACCGCCGCCTCCGGCCAGCAGGCCGACATCGACACCGCCGTCGCCGCCGCCCGGGACGCCTTCGTCAATGGGCCCTGGCCGAAGATGAAGTCCCGCGAGCGGGCCAATGTGCTGTACAAGATCGCCGACGCCGTCGTCGACCAGGAGGACCGGCTGGCCGAGATGGAGACGTTCGACACCGGACTGCCGATCACCCAGGCCCGCGGCCAGGCCCGGCGTGCGGCGGAGAACTTCCGCTTCTTCGCCGACCTGATCGTCGCCCAGCACGACAACGCCTTCAAGGTTCCCGGATCGCAGATGAACTACGTGAACCGGAAACCCATCGGCGTCGCCGGACTGATCACCCCATGGAACACCCCGTTCATGCTCGAATCCTGGAAGTTGGCTCCGGCCATCGCCTCCGGCTGCACGGTGGTGCTCAAGCCCGCCGAATTCACCCCACTCTCGGCGTCGTTGTGGGCGCAGATCTTCGAGGATGCCGGACTGCCGGAAGGTGTGTTCAACCTGGTCAACGGCTTCGGCGAGACCGCCGGCGATGCTCTGGTCAAGCACCCCGACGTACCGCTAATCTCCTTCACCGGCGAATCCACCACGGGCCAGACGATCTTCCGCAACTGTGCCGAGGGTCTGAAGGGCATGTCCATGGAGTTGGGCGGCAAGTCCCCGGCTGTGGTGTTCGACGACGCCGACCTGGACGCCGCCATCGACTCCACCCTGTTTGGTGTCTTTTCACTGAACGGCGAGCGCTGCACGGCCGGTTCCCGCATCCTGGTCCACCGCGGCATCTATGACGAATTCTGCAAGAAGTACGCCGCGCGCGCCAAGAATATTGTGGTCGGCGACCCGCACGATCCCGATACACAGGTCGGCGCGCTGGTGCATCCCGAGCACTACGACAAGGTGATGTCCTACGTGGAGATCGGCAAGAACGAAGGCAAGCTGCTGGCCGGCGGCGGCCGTCCGGAAAACCTGCCGGAGGGCCAGGAGAACGGTTCCTACGTGACTCCGACTGTCTTCGCTGACGTCTCCCCCGACGCCCGGATCTTCCAGGAGGAGATCTTCGGTCCCGTCGTGGCGATCACGCCCTTTGATAACGACGACGAGGCGCTGGCCCTGGCGAACAACACCAAGTACGGCCTGGCGGCCTACGTCTGGACGAACGATCTCAAGCGCGGACACAACTTCGCGCAATCCGTGGAGGCCGGCATGGTGTGGCTCAACAGCCACAATGTGCGTGACCTGCGTTCCCCATTCGGCGGCGTGAAATCCTCGGGCCTGGGCCATGAGGGCGGCTACCGTTCGATTGATTTCTACACCGACCAGCAGGCCGTGCACATCACCCTCGACGAGGTGCACACCCCGAAGTTCGGCGCTTCCGATGCCGAGACACTCGGCCAGTAGCCAATAGCCGGTGGTCTCCCCGCCATTACAAGAAAGAGCACATCATGAGTGAATCAATCCCCACTCCAAGCATTGCCCCGCCGGACATCATCCGCTGCGCCTATGCGGAACTGATCGTCACCGATCTGGCCAAATCCCGCGACTTCTACGTCGGCGTGCTGGGCCTTGTCGTCACGCACGAGGACGAGGACGCGATCTATCTGCGCGCCTTCGAGGAATACCTGCACCACAGCCTCATCCTGCGCAAGGGGCCGGAAGCCGCAATGTCGGTCATCGCCTACCGGGTCCGCTCCGTCGCGGAACTGGACGTGGCCGAAGCGTACTACCGGGAACTGGGCGTGCGCGTCGAACGCCGTCCGGCCGGCTCCACCCGCGGAATCGGCGAAGCGGTCCGGATACTGGATCCGCTCGGCTTCCCGGTCGAGTTCTTCTACGAGGCCGACCACGTCGAGCGCTTTACCCGCCGCTATGACGTCCACGGCGCGGGCGCGATTTCCCGGCTGGACCACTTCAACGTGGTCACTCCCGACATTGCGGCTGCCCGCAGCTACTACGAGGGTCTGGGCTTCAAGGTCTCGGAGGACATAAAGGACGAAGAGGACACCACCTATGCAGCGTGGATGTACCGCAAGGCCACCGTGCACGACGTCGCCCTCACCGGCGGCGACGGCCCGCGGCTGCACCACATCGCCTTCGCCACGCACGAGCGCAGCCAGATCCTGCACCTGTGCGACCACCTTGGGGCGCTGCGCGAGAGCGACAAGATTGAACGCGGTCCCGGACGACACGGCGTATCCAACGCGTTCTATCTCTACCTGCTGGACCCGGACGGGCACCGGATCGAAATCTACACGCACGATTACTACACCGGAGACCCGGACAACCCCACGCTGACCTGGGATGTGCACGACAACCAGCGCCGCGACTGGTGGGGTACCCCAGTGGTGCCAAGCTGGTACGCCAATGCATCGAAGGTACTGGACCTGGACGGTAACGTGCGCGACGTCGTCGAACGCCTGGAAACCCGGGAATCCGATGTGACCATCGGGGCCGACGGTTTCTCCTACACCCGCAAGGAAGAAGCCGACGGGCAGAAGGTGGGCGCCGGGTTCAAGCTCGGCAACCAGGCCTGACCCGCCTCCCCGGTAATCGATCTGGCAGAAGATGCGCTTTCCCACAGCTGGGACGCGCATCTTCTGCCGAGTCGTTTAACGGCTCTGTCTGCCGGCGCTACTTGAGGAACTTCGACGTACGCCGGTCGGCCAGCGGCTTGCCGCCGG
>NZ_KI914648.1:19913-24977 GCF_000520495.1 Arthrobacter sp. H14
GCGCCGGTCTGGCAGGTCGGACAATACTGCAGCGACGAGTCCGCGAACGACACCTCGCGCACAGTATCCGCACATACCGGGCAGCTCTCCCCTGTCCGGCCATGAACCCGCATGTTCCGCCGCTTGGCATCCTTGAGTTCATTGGCTGGACGTCCAGCTGCAGTTTCGACGGCGAAGCGCAGCAGCTCCTGCATGCTCACATACAGGCCCGTTACCTGTTCATCGTCCAGGGACGTAACCAAAGTGAATGGCGATAACCGCGAGGCGTGCAAAATCTCGTCGCTGTAGGCGTTGCCGATCCCGGCGATGATGGATTGGTCCCGCAGCAGCCCCTTGATCTGGCCCCGGTGCCCGGCAATAATATCGCCAAACGCTTTCCGGTCCAGCTCCAGCGCATCAGGTCCGAGGCGTGCTACACCGGGGACCTCCGCCAGGTTCTCCACCACGTAGACTGCCAACGACTTTTTGGTGCCGGCTTCGGTCAAGTCGAATCCGTGGTTGGCCGCGGCCCCCTCAGCCGAGGGTCCAGCGTCGGCGGGGTCCGCCGTCGTAAATCTGACCCGCAACGCGATAACTCCCTTGCCCGGCCGGAGCCGTCCCGGTTTGAATGCGTCGGACCAGCGCAGCCATCCCGCCCGGGCCAGATGCATCACCAGATAGTGCTCCCCCACCTGGACGGCGATGAATTTGCCCCAGCGTTCGACGGCGGTGACCTCCAGTCCCAGCAGCGCCTCCACCGGTACTTTGGCCGTCTTGAGAACGGAGAAAGAGAGCACCTCGACGTCAGCGACGACGGCGGGTGGCCCGTCCTCCGGAACCAGCTTCCGGCGCAGAAAATCGACGAGTCCAGCCACTTCAGGCATCTCCGGCATGGACTTACGGTACCAGCGCCACCCGCTTTCCTAACGAATATTGGCGGGGCGTCCTTTGTCCGCCCGCATTGCCCGGGGTTCATCGATGGTCCAAAAGAGGGCGCCAATGACCGCACCGGCGAACAGCGCGATGGTGGAAACGATATGCGAGGCCACTGGCACATTGAGAAAGAACAGGGATAGTCCCATTGCCAGCAGCGAGCCCCCGATCAATATGACGTAGTTCAGCGGACCACGCACCAGGGGCCCGGTTCGCGGCGGTCCGTACCAGTGGCCGATGAGGGCCCCGACCGGCCATGCCACCACCCCGGTCGCACGGACCAGTTCGAAGATGCCGTTGAACACTTCACCGGGGCTCGTCTGGGTGAAGATGACATCCACCAGCAGCAAGGTCACCGGGCCCAGAGCCAGACCCAGTGTCGTCATCAGCTTCCGCGTCATCGCCACGCCTCCAGTACTGCCGTGTCAAGCATCGCTATCCGACCGGCCAAAGTAATGCACCGGCAAGCAATCCCACTGCCACGATAATCCAGGACGGCAGAACGTGATCGTGCCGTCGGATCAAGTGGCTGCCAACGACGACGACGAACGTCACCACGATGAGCGCGACATGGCCCTGTGCGCCGAACGGATCCAGCCCGTCGAAGGGATGGAACCAGCGGCCGGCGAAAATGCCAATCGTCCAAGGGAAGACCGCCATCTGGCGTCCGCCGATCCGCAACAGTTCACTGAAGGTGTTGCCTTCGATGGCGTCTATCGCCGCCGGAACGTCCAATACGATGAGGGCGACGATGAGGAGGCTGGCCAGTCCGGCAAGAAGCGCGGCACCGCCGGATGAGCGGAGGAAAAACTCAGCGAAAATCCCGACAGCCAGCGCGCCGGCGACAGGCAGCGAAGCCGCCGCTATCGACAGCCGGTCCCATTTCTCAATATGTTCCACTCAAACCACCTTCTCCAGATTTCGCTGACGCCGGTGCAGATCATGGAACGCGACCACCAGAGCCAGCAGGATCACCGCACCGATCACGATGAACCCGGCGGTGATGGCTTGCGGCCAGTTGCTCATCCCGAGAACGGCGAAGGCGACGGCGGTGATCATGGCTATGCCGACCGATGTGCCGATACGCTGGCCGGTTTGCATGATGCCGCCGGAACTTCCCGCATACTCGAGCGGTACGTCGGCCAGCGTGAGTGTTTGGTTCGGTGTGATGACCGCGCCCTGCCCCACACCGACGAGTCCGAGACTGGCCAGCAGCCACCATTCACTGATCATGCCCGCCGCAGCAAGCTGGATCACCAGGATGCTCAGCGCGAGCCCGGCCAACGCGCAGAACATGCCGCCGATCACCAGTTTCCGGCCGAAACGCATCACCACCTTGCCGCCCCAATTCGCAGCAATGGCGCCGAGAATAGCGCTCGGCACGCCCACCGCACCGCTCTCCAGAGCGCTGTGTCCGAGCCCTTCCTGAAAATAGAGAGCGATCAGGACGAAGATACTTGTCATCCCGGTGAAGTACAGGCTGACGAGCAGCGCACCGTTGGAGAAGCTGGCCGTGCGGAAGATGGCCAGGTCGACCATCGGGCTGCGGCCGCGTGCCTTGTAGCGACGCTCCCATAACGCCCACAGCAGCACCAGCAAGCCCGATGCAGGCAGCAGTGCCCAGATCCAGGCAGATGAATCCGTCTCCACGAATGGCAGCAGAACCGTCAATACCGCCAACCCAAGCAGCAACGCCCCAATTGGATCGAGGTCCCGGCGCCGGCTGCCCATGCGGCCGGCCCGCAACGGCCGTGGAAACCACCGCAGTGCCAGGACGATGGCGAGAATACCGACTGGAACGTTGACCAGAAAAGTCCAGCGCCACCCGTTCTCCACTCCGCCGAGCTCGATGAGCAGACCACCGAGCAGCGGGCCGACTGCCACCGAAAGACCTACAACCGTGCCGAAGTAACCGAACGCCCTGCCCCGCTCCGCTCCCCGGAAATACTGCTGGATCATGCCGACCGCCTGCGGGTTCAGCAGGCCGGAACCCACTCCCTGGACGAACCGGGCAATGTTCAACGACAACGGATCAGGCGCCAGCCCGGCCGCAATCGAAGACAGTGTAAAGACCGAGACGCCGGCGATGAACAGCGGCCCACGGCCCAGAATATCTCCGGCACGTCCGGCAGCGACAAGGACAACACCAAAGGTAAGCGCATAGCCGGACAGCACCCATTGAATATCGGACTGGGTTGCTCCGAGACCCTGCTGGATGGACGGCAGGGCAACGTTGACGATGCTCACTCCGACCAGCGACATGAAAATCGTCACGAGCAGGACCGACAGCACCCGCCAGCGCGCCGGATCCGGAGCATACGCTTCCGGATCGTCCTGAGTGCTCATTCCTTATTCATATCCTGCTCTGCCCGGCCATCCAAAGCGGAGCGGCCCGTGTCCCGGTGGAAGCGGGCCGCCCGTGGCCACAACAGACGGAGCAGTCAGCGACTGAGTTGCGGTCAGTCGGTGATGCAGGTGCGTTGAAGACTAAATCTCGACGTCCTTGACCCGCAGGTTGTTGCCCTTGGTCTCTTTAACCATGGAGACACCAACGAAGGAGATGACGCAGAGGACCATGATGTAGATTGCCACGGATCCGGACCATCCGGTTTTGTTGAGCAGCCACTGGGAAATCAAGGCGGCAAACGCGCCGCCCAGGATGGCACCCAGTGCGTAGCCAATCGAAATCCCGGAGTAGCGGACGTGTACGGGGAACATCTCCGCGTACATCGCCGACATCGGTCCATAGGAAAGGCCGAGCCCGATGGTCAGCACGAACAGGGCGATTCCGTACAGCCAGATGTTCTGGGTGTCGATCAGCATGAACAGCGGAATCATCCAGACGAAGATGATGGCGTAGCCGATCTTGAAGGTCCGCACCCGGCCGATCTTGTCGGAGAGCATCCCGCCATACATGGTGAAGATGAGCCAGCCGAACGATGCCAGCAGCGTCGCGAAAAGCACCGCGGACGGGTTCATGCCCAAGCCGATGGCATACGCCGAAAAGAACGCGATCAGAAGGTACCCCGCCGCGTTGTTGGCGATGAAGATCAGAGCTGTCAGGACAACCTGCTTCGTATTGTGCTTGAACAGCTGCCCCAGTGGTGCCGCAGACTCCGCTTTGCGCTGCTGCATCTCGGTAAAGACCGGGCTCTCTGCGACCCGCTTACGAATGACGTAGCCGACGCCGATCAGGATCACGGAAATGAGGAACGGGATACGCCAGCCATAGGCGAGGAACTCCTCCGGTGTCATCGAGGCGCGCAGCACGAGAATCACCAGGGTGGCCAGGATCATGCCGACCGGAACACCGATCTGCGGGTAGGCCCCCCAGAAACCGCGCTTGTTGACCGGAGCGTGCTCGACGGCCATCAGAGCGGCTCCGCCCCATTCACCACCCGCAGAGAATCCCTGCAGGATCCGGAGCAGAATGAGCAGCAGCGGCGCCCAGAAACCAATCTGTGCGTAGGTTGGCAGCAGGCCGATCAACGCCGTCGCGCCACCCATCATCACGAGAGTGAACACCAGCATGGTCTTGCGGCCGATGCGGTCACCGAGGTGGCCGGCGACGATGGCGCCCAGCGGCCGGAAGAAGAAGCTGATGCCGATGGTAGCCCAGGACACAAGCTGCGCCAGTCCTGGGCTGCCCTCATTCAGAGGGTCAAAGTAGAGACCGGCAAAAATCAGCCCCGCCGCCTGGGCGAAGATGAAAAAGTCGTACCACTCGATGGTGGTACCGATCATGGTTCCGGCGACGACCTTGCGGTCCTCCGCCGACATGCGCTGCCGTCCCCCGACTGCGGATGTTGATGATGACATGGAAAACTCCGTTGTTAATGGCATGTAGGTGAAACGCGAACTGAATTACTGACAGAACGGTCAGTTAGTGTGACTCAGAACATAATACATACATGTGGGCTCCGGCACAGCTATGCACAAGGATCTTTACGACAAAGTCCGCATCGTTGGAACCTGTACCGCAATGCGGTGCTTGTAACCCACGTCATATTCATCGTATAGTTTCAACCAGCGTTGTTCAATAATAGAAAGATAAATTCTAATATCGAACACAACGATAAGACAGGCTATACAGCGAAGTGAGGAAGAACCGTGCAGTTCCACCACCACGGCTATGTATCCGGTGACCCGAAG
>NZ_KI914648.1:25077-34235 GCF_000520495.1 Arthrobacter sp. H14
CGAGCCGGCGGCCGGCGCCGGCATCGACCGGCCCGAAGAGTTGCCCGACGAAGTTGATGTGCTGATCGTGGGTACCGGACCCGCGGGCATGGTGACCGCCGCCCAGCTCGCCCAGTTCCCGAATGTGACGACGCGGATAGTCGAGCGTCGCCCGGGGCGGCTGGAGATCGGCCAGGCTGATGGCATCCAGGCCCGAAGTGTCGAGACCTTCCAGGCTTTCGGCTTCGCCGAGGAACTCACGGCCGAAGCGTACTGGATCACGGAGATGAACTTCTGGAAGCCGAACCCTGAGGACCCCACCCGGATCTTCCGCTCCGGCCGCGCTGTCGACGACGAGACCGGCGACATCAGCGAATTCCGGCACTTGATTGTCAATCAGGCCCGGGTCCTGGACCACTTCGCCAAGTTCATGGCCAACTCCCCCGCCCGGATGAAACCGGACTATGGCTACGAGTTCCGTGGCCTGGAAGTCGCGGACGAGGGCGAGTACCCCGTCACAGTGACCCTTGCCCACACGTCAGGCGAAAATGAGGGTCAGGAGCGCACCATACGGGCCAAGTACGTGCTCGGTGGAGACGGTGCGCGGAGCAAGGTCCGCGAATCGATCGGCTGCACTATGAAGGGCAATCAGGCCAACCACGCATGGGGCGTCATGGATGTGCTGGCCAACACTGACTTCCCCGACATCCGGACCAAGTGCGCGATCCAGTCCGGCTCGGGCGGGTCCATCCTGCTGATCCCGCGCGAAGGTGGCTACCTTTTCCGCATGTACGTTGACCTTGGCGAGGTGGAAGCCGATAACAAGCGGGCGATCCGCAGCACAACCATTGACGAGATCATCGCCCATGCCAATGCGATCATGCACCCTTATTCGCTCGACGTCCGCAGCGTCGCGTGGCACAGCGTTTACGAGGTAGGGCACCGGCTGACTGATCGGTTCGACGACGTCCTGCTGGAGGAGATCGGGACCCGCACTCCCCGCGTTTTCATCGCCGGCGATGCATGCCATACCCACAGCGCCAAGGCCGGCCAGGGCATGAACGTCTCCATGCAGGATGCGTTCAATCTGGGCTGGAAGCTCGGGCATGTGCTCGATGGCCGCGCTCCCGAGTCACTGCTCTCCACGTACTCCGCCGAACGTCAGGTGGTCGCCAAAGACCTCATCGACTTCGACAAGAAGTGGTCAACGATGATGGCCATGAAGCCCGAGGAGTTCGACGACCCCTCCGAACTCGAGAACTTCTACGTGCAAACCGCCGAATTCCCGGCCGGATTCATGACCGAGTATGCGCCTTCGATGCTCACCGCGGAAGCCGCCCATCAGGACCTGGCCACTGGGTTCCCGGTCGGCAAACGCTTCAAGTCCGCAAACGTAGTCCGCATTTGCGATACCAACCCCCTGCACCTTGGACACCAGGCCAGGGCGGACGGACGCTGGCGCATCTATGTCTTCGCCGACGAGGCACCGGCAGGAGCGCCCTCGAGTGCCACCGAATTTGCCAAATGGCTTGATACCGCACCGGACTCACCACTGACGGCCACGCCGGAGGGTGCCGACCGCGACGCCTGGTTCGATGTGAAAGTCGTCTACCAGCAGGATCACAGGAACGTGGACATCAACGCCGTACCTCCGGTATTCAAGCCGCAGGTCGGCCCCTTCCAGCTCACCAACCTGGAGAAGGTCTACGGCGCGTTGCCCGACGAGGATATCTTCGACGCCCGGGGACTCAGCCGCACCGGCGTCGTCGTCGTCGTACGTCCGGATCAGTATGTGGCGAACGTACTGCCGTTGACTGCAACGGATGAGCTGGCCGCATTCTTCTCCCCCATCCTGCTGAACTGCGCGCCCGTACGTGAAGCAGCCGGTTCCCGCCAGTCCTAACGCCGGCTAATGGCGCAGAATCAGGAGACATCCATGACGGTGGCAGAACCCATCCAGGGATCAGGCGGTTCCAAGCATTCCCAAACCCTTTCGAGGGGCATCCGTGCCTTGGAGATTCTGGCGGAGGCCCAGTCGCCGATGAGTATTGCCGAGCTGTCCTCGGCCTTGGGGGTGCACCGCTCCATTGCCTACCGGATTCTGCGGACATTGGAGGATCACTCTCTGCTAATGCGCACTGAGGCTGGGCTGGTGCAGGCCGGACCCGGTCTGGCCGCCCTCGCCCGGGGTGTTTCACGCGACCTGCAGACGGCGGCACTGCCGGAGCTGACCGACGTCGCCAACCGTCTGAAGATGACGGCATTTATCGCCGAATGGGACCGGCACGATTGCGTCACTCTGATGACGGTCGAGCCGCGGCATTCCGAAACCACCTTGGCGCAGCGGCCAGGAACCCGGCACCAATTCAGCGCCGGAGCACCTGGTATTGCCATCCAATCCGCACTTACCGAGGAGGAGTGGAACCGGATTGCCCCTGGCCTGCCTTACCGCGCCGAGGCGAAGGAAGCGGGGCACCGCGGCTATGCCGTCAGCCATGATGAGGTCATAGCGGGGGTGTCATCCGTGGCGGTGCCCATTATCGTTCCCGGGCAGCTGCCGGCGGCCATCGCCGTTATCTATATCAGCGGGACCCGGGAGACGGCACCCATTGCTGAACGCCTGATCCGCAGCGCCACCGAAATCGAGGTTCAGCTGCGCTGAGTCCGGCGCGTTACCCGCGGCTCAACGACGACGGCGGTCAGCAGTCCAAGGAGGAGAAGTCCGGTGGCTGCAGCAGTGGAGACGAAGAAGGCCAGCTCATAGCCAGTGTTCTCTGCCAGGCTGCCCGCAATGGCGGAGCCGATCGCAGTGCCGGCCACGATTCCGCTGGCGAGCATGGTCATCACTGTCCCCAGCCGGTTCTCCGGAGCAACTTTGCCCCCAATGTTGAAGATGGTCACCATTGTGGGACCAACGGAAATGCCCAACGCAAACAGCGCAATCAACATCGGCGTCGTCGTCTCCGGCAGGAACAACAGCAGCGTCAGGGCGGCCATCGCCGCGGCGGAGGCGAGCCAACGGACGGGATGGCGGAACTTAGCGGGCCAGTAAGCGACGCTCAGGGCGGCCGCCGCGGAGCTGAGCCCCATAACCGCATAGAGCAAACCTCCCAGTGACGCGGTTCCGGAACCGGCTCCGGCGAAAGCAAACAGTGCCGTCTGCGTACCGCCGAAGAATGTCCCCATGCAGACCATGCCAAGCACCGGAATGCTGACCAGCCACCAGTCGGCGGCCTTGGTCCTGGAGGCAGGAGCGGGGAGATGATGTCCGGCAGCGATCTTCCGGGTGGGAACCACAGCATAATGGGTGCGGTGCACGGCGAAGGCGCTTACCAGCGTGATCGTCATCAGTGCCGCCAACGCCAATGGCAGCCATGGTGAGATCGCACTGGCCAGCAATCCGACCAGCGCCGGTCCCATCACAAAGGTCAGTTCATCGGCGGTGCTCTCATAGGACATGGCGGTATCCAGGTCCCCTTGGCGCGGGCTCCTCCCTGTTAGCGCCATCCAGCGGACGCGGGCCAATGGGCCCACCTGCGGACACGTCCCGCCCATGATCAGGGCGGCAGCCAGAATGAGCAGCAGGGACGGTGTGTTGAAGTCCGGTACCAGATACGTGGCAGCGATGAGACCGGCGATGGCCAGCGTATTGGCCAATGCTGCGATCAGCAGGACGGGGCGCTGCCCGGATCTGTCGGCGAGGAAACCGAGGACCGGTGCACCGATGGCGGAACCAACGCCGACTGCGCCGGCTGCGTAACCACCGATGGCGTAGGACTGGCTGACCGCTTGGACCAGTGCGAGTGCACCGATGGTGAGCATCGCCAGCGGGAGCCGGGCAAAGAGGCCCAACGGCAGGAAGCCCGGTCCGGCCAACTCCGGGAGACGGCCGAAGCGGCCCAGTGGGCTCTTTTTGGACGGAGCATCAGGCGAATGCAACGTGGATGGAGCTTCCGGTGTATGGGAGGCGTTTCCGGACGCGCCTTTATTGATTGAGACGTTCACTGGTTCAGGTTCCCTTGTAGCAGCGCATCGTCCCTCCACCCGATGCGCACGACCCGGATACATGGCAATTCTACTGCCTGCCCCGGTCAATTCGACGCCGGGAGGTCAGGCTTCGGCCAGCGCCGGTTCGCGCATTCTCAATGTGGACCCGGTCCGGGACTTGAGGACCTGCAACTGGGCGGGGATACGCAGCTTCATCTCCGGCACATGACTGACCAGCCCGACCACCCGTCCGCCGTCGCGCAGACCCTCGAGGGCGTCCATAACCTGCTCCAACGCGTCCTCATCCAGACTGCCAAATCCTTCGTCGACGAAGAGCGTCTCGATGTCCACTCCCCCGGACTCGTGCTGGACCACGTCCGCTAGGCCGAGCGCCAGGGCCAGCGACGCCATGAAGGATTCGCCCCCGGAGAGGGTCGATGTATCGCGCTGACGTCCGGTCCATTCGTCCACCACCTGCAGTCCCAGACCGGATTTAGCGCCGCGGGCAGCGCGGGAATCATCGTAAACGAGACTGTATCTGCCCGAGGTCATGGTGGCGAGGCGCTCCGTGGCACACAGCGCAACCTGTTCCAGCCGTGCAGCCAGCACATACGCGTTCAGGGTCATCTTGTAACCGTTTTCACCGGAGCCGCGGGCAAGATCGGCCAGGCCGGAGAGTAGTTCAGAATGCTCGCGCACCGGTTCGACGGTGGCCAATGCCTCCTCCAGCTGGCTCTGCAAAGCCTTCAGCTGCTGCAATGATGCTTCCAACATTCGTTGCGCTACTGACGCCTCTTCTGCAGATTCGGTGCAGGTATGAACTATTTCCAGCTTTTCCCGCACCTGGCTCTCATCCGGGATAGCTTCTGCAGCCGCTTCCTCCTCGATCGCCCGGCCAACCTCAGCGTCTTCAAAGAGGACCCGAACCCGGTGCTGTTCTGATTCGTGCGCTTCGATAGCCGCCTCAAGTCCGGCGGCATCATCGGCCGGCAACAGTGCCGTTCTGACTTCATCGGCGCTTTGGAAAGCAGAACCAGCGATGGCATCGGCCAGCTCCGCGGCCAGCTTCTCCATATGGGCCACAGCATTTTCTTCGGCCCGCAATGCCTGCAGGCATGCCGCCATCTGCTGCCCCAGCCCGCGGAGGTCTTCGACCCGCTCCTGCAAACTGGCATGGTTACCGCGGGCGAGAGTGAGCTTCTCCTCAAGGGCTTGGACCGCGGCCTTGATGGACTTCATTCCCATCCGCAGCTCCGCAGCGGCGGCCGCAACCTCCTGCCCGGACTCCGTAACCGTCCGGGCCTCCTCTTCCAGCGCACTGAGCTTCTCTTTTGCGGTTGCCTGTTGCTGCGCCGCTTTGGTCGCAGCTTCGGCAGAAGCGGTTGCCTGTCCCGCCTTCGACTCGGCATCCGCCAGGTCCGAGCCTCCGCCCTGCGACTCGAGGACCGCGACTTCCTGCTGCACTGAGCGCCACCGGGTCCCAGCTTCCTTTACCCGGAGCTCGGCCGCTTCCTGCTTCTGGCGCGCGTCCTCCTCTTCCTCGCCGGCATTGCGGGCAGCGGCTCTCAGTTCGGATGGCTCCGGGTGCTCGGTGCTGCCACAGACCGGGCACGCGGTGTCATCCTCAAGGGAAGCCGCCAGTTCTCCGGCTGCATGTTCGAGCCGCTTCTGCAGTAGCTCCAGCCAGCGGGATTTCGCGCCAAGGTAGCCGTCCTGCAGCCGCCGGTATTCCGCCGATAGTTGCTGTTCCTGCTCCCGTTTCACGGTACAACTGCGAATGGCTGCCACGACAGAACGGGCACGTTGCTCTTCAGCCTTGGCTTGTTCCACCGTTCCCGCCAGCGCGCTGCTCTCGTCCAGCCGCAGCTTCGCAGCTGCGATTTCCGAATCCAGCTCAGCACTGCGGTGCCGCATCCGTTCGGCTTTGTCCAGCACGGCTGTTTCTTCGCTTTCCAACCGGACCAGCTGGCCCTGCTTCTCCTGCAGGTCCCGTTCCTCGGGCACGAGTGCTTCGAGCACTGCAAGCTGACCATTGAGACCGCGTTCGGACTCACTCAACAGTTCCACGCTGAGGGTCTGCCCGTTTTCCTCCCCGGGACTTGTCAGGATCCCGGCGCAGAAGGGATGCTCCAGAAGGGGACGACGCCGGTCGGCAGACAATTCGGCGCATTTCGTGTGTGCGGACACAGCTTCTTCGGCCGATGACAGCCGGCTTTGAAGCAGTTCGGCAGCGCGATGCAACCGCCGTTTTCCAATTCTGTCCGCATGCAGTTGGGTTTGGCCGGCCAGGTCTTCCCCGGCCCGTTGAGCCGCGGTTAGCTTGTCGAATCTGGCCAGCCGTCCGGAGAGTTCCTGATGCTCGGTTCGGGCAGCGGCGGCACGGGAGCGCGCCTGAACAGATTGATCTGCGGCGGCTTGGGCGAGTCCGGTAATCTGCTGCACCCAACCGGCAAGCCTGGCCCTGTCATCCAGTTCCCCGGCCGTCCCGTCATCTTCCTCCAACGTCCCGTCCGGCGAGTCAACAACGGAAGTGGTGGTTTCGTTTGGCCCGTTCCCTTCTGGCTCGCCCCCGTCGACCTCGTCTGCCTCCGGCGCCGGGTACTTGGCCGCTTCGTCACTAGCCTTATGCAGGATCAGTTCGACGCCGGATTCGGCCCGTGAGAGCTGCTCCTTTGCGACGGCGGCGTCCGCCAGCAATTGCTGTTCGACGGATTTGAAGCGCTCGGTGCCGAACAGTTGCTGCAACAGTTCCTGCCGGTCGTTGGCATCGGAGCGGAGAAACGCAGCAAACTCCCCCTGCGGGAGCATCACCACGCGCGTGAACTGTTTAGCGTTCATGCCCAGTAGTTCAGTGATTTCCTGGCCGGCCTCATCGTTCCGGCTGGATTTTTGCAGCCACTCGCCGTTGATCAGCTCGCGCAGCAGCGTTTTGGCTTGTTCCGGCGTCGTGCCCTTGGCCGCTCGACTCGATGGGCGCTGCCAGGCGGGATTGCGGGTGACTTCGAAAGTGCGGCCACTGGCGCTGAACCGGCAGACTACTTCCGGGACAGTGGCGGGATCCGCATGGTCGCTGCGCAGCCGCTTGCCGTCCTGCCGTGCCCCTGGAACGGTGCCGTAGAGCGCGAAGCAGATCGCGTCGAGCACACTGGTTTTGCCTGCTCCGGTCGGACCGTTGAGCAGGAACAGCCCTTGGGAGCTCAGCTCGTCAAAGTCAATGACTTCCCGGTTGGCGAAGGGGCCAAACGCCTGGATCTCGAGTCTGCTGATTCTCATCGGCTCTGCTCGGCTTCCCGGGACCGTTCGAGGGCGCCGCGCAGCATGTCCCGCTCGCCGTCCTCGATGCCACGTCCGCGGACGTGTTCGACGAAGCCGCAACAGATCTCCAGGTCGTCGGCCGCCCGCGCAATCCGGGCACCGTAGGTTTCCGCGGATCGTTGATCACCGCCTTCGGGTTCGAAACCGAGCACGAGGGTGTGCGGAAAACGGGACCGGACGCGTTCCATCGCACTCTTCGGCCGTTCGGCGTCGGTGAGCGTGATCTGGCAAAAGGCCTGCTCGGCGGAGTCATAACTGTCGGCGCTGAGGAGATCGTCCAGAGTGCCGCGGAGGATTTCCAGCCGGCGTGCGCCGGGCCAGATGATGGATTCCACATTCTTGATGCCGGCCGGACCGGCTTCGACCAGCCAGCCGCCTTTGTCCTGCTTGGCTTCCGAGAACGAATAGGGCAATGGTGAACCCGAGTAGCGTACGGATTCACTCAGCCTCTGACGTCCATGCAGGTGGCCGAGCGCCACGTAATCAATGTCGTCAAACAGGTCCAGCGGCACTGCTCCCACTCCACCAGCCGCCAAGTCCCGCTCGCTGTCCGAGCTGATCCCACCGCTGGCAAACGTGTGGGCCAGTACGAAGGATACGGGCTGATCCCCCGCATCCTTGCGCCGCTCCAGATCGGCATGGATGCGCTTCAGGGCGGCGGCGGTGACGGATGCGTGCGAGGCCGATTCCGCCCCCAGCTCTTCAGCCACCAGGCGTGGTTCCAGGTACGGAATGCCGTAAACCGCCAACTGGACTTCGCCGTCGTCGACTATGACGGGAGAATCAATGTCGGCGACCCGGGTGCGCAGATGCACCCCGCCCTGTTCCAGTACCCGGCTCGCAAAGCCCAGACGCGAAGCGGAGTCATGATTGCCGCTGGTGAGGACGACCCGCGCACCGGTCGAGGTGATCCGTACCAGCGCGTCGTCCAGCAGGTTAACCACATCCACCGCCGGCAGCGCACGGTCATAGACGTCGCCGGAAATCAGCACGACGTTAATCTCTTCTTCCACCACCGTCGTGACGAGCTGGTCGATAAACCGGCGCTGGGCATCGAGCATCCCGACGCCATGGAAAGAACGTCCGAGATGCCAGTCCGAGGTATGAAGTATCCGCATATTTTTAACCTATGCGCTGCCACCGACAAAACTCCGCCGGCACTCCCGTGTCTCGGAGTACCGGCGGAATAAACGGCCTACAGTAGCTACTTTTTGTCTTTGCCGTCGAAGAAGTCGCGGGCGTCGTTTTCGTTCCGGTGATCCGGATTTGCCTCGTCCCGGCGATACGGATTTCCGTCGCGCTCTTCGACTATCGGGCCACCCACGGGCGCGCCGCCGGCAGGGCTCTGCGGTGCGGTGGACTCGTCCGATACGCCGCGGCCCCTCGTGCCGGCCGTCGCGGTGGCTGTGCCCGTGGTCGCCACGGTGGTCTCGTCGTCGTAAGAGTCGGTGCCGTTGTTGTTGTCGGCCGGAGCTGGTTCGAAGCTGCGGGCGATCAGGCCGGCAATCGCGGCACCTGCCAGCGGCGCGACCCAGAACAGCCACAGCTGGCCGGCCGCAGCTGCTTCACCGAACAGAACCGTCGCAGTTGCGCGGGCAGGGTTCAGTCCGCCGCCACTGATGGGCAGTGCGACCTGCAGAACAGCCGCATAGGTCAGGCCCGCGGCAAACGGCGCCAACGCCTTGTTGGCCCTGCTGCTCGTTGCGCCCAGGTAGACACCCATCAGGATCGCGGTGAGGATAACCACCAGCAGCAGCACGCTGGTCAGCGGGAACTGACTGGGAGAGTTCTGGCCGTATCCGCTCGAAACGGAGCTGAAGAGTGTCTCGATTTGTTCGACAATCTGCGGCGGGCCGCCGCTGAGCACCACCCAGAGC
>NZ_KI914648.1:34335-35640 GCF_000520495.1 Arthrobacter sp. H14
GCCGCCGCTGAGCACCACCCAGAGCAGTCCCATCGCCGCGACACCGCCGATGACCTGGGCGATGATGTACGGGAGGACGTCCTTCCACGAGAGCCGGCCGGCGATGGCGAATCCAAGCGTCAGGGCCGGGTTGAAGTGGCCTCCGGAAACGTGCCCGACGGCGATGATGGCGGCGATGAACAGCAAGCCGAATGCCAGCGCGCCGGGGATTCCGGCCTGGCCACCGAACATGGAGATACTGACACCGCCGAGGACGAGGACGAAGGCGCCGAAAGCCTCGGCCGCTGACCGGGTCAGCAGTCCGGACTGGTTCAACGGCTTCGCAGGGCCGGTACCCGATGTTGAGACAGTGGATCCGGGCTCGGAACCGGTCCGCTCAGCCGGCTTGGCGGGCCGCGCCGGGACGCTGTGGTGCTTCTCTGCCATTACGATTCGTCAACTTTCTCGTCGGTGGTCCGGACCGTTCCCGGTGCGGACGTGTTTAATCCTGCCATTCCTCATACCCGACCGCGTCGGTTACCGCCGGCGGGCATGGTGGTCGCTCCACAAAGCCTAGTCTTAATTGGTGCCATTGAGTCCGTTGGTAGCCTGAAGTCATGCAGCAGTTACCCACCTTCGCCGCCCGTGTCCATGGTTGCCTGCTCGGCGGTGCCCTGGGCGACGCGCTTGGTTACGCCGTTCAGTCCTCCAGCCTTGAGCCGGTACGCGGAAACTTCCGCACGGACGGGCCCACGGACTTGTCCCGGCGGCCTGCCCCGACTGCCTTCTCCGATGAGACACAACTGACATTATTCGCGGTCGATGGACTGCTCGAGGCGCTCCGCTGGGCAAATGACGGCGTTCCTGCTGATGAAAAAGCATGCCTCTGGCTGGCCTACCTGCGCTGGCTCCGCACGCAGGACGCCCGCCTTCCCGAGGCCTCGCCCGTGCCCCCGGTGGAATGGCTCGACCAGCAGCCGGTGATGCGGCACCGTCGCGAACCGGACGAGGCCTGCCTGACCGGTCTGGGTTCAGGCGAGATGGGCACACCAGCGCGGCCGGTGAATCCGGACGAACGAGGCTTCGGCACGGTGGTCCGTTCGGCGCCGTTCGGGCTGCTGCCGTATGTGGGTCCCGAAATGGCGTACAAACTCAGCACCGACACCGCATCGCTGACACATGGGCATCCGGCAGCGAGGCAAAGCGCAGCGGCTTTCAGCTTGATAATCCACCACATCATGCACAACGGCGGCACGCTGGCCAGCGCCACCGCTGCAGCTGTGGAGCGGCTCGGGCGGGAGCCGGCACCGGAACCGGCCGTCCTGC
>NZ_KI914648.1:35740-39716 GCF_000520495.1 Arthrobacter sp. H14
CGGAACCGGCCGTCCTGCAGCGGCTTGAACAGGCCCTCAAGCTGGGGAACCAGGCGCCGCTCCAAGCGGAGGATCTGAACGCGGAACTGGGCACCGGACAGCTGGCGGAGGAAGCCTTGGCGATCGGCCTCTATGCAGCTCTTGCCACCGAAACCGCGGTGGCAACCGCCAAGGTGGAGTCTGCATCAGGGGCGGCCGGAGCATCCGGGGCTGCCGAAGCGCACTTCCGTGCCGCCGTCGTTCTATCCGTTAACCACGGGGGCAAGGGCGATTCGACCGGTTCCATCACCGGTAACCTGCTGGGCGCGCTCTATGGCGAAGAGGCTCTGCCGGCGGAATGGCTCGATGGGCTGGAGGGACAGGACGTGATCAGGACTCTGGCGGGCTCCCTGGTGAAAGCGACCTCGGGATCGTGAAGGCGTCCGCCGTCACCAACTTCCGTGGTCAGTACATCTAGCTTGCGGAAGCCGGCCAATGGCCGCCGGTCATCTGCAGGAACTCGCCTTCGGAGAGCACCTCGATCTGCTGGCCACGGTCGTGCAGGTCCATCACCCGGCGTGCCTTGGCGGTCACGCGGCCGGACATGAGGTCCGCGGCGACGAAGCCATCGCCCACCACGAGCACCGATGTCTTGCGGGTAACACCACTGGCGGGCTGGGCGCCAAGGTGTGCGGCACGTTGCTTCGCTTCGGTTCTGGCCATGCCCAGATTTCCGGTGAACACGACGATATGGCCATACAGCGGATGGGAACTGTCGGCGTCGGGATTCGGATCCGGGTTGGGGCCTTCCTCGGGCCAGCCGCTCCAGCCGGTAAAGGCGGGGGCGCCGTTCGCCAGCCGTTCGAGCGCCGTTCTGGTGGGCTTGGAGACCTGGCCCGCTCCCGGGATGTACTCCTCGGCCCTGGACGCCTGCAGATTCATCGCCAGGTAGAGTTCGGCCAGACTGGCGGCTTCGTTCCTGGCCGCAATATCGATCATGATGCCGGCACAGGCCCGGGCGTCCTCGACGGCGTCGTGGTGGTTGAGCAGTGGAACGCCGGCGGCCTCAGCGACGAACGGCAGCGAGTACGAGACCAGGCTGTAGTTGCGGCGGGACAGCAGCACTGTGCAGGCATATTCGTAAGCGGGGCCGGCCAGTTCGGAAACTTCCAGGGCGGAACGGATGACGCCCATGTCGAAGGCCGCATTATGGGCGACGAGTGTGTCACCGCCGATAAAGCCGCCAATTTCGGCAAAGAGGTCGCAGAAGCGCGGCCTCCGGGAGACCATGTGCGATTCGATGCCGTGGATCCGGACATTGCGCGGATCGAAGTGGTCGTGCCCTTCGGGCGGCCGCATCAGCCAGGACGCCTCTTCGACGATCCGTCCGCCGCGGACCTTGCTGAGCCCTACGGCGCAGGGAGAGCCGCGAAATCCGTTGGCTGTCTCAAAATCGATCGCAGTAAAGTCCAGTGACACGTCCTCAAGGGTACCCCCGGAGCGAACCTCAACTTGTCAGCGGCACGGTGTGGAATGCGATTCGCAGAAAGTTCAAAGCGATGGACCATTGCTTTCGCTGGCGCGCTTGCGGCGGTACTTCCTGATTGCGGTTGCCAACCAGTAGGCGAACACCAGCACCACGATGACGATGACGATGTTCTTGAAGATTCCGGAGTACTGTTCGACGATGTGCCAGTTCTCCCCGAGATAGTACCCTGCCAGGACGAAGATCGTGTTCCAGATCAGGCTTCCCGCCGTTGTCAGCCCGAGGAATATCCAGACCGGCATTCGTTCAATCCCTGCCGGCACGGAGATCAGGCTGCGGAACAGCGGAATCATCCGGCCAAAGAACACAGCACTATACCCGTGCCGGTTGAACCACGCCTCGACCTTGTCGATGTCCTCGATGTCGACCAATGGAACCTTGCCGACCAGCACCCGCATCCGGTGCCGGCCGAGCGCAGCACCGATTCCGTAAAGCACCCATGCTCCGACGACGGAGCCTATGGTCGTCCAGAAGATCGCTTCAAACAGCGTGAAGTTACCCCGGCTGGCGGTAAAGCCGGCCAGTGGCAGAATGACCTCGCTGGGCAGCGGTGGGAACAGGTTCTCCAACGCAATGGCCAGGCCTGCCCCGGGGGCGCCGATGGTCTCCATCAGGTCGACCGCCCACTGTGCAACTCCGGAGAGATCGTTGGTGGGGTCCGTTGTCTGGGCGGGCAGGAGCGCGGAGATACTGTTCGTCATATTGCCTTAAGTGTGCCCTATCGCGGCGGGCATCCCCGAACCTACGGCTTGAGGACGACCTTGATGCAGCCGTCTTCTTTCTTCTGGAACTTCTCGTAGTAGGCGGGCGCCTCGTCAAGGGAAACACGGTGCGTGGTCAGGTCCTTCACGCCCATCGGGTCGGAGGAATCCTCCACCAACGGCAGCAGATCATCGATCCAGTGCTTGACGTTGCACTGCCCCATCCGGAACTGCAGTTGCTTGTCGAACATGGACAGCATCGGCATCGGGTCAGTCTGCCCGCCGAACACACCGCTGATCGACACCGTCCCACCGCGGCGGACGACGTCGATGCTGGTGTGCAGGGAATTCATTCGGTCCAGCCCGGCCATGCTCATCGCCTTCTGTGCAGCCTTGTCGGGCAGGAGTCCCACCGCGGCCTGGGCGAATTTACCGACCGGGGACCCGTGCGCTTCCATGCCGACAGCCTCGACCACGGAGTCCGGCCCGCGTCCATCAGTGCTGTCCTTCATGGCGTCTTTGAGATGGCGGTTCAGGTCCATGGTTTCGACGCCGTGACGCTCGGCCATGGCGCGGCGTTCCGGAACGGGGTCGACGGCGAGAACCCGGTAACCGAGATACTTGCCGACGCGGGCGGCGAATTGGCCCACCGGCCCCAGTCCCATCACGGCGAGGGTGCCGCCGTCGGGCACGTTGGCGTACTTCACGCCCTGCCATGCCGTCGGAAGAATATCGGAGAGGAACAGGTACTGCTCGTCGTCCGGGCCACCATTGACCTTGATAGGTCCGTAGTCGGCATGCGGTACGCGGAGGTACTCGGCCTGACCACCCGGAACGGAGCCATAAAGCTTGGAGTAGCCGAGCATGGCCGCGCCGCTGCCGTACTTGCGCACCTGCGTGGTTTCGCACTGGGACTGCAGCCCGCGGTCGCACATCCAGCAGTGTCCGCAGGCAACATTGAAGGGAATGACGACCCGGTCCCCCACGGACAGGTTGGTGACGGCACTTCCGGTTTCCTCGACAATCCCCATCGGTTCATGGCCGATAATGTCCCCTTGCTCCATGAACGGACCGAGGACTTCGTAAAGGTGCAGGTCGGATCCGCAGATGGCCGTCGAAGTGACCTTGATGACCGCGTCGGTCGGTTCTTCGATTTTTGGGTCGGGGACATTCTCGACACTGAGTGATCGGCGTCCCTGCCAGGTTAGTGCTTTCACGTCCGGTCTCCTTAGGTGTGCTCGATATTAGGCTTTCTAATGAAAGACAGTACGCTTAGTACTTTTCGATTTCCACCCCGGGGCGCTTTGCTTCGCGTTACTTTGCGAGCTCCGCGGTGATGGCGGGCAGCAATGCCCGGAAGGCCTGGCCGCGGTGGCTGATCGCGTTCTTCTCCGCTCCGCTGAGTTCGGCGCAGCTGCGCTCGTCACCGGTAGGGCGGAGGATTGGATCGTACCCAAAGCCGCCTTCGCCGCGTGGTTCCCGCAGCAACGTTCCCTCCAACCGGCCGTGTTCGACGGCGACGACGCCTTCCTGCCCGCCGGCTGTGGGAACCGCGAGGGCCGCCGTACAGACGAAGGCCGCAGTGCGGTGTTCCTCGCCCACGTCGGACAACTGCGCGAGCAGCAGGACAAGGTTGGCACTGTCGTCACCATGACGGCCGGCCCAGCGGGCGGAGAAAATTCCCGGGGCCCCACCGAGCACGTCGACGGCAAGCCCGGAATCGTCGGCGATGGCCGCCAGCCCGGTGGCA
>NZ_KI914648.1:39816-50976 GCF_000520495.1 Arthrobacter sp. H14
CTTCAGAATGGCGTTCTCAGCAAATGTAACGCCGGATTCGACGACGTCGGGCGCATCCGCTGCCGCCGCGTCGATCACCTGGGTATCGACATCGAGCCCCGGCACCTTACCGCGCAGCAGTTCGCGGAGCTCGCCCAGTTTGCCCTGATTCCGGGTCGCCAGGACGAGCCGCGGCGCCGGTGCTTGCTGGTCAGGCGAGGTATTAGTCACCAGTGGGGCCTTCGGCCAGCGTCGCTTCCTGGATTCCGGCCAGTTCGGCGGTTCCCAGCAGCGCCAGATCGAGCAGGGCGTTGAGCTCGTCGCGGTCGAAAGGAGCACCCTCGGCGGTTCCCTGCACCTCAACGAATCGGCGATGGCCGCCAGCCCGGTGGCATTCGCCACCGCCCGCGCCTTCAGAATGGCGTTCTCAGCAAATGTAACGCCGGATTCGACGACGTCGGGCGCATCCGCTGCCGCCGCGTCGATCACCTGGGTATCGACATCGAGCCCCGGCACCTTACCGCGCAGCAGTTCGCGGAGCTCGCCCAGTTTGCCCTGATTCCGGGTCGCCAGGACGAGCCGCGGCGCCGGTGCTTGCTGGTCAGGCGAGGTATTAGTCACCAGTGGGGCCTTCGGCCAGCGTCGCTTCCTGGATTCCGGCCAGTTCGGCGGTTCCCAGCAGCGCCAGATCGAGCAGGGCGTTGAGCTCGTCGCGGTCGAAAGGAGCACCCTCGGCGGTTCCCTGCACCTCAACGAATTTTCCCGAGCCGGTGACGACGACGTTCATATCCGTCTCGGCTCGCACGTCTTCGACGTAGGGCAAGTCCAGCATCGGCACGCCGTCGATAATGCCGACGCTGACGGCGGCGACGGTGTCGGTCAGTGGTTTGGCGCTGGCGGGAACGATCTTCTTTTCCTGCGCGTAACGGATGGCCTCGGCGAGCGCCACATAGGCGCCGGTGATCGCCGCGGTGCGGGTGCCGCCGTCGGCCTGCAGGACATCGCAGTCCAGCACGATGGTGTTTTCGCCGAGGGCCTTGGTGTCGATGATGGAACGCAGCGACCGGCCGATCAGGCGGGAGATTTCGTGGGTCCGGCCACCGATTTTTCCCTTCACGGATTCGCGGTCGGAGCGGGTGTTGGTCGCCCGGGGCAGCATCGCATATTCGGCCGTCACCCAGCCGCGGCCCTCTCCCTTGAGCCAACGCGGGACTCCGGCCGTCAGCGAAGCCGTGCACAGCACCCGGGTGTTGCCGAATTCGATCAGTGCGGAGCCTTCCGCCTGTTTGGACCAGCCACGGGTGATGCTGATCGGGCGGAGCTGGTCGGGAGTGCGGCCATCGGCGCGCGGGGCGGTATCAGTCATACCTCCACCCTATCGGCCGCGGACGGACCTCAAATTACATAGCTGGCGCCGGGTGCGACGACGTCCAGCTCACCGGAGAAGACTTCGCGGGCCTCGGCCAGTGCGCGCTGCGGGTCATTCCAGACCGGAAGGTGGGTCAGCAGCAGTTTCGCCGCACCCGCCTCGGAAGCCGCCTCGCCGGCACGCTTCCCGGTCAGATGTACATCGCGGACCTCGTCCCGGCCCTCGTGGAAGGCTGCCTCGCACAGGAAGGCATCCGCGCCGACCGCTGCCTTCACCAGGCCCGGGCAGGAATCCGTGTCGCCGGAATACGTCAGCACGCTGGTCCGGGTGCCGCCGTCGCCGGTTCCTTCTGTTGTTTCCAGCCGGAGGGCGTAGGCCTCATCGACCGGGTGGTTCGCCGCGTACGGGGTCGCGGTGAACGGGCCGATCCGCACCGGCTGTTCTTCCTGCCAGTCGGTGAAATCGAACTCGCCGGTCATGCCGGGATCGGGATCAAGGCCGTAGGCGAGCGCCATCCGGGTGTTGGTCGACTCAGGGCAGTACACCGGGAGCCGGCCACCGGGCCAGCCTTCCGGGCACCACTTCATCGCCACGTGCAGCCCGCACATGTCCAGGCAATGGTCGGCGTGCAGGTGGGTCAGCAGCACGGCGTCGATCTGCGTGAGGTCGATGTGCCGCTGCAGATAGCCGAGCGCGCCGCTGCCCAGATCCAGCAGGATCCGCCAGGTGCGGCCATCGGGGTCGTCAGCGGTCAGCAGATAGCAGGACGCCGGCGACTCCGGGCCAGGGAAGGAACCCGTGCAGCCAACAATGGTCAGTTTCACAGGACTCTCCTTCCGGCTGACGCATCCGCGTCTGATCCATCAGCCAGCACAAAATTGGAGACCTTGCTTCCCGAGGCCGCGGCGGAGACCATTTCCGGCGTGATCCGGGCGATGCTTCCGGTCGGATACTGCGCTGCAACGTGATCGACATGCTGGACGCTGAGCACCTCGGGGCCCAGGAAGCGCCGGGCGAGCTCTTCGAACTGGGTTCCCCGTCCGGTGGCGACGAAGGTATGCGACGGTGCGGCGGGGTCATCGCGGAGCAGGTTATGCGTGGTCAGTTCCCGGTAGACATCCTTGGCGGTTTCCTCGGCGCTGGAAACCAGCGTGACGGTGTCACCCATCACCAGGGAGATGACGCCTGTCAGCAACGGATAGTGCGTGCAGCCAAGAATCAGGGTGTCGACCTCTGCCTCCTGCAGCGGCCGCAGGTACTGCTCGGCCCTCGCCACGACGTCGGGACCTGCCGTGACCCCGGCTTCGACGAACTTCACGAAATCGGGGCAGGCTGCGGAGGTGATGCCCAACTGTGGGGCAGCGGCGAATGCGTCGTCGTAGGCGCGGGAACCGATGGTGGCGGAAGTGCCGATAACGCCGACCCTGCCGGTGCGGGTTGAGGCGACGGCGCGGCGGACGGCGGGTTGGATGACTTCGACGACGGGAATCCCGTAGCGGGCGGTGTAACGCTCCCGCGCGTCCCGGAGCACCGCGGCGGAGGCGGAGTTACAGGCGATGACGAGCAGCTTCACGCCCGAGTCGACGAGCTCATCCATCACCCCGAGGGCGTTAGCCCGGACCTGGGCGATGGGCAGCGGTCCGTAGGGGCCATTGGCGGTGTCGCCGACGTAGAGAATCGACTCGTTCGGCAACTGATCGATTACGGCGCGGGCAACCGTCAGGCCACCCACTCCAGAGTCGAAAATCCCGATGGGAGCCGACGTCAGATTCTTCGTTGAATTCTCATCCGGTGCTGAGCTCATGATTTACCGACAATAGTTCCTCGGTGCCCGCAGGGTGAACTTTAAAGCGAGTCTGCTTAATCACACTTGGCTGGGCGCGAGCCGTTAAGGAGCTGCGTTATTGGTCAGAAGTGCCTGCATCAAAGATTCCTGCAGCCAAGTGGTGAAGTTGTACACCAGTGCGAGGTAGCTTTCGACGTCTTCGGCCTGCGAGGAGTTCTGCACCTCGTGGATCCGTTCGGCGTCTTCGGCGGATTCGATCTGCAGCCGCTGCGCCAGCACCAGGCGGACGTCGTTGAGCGCCCGCGAGAAGATCTGCGCCTGCTCCGGGTTGAGCACGATCCGGCTGCTGTCCAGGGCCAAGGCGGCGCCTCGGAGCGCACCGATTTTCGTTTCCCGCAGCGAGCGTTCGGTGAGACGGCGGAACTCCAGGGCCTCGTCGTCGTCGTTGTTCACAGCATTGGGCAGCAGCCTGAACAGCGCAGGGTCCGACGGCGTTTCAGCCTTATCGTCGAGGCCCACCATCGCCGCCAGCGGGTCCTCGTCGCTGGCCGTGTCGGGCTCAAGCATGGTGATGATGTCGTTAAAGAGCTTCCGCACCAGATCGCGTTCACCGGGTTCGAGGAAACCGGTGATGCCCTTGCGGGTGTTCCTGAATGCCTTCGCCACTATGCCTGATCCGCCTTCTGAAATGTCGCCCACAACCCGTACGAATGCAGCGCTGTGGTGTGTTGTTCCATCTTTTCCTTCGCCCCGGTTGCCACAACGGATTTGCCCTGCTCATGGACTTCGAGCATGAGTTTGTGTGCCTTGGTTTCGGAATAGCCGAAGTAGCTTTGGAAGACGTAGCTGACGTAACTCATCAGGTTCACCGGGTCGTTCCAGACGATGACCACCCACGGAATATCGGTCGCGGTCAGCTTCTCGACGTCGGTTTCCTGGTCAGTATCGGGGGCGGAAGCGGTGCTGACAGTCATGGCTTCCATTGTAAGTCTCCGCAACCTCTCATCCACACCGCCGAAGGTCCGGGTACTAAACGGGCCGCTGCGGCATTAGAGTTTTCGGTGTGAGTACCGCGCGAGGGTGGACGCCGCCCAACACGTCACTATTTACCGACCACTATGAGCTGACCATGCTGGAGGCCGCCCTGCATTCCGGGGCTGCGTACCGGCGGTCGGTGTTCGAGACCTTCGCGCGCAGGCTTCCGGACGGGCGCCGCTACGGGATTGTGGGTGGCACCGGGCGGCTGTTGGAAGGGCTGGCGAACTTCCGCTTCCGGGACGAGGAGCTGGAATTCCTCGCCCGGACGAACGTGGTCAATGACGAGACCATCTCCTGGCTGGCCGGCTTCAAGTTCTCCGGCGATATCTACGGCTACGCAGAGGGTGAGGCCTACTTCGCCGGCTCCCCCATCCTGATTGTTGAAGCGACGTTCGCGGAGGCCTGCATCCTCGAGACGTATGTGCTCTCCGTCCTCAACCATGACAGCGCCATCGCTTCGGCCGCGTCGCGGATGATCGGTGCCGCCGCTGGACGGCCGTGCCTGGAAATGGGTTCCCGGCGCACACATGAGATCTCCGCCGTCGCAGCCTCCCGCGCCGCGGTGATTGGCGGCTTCGCCGGCACGTCCAACCTCGCCGCGGGTTTGCGGTATGGCGTGCCGACGGTCGGAACGGCGGCGCATTCCTTCACCTTGCTGCATGATTCCGAGCGGGAAGCCTTCGAGGCACAGCTGGCCTCGCTCGGAGTCGGCACCACGCTGCTGGTGGACACCTACGACGTCGAACCCGCCGTGCGCACCGCCGTCGAACTGGCCGGGCCAAAGCTTGGCGCGGTCCGGCTGGACTCAGGCGACCTGCTGGAACAGGCCCGTGACGTCCGGGCGCTGCTCGATTCGTTGGGCAACAACAACACCAAGATCACCGTTACCTCCGACCTGGACGAGTTCGCCATCGCGGCTCTGGCCTCGGCGCCGGTGGATTCCTACGGCGTCGGCACCTCGCTGGTCACCGGGTCCGGCGCACCGACCGCAAGCCTGGTCTACAAGCTGGTCAGCCGGGAGGACGACGACGGCGAGTTTGTTGACGTGGCGAAGGCCAGCAAGAGCAAGGCCTCTGTCGGGGGACGCAAATACGCGCTGCGCCGCCGCAATGAACACGGCGTCGCCACCGGAGAGGTCGTGGGCATCGGCCGCCCTCCGGAAAACGACGGCGATGACCGGCCGCTGCTGCATCAGTTCGTCGCCGGGGGCGAAGTACTGGACGGCTGGACCGGTCCGAGGGCCGTCGTCCGCGCCGCCGGGCGGCACAATGAATCCATGTCCGAACTTCCCGCCTCCGCGCTGCGGCTGCAACGTGGCGAGGCAGTCATTCCCACCGAATTCGAGGAGTAGTCATGACACGCGCACTGATCATTGTCGACGTCCAGAACGACTTCTGCGAGGGCGGATCGCTGGCCACGGACGGCGGAGCGGAAACGGCCGCCAACATCAGCGACTTTATTGAACAGAACTTCGACCACTATGACTTCATCGTGGCCACCCAGGACTGGCATATCGATCCGGGATCGCACTTTTCCGACACCCCGGACTTCGTCCACAGCTGGCCGGTGCACTGCGTGGCCGGAACCGACGGGGCACAGACTCATCCGGACTTCGACACCGAGCAGGTCGACGCTTTCTTCATCAAGGGGCAGTACGAGGCCGCTTACTCAGGTTTTGAAGGCGTGCTGGCCCCGGAGGAGGTCGTCCCGACGGGCGACCGTGACCCGGCGGAACCTGTGCCGGACGACGACGAGAAGCTCAGCCTGGACGACTGGCTGAGGCAGAACGAAGTCGACGAGGTGCAGATTGTCGGGATTGCCACGGACCACTGCGTCAAGGCCACCGCCCTGGACGCGGTCCAGGCCGGCTACGCCACCTCCGTACTCGTGGACCTGACCGCTGGGGTCTCCCCCGACACCACCGAACAGGCGCTCGAAGACCTGGAAGCGGCCGGCGTCGACCTGAAATAACCGACCGATATTGCTTACAACCTCGACGGAGAAGAACTGGATTGTCTGAATCCTCCCCAAGCCTGAGCTTCAATAGTGACCTGACCATGTGGCCTTGGATGAAACTCCGAAGAGCTCGCTCTCACGCAGAGCAATTGGGTGCTGAAACTGAGCTTTGGAACTTAGAGCATATAGCGGTGGCCCACGCTGAACTGAACGAAGATCGAACAGTCGTCGATTACGTGCTAACCCATCTACCCGATATACCCGTGTTGCATTGGTCTGCCATCGCGGGCGATAGTCTTGCATGCTTACGAGCAGCATTGGACGCGTTCGCTTGGGAACTTTGTCACCTCGATGGCGCCAAGCCACGTAATCCCAGACGGATATACTTCCCGATCGCCGAAACCGATGAGCAGTGGCGCAGAGCGGCCAACAATCTCGCGACGATACCCGGCGACTTCCTCGAGCGGATACATCAATTCCAGCCATACAAACAGAGCGAAGTCGGACGCGATCTGAATAGTCCGGCTAAGCTCAACAATGTCGACAAGCACCAGGGTGCGATTCGAGTCGGTTTGAATTACTCAACTGCCAATACCAGCGGTATGGAAATTGGCTTAGGGGACCCTCCACACGTTGATCAGTCTATGAAGCTTGGGCCCTTGAACGTCGGGGATCAAATCGAATCTGGAGCTCGGGTGTTTCGGGCGAGATTCCGGAAGCCCATCACATCGGCGTCAGGTGTCGTACAACTTAAAATTGAGCCGCAAGTCGCGGCTCCTGGTTCCAGCGCAGATCCAGTTTCAGCAGGACTTCTGCTCAATCGGCTACACAATGCGGTAGGACACGTCCTAAAAAGCGTTTGTAACAATCCCTCAGATCCAGCATAAATAGACGTACTTATTGGATGCACGCGCTGAAACTAGAAACAACATCAGCCACGCACACCTATTTCCGCCCGATGAACCAGTTCTGGAGCTTCTTCAGCCGCTGAGCCAGCTGCTCCTCATTGGCCTGCGCCACGGCCGGTCCACCGCAGAGCCGGCGCAGCTCGTTATGGAGGACACCGTGCGGGGAGCCCGAACGGGCCGACCACGCCGAAACATTCTTAGCCAGCTCATTGCGCAGGTCTTTAAGTTGGCGGTGGTCGATTACCTGCGGCTCCTGCGCCGGTGCGCTGCCGGATTTGCTCCGCCGCGTCTGCTGCTCGGCCTGCCGCTGGCGCAGCAGTGTGCCGACCTGGTCGGCGTCAAGCAGGCCGGGAATTCCGAGGAAGTCGAGTTCGTCCTCGCTGCCCGGATCGCCACCGGCGCCGAACTCGCCGCCGTCGAACAGCACACGGTCAAAGGACGCCTGCGACTCCAGCGCCTCGAAAGGCGTTTTGGTCAGCGAGTCGGAAGCCTTCTCCTCGCGGTTGGCCTCCAGCATTTCGGCGTCCTCTTCGGAGAACGCGTCCGCTTCATCGTTCTGCGGCCGGTCCAGGGCGTGGTCCCGCTCAAGTTCGAGCTGGTTGGCCAGGGCCATCAGGTTCGGCACCGAGGGCAGGAACACCGACGCCGTCTCGCCCCGTTTACGGGCGCGGACGAAACGTCCGACGGCCTGGGCGAAGAACAGCGGGGTGGCGGTCGACGTCGCGTAGACCCCCACGGCGAGGCGCGGCACATCCACCCCTTCCGAGACCATCCGGACGGCGACCATCCAGCGGCTCTCGCCGTCGGAGAACTTCTCGATTTTGCCGGAGGCCTTGGCGTCGTCGGAGAGGATGACTGTCGGTGATTCGCCGGTAATCCGCTTCAATTGACCCGCGTAGGCGCGGGCGTCCTCGTGGTCGGTCGCAATCACCATGGCGCCGGCGTCAGGAACGCTGCGCCGCATTTCGGTCAACCTCCGGTCCGCGGCGGAGAGCACCGACGGGATCCATTCACCATGCGGATTCAGCGCGGTCCGCCAGGCTTGGGCGGTGATGTCCTTGGTGGCAGCGGCGCCGAGGTTGGCGGCGATCTCGTCACCGGCGCTGGTGCGCCACCGCATCTGGCCCGAGTAGGCCATGAAGATCACGGGCCGCACCACATGGTCCTTCAGCGCTTCCCCGTAGCCGTAGGTGTAGTCAGCCTTGGACCGGCGGATACCCTCAGCGTCTTCGACATACTCGACGAACGGGATCGCGGCGGTATCCGAGCGGAACGGCGTACCGGTCAGCGCCAGGCGGCGGACGGCCGGCTCGAATGCCTCCCGGATGCCATCACCCCAGGACAGCGCGTCGCCGCCGTGGTGGATCTCATCGAGGATGATCAGTGTCTTGGCCGCCTCGGTCTTCGCCCGGTGCAGCAGCGGTTTGCTCGCTACCTGCGCATAGGTGACGGCGACGCCGATGAAGCCGCTTCCGTGTCGTCCGTCGGCGTTCTTGAAATTCGGGTCAATGGCGATGCCGATACGTGCGGCGGCGTCGGCCCACTGGCTTTTCAGATGGTCCGTTGGCGTGACGACGGTGACCCGGTTGATGATCCCGCGTTCGATCAGTTCGGCCGCGGCCCGCAGGGCGAAGGTGGTCTTTCCGGCGCCCGGCGTCGCAACGGCGAGAAAGTCCCGAGGCGAGCTTTGGAAGTACCTCTCCAGCGCTTCGGCCTGCCAGGCGCGGAGTTTCTGGGCGGTGCCCCAGGCGGCACGGTCGGGATACGCCGGGGGCAGGGCGGAGCCGGCGCTGAACAGCGTTTCATTCACGGAAGTGCGACACCCACCTTGGAATCTTCGGTTTTGGTTTCGTGCCTGCGGGCGCGCAATCCCGCTACGGCTGCAAGCATTGAAAACACCGCCAAAGACGCCCAGATGACCACAAATACTCCCGTGCTTTCTCCGATGTTCCGGTCCCACAATAAGGCATAAACAGTACCAGCCCCGGCAGTTCCAACCACTCCTCCGAGCATGTCAGAGAGCTGCAGCGATGACGAATTCCGGCCGCGTTCAGCCGACGGCGACAGCTTGAGCGTCAGCACCGACGACGTCGACATTCCCATCCCCATGCCGTAACCGGAGACGGCCCAGACGACGACCAGCACCCACACCGGCACGGCCGGGGACGCCAGCAATGCCAGCGCCGTCATGGTCATCGTCAGCAACGCGCCGCCGGATACCAGCAGCCAGGCCCGCTCAAAGCGGAACCGCGCCTGGGTGAACGAACCCGCGGACCAGCCGATAGCCGCGCCGGTCAGGGCCAGCCCGGCCGTGGACGCGTCGAGTCCGCGCACGTCGACCAGCATCAGCGGGATAAAGGCTTCTGCGCCGAAAAAGGCCAGCGTCATCAGGCCGCGGTTGAGCACGATACTCGGCAACCCGCGGGCAAAACGCAGTGAACCTTTCGGCAGCAGTCGAGGCAGAGTCAGGGACGCTGCGGCCACGCCAGCCAGCAGCAGAGCGGCCAGCAGATAGGCGGCCGGACCGTCCACACCGTCCGGAGCCGCGAAACCGTGAGCGGCCCACTGCGCGGCGAAAACTCCTACCGCCAAGAACACTCCCAGAACAGAACGACGGCGGCCCTGCGCCGGGTTCATCGACGGAAACTCCGGTGCCCCAAGCCGCTTCACCTTCGGCCACACCAGCACCACTGCCAGCACGACAATGGGGGCGACGGAAACAAACACCAGCCGCCAGCTCACATACTGGGCCAGCAGGCCGGACAGGTAAGGCCCAATCAGCGCCGGCAGCACCCAGGCCGCGGCAAGCCAGCCAAAGACAGTCGGCTGGGCCACGGATGGAAACACCTGCCCAATGATGACGTAGACAGCCACGATCATCAGCCCGGCGCCGAGGCCGGACACGGCCCGGCCCAAAGTCAGGATGGAGAAATCTCCGGCCGCGCCGGCGACAAGCAAGCCTCCCACCATCAGGGAAAGCCCCACGATCAATGCCGGACGCGGACCCTTGATGTCTGTCCACGACCCGGCGATGACCGTGCCGAGCAGCGAACCGGTCAGGAACAGCGAAAATGCCAGACCATAACTTGTCAGTCCGCCCAGATCCTTGGCCACCAAGGGCATGGCGGTCGCAACGGCCATCGCCTCGAAGGCGGCGCAGGTAATGATGGCGAGCAGCCCGATCGTCAGCGGACGGTACGCCGCGGACATGGGTCCGCCCGGCGCAAACGCGCCCGGCTCAGAGGTATTCACGGCTTCAGTGGTGCAATCTGTTGCGGGCGGACGGGATGGACGGGAACTGCGGCAGGACTACTTGTCGCCGCCTTTGCCGCCCTTTCCGCCTTTGCCGCCACCGTTCTTGTCCTTGCTCGGACGCAGCCCGTCGTAGATGTCCTTGCATTCAGGGCAGACGGGGAATTTTTCGGGATCGCGCCCCGGCGTCCATACCTTTCCGCACAGTGCGATCACCGGATCTCCGGAGAAAGCGGACTCCATGATCTTTTCCTTGCGGACGTAATGCGCAAAACGCTCGCTGTCGCCGGGTTCGACCTCTTCGCGCAGTTCCTCGCGCTCGATGGTGGCGGTCGAACCGCCGGGCGACGATTCCCGTGACGGATCTGATTCAAAAGGATCTGACGGCATACTCATGCGTTCCATCTTACCGCCTACAGCCCCTGCCATCCCGGCTTGTTTTCATAGGTGTAACGGTAATAGTCGGCAAGTTTGAGGCCGGACGCCGCGGCCTCATCGACGAGGATTGTGGCGTGCGGATGCAACTGCAGCACCGATGCCGCGCAAATGGCCGCCACCGGCCCTTCCACGAAGTCGTGCACCGCCTGTGCCTTCTGCCCGCCCGTAGCGATAAGGATCACATGCCGGGCATCCATAATCGTGCCCAGACCCTGCGTGACGACGTGCCCCGGCACCTCGTCGGGATGATCGAAAAACCGTGCGTTGTCCTTGCGCGTCTGCTCTGTGAGGGTCTTGATCCGCGTCCGGGAGGCGAGGGATGAGCCAGGTTCGTTAAACCCAATATGGCCGTCGGTGCCCACGCCGAGGAGCTGCAGATCTACTCCACCCGCCGCGGCTATGGCTGCCTCATATGCGCTGCAGGCGCCGGCGGG
>NZ_KI914648.1:51076-55939 GCF_000520495.1 Arthrobacter sp. H14
CCCGCCGCGGCTATGGCTGCCTCATATGCGCTGCAGGCGCCGGCGGGATCAGCGGCCGCCCCGTCCGGGCCGTGTACACGTGCCGGATCTATATCCACCCGGTTGGTAAACTCCCTGCGGATCACCTCGCGGTAGGACTGCGGGTGCCCCGCTTCCAGGCCGACATACTCATCCAGCGCGAAGCCGCTCGCCCGGGACAGGTCCAGCCCCTGCTCCGTATGGCGCCTGGCCAGCTCGTCATAGACCGGCAGCGGGGATGACCCTGTGGCCAGCCCCAGCACTGCATCCGGCTTGCGCCGCAACAGGGCCTCGACGGCGTCGGCGGCAACCGCTCCGATGGTGCTGCTGTCGGGGAGGATCACAATTTCCATCAGCTACACCTTTCTCCGGGACGGTTGCTTACTCTCAACATATCCCCCACCGCCTACTTATTGTGGCTGACCGCCAGGAGCAGTTCCGGAGCCCGCCGGTCGTACCACCGCCCGCCGATCCGGATCCCGAGCACGAGGAACACCGGCCCCAGCACCAGTCCGGCCGCGAGCGCCAACCAGCCAAACAACATGGCGCCGGTGGTGATGGCGATCAGCGCCAACACGAGTTCCGGTGCTATCAAAACCGCCAGCGTGAGCCAGCCGCCGAACTGGACCAGGATGGTGCGCACCCCCGAACCCGGCGGGGTCTTGAAGGGGCTGTCCCCCGGCGCCGGAACGTTGTACGTGTAGCGGGCCGAGACCACGCTCGACAGACCGAGGCCCGTCAGCAGCACGCCAAGGGTCAGCCCCAGCATGGCGGGCAGCAGGTTCCAGGAATTATTGAGCCACAGCGGCAGCACGACGAACAGCAGGGACACCGGCAGCGCAAACATCCCGCAGGCCAGCACCCGGCCGGTACGGTCGGCGATGCCGCTCACCCCGGATGATACGTGCAGCCAGAAGGCCGTGTTGTCATATGAGACATCGGCGGAAATGGACCAGACGAGCAGGACCGCGGCGAACGGACCGAGGAAACTGAGCAGTCCGAAATTGCCGCTCTGGCTGCCGACGAAGATCAGCAGCACCGGCAGGACCGGCACCATGATCAGCGAGGCACCGTAGCGCGGATCCCGCACCCAGTAGGTCAGCGAACGGGCGGCAATCGCCCCGGTTGGGGTGCCCGGAAATCGGGCGAAGAATCCGAGGTTGCCAGCGCTTTTGCGCGCCACGGCGCTATGCACGGGGGTGACGAGTGCCCTTGCCAGACTGATTTTCCAGATCCAGACCAACCCCGCCAGCGTGCCGGCGGCGATCAGGAACTTTCCGCCGGCGGCCCCGTATGAACCGAGTGCCAGGTCCGCCGGCACCGACCAGGCTGCGCCCAGCGGCGTCCACGACATCGTTTCGGCCAGCGCCGGCAAGAAGGCCTGCGCATTCTCAATACCGGTGGCCACGGAGCCGATAATGGGCCCAAGCAGCACCAGTGGAATGAACGCGACGATACCGCTGACGTCCTTGAACCGCCGGGACGAGGCAAGCGTCGCCGTCGCCGACGTCACCAGCCTCGAGAGCACGATGCAGGTGAAGACCGCCAGCAGGGCACAGACGGGCGCCGCCACGAGCGGGAGCGGATACTTCCACCACGACGCCGTCGTCGCCAGTGCCGCAATCAGCGTGACGACGCCGGGAACACCGACCAGTGACGCGAGCATCAAGCCGGCCAGGAGTTTATGCAGCGGAATGGAGAAGGTGACGAACCGGGCCGGGTCCAGGGTCATGTCGACGCCGCCGGCCACCAGCGGTATCAGCATCCAGCCGAGGACAACCGCCGAACCCGCCAGCACGACGACGGTGCGCGTCAGTTCCGGCTCGACAAAACTCAAGGCCACCAGGCCCGCCACGACGCCGGTGAGCAGGCTGAGTCCGTACAGGCCGCCGATGATCACGCCGACCAGCTGCCATTTACTCCGCCGCAGCGAGTTGGCCAGCAGCGCCAGCTTGAGCCTTACGAGGTCCGCAACCACTCGAGCCCCTCCGTATGGTTCCGGCCGCCCACCAGCTCCACGAAGCGGTCCTCCAGACTCGAATTTCCGCGCACTTCATCGACGGTTCCGGCCGCCAGCACATTTCCGCCCGCAATCACGGCGACGTGGTCACACATCCGTTGGACCAGGTCCATCACATGGCTGGAGACGATCACCGTGCCGCCGGAGTCGACATAGCTGTGCAGAATGTCGCGGATGTTCGCCGCAGAGATCGGGTCCACGGATTCAAATGGTTCGTCCAACACCAACAGGCGCGGGGCATGGATCAGTGCAGAGGCCAGCGCGATTTTCTTGGTCATGCCGGCGGAGTAGTCGACGACCAACGTCCCCGCATCGGCAGCCAAATCGAGCGCGCGCAGCAGGTCGGCCACGCGCGCGGCGACGGTCTCCCGGTCCATTCCGCGGAGCAGGCCGGCATAGGTGACCAACTGCTCGCCGCTGAGCCGGTCGAAGAGGCGGACGCCGTCGGGCAGGATCCCCATCAGCCGCTTGGCCTCCAGCGGCCGCTCCCACACGTCGACCCCGTGCACCCACACTTGTCCGTAATCAGGGCGCAGCAGTCCGGTAGCCATGGATAACGACGTCGTTTTCCCGGCTCCGTTGGGACCGACCAGGCCGTAGAAGGAACCGGAGGGGACGTCGAGATTAATGCCGTTGACGGCGACCTTGCCGCCGAAGCGCTTGGCCAGTGACCGGACGGACAGTGCAGCAGACTCTGTAGTCATGGCCTAACGCTAGCAACACGGTGCCGCGCGGGAACTCATCCTTGAGGACTAAGTTCGGGAACCGGTGCTAGAACGATGCCCGCGGGGCGGCCCGCTCGTACTGCGGGGCCCACGGAACCTGCTGTCCCAGTTCGAAGGCGGCCCGCTGCCACCAGTGCGGATCACGGAGCGCGGCCCTGGCGATAAAGACGCCCTCTGCCTGGCCGGAGACCACCACGTGTTCGGCCTGCACGGCCGAGGCGATCAGTCCGACGGCGCCAACAGGCACGTCCGCTTCGCGCCTGATCTGCTCGGCAAAGGCAGTCTGGTAGCCAGGGGCAACCGGGATTTTCGCATCCGGAACGGCGCCGCCGCTGGACACGTCGATCAGGTCAATCCCATGCTCGCTGACCAGCTTGGCCAAGCGGACGGAACTGTCCGCATCGAGGCCGCCATTGCTCCAATCCGAGGCCGAAATCCGCAGCAGCACCGGGAAGTCGCCGGGAACCCGCGACCTGACGGCGTCAATGACGTCCAGGAGCAGCTTCATCCGGCCGGCTTCGCCGCCGCCCCAGTCGTCGGTGCGGGTATTGACCAGCGGGGAGAGGAACTGGTGCAGCAGGTAGCCATGTGCGGCGTGGATCTCGATGGCATCGAATCCGGCTTCCAGTGCCCGGGAGGCGGACGCTGCGAAATCCTGCACCACCCGGTCGATGTCCCCGGCGGTCATCGCCCCCGGGGCGGCGAGCTCACCGAATGCCTGCGTCGTCGGTCCAACGGTGGCCCAGCCGCCGTCGTCCTCCGGGACACTGCCCGATTTGGTTGAAAACGGCCAGTAGGTGGAAGCCTTCCGGCCGGCATGCGCGAGCTGTACTCCGATTTTGGCGCCCGCAGAGCCGTTGGCATGGACGAAATCCGTGATCCTGCGCCAGCCTGTTACCTGCTCATCGTTGTACAACCCGGTATCGCGCGGACTGATCATCCCCTGGTGGTTCACCGCCGTCGCCTCGGTCAGGATCAGGGCAGCACCGCCGACGGCGAACGATCCCAGATGCATCAGGTGCCAGTCGGTGGGGACGCCGGGAGCTGTTGCTGGCTCGGCTGAGTACTGGCACATCGGTGCCACCCAGCCGCGGTGGCTGAGCTCCATCGAACGCAGGGACAGCGGCGTGAACAACGCGGAATTAGTCATACTGGCGTCCAACAGCCCCGGGCGGCGAATGATTCCTCGCCAGTACAGCGGGCTTAGAACAGCGCGCGGGCCAGGGCGGAGCGGGCCTTGCTGACCCGCGGGTCGGACATTCCAACGATGTCGAACAGTTCCACGAGGCGGGCCCGCACGGTCTCGCGGTCATCGCCGGCGGTGCGCGCAACGAGCTTCACCAGCCGGGAGAAGGCGTCCTCCACATGCCCGCCGACCACGTCGAGATCCGCCACGGCCAGCTGTGCCTGCACGGAATCAGGGGCGTCGGCGGCTTCCTGGCGGACCTTGGGCCCGTCCATGTCCTGCACACGCTGCATGAGCCCGACCTGTGCCAGGCCGGCCTTGGCCTCCGCATCGGCAGGCTGCTCGGCCAGGGCCTTCCGGTAGGCGGCGCCGGCAGCGTCATAGTCGCCGGCCTCGATGGCGTCGTAGGCTTCCTGGTGCAGCGGCGGCAGCGGCGCAGGCTCATTCGATTCGGCTGCCGGGCCGCCCTCGTCCTCCAGGCTGCCGGTCACACCGTTGGCCTCGGCCACCTTGAGCAATTCCTCCAGGAAGCTGCGGACCTGCTGTTCGGGCTGGGCACCTTCGAAGAGCGGAACCGGCTGGCCCTTGAGGACCGCGACCACGGCAGGGACGCTCTGGACCTGGAATGCCTGCGCCATCTGCGGGCTCGCGTCCGCGTCCACCCTGGCCAGCAGGATGCGTCCGTTGTACTCGATGGCGAGTTTTTCGAGGACGGCCGAGAGCTGCCCGCTGGGGTCGGTGCGGGCCGAACCAAGTTCCACCACCACGGGTACCTGCGAGGAGATCTGCACGATTTGGCCGAAGGTCTCTTCGGTGACGTTCAAGATGAAACGGTGTCCCGCCGTCGAACCCTGCTGTTCAGCTGAAGCGGAGCCGCCGGCAGCGGCACCACCTCCGGCAGCGGCACCTGCTCC
>NZ_KI914648.1:56039-78448 GCF_000520495.1 Arthrobacter sp. H14
CACCTGCGGGCGCGCCCGCGGCCGGCCGGTTCTTCAAGCCGGACAGGTCCACCGCTCCATGCAGGTTGAGCGAAGGCGCGGCATCGGGACGTGAACTTGGAGTAGTCATGAAAATACCGTATCCGTTTCTCCCCGTCGGGGCTTAATGCCTTACTTGTCCATCAGGTCGGCATCGACCAGATTCTGCGCAGCGCCGATAACCTGGATTTTCCCGTCGCTGCCGGCTGCCGGCACGTAGAGCATGACGGATTCACCGAAGGTGATTTTGACGCCTTCCTCGGTGCGGTCATCGCCGGCCAGTGCTGCGTAGTCCTTATCGAGCTTGACCGTGCCGCCGTTCTCGCTCGGCGTGCTCTTCATACTGTTGGAGAGGTAGCCGAAGACCAGTGCGCCGCCATCGGCTGTGCGCAGCGCGCGGGTGTTCTCGTCCACAACCGTATGGTCGAAGGAGATGTCGGCGTTCTTGCTGTTGGCCTTCTTCTGTTCTTTCTGGAAAGCAGTGATCTGTTCCACGAAGGTGTTCTCCGCGACCTGGTCGGCGGACTTGCTCTCCTTCCCGGCCAGCACGTCGGCCAAGGCTGCCATTGCCGAGTCCGGCGAATGCTTCAGCGCCTTGTCGCTGCCAATATCCAGCGTGGTGGTTTCTGCCGGGTCTTCGGGCGCCTGCGGAAAGGTTGTACCGGGCAGCATTGCGACGGCGGAACGCAGCTTGTAGTTCCCGCGCGGACCCTCCTGGACCAGGACCAGGGCCTGCGGCACTTCGCTCTGTTTGCTCTGCGTCACGGCGACGACGGTGCGCGGCCACTCATAGCTGGAGGTGATGATTTCGGCCATAATCGGTTCTGCCGAGATCGGCATGGGCGCCTCATAGTCCGAGTTCTGCGACTGGATCTCGTAGGTGGCGCTGCGCTGTTCCAGTGCCGGCCCGGCCACACGCTGCTTAAGGTCGTCGGCGTTCTTCGCAGCGTCGGCGGCCTCAACCGTGCTGGCCACGGAATCCATGATCTCCTGGAGCTGGTCTTCGAGCAGAACCGGGTAACCGCCTGCCCCGCCGCCGGCAACGGCACCGGCTTCGGGCGACGTCGTCGTACCCGCCGCGTCCGTTGCGGAACCGGACTCCGGCTGATCAGCCGGTTCCGACGTCGTGGCCAGGGCAGCACCGCCCAGCCCGCCGATGAGTCCAAGGCTCAGCAGAGCTGCCGCTCCACCTTCAAAGCTGCGCCGGCCGACGCCGGCCTTGCTGCGTTCCTTCATTGGCACCTTGCCCGCTGCTTCGCTCCTCCGTCGTGCGGCGCGGGTCCCCGGAGCAGGTTCAACTTCCGGCTTGGCTTTTTTCCGGCCGAAAAACATGGCCAGACCCAGAACAGTCAACAGCGCTCCAACCACGATCAGGGGAATTGCCCACGGAGCGCCTTCGCTGTTGGGCACGGTGAGGCTGACATCCGCAGGGGCGGGGCCATCACCTTCAGAGGCGAGCAGAATCGCCCACTGCCCGGGGGCGGGATCAGCCCAGGTGTAGGTGATCCGGTCAGTTCCGGTTTCGACTGTCTGCCACATGTCCGATCCACGCGGGCTGGGCACCTCAGTCTCGCCGGAGGTGTGCTCGGCCACCAGGCCGCGGTCGCCGTCGTAGCCCAGGACCTGCAGATGAGCGGCGTCGCCGACCCAGGCCTTAACGTCGTCGGCACGGCCCACGGCGAGCATCATTTCACCTTCGCCTTCGACGGTCAGCTGGACCTCGCCGTCGCGGTTGTTGAGCGTATGGTCCAGCACGGTCAGTGGTGCGTCCTCGAAATCACCCGTGACAGCATGGGTGATGGTCTCCGGTGGAGCCCACACGGTCCGCTGGGCAATACCCAGGCCCATCGTCAACAGGCCGACAATGACGAGGGCAGCCGCAATCTTCAAACGCACAAAAATACCTATCCATCAATTACCGCACAGCAATGGCCATGCGTGAGTTCCACGTGCGGGGTCGATCCGGGAGTTCTGCCGGATTCCACGCGGGAGTATAACCCTATGATAACGGCTGCTTCCGCCGCGATTCCCGTCCCGGTCGCCAAATGTGCCGGGTCTCACGGGGCTCAACGAGCAGGCCCCCAGCACTGTTCCGGCCGAAGCCCGGGGACCTTCCGGAATCCGTACCCGCCGGCTGATAATGTTTCGCTAGATACGCACAGCGGATATCCAGAATCCAGTGAAAGCAGCGAATATACCGTGACGAGCGAGCAGGAGCAGCCCCCGGAGCCTCAGCGGCAACCGGACGGCACCACCGGCACTGCCCCTGTCCCGGAGCCAGCCAACGGACGCCGCGCCGTCCTGCAAAAATTGATGGCCAGGGTGCGCCAGCCGCTGCCGGGAGCGCAGCCGCGGCTGCACTATCAGCTGCCGCCGGAGCCGGACGACGACAACTTCCAGGAGCCCGGAGATCAACCGCCGGGCGATGGCGGGCCTGTTGGAGAGGAGCCGAAGGGCCGGTCCGGATCACGGTTCGGAGTGCCGGGACCGAGGCTTTCCACCCGGAACCCAATCTATTTCGGCTTCATGGGAACGGTCGGCGTCGGCTTCGCCCTGCTGATGTACTACATCATCAGCAATGTCGGACAGCTTTTGGGATGGATTGCCGCCGCACTGTTCATTTCCCTGGGGCTGGACCCAGTGGTGCGATGGCTCGAGAAGCGGCAGATCCCGCGCCCCGCGGGCATCCTGATTTCGCTGCTGTTGCTGGCGGGAGTCGCCGCCGCCTTTATCGGTACGCTGATCCCCACCATCGTGGCCCAGACCACCCAGCTTATTAACCGGGCGCCGGGCTTCACCCAGGATTTCCTGGACTCCCCGTTCTTCGTCACTATCAACCAGGAATTCCAGGTCCGTGACCGGGTGGTCGAGGAGGTGGAGAATTTCTTCCGTGACTCCGAGTCCATCGGAGGCATCTTCGGCGGCGTGGTCAATGTCGGACAGGTCATTGTCAACAGTCTCTTCGGGACACTGATCGTCCTGGTGCTTACCCTCTACTTCCTGTCCTCGCTGCCTGCCATGAAGCGCTGGGGTTACCGCCTCGCACCGCGAAGCCGGCGGAAGCGCGTGGAATTGCTGTCCGAGGCCATCACCCGCAGCGTTGGCAACTATGTGGTCGGGCAGGCCTGCGTGGCCATCCTGAACGCCACCTTCGCCTTTATCCTGATGTCCATTCTGGATGTTCCCTTTTCGGCACTGTTGGCGTTCGTCGTGGCGCTGCTGGCGTTCATTCCGCTCGTCGGCGGGATGATTGCGGGGATATTCGTCTCGCTGATCGCGCTCACGGTCGGCTGGCAGACGGCAGTGCTCTACGCGATCTTCTACTTCGCCTACCTGCAGTTCGAGGCCTACTTCATCTCCCCGCGGATCATGCAAAAGGCGGTGGCGGTGCCCGGGGCTGTGGCCGTGATCGCCGTGATCGCCGGCGGCAGCCTGATGGGTGTGCTCGGTGCACTGATGGCGATTCCGACGGCGGCGGCCATCATGCTGCTGCTGCAGGAGCTCTACATCGCGCGCCAGGACCGGCACTAGACGCAGTTGGCGTGCGTCTCCGGCTGTAAGAGCAGCACCGCACCCTCCACCTTCTGGGTCGGCAGCGAATGCTGGGTAATCAGTGTCGCAGCGGGTTCGCCTGATTCCGGCCACGCCATCCAGCAGACCAGCGTGTGTCCGTCGGCGGTCCGCAGTTCGATATTCCCGCGGATCAGCGGCGGCGGTAGGTCCGGCTCTGCCAGCAGCGGCTGTGCCAGTGCCGGCGGTCGGTCACGGCCGCCTCTGCGCCCAGCAGGGAATCCTCCTGCCAGACAACCAGATGGGCGACGCCGGGAGGGATCGGCTGGCCGCACCCCGGGCAGCTGTACTCCTTGACGGCGTTCGAAGGCCGGATCGGGCGGACCATCCACAATCCATCCGGGGCATCCTCGCGGCGGCCGAAGCCGAAACGGACCCCCTCCGTATCGAGTTCGACCGGTTCCTTCTGGTATTTGCTCCGACCTGCACCGCTCGGACGGCGGGGGCGGTTGGAACGTGGCATGTTTCCATTGTGCCGCAGTGGGCATCCGCCGGCAGAACCGGTGCGACGCGCCCGTATCGACGTGCCGGAAGAGGCGATTCTTCCCTGCGCAAATATGCGTTTACCCGCAAGCCGGCGGNGCCGGCGGGAGGGCGCACGATAAGTTGCCGCCTCAATGGCAAACCTGTCCGCCCCGGAGACGGTAAAGTGCTGGTGTGCGATTAGTGATTGCCCAATGCTCTGTTGACTACATTGGCCGCCTCCGGGCCCACCTGCCCCTGGCCACGCGGCTGCTGCTCATGAAGGCCGACGGTTCCGTCCTGGTGCACTCCGACGGCGGATCCTATAAACCGCTGAACTGGATGAGCCCGCCGGCCACGGTGCGGACCGCCGAGCCGGAAGACGCTGCCGCCGAGCAAGGCGTGAGCGAAGTCTGGACCGTCCAGAGCTCGAAGAGCGACGACCGGCTGGTGATCAACATCCACGAACTCCAGCACGACTCCGAGCATGAGCTCGGCGTCGACCCCGGACTCGTCAAGGACGGCGTGGAGTCCGACCTGCAGCGGTTGCTCGCCGAGCAGATCACCACCCTTGGCCCCGGTTACACTCTGGTCCGCCGCGAATACATGACTGCGATTGGACCGGTGGATATTCTCGCCCGCGACGCCGACGGCGTGACCGTGGCCATCGAGCTGAAACGGCGCGGCGACATCGACGGCGTCGAACAGCTCACCCGCTATCTGGAACTGCTCAACCGCGATCCGTTGATGGCACCCGTGCGGGGCGTTTTCGCCGCCCAGCAGATCAAACCACAGGCCAAGGTGCTGGCGAAGGACCGCGGCATCAGCTGCCTGACACTCGACTATGACGCCATGCGCGGCGTCGACGACAGCGACTCCCGGCTGTTCTGAACCGGCATAGACTCACCCTATGACCCACGCCCCCAGCAGAGAATTCATCACCGGCCGGATAGTTTCGGGCGGCGTGGTCATCGAGGACGGCGCGCTCGCCTTTGAGGATGGCCGCATCATCTATGCCGGCGCCGCCTCAGGCCTTCGTGCAGCTGCAGGGCACGACGACGGCGGCTGGACCCGCGGCCCGGAAGTGCCCGGGGATTCGATGATCCTGCCCGGGCTGGTCGACCTCCACTGCCATGGCGGCAACGGTGGGGATTTTTCCTCCGGCGAGGATCAGCAGGCCAGGTCGGCCATCGACTTCCTGCACCGCAGCGGGACGACGACTTTGCTCGCCAGCATGGTCACGGCCTCACGGCCGGATCTGCTGAAGGGAATCCACGCTCTCCGCCGGCTGGTCGATGAAGAGCTCGTCGCCGGCATTCATTTGGAGGGTCCGTTCCTGTCCCACGCCCGCTGCGGAGCCCAAAACCCGGAGTGGCTGCTGGAACCAGACCTGCAGCTCGCAACAGAACTTATTGACGCGGCCGCCGGAACGTTGAAGTCCATGACCTACGCCCCGGAATTGCCGGGTGCCAACGATCTCGTCAACACCCTGGCGGCGGCAGGTGTGCTGCCCTCGCTTGGCCACACGGACAGCGACGCCGAAACTGCTGCTGCCTCATTGGCTGCTGCCTTGACGGCCCTCGACTCTGCTTCCATTGCTGCCAGCGGCGCTTCGCCTGCCCGCCCCGCCTCCGTGGCTGCCGGAAATTCCACTGCTTCCGGAAGCAGCCCCCGTCCCACCGTGACTCACTTGTTCAACGGGATGCCGCCAATGCACCACCGCTCCCCCGGCCCGGTTCCAGCCTGTCTGCGCGTCGCCAAGGCGGGCAACGCCGTCGTCGAAATGATCGCCGACAACGTGCACCTGGCGCCACAGACGGTTGTGAGCGTTTTCGAACTGGTTGGTGCCCGGAATATTGCCCTGATTACTGATTCGATGGCGGCGGCCGGCCTCAGCGACGGCACCTACACGCTCGGCCCGTCCGCGGTAACCGTGCGCGACGGCGTTGCGACAGTGGACAGCACAGGCTCAATCGCCGGTGGAATGGCAACCATGCTGCAAGTGCTGCAGCACTGTGTCGACGCCGGTGTGCCATTGACCGATGCCGTTGCCGCGGCCACCGAAGTTCCCGCCACTGCAATGGGGCTGGGCCACGACGCCGGCAGGCTCAGTGAAGGTTACCGGGCGGATGCGATCATTGTTTCCCGGGACTGGGAACTGTTAAATGTATTGCGCAATGGCGAATGGCTTGAACCATTAGCGCTGGCGAATGGCTTTACGCTCAGATAAAGCGGCCGCAATTGAAAAGAAACAGCATAATCTTCTTAACAAACAGATGAATCATATCCATGCCCGTTGACCTGTCCTATGGTGCATGCCATGCTTAAGAAAGTCTTTGTGTACGTGTTTTTCATGCTCGCAAGACAAAGTTGCGAGCGTGAAGCTCCTCGTAGGAACCGTTACTTGCGGATCTGGTAGGAACTTCCCGCGAAGTAACCCCCCGCCCAGCGCGAAGTGTGTTGGGTATTAAAGTTCCATTAAGAGGAGAAATAAATGGCTCAGGGAACCGTCAAATGGTTCAATGCTGAAAAGGGCTTCGGCTTCATCACCCCGGACGACTCGGACGGCGATGTTTTCGTGCACTATTCTGAAATCCAGGTTGGTGGCTTCAAGACGCTGGACGAGAATCAGCGCGTGAACTTCGAGATCGGCCAGGGCGCCAAGGGGCCGCAGGCAACGGGCGTTACCCTCGTCTAATCTTTCGCGGATGCCGCCGGCCCCGGCCGGCATAATTCGTAAACAAATCCCCCGACTCCTTCCGGAGCCGGGGGATTTGTGCGTTAAGAGTCAGTTTTTCAGGGAGCCCTGCTCATGCGCAGCTTCCTGGTCCGCCGGCCGCCGTTCAATCAATCCGCCGAGCGACTGGAGCTGTTCGACAAAGCCTTCGTAGCCGCGGTCAATATGTGCAGCGCCACTGACCTCGGTGACCCCGTCGGCAACCATGGCGGCAATCACCAATGCAGCACCGGCACGGATATCGTTGGCCTCCACCGGAGCACCGGATAACCGTTCGATACCAGTCACAAGCGCATGGTGGCCGTCCAGCCGCACCACCGCGCCGAGCCGGGCCAGCTCAGAGGTAAACCCCCATCTGGCCTCAAATACGTTCTCCGTCACCATCCCCGATCCGGTGGCGACGGCATTCAGCGCCACGACGAAGGGCTGCAGATCCGTAGGGAAACCCGGATACGGCAGGGTGGATACATTGATTGGCTGCGGCCGATCCGGGGCGGTGATGGCGAACCCGTCCTCACGGAAGCTGACCCTGCTGCCAGCCTGGCTGAGCTTGTCCAGTACGACGCCCATGTGATCCGGCTCGGCACCGAGCACTTCGATGCTCCCGCCGGTGATGGCCGCGGCGAAGGCCCACGTCCCGGCGACAATGCGGTCCGGAACAACCCGGTGCACCGTAGGCTCCAGACGTTCGACGCCGGTAATAGTCAACGTGCTGGAACCGACACCTTCGATCTTCGCTCCCATCGACAGCAGCATCCGCGCTATGTCCGTGATTTCCGGTTCGCGGGCGGCGTTCTCGATCACCGTTTCGCCCTCGGCGAGGGTCGCAGCCATCATTAGGTTCTCGGTGGCGCCGACGGAGGGAAAGTCAAAGCTGTGCAGCGCCCCATACAGACCGCCGGGTACTCGTGCCGTGAGGTAGCCATGCTCGATCACGATGATCGCCCCCATCCGCTCCAATCCGGCACGGTGCATGTCGAGTCCGCGCGAACCAATGGCGTCTCCGCCCGGAAGGGCGACCTCGGCGACATGGCAGCGCGCGATGAGCGGACCCAGCACGGAGATCGAGGCGCGCATGGCGCGGACCAGATCGTAATCGGCCTGGTGTCTGAGCTCAGCCGGGACGTCGATGGCCACGGTGGCTGAGCCGACGTCGTAGGTCACCGCGCAGCCCAGGCGCCGCAGCAGGTCGGACATAATCCAGACATCCTGAATGTCCGGCACATTGGTAATCGTGGTTTCGCCTTGTGCCAGCAGGGCTGCTGCCATCAGCTTGAGAACGCTGTTTTTGGCTCCCGGGACGGTTACCGTTCCGGACAGTCGGCTGGGGCCGTGAACTACGACGACGTCTTCCATACTGCCTTTCCTGGAGCGGGTGGGATTGATGTGGGTGGGGTAAATGCGGACGGGCGGGTCAGCGCCAGGTTCCGATACCGATGACCGGCCCGGCTTCCAGCCAGGAGGACAATCCGGTATATGCCTCGTAATTCATGGCGAGCAATACTTCCTCGCCGCGGTAGCTCAGCTTCACGATAATCGCGCCGGGCTGTATCTTCGACCGTTCGGATTCGGTCGGTTTACGCCAGCCATTGAGCTCAAGCGAGCTTCGGACAAACCTGTGTTTCGGCCGTGGACTGAGTGAAAACAAACGCAGCCACTCAAGATCTTTATCCGTATAACGACAAACCCCCATTTGCCAGCTGGCGGTCAGCTTGCAAATGGAGGCGTCGAAAGTCCCGAGTGCGCGTTGCAATTGATACCGGCGCAACCCGAGGGCAAATAATGTAAACGCAAACAGCAGGATCACTGCTGCCGGCGCGATGAACGCAATGCTTAGTCCGTCCATCAAGGTGTTGCTATCGGGTCCCTGCACTAGCGGAATCGGCAACCTTGGCATTGTCGGCCACAATCACCACGCGGTTGCTGTCCACTGAGAAGAATCCTCCGTCGACCTGCACGCTGATCCGCGAGCCGCTGACGGGTTCGATGGCGAGCTCTCCTTCGGCCAGGACCGCCAGCACCGGCGAGTGACCGGGAAGAATCCCGATCTCGCCGTCCGTGGTGCGCCCCTTGACCATCGTCGCCGCCCCGGACCACACGAAGTGGTCCGCCGCAACAATCTCTACTTCGAGTTCAGCCATGATTATTTGGTCTGCTCCTGGATCCTGGCCCAGGCGCGTTCCACATCGTCCATGCCGCCGATGTTGAAGAAGGCCTGCTCGGCGATGTGGTCGACGTCGCCGTCGCAGATCGCCTTGAAGCTCTCGACAGTGTCCTTGATCGGAACGGTCGAGCCTTCGACGCCAGTGAACTGGATGGCGGTGTAGGTGTTCTGCGACAGGAACTGCTGGATCCGGCGTGCACGCGAGACGACAATCTTGTCTTCCTCGGATAGCTCGTCGACACCGAGGATCGCGATGATGTCCTGCAGTTCCTTGTTCTTCTGCAGGATCTGCTTTACCCGCACGGCCGTGTCATAGTGCTCCTGGCCAACGTACTGCGGGTCGAGGATGCGTGACGTTGAGGTCAGCGGGTCGATCGCCGGGTACAGGCCACGGGAGGCAATCTCACGCGACAGCTCGGTGGTGGCGTCCAGGTGGGCGAAGGTTGCCGCCGGAGCCGGGTCGGTGTAGTCGTCCGCAGGGACGTACACGGCCTGCATCGAGGTGATGGAGTGGCCGCGGGTGGAGGTAATACGCTCCTGCAGCAGGCCCATCTCGTCGGCAAGGTTCGGCTGGTAGCCCACGGCGGAGGGCATGCGGCCCAGCAGCGTGGAGACTTCCTGGCCGGCCTGCGTGAAGCGGAAGATGTTGTCGATGAACAACAGCACGTCCTGGTTCTGCACATCGCGGAAGTACTCCGCCATGGTCAGGGCGGACAGCGCCACGCGCAGACGGGTTCCCGGCGGCTCATCCATCTGGCCGAAGACAAGGGCGGTGTCCTTCAGGACGCCGGACTCTTCCATCTCGACCCAGAGGTCATTGCCCTCACGGGTACGCTCCCCGACACCGGCGAACACGGAGGTACCACCGAAGTTGCGGGCAACACGGGTGATCATTTCCTGGATCAACACGGTCTTGCCCACGCCTGCACCACCGAACAGACCAATCTTTCCACCCTGGATGTACGGGGTGAGAAGGTCGATGCTCTTGATACCGGTTTCCAGCATCTGGGTGGAGCCCTCGAGCTGGTCGAAGGGGGGAGGCTTGCGGTGGATCGGCCAGCGCTCGGTGATCTCCAGTGAAGAGGCCTCAACGTCAAGCGGGTCGCCCAGCACATTGAAGATATGGCCCTTGACGACGTCACCGACCGGAACCGAGATCGGTGCACCGGTGTCCGTGACGGGAGTGCCGCGGACCAGGCCGTCGGTCGCCTGCAGGGAGATGGCGCGGATCAGGTTGTCGCCGAGGTGCTGGGACGTCTCGAAGGTCGCCTTGCGGGTTTCACCGTTGAGGGTGATGTCGGCAGTCAGGGCGTGGTACATGCCCGGGATTGCATCGGCCGGGAACTCGACGTCAACAACTGGGCCAATGACACGGGCGATTCGGCCCGTGGCGCCGGCAGCGGCTGCGTTATTCGGGTTCTGCTCCGTCGTCGCTCCAGCTTCGTTTGCTGTGGCAGTCATCTCTCTCACTTCACTCTTGGGATGGCGTGGGGTTAAGTTTATTGGATTCTTTGGATCCGCACGGGCGGTCAGGAGGCGTTAAGGGAATCGGCGCCGGCGACGATCTCCGAGAGCTCCTGCGTAATTTCTGCCTGCCGGGCGGTGTTGGACAGTCGCGTGTACTTATCCACCAGGTCGTCGGCATTGTCGCTGGCCGACTTCATCGCCTTCTGGCGGGCAGCCAATTCGCTGGCAGCGGCTTGGAGCATGGCGGCGAAGATGCGGGATTCGATGTACCGCGGCAGCAGCGCGTCGAGAACCTGCTCGGTTTCCGGCTCGAACTCATACAGCGGCAGCAACTCTGAACCGGCGTCGGCCTCTTCATCAACCACCTCAAGCGGCAGCAGCCGGATGACAGTCGGTTCCTGGACCACCATGGACTGGAAACGGGTGTAGACGATATGGATTTCGTCCACTCCGTTTTCCTCATAGGCGGTCGCGAAGTCTTCCAGGAGCGTCGCACCAATCTCGCGGGCCGTTTCGAAAACGGGCGCGTCGGTGTTTCCCAGCCAGGACCTTTCGAATGGACGGTCGCGGAACTGGTAGTACTGCTCCGCCTTGTTACCGACCAGGTAGGCCTTTACTTCCTTGCCCTCGCTGCGCAGCAGTTCATGGAGTTGCTCCGCCTGCTTGATCACGCTGGTGGAATAGGCTCCTGCCAGGCCGCGGTCCGAGCTCATGATCAGCACAGCGGCACGGCGCACCTGCTCCGGCTCGGTGGTCAGCGGGTGATCGATTTCCGTCTGCGAAGCAACCGCGGATACTGCGCGGGTGATCGCGTTGGCGTACGGCAATGAGGCAGCTACACGCGAACGAGCCTTGCTGATGCGCGAGGTAGCGATCAGTTCCATCGCCTTGAAGAGCTTCCCCATCGACTTGGTCGAGTTGATCTTCTGGCGGTAGACCCGAAGCTGGGCTCCCATACTTTTCCTTTCAATACCCGTCGGTTGGCCGGTGCCGCGCCGTGCCGGAGGGAGTTCCTCCGCCGACGGCGCGGCCGCCGTGCTCAATCAACTAACTGGTTCTGCTCCCCCGGCGCTTTCGGCACCGGGGAGACCGGCTGTGCTAGCGCTTCTGCCTAACGATCTTTTCCTGATCCACGGCGTCCCCGGAGAGCGCATCGTGCTCTTCGTGGCCGGCCGCAACCAGCTTGCTGTCACCTTCACCGAAGAAGCCCTGCTTGAAGTCCTCGATAGCGTCCTTCATGGCCGCCAGGGTGTCCTCTTCGAGCTTGCCGGATTCGCGGATGGTGGTTAGCAGCGAACTGGAGCGCTTGAGGTGGTCCAGGAATTCCGACTCGAACCGGCGGATATCCTCGACCGGAACATCGTCGAGGTGTCCGCTGGTGCCTGCCCAGATCGAGATGACCTGGTCCTCGACCGGGAACGGGCTGTACTGGCCCTGCTTGAGCAGTTCCATCAGTCGCTCACCGCGGGTCAGCTGCTGACGCGAGGCCGGGTCAAGGTCGGATGCGAACATCGCGAAGGCCTGCATGTCCCGGTACTGCGCCAGGTCAAGCTTCAACGTACCGGAGACCTTCTTCATCGACTTCACCTGCGCGGCGCCACCGACACGGGAGACGGACACGCCGACGTCGACGGCGGGCCGCTGGTTGGCGTTGAAGAGGTCGGACTGCAGGAAGATCTGCCCGTCCGTGATGGAGATGACGTTGGTCGGGATGAATGCACCGACGTCGTTGGCCTTGGTCTCAATGAGCGGCAGACCGGTCATCGAACCGCCACCGAGCTCATCGGAGAGCTTCGCACAGCGTTCCAGCAGGCGGGAGTGCAGGTAGAACACGTCTCCCGGGTAGGCTTCACGGCCCGGCGGGCGGCGCAGCAGCAGCGACACCGCACGGTAGGCCTCGGCCTGCTTGGACAGGTCATCAAAGATGATCAGAACATGCTTGCCGCCGTACATCCAGTGCTGCCCGATGGCGGAACCGGCGTAAGGCGCCAAGTACTTGAAGCCTGCAGGGTCGGATGCCGGGGACGCGACGATGGTGGTGTACTCCAGGGCGCCGCGGTCTTGCAGCGTCTGGCGGACCTCAGCGATTGTCGACGCCTTCTGGCCGACCGCGACATAGATGCAGCGGACCTGCTTATTGACGTCGCCGGACTCCCAGTTGGCCTTCTGGTTCAAGATGGTGTCCACGCAGATCGCCGTCTTGCCGGTCTTGCGGTCGCCGATGAGCAGCTGACGCTGACCGCGTCCGATCGGGATCATGGCGTCAATAGCCTTCAGGCCGGTCTGCAGCGGTTCGTGCACCGACTTACGCATGGTCACGCCGGGAGCCTGGAGCTCGAGGGCGCGGGTGGTCTCGGCCTTGATCTCGCCACGGCCGTCGATCGGCATGCCGAGCGGGTCGACGACGCGTCCCAGAAACTCGTCACCGACGGGGACCGAGAGGATCTCACCCGTGCGGTGGACTTCCTGGCCTTCTTCGATACCGGTGAAGTCACCGAGGACGATGACACCGATTTCGCGAACGTCAAGGTTCTGGGCGAGGCCCAGAGTTCCATCTTCGAAGCGCAGCAACTCGTTGGCCATGACCGAGGGAAGACCCTCGACACGGGCAATACCATCACTGGCTGTGGTCACGCGGCCGACCTCTACGCGCTCGGCGTTCCCGGGCTCGTAGGACGCCGCGAACTCGTTCAACGCGTCGCGGACATCGTCGGCGTTGATGGTCAATTCGGCCATCTGCAGTCCCTGCTCTCCTGTTTCGTGATCACCGTTGTTGATGGTGACCGGGGGTTTTCCTGACCTGAGGCCTAACCGTCGTTTACTTGCGGTTCCGCGGGTGCAGGTCGTTCAGTCTGTAGTTTTAACCGGCCAACTGCCTGCGCAGTTCGCCGAGACGCGAAATAACGGATGCATCGAGGACTTCGTCCCCAACCTTCACTCGTACCCCGCCGACCAGCCGCGGGTCAACGCTTTCGTTGATTTTAAGTTCACGGTCATAGAGGCGGTCCAGCCCCGACTGCAGACGTTCCATCTGCGCCGGGCTCAGCGGAGCCGTCACCGTAACGTAGGCAATCCAACGTTCCTGGCGCTCGGCAACCAGTTCCACGAACCTCCCGACCAGTGCGGTCGGCTTGAGTCCACGGGGATCAGCTGCCGCCTGGCGGATGAGTACGCGGGCCGGCTCGCCTGCGTTCGGCACCAGTTTAAGGGCCAGGGCAGCTTTCGCATCCGCGCTTGCCTGTGGTGCAACGAGTGAACGCTGCAGTTCATGGCTGCTGTTGACCACTTCGTTGAAGGCGAACAGGTCGTTCTCCAGCCTCTCCAAGCCACTGAGACCGCCGCTGCGGCCACGTTCGGCGACGGCGATCGCCACCGTTGCGGCCAATGTCTCGAGCGCATCGCCGATGTCGCGGGCACGCGCCCAACGCGACGAGGACAGTCCGGCGATGACAGTCTCGGCATCAGCCGAGACCTTGCCGCCAAAGAGCTGCTTCGCCAGCGCTTCCTTGTCCTTGCCCGGGCGGGAAGGATCGGTCAGTGCCCGGCGCAGTCCGGCAGAGCTGTCCAGCGTCGCAAGGACGCCGAAAAGTTCCTCAGCCAGCTGGAGGGTGGCCGACGGCAACATTGTTGCCAGCCGCTCCTGTGCCGCAGCCAGAGATTCGCCTGATACGCCTGCCATTACTTCGCGGCCCCCGCATTCTCGGATTCAAGGTCCGCCAGGAAGCGGTCAACAACCCGTGCGGAACGCTCGTCGTCGGTCAGGGCCTCGCCGACAATCCGGCCGGCCAGTTCAGTGGCCAGAGTGCCGACTTCAGCGCGCAGCGACGTCACTGCTGCGGCGCGCTCTGCCTCGATCTGCACATGGGCCTGCTCGGTGATGCGGGCCGATTCGCTGGCTGCCTTCTCTTTGAGATCAGCCAGGATCTGTGCGCCTTCGGAGCGTGCTTCGTCCCGGATCCGGTTGGCTTCGGTCCGCGCTTCGGTCAACTGCTGCTTGTACTCTTCCAGAGCAGCAGTAGCTTCCGCCTGTGCTTCCTCCGCCTTGGCGATGCCGCCTTCGATAGCCTCTGCGCGCTCGGCGTAGATCTTCTCGAATGCCGGAACAACCTTTTTGACGACGATGTACATGAGGATCGCGAAGGCTATTGCCACCACTACGATTTCCCAAATATTGGGAATGATCGGGTTGACCTCGCCCTCAGCTGCGAGGATTATCGCCTCATTCATATTCCATCCGTCCTATCTACTCGGTTCTGAGCTTCGCCTGTTGCTGCTAAAGCACGAACGCGAAGACCAGACCGAGGATCGCCAGCGCCTCAGTCAGGGCCAGGCCAAGGAATGCGATGGGCTGCAGCACACGCTGCGCCTCGGGCTGACGGGCTACGCCATTGATGTAAGCGGCGAAGACGAGACCGACACCGATACCACCGCCGATCGCAGAGAGACCGTATCCGACGAGGTTGAGATTGCCTTCCATTGTTTTCCTTTCAAGATGCCGCGTTCTGCGGCAGGTTGTTTGGGATCATCCCCGGCGGGGAAGCCTTTTCTTAGTGAGCGTCGGCGTGAAGCGCGCCTTCGATATAAATTGCGGTCAGCAGTACGAAGATGTACGCCTGCAGCACCATGATCAGCGCTTCCAGGAAGTACATGGCGATGGCGCCCGCGAGCACCAGCAGCGACGTTCCCTGCAGCAGGATGTTCTCCTGCGTGACCAGGAACTCGATGCCTGCACCGGCGACCATCACGATGAGGTGGCCGGCCAACATGGTGGCAAACAAACGCAGACTGTGCGTGATCGGCCGGACCAGGAAGTTGGAGATGATTTCGATCGGAATGATCAGGGGCAGCAGATACCAGGGAACACCGGAGGGAACCGTAGCCAGCTTGAGGTATTTGATGCCGTGCTTCTTGAAGCCGACGCCGATCCAGATGAACCAGACCATAATCGCCAGGAAGTAGGCGCCGCCGACATGCGAGAACGTTGGCAGCTGCAGGAGCGGGATGGCCCCGTAAATGTTATTGATCAGCACGAAGAAGAAGATCGAGAACAGCAACGGGACATATTTCATGAAGTCCCGGCCGCCGATAATGTCCTTGCCGATGGAGTTCCGGACAAAGCCATAAGCAGACTCGCCAAGGAACTGCATCTTGGAAGGCACCATGGCGCCCTTCTTGGCTGCAATCATGAAGAAGGCCGCGATGATGACTACCGAGAGCAGCACCAGCAGCGTGTGCTTGGAGAAGTCAAAACTGCCAATGGAGAACAGCGGGGGCAGATGTGTTTCCGCAATCGTCGGGGCAACAAATCCGCCCTCATCCTGAGTTGTGGCGGGGAGCGCAAGCGCGATCAACGCGTTTCCTCTCTGCAGTGTCCATCATTGGGCAGTTCAAGATCGGGCACAGGGCTAGCGCACCGATATTTTAAGTTGTTCGACATTACTGGCGTGGCTTCTCAGCCGAATCAGCATTGGAGGCCGGGCCGTCACTGTTGTTCTTTATTTGACGGGTGAGACCGTGGGTGTACGCCAGATAAAATCCGCCGGCGGCGCCAAGAAAGGCACCAGCCAAGACGATCCAGCCGGTTCCAAACAGATTGTCCAGACCCCACCCTATCAAAGTCCAGACAATGATCCCGCCAACGATATAGCTGAAGACGGCAAGGCCACCGTTGTACGGTCCCTCTTCGCTGATGCCTGATTCGCCGCGTCTGTCCTTGGCAGGCCGGTGTGGCTCTGCCGGGGTTTTTCCGGTCATGATCAGGCACCGCCTGTCTGCGTATCGGCATCGCCGTAGAGCAGGTAGCGGGTCTTCGAGAAAGCTGCGATCTCAGCTACCTGCCACACCAGCACCGTCGCGACGGCGGCCGCAAAGAACCACGTCCCGTCCAGCCACTGTGGCCGGCCGAGAGCGAAGAGAACGACTGCGAATCCCACGACCTTGACGACATAGGTCACAACAAACATGCCGATCGCACCCGAAGGGTTGCTGCGGCCGACAAAATGACCCACGAGCAGGCTGAGACCGAAAAATACGATGACCAGCCCGCCACCGAGGACTGCACTGAGCGCGGCATTGCCACCCGTCAGCAACCAGGCCGCGGCGGCTGCAATTATCAGCAGGACAGCCGAGGCCGACGCACTGACGCCAAGGATTTTCAGCCATGGAGACGATGTCGGTCCCGAAGCCTTAACTGCGGGCACCGGTGCGGGGTGGGACCCGCCGTCGGCGTTGGATGCAGTCACTGCGGTACCTACTCGTCGATTTCGCTGAGGTGGAGCGGCGCGGGAATCCGGGCCGTTGCCAATTCTACATGAGATAGAAGAGCGTTCAGAATCGGTGTTTCAGGCCGTTGGCTGCTTGTCTTCGGGGCGTCCGACCCAAGGGTGGAGCGTGCCGGTGACGGCGGCCACAACGACGACGGCGTCTATGGCGAGTACCCATTGCCAGGGAAAGAACGCGAAGGCGACAACGCCGAACGCGATGATCGCGCTCCACAGGTACATCATCAGGACCGCCTTCGGATGGCTGTATCCGGCGTCGATGAGTTTGTGGTGCAGGTGTCCCCGGTCGGCGCTGAATGGTGAGCGGCGCCGTGCGGTACGGCGGGCGACGGCGAGCACCAGATCGAGCAGCGGCAGCAGCATCACCGCGAACGGCAGCAGGATCGGCATGAACGCCGGGAATCCGTTGACCCGGTTAAACATGTCGCCCCCGATCTGGGTGGTGGCGGCAATCGCCGACGACGCCAGCAACAGGCCGATCAGCATTGAACCAGCATCGCCCATGAAAATCTTCGCCGGAAAGAAGTTGTGCGGGAGGAAACCCACACAGGCGCCGATCAGCGCCGCCATAATCAGCGTTGCCAGGTTCGAGTAATCCGTGGGGAACGAAAAGCGGGTGACCCAGTAGGTAGTGACGAAGAACGCCACGCCACCTATCACTGCCACGCCCGCGGCGAGGCCGTCCAGCCCATCGACAAAGTTGATGGCATTCATCGTCAGCACGATCAGGAAGATGGTGACGACATACTGCAACGGTATGGATTCCACCATCAACTCGCCGATCGGAAGCACGACGATCCGGACACCAAGCCAGGCCACGGTGAACGCCGCAAGGATTTGACCTGCCAGTTTCAGCATCCAGTGCAAGTCCCACACGTCGTCGGCAATACCCACCACGGTGACAATGGCGGCACCGGCAAGGATGCCCCAGATGGCCTGGGAACCCTCGAAGATACCCCTCAGGAAGCTCATTTGGGAGGCTACGAGCAGCGCCAGCCCGATAGCCAGGAAGATTGCCATTCCGCCGAGCCGCGGGACCGGTTCGCTGTGCACGTCACGGGCACGGATGGGTGTGAACACCCGCATCCGTTGGGCCAGGCTGCGGGCCATTGGAGTGCACAGGTAGGAAACAGCCGCTGCCATCAGCATCAGCAGGATGTAATTTCTCATGAAGTGCCGGCCACCGGTCCTTCATCGCTGCCCTCGTTCGCGGGATCCCTGTCCGCTTTCGCCTTGTCCGCGTCCGCGGGCTGCAGGTCGTCGCCATCTTCGGTTCCGGGAGCGGGTTCACCATTGATGTCGAGGATTTCCGGAACCACGGCCCGGAGTTCAGCAAGCGAAAGCGCGCCCTGGCGCACCACCCGCGGTTGCTCCCCGGTGGCGTCCACAATAGTTGACGGCAGGATGTCTTCGGCTCCCTCCATCGGCCGTTGTCCGTCCTCGAGATAGACCTCGACGGATTCTGCCAGCTGCTCCTCCGCCTCGGCGGCGGTTGTGGCCGCCTCCTGGCCGGTCCGGTTCGCAGAAGAGACGGCAAGCGGTCCGGTCAGCATCAGCAGATCCAGGGCGAGGCCGTCGTCGGGCATCCGCAAAGCCACGGTGCCGAGCGTCTCCCCCAAGTCCCAGCTCAGCGACGGTTGTGAATGAAAAATCAGGGTCAACGGACCGGGCCAGAAAGCCTGGGCAAGGCGGCGCGCTTCGAGGGGTACGTCTATCGCCAGACCATCCATGGTCTGGAGCCGCGGAATCAGCACAGGCGGCGGCATGTTCCGTCCCCGGCCTTTGGCGGCCAGCAGTGTCGCGACGGCCTGCGCGGAGAAGGCGTCGGCTGCAATGCCATATACCGTGTCAGTGGGGATCACAACGCACTGCTGGTTGCTGATGGCGCGCTGAGCGTGCGCCAGACCTTCACTTCGCCGGTCTTCCTCGGTGCAGTTATAGCTGGTGCTCACCGGAACATTCTTTCATCACTTGCCTGCCAATGTGCGCAGGTTGATTATCTCCGGATGGCGCTGGTGGCTCTGGCCCGTCCGTTCAAGTCCGGATGCGTGGCTACAGCGTCCCAGTCTGCGAGCGCCGCCATCCGTTCAAAAATCGTTTCCGCCTGCACTTCGGCGTGTTCAAGTACGAAGTATCCGCCGGCTTTCAGCAGGCGTGCAGCGGCAGCCACCGCGGCCAGCGGCAACTCCATCCCGTCCGCTCCCCCTCCGTACAAAGCCGCAACAGGGTCGTGGTCGGCCACCTCGGGTTCGTTCGGTACGGCCAGTGCCGGAATGTAGGGCGGGTTGGAGACGACGACGTCGAAAGTTCCGTTCTGCTCTTCGAAGGCAGTGCGCAGGTCCCCCAGTTCCAACCGCACGCCCAGCGGCGCCAGATTCTGCTCCGCCCAGCCGTGTGCCAGTGGACTCAGTTCGACGGCGAAGACCTCGGCTTGCGGAACTTCCTGGGCGATGGATCCAGCGATCGCACCCGATCCGGTGCCCAGATCCACAATTTTGAGCGGCCGGCCGGCGGCGTGGTCGATCACCAATTGTGCGACCGTCTCGGTTTCCGGCCTCGGCACGAAGACGCCGGGACCGACGCTCAGCTCCAGGTGCCGGAAATACGCCTTGCCGGTCAGGTGCTGCAGCGGCACCCGTCGGGCACGCTCGGCCACGAGTTCGGAAAACCCTTCGGGTGCAGGCGTGTCGGTGTAGGCAAGCGCGCGGACCCGGCCAGCGGACTCGCCGAGCAGGTGCGCGGCCAGCAGTTCGGCGTCGACCCGCGGGCTGGGAACTCCTGCCTCTGCCAGCACGCTTGTGGCCGCGGCCAGCGCAGAAGCCAGGCTCGAGCTGCTCATTACTGCCTAAACGTTCTCGCCCAGTGCACTCAGCCGCGACTGCTCATCCAGTTCTATGGCGGACTGCACGACCGGTTCGAGGTCGCCGTTCATGACCTGATCCAGGTTGTAGGCCTTATAACCGGTGCGGTGATCGGCGATCCGGTTCTCCGGGTAATTGTAGGTGCGGATGCGCTCGGAGCGGTCCATGGTCCGGACCTGCGACTTGCGGACGGCCGAGTTCACCGCATCCAGTTCCTCCTGCCGGGCGGCGAGGATCCTGGCCCGCAACACGCGCATGCCGGCCTCACGGTTCTGCAGCTGCGACTTCTCGTTCTGCATGGCGACGACGATGCCGGTGGGAAGGTGGGTAATCCGGACCGCAGAATCCGTGGTGTTCACGGACTGTCCACCCGGGCCGGAGGAACGGTAGACGTCGATCTTGAGGTCGTTCTGGTTGATGTCGACCTCTTCGGGCTCGTCGACCTCAGGCAGTACCAGCACGCCGGCGGCCGAGGTGTGGATGCGGCCCTGCGATTCTGTCACCGGCACCCGCTGGACGCGGTGCACGCCCCCTTCGAACTTGAGCCGCGCGAAGACGCCCTCGGCAGGATCGTTCGAAGATCCCTTTATCGCCATCTGGACGTCCTTGTAGCCGCCCAGATCGGATTCGGTAGCGGAAATGATTTCGGTCTTCCAGCCCCGTTGTTCCGCGTAGCGGGTGTACATCCGCAGCAGGTCCCCGGCGAACAGTGCGGATTCGTCGCCGCCCTCACCGGCTTTGACCTCGATGATGACATTGCGGCCGTCGTCGGGATCACGGGGAATCAGCAAGCGGTGCAGGCGGGCCTGGGCTGCCTCAAGACCGGCTTCGAGGACCGGGACTTCAGCGGCGAACTCGGGATCCTCATCCGCCATTTCCTTTGCCGCGGCAAGGTCATCCTCGAGTGCGTGCCACCGGTTGTATGCGTCGACGATTCCGTTCAGCTCCGCGTAGCGGCGGCCCAGCTTCTTCGCCTTGGCCTGGTCAGCGTGCACCGCCGGATCCGCCAGCTGCAGCTGAAGCTCGGCATGCTCATCCAGCAGGTTATGTACTGACTCAAACATTTTCTATTCCTCTTCCGTGACCACCATCGCCTGTAACTGACATTTAACCGACAAACGAGGCGGCAGTCAGTGCTGAAATGACCAGGTCATAACAGCACCGACTGCCACCTCGATGAAAGCGGCGCTAATTGTCCTTGGAGCCGAGCGTTGTCTTCTGCACCTGCATCAGGAACTCGACGTTGGACTGGGTGTCCTTGATCTTATTCGTCAGCAGTTCAAGAGCCTGCTGCAGCTCGAGCCCGGACAGAACCCGGCGGAGCTTCCACATGATCTTGATTTCATCCGGCGAAAGGAGGTTCTCCTCGCGGCGGGTACCGGATGCGTTGACGTCCACGGCTGGGAAGATGCGCTTGTCGGCCAGAGACCGCGACAGCCGCAGTTCCATGTTGCCGGTGCCCTTGAACTCTTCGAAGATGACCTCGTCCATCTTGGACCCGGTCTCCACCAGCGCGGTCGCCAGAATCGTCAGCGAACCACCGTTTTCGATGTTGCGGGCAGCACCGAAGAACCGCTTGGGCGGGTACAGCGCGGCGGAATCCACACCACCGGACAAAATACGGCCCGACGCCGGGGCGGCCAAGTTGTAGGCACGGCCCAGGCGGGTCATCGAGTCAAGCAGTACGACGACGTCCATCCCCATCTCCACCAGGCGCTTGGCGCGCTCGATGGAAAGTTCGGCAACGGTCGTGTGATCGTCGGCAGGGCGGTCGAAGGTCGAAGCAATAACTTCACCCTTGACCGTGCGCTGCATGTCGGTGACTTCCTCGGGACGCTCGTCAACCAGGACCATCATCAGGTGGACCTCGGGGTTGTTGACGGTGATCGCGTTGGCAATTGCCTGCAGGATCAGCGTCTTACCAGCCTTCGGCGGGGAGACGATCAGGCCACGCTGGCCCTTGCCGATCGGCGCCACAAGGTCGATGACCCGGGGTCCGATCTTGTTCGGCTCGGTCTCCAGGCGCAGACGCTCGGAGGGGTACAGCGGCACGAGCTTGGAGAAGTCGGTCCGTTGCTTCTGGCTTTCGGCCTCCTGGCCGTTGACCGTATTGAGCTTGACCAGCGCGTTGAACTTCTGGCGGTTGCTCCCGCCCTGGTTCTCGTTGTCGCGGGGTGCCCGGATGGATCCGGTGACGGCGTCGCCCTTGCGCAGGTTGTACTTCTTCACCTGTGCCAGTGAAACGTAGACGTCGTTCGGTCCCGGCAGGTAGCCGCTGGTCCGCACGAACGCGTAGTTCTCCAACACATCGAGGATGCCGGCCACGGGCAGCAGCACGTCGTCCTCGGTTACCTCGGTCTCGTCGACCTCGGGTCCCTGAGTGCGGCGTCCGCGGCGGTCATTGCGGTCGCGGAACCGGTCGTTGCGGTCATTCCGGTTACGGTTGCGACGGTTGCGTCCACCGCGGCCGTCACTGTCGTCATTGTCGTTCCGGTTCCGGTTGCGGTCCTGGTTCCGGTCCTTATTACGATCCTTGTCCCGGTTGTCGTCGCGGCTCTTGTCGCGGTCGCTGTCCCGGTTCTTGTCCCGGTTATCGTCGCGGCTCTTGTCGCGGTCGCCGTTGTCCCGGTTCTTGCCCCGGTTATCGCGGCCGCCGTCACCGTTATCGCGGTTGTCGTTATCGCGGCCACGGTTGTTGTCACGGTCACGCTTGTCCGACTTGTTGTCGTCGGTACCGGCCGCCTCGGTGGACTGGCCCTGTGTGGGCTGGCCCTGTCCGTCCGGACGGCCCGCATCGTTTGGCTGGCCCTGTGCAGCGTCGGCGCCGTCGCGTTCCTCACCCTTACGGG
>NZ_KI914648.1:78548-83017 GCF_000520495.1 Arthrobacter sp. H14
CGCGGCGGTTGCCGCCGTCGTTCCTGTCGCCCTCGGAAGGAGCTGACTTCGGGGCAGCGGGGGCTTCGGTCCTGGACGTGTCCTGCTCGCTGGACTGCTCGGAGCCGGTGGCGACGAGGCCATCGCTACCGGCGCGGCGGTTGCGGTTCCGGGTGCGGGGGGCACGTTGGCCGCCGTCGCTGGACTCGCTTCCGCCCTGCTGATCCGGCCCCTTGCCGGACTTGTCCCGGTCTGCCTTGGCTGCAGTCTGGTCCTCGGCCGCCTGCGGCGCGGCAGCCGGGGATCCACCCTGGCTGCCGTTGCTGTCGGCGGTGCCGTTGCTCTCAGACGTGCCATTTGCGGCTGCGCCGGACTTGGCCGGCTTCGCCTCGCGGTCTGCGACTGCGCCTCCGCGCTGATGATTGGAAATAGCCGTCACCAGGTCGCCTTTGCGCATCCTGGAACCGCCGGTAATGCCGAGCTGCCCGGCCAGAGCCTGCAGCTGCGCAAGCTTCAGGCCGGCGAGGCCATTACTTTTGTTGCCCTCAGCAGGGGCAGTGTCTTTGTCCACACCTGCTGTAGACAGGTCAGTGGTTTCTGTCACGAAGGATCCCTTCCCCCTCGATGGCGATCCTGGAGAAGGATCGCGGATTGTGCCCTGGCGCCGGTCAGATATGCAGCCAGAGTTCGGGTTTGAATAACAAAGCCGATTGATTCGTCAAACACCTTGCCGAAGGCGATTGCCTGCAGTGGCGCAAAGAGCACATGCTGAACGTTGCGCATTCCATGACAGGCCTAGAAAGGTGGCACCTCAGATCGGTCACCTGATCGTTGCGGGTTGAGACCCTCATTCCAGAATGACTGACGGTTATTACCGTTGGTGCACTTCCACTTTAGCACCTTCACCGGCAACTTTCAGTTCATTCACGCGCCAGTCTTGTGCCGTGCCGGACGATTCCAGCATTTCCAGAAGCGCAGCGGCGGCCGCTTCCGCCTGCTGAGGTCCGTCCGTCAAGGTCAGTACAGTTGGGCCCGCACCGGAGATCGTCGACGCGAAACCCTTCGCACGCATTCCCTGCATCAGCGTGGCGCTGGGAAGCATGGCAGAGGCCCGGTAGCCCTGGTGCAGACTGTCCTCGGTGCCCTCCAGCAGATAGGACGGATCCTTGGTGAGGGCATGCACCAGCAAAGCGGTCCGACCGGAGTTGGCTGTCGCGCTCTGGTGCGAGACCGAATGCGGCAGTAGGGCCCGTGCGGTGTCGGTTGACAGCGCACTGGCGGGAATGGCGACGACGGGAATCACCTGCGGCAAAACATCCACCTTGACGGTCCGGTAGCCCGTGCCAGCGTGCCACGAAATCGCGAGTCCCCCGTTCAACGAAGGGGCCACATTGTCCGGATGGCCCTCCAGATCCGAACACAACTGCAGCACCTGTCCGTCACTGAGCCGGGCGGTTTCGGGCAGCAGCGCGTTCGCCGCCAGTGCTCCGGAGACGATCGCCGCCGCAGATGATCCCAAACCGCGTCCGTGCGGAATGGCGTTTTCGGCCCGCAGTTCAATGCCGGGAGAGGTCCAGCCGGCCTGCTCCCACAGCTTCATCATCACCTGAACCACAAGGTGGGTGTCGTCGGCCGGGACGCTGTCCGCTCCTTCGCCGGCGACGTCGATCCTCACGGGTTCCGCTTCCGGCGCTTCGTGGGTGCTGACCACCAGCGTGTCGTACAGCCCAAGGGCGAGACCCAACGTGTCGAAGCCCGGACCCACGTTGCCGCTGCTGCCCGGAACCTGCACGGTGACCTGTTGTCCACCGGCGACCTGGGCGCTTGGCGCGCTAAGCGTGCTCATCGAAATCCCATTCATTCCAAGCCCAATGCGGAGGCAACGCTGACGACGTCGAAATCAACCCGCACCGGTTCGACGTCGCTGCCGTCGGCGTTGCGCAGTGCCCACTGCGGATCTTTGAGACCGTGTCCGGTCACTGTCACGACGATCGTTTTCGACTCCGGAACTTCACCGGCGGCGTGCTTCTTGAGCAGTCCGGCCACGCTGGCGGCGGAGCCTGGTTCGACAAACACGCCTTCCCGGGCCGAAAGCCAGCGGTGTGCCTGCAGGATTTCTTCATCGGTGACCGAGTCGATCAGCCCGCCGGACTCGTCCCGGGCGGCAATGGCCGAATCCCACGAGGCCGGGTTACCGATCCGGATGGCAGTGGCGATGGTGTCCGGTTCCGTCACCGGATGTCCGAGCACCAGCGGTGCGGAGCCTGCCGCCTGGAAGCCCCACAGCGTAGGCGTTTTCGTCGATACCGGGTCCAGGGTGCGGCCGTCGTCCGTTTCCCACGGCTGCGAGTACTCCTGGTAGCCCTTCCAGTACGCGGTGATGTTTCCGGCGTTGCCGACGGGCATCACGTGGATATCGGGGGCGTCGCCGAGATAGTCCACAACTTCGAAGGCTGCTGTTTTCTGGCCTTGGATGCGCGCCGGATTGACGGAATTCACCAGGAAGACCGGGTAGGCCTCAGCCAGTTTGCGGGCCACCTCGAGGCAGTTGTCGAAGTTGCCGTTGACCTGCAGCAACGTCGCGCCGTGGGCGATCGCCTGGCTCAGCTTGCCCATCGCGATATTGCCCTCGGGCACCAGCACCGCACACGTAAGTCCGGCCTGCGTGGCGTAGGCCGCGGCCGATGCGGAGGTGTTTCCGGTCGAGGCGCAGACCACTGCCTTGGCGCCGGATTCGACGGCGGCGGTGATCGCCATCGTCATCCCGCGGTCCTTGAACGAACCCGTCGGATTCATTCCTTCGACCTTGAGGTAGACGTCCGAACCGGTCAGGTTCGACAGCGCGGGGGCATGGACCAACGGGGTGCCGCCTTCGCCGAGCGTGATCACCCGGGTCTGTTCGGTGACCGGCAAACGTTCGGCGTATTCGCGGATTACCCCGCGCCACTGGTGCGCCACTTAGACTCCTTCAACCCGCAGAACGGATGTAACGGCATTAACCGGTTCGAGCTGTTTGACCGCCTCGACGGTCCTGGACAAGGCGGCGTCACGTCCGCGGTGCGTGACGATCCGCAGCTCCGCAGTCGGCTTCGCTTCCGGGTCGGCTGAGGCCGCAGCGACCCCTGAGGTGTGGGGGTGCATGCTTTGACGCATGGTCTCAATCGAAACTCCGTGGTCGGCGAAGACCTGGGCGATTTTGGCCAGCACCCCGGACTCGTCGGCCACATCGAGTCCGATGTAGTAACTCGTCTCCACGGTGCCGATACCGCGCGATGGCAACCGGGCGGCGGCGCTTTCGGTCCGGCCGGGACCGCCAAGCACAATACGCCGTGCGGCCGAAACCACGTCACCCAGGACAGCGGAAGCAGTCGGTGTTCCACCGGCACCCTGACCGTAGAACATCAGCTCACCGGCGGATTCAGCTTCGACGAAGACGGCGTTGAAGGCACCGTGCACGGCGGCCAGCGGATGCTCTCGTGGCAGCAGTGTCGGATGAACCCGCACGCTGACGCCGCTTCCGCCGTCGTCCTGCAGTTCACAGATGGCCAGGAGTTTAATCACATAGCCCGCATCCTTGGCGGCCGCGATGTCGTCGGCGGTCACCGAGGTGATGCCCTCGCAGTGCACCTCGGAGCGCGGGAAACGGGTATGGAATGCCAGCGAGGCCAGGATCGCACCCTTGGCCGCAGCGTCGTGGCCCTCGATGTCCGCCGTCGGGTCCGCCTCCGCATAGCCGAGCGCCTTGGCATCGGCCAGCGCGTCGTCGAACTGCGCTCCGGTGGTGTCCATCTGGTCCAGGATGTAGTTCGTGGTGCCGTTGACGATGCCGAGCACGCGGGTGATTTTGTCGCCGGCCAGGCTGTCGCGGATCGGCCGCAGAATCGGGATCGCGCCGGCGACGGCGGCCTCGAAGGACAGCTGTACGCCCGCCGCATCGGCCTTTTCATACAGTGTCGGACCGTCCTCGGCCAGCAGCGCCTTGTTGCCGGTCACCACCGACGCTCCGTGTCCAATTGCGGAAAGCATGAGGGTGCGCGCGGGTTCGATGCCGCCCATCAGCTCGATCACGATGTCCGCGTCCTGCACCAGCGATTCGGCGTCCGTGGTGAACAGTGACTTGTCCAGTTCGACTTCACGGTCGGCGTCGAGATTCCGTACGGCGATGCCGGCCAGCTCGAGTCGCGCACCCACCCGGTCGGTGAGCGCGTCGGTGTCGTCCCTCAAAATGCGTGCGACCTGTGAGCCGACGCTGCCGCACCCCAGCAGGGCTACCTTCAGTGTGTCCATATCCAGCTCCTATCCGCAGTCCCGTGCCAGCAGGTCTTGTTCAGTTTCGCCCCGGATGATCAGCCGCGCGGCGCCGTCTTTCACGGCGATGACCGGCGGGCGGGCGATGTAGTTGTAATTGCTTGCCAGAGCCCAGCAGTATGCCCCGGTGCCCGGTACCGCGAGCAGGTCCCCGCCGGCGGCATCGGCCGGCAGGTAAACGT
>NZ_KI914648.1:83117-85863 GCF_000520495.1 Arthrobacter sp. H14
CGGCCGGCAGGTAAACGTCGCGGACCACGATATCCCCGCTCTCGCAGTGCTTGCCGACGACCCGGGAGATCACCGGTTCCGCCGTCGAGGCGCGGGAGGCCAATACGGCCGAGTAGTCCGCATCGTAGAGCACCGGGCGCGCGTTGTCGCTCATGCCGCCGTCCACCGAAACGTACCGGCGGGGAAAGCTGCCGGTTCCGGCGTCGACCTGGACCGTCTTGGTGGTGCCGGCCCGGTAGAGGCTGAACCCGGCAGGCCCGGAAATGGCGCGTCCCGGTTCAATAGAGATCCGCGGCACCTTGATATTCAGGGCCGTGCAGGTGTCGTGTACGACGGCGGCCATTGCGTTGGCGATTTCGGCCGGCGGGCGTGGGGTGTCGGCTTCGGTGTAGGCGATGCCGTAGCCGCCGCCGAGGTCCAGCTCGCCGAGGGCAACACCATGTTCGTCCTGCACCGTGGCCAGAAAACCAAGCAGTCGTTCGGCGGCGACGGCGAAGCCCTCGGGCTCGAAAATCTGTGAGCCGATGTGGCAATGCACGCCGAGCAGGTCGATCGAGCCGGCGGCCAGCGCAGCAGCCACCGCCCGGCCGGCCGGTGACGTGCCGTCGTCGTCCGCTGCCAGCGAGAGGCCGAATTTCTGGTCCTCATGCGCGGTGGCGATGAATTCGTGTGTGGAGGCATGCACGCCGGGAGTGAGCCGCAGCATCACCTTGGCCACGCTGCCGCGCTCTGCCGCAATGCCGGCGAGCCGCTCCAGCTCGTCCAGGCTGTCCACGACGATGCGGCCCAAGTCCATGTCGAGCGCACGGTGGATCTCGGCGTCGGACTTGTTGTTGCCGTGCAGGCCCAGCAGTTCCCCGGGCAGGCCGGCGCGGGCTGCAACGGCGAGTTCGCCGCCGGTGCAGGTGTCCAACCGGAGCCCTTCCTGGCGCACCCAGCGGGCGACCTCGGTGCAGAGGAACGATTTTCCCGCGTAGTAGACGTCCACTCCCCCGCAAAGTTCGGCGAAGGCCGCGTCAAAGGCAGCTTTAAAGGAACGCGCGCGGGCGCGGAAGTCTGTCTCGGAAATCACGAAGACCGGCGTGCCAAATTCCGCGGCCAGCTCGCTGACCGGGATGCCGGAGATGGCCAGTTCGCCGGCATCGTTGCGCGCGACGTCCTGCGCCCAGAGCTTGGTCTCGACCCGGTTGACGTCCTCCGGCAGGCTGAGCCATTCCGGCGCGAGCGGCGAAGCGACCACTGCGGTGGTTGTTTCCTGGTTCATTTCGCTCACATCCGGTGTGGGGCGGAGACGCCGAGCAGGCCCAGCCCGTTGGCGAGGACCTGGCTGGTGGCGTCATTGAGCCACAGGCGGGTGCGGTTCAGGTCGGTGACAGGTTCGTCGCCGACCGGCGCGACGCGGCAGGAGTCGTACCAGCGGTGGTACGCACCGGCGATGACCTCCAGATGCCGCGCCAGCCGGTGCGGTTCGCGGAAACTTGCGGCATGGGCCAGCACCGACGGGTAGGCGCCCAGGTGGGCGAGCAGTTCGGATTCGGCCGGGTGGTCCAGCGCACCGGCGTCAAAAGCGGAACGGTCGACGCCGGCGGATTCGGCGTTGCGCCCGACAGCCTTGGTCCTGGCATGGGCGTACTGGACGTAGAACACCGGGTTTTCATTGGTGTGCTTGGTCAGCAGGTCCAGATCGATGTCGATGTTGGAATTGGCCGAAAAACGGGTCAGCGCATACCGGGCAGCATCCACTCCGACCGCGTCAACCAGGTCCTCCATTCTGACAACGGTTCCGGCGCGCTTGGACATCCGCACCGGTTTGCCGTCCTTGACCAGGTTCACCATCTGGCCGATCAGCACCTCGACGGTGTCCGGATCGTCGCCGAGCGCGGAGGCTGCTGCCTTGAGCCGTGCGACATAACCGTGGTGGTCCGCACCGAGCATGTAGACGGCCAGGTCGAAGCCGCGGCCGCGCTTGTTGGCGTAATAGGCGATGTCGCCGGCGATGTACGCGGCGGTGCCATCCGACTTAATCACCACGCGGTCCTTGTCATCGCCGAAGTCCGTCGACTTCAGCCACCAGGCGCCGTCCTCGAAGTACAGGCTGCCGGATTCCTTGAGCTTCTCCAGCAGTCCGGACACGGAACCGTCCGAATGCACTGAATCCTCGTGGAAGTAGACGTCGAAATCCACCCCGAATTCATGCAGCGATTCCTTGATGTCCGTAAACATCATGTCCACGCCAAGCGCACGGAAGCGTTCCTGCGCGTCGGCGTCGTCGAGCTCAAGGATTCCCGGCTCGGACGCCATCACCCGGTTGGCGATATCGGTGATGTACTCGCCGGCGTACCCGTCATCGGGGGCGGGGTCGCCCTTGGCGCGGGCCAGCAGTGAGCGGGCGAAGCGGTCAATCTGCGCGCCGTGGTCGTTGAAGTAGTACTCGCGGGTGACGTTGGCGCCCTGCGAAGAGAAGATGCGGGCAAGCGAATCCCCGACGGCGGCCCACCGGGTACCGCCGAGATGGATCGGTCCGGTCGGGTTGGCCGAGACGAACTCCAGGTTGATTTTCCGGCCGGCGAGCGCGGTGTTGGTGCCGAATGCTTGGCCCTGTTCGACAATGGTCCGTGCCAGTCCGCCGGCGGCTGCGGCGTCGACGGTGATGTTGAGGAAGCCAGGTCCGGCGATATCGACCGATGCGACGCCGTCGATATTGCCGAGTTTGGCGCTCAGGGCTTCCGCGATCTGGCGCGGCGGG
>NZ_KI914649.1:0-5451 GCF_000520495.1 Arthrobacter sp. H14
CGTCCAGACGTCGCTCCAGGAACCGGGAACGCCATTTCCGAACCGTGGGCAGCGACAACTGCAACCGCCTGCTCACCTCCGAATTCGACACCCCCGTCGCGCACTCCAGCACGACTCTGGAACGTAGCGCCAGATCCTGCGCGGACTTACGCCTACGAACCCACCGCACCAACTGGTCACGTTCCGTATCGGAGAGTCTCACTTCGGCCAATGCCGGTCCTCGTTGCGCCATACTCCAGCCTACCAACAACTAGCAACGAACTAACGGCGCAACACACTAGGAGCGGTTAGGGGGTCTCTCGGCCCTTACCCTAGCCGTTTCATCCAATCAGACGGTTTCGTCCCGCTAGAACTGCGGTGAAGCACATGACCAGCATGATTGCCGCCATCATCATGAGAGGCACCGTCCATCCGCCGCTCCAGTCATACAACGCACCAAAAGCTACTGGGCCGGCTGCGGCAAGCGCATAGCCCACGGATTGGGCCATGCCTGAAAGTTCTGCCGCCTGGGTGTGGTCCCGGGTGCGCAGGCTGAACAGCGATAGGGCGATAACGATGAGACTGCCACAACCCATGGCTCCCACGATCATCCAAAGCAGGGACAAATGCGGGGCCAAGGCGAGTCCCAGGTAAGCGGTCAGGGCGAAGACGCTTGTGGTCAACGCCAGTGGACGCTGGTCGCGGGACCGATGCAGCAGAACTCCCGTAGTCAGACTCGAAACCACTCCGGTGAACAGGAATATGGAGATGTGTATGCCGGACGTAGCTTGGGAAACGCCCTGATCCTGTTCAATGCTGGGAAGCCAAGTCATAAAGGTAAAGAAGGCGACTGACTGAAGGCCCATGAATACTGTGACTTGCCAGCCCAGGGCCGATTTCCACGGGGACCGATGTGGCTCGGCACCTCCCGTGTCAGCTACGGACGCTGTCGGGCGGCGGCGGAGCTTCGGCAGCATGACGGCCATGGCGATTAGCGCGAGACCGGCCCAAATTCCAAGGGCAAGCCTCCACCCGCTCTCTGCCGAGTTGGCAATGGGTACGACGACGGCGGCACCGGCCGAGGCGAAGGCACCCTGAACCGCTGTGTAGAGGCCCGTTATACTGCTGACCCGATTAGGGAAATCGCGTTTGACGAGTGAGGGCAACAGGACATTCAGGAAGGCGATGCCGACACCCAGCAACGCCGTGCCTGCCCAGATCGCTCCCTCAATGGGCACCGAGCGTGCGATGGTTCCCGCTGCGAGCAGCAGTAGAGAGAGCCAAAGGGCGCGGTCCAATCCGAGCCGGTGCGCCATCTTCGGGGCGACGGGGGAAGCTACAGCGAACGAGATGAGGGGCAGGCCGGTCAGGAGCCCGGCCATACTGCTCGATAATTGCAGCTCACTGCTGATTTCCGTCAGCAACGGCCCGACGCTGACGAAGGCGACCCGCAGATTCAGTGCTATGAGCAGGACGCCGAAAAAAGCCAGGCCGAACCGTACGGTCCGTACCGGGGCAGCATGTTCAATTACCGGCATCGCGTTTCATCCTCACTTGGCTTTAGCAGCCGGTTCAGTAGCAACCTCAGTTTAAATGGTCCCACTGTCCGAAATCTCCAAGCCCACCAGAACCGTAGCCCGAAGCGTGACCGACTCCAAACTGCAGACTGTCGATTGCGACGCTGAATGAGCGCATACTGAAAGAACCAGTGGAGGTGGATGTAGATGGCCGAGGAAGATTGGGTGCTTGACGAACCGGAGGTGGATCTGCCGGAGGAGCGCTACCGGACGCTGCCGGCCCGCATTCCGATCGAGGACACTATCCCGACCAAGGACGCGTCGCCTCCGCCGGATCCGGAGATGGGCCGAAATCCCGATCGCGATTTTATGCTTCGGAACGCAGCCGGGTAGTTTTACACTCCTTCTTCGCCCGTTACCGGGCTGGTTCTCCGAACGACATCAAGGGCGGGCTCGCGCGCTGGAAGTGGAGAGGCCACTTGGCTGCGCCGCGTCCTCACGAGCACATCCGACCGGACCCGGGTCTTGCGGCCTACTGCCAGGGCGGCGAGTCCCACTGAGAGTCCACCGACAGCCAGGCCAGCGGGAACGTCGACGACGTAGTGCCAGCCGAAGTAGACAGTTGCGATAGAGGTGAGCACCAGGAAGCCCCACATCGTCCACCGCACCGGCTTCGGGAGCCGGGCCAGGTGGGCGATCAGTGCAGCAGTGAACACGACGGATACGTGCAGCGAAGCGAAGGCAGCGATGCCATGGACGGCCTCCGTTGCATGCGGATCGGCGAGCACCTCCAGCCGGTTTTCGTACAGCGCCTCCTGCAAGTCCGTGACCGCCGTCGGAGGCAGGTCGGCGAATGGTTGCTCATTGACGTAGATAGGTCCGAGCGAAGGCAGCATGTAGTACGTCGCTGTGCCGAGAATCCAGTTGAAGCTCAGCGCGGTCACGTACCAGGCTCCGCGCGTGAGGTCGTTGGACCAGACGAGTGCGGCGGCCAGCGTGATGGGCACGAAGAGCATGTAGAACATATACACGGCGGAGAGCACCACGGTGGTGAAACCGGTTCCCAGAAGCGTATGAAGCACGTCTGCCGGGTGGCTGCCGAAGGCGAACCAGCTGTCGGTGGCCATCAGCGCACGGTCGGTCAGCCGCTCCTGCAGGAACGGCAGGAAGCTCTTGAGATTACGGTAGGCCACGTACGCGAGGTAGAAGGTGCCGAGTCCCGCGGCAACAATCGCCAGCCGTGGTCCTGTCCACCGCTCGTGCAGTATCTGCACTATCGACTTGACCAGCCCGCGCATGCCTGGCCTTCGCAGCAGAACCCGGGGTACGACGTCGACCGCCATCACCAGGAGAACCAACAGCGGGAGCCGCACATAGCTTGGTCCGAGAAAGCCCTCGGGGTCACGCAGAGGCAGTCCCGCCGCCGCGGCCGTCACCACCATCAGCAGCCCGAAGGAAAGCGTTACTATCAGAGGGACACCGAACAGGCGGCGCCACGGGGGGCGTTCACGCCCGACTTCAGTGGTCATTCGACATTTCTATCCTATGAGGCGGCAGGGCTCGAAGCGCGGCACAGGTCCACGCCCGATATGAAAGCTGGATAGGAGAACCGCGAAGTTCTCCTATCCAGCAGTTTACGGGCACGCGGCGCGCACCTGTCCGGCCTCCGGTTCTAGGTCGATGCCAGTCCAAAAATGAGCCAGCTGATCCCGAATCCGACGAAACCGATGATCGTTTCCATAACTGTCCAGGTCTTGAGCGTCGTCTTAACATCAAGTTCAAGGAACTTGCCGACGAGCCAGAATCCCGAATCATTAACATGGCTCAGCATAACGGATCCAGCGCTAAGAGCCAGAACGATGGCCACGACTTGCATGGCGTTGTAGTCGCCAGCCGCCACCAATGGCTGCATTAACGCGGCCGAGGTTGTCAACGCCACAGTCGCGGATCCTTGGGCAACGCGGATGATCGTGGAGATTACGAACCCGGCGATCATGATGGGCAGGCCGATGTTTTCGAGGGATCCGGCGAGGGCGTCGCCGATGCCGCTGGCGACCAGAACTCCGCCGAACATACCACCGGCACCGGTGATGAGAATAATCGCGCAGATCGGTCCGAGCGACTTGTCGAGCAGACCCTCAATGGTTGCCCGGCTGCGGCCGCGCCGGGTTCCCAGTACCACGGAAGCGACCAGAACCGAGATGAGCAGGGCAACCGGGGTGGCGCCAAGGGTCATCAATACGCCAACCCACGTGGCGTCAGCGTTGACGATTCCGCTGGTGCCGAGGGTATTGAGGACGGTGTTCATGGTGATGAGCAGGATGGGCAGCAGGAGCATCGAGACGACGGTCAGCGCCTTCGGCGGATGCTGGTCGTGTTCCTGCTCTGCGCCGCCGCTGATGTATTCCGGTACCGGCAACCTGAAGCGCCTGCCGCTCCACTGGCCGAAGGCGTAACCGGCGACGACCCAGGTGGGAAGGGCCACGGCCAGACCGACCAACACGAGCAGGCCGACGTTGGCATCGAGCAGGCTGGCCGCGGCGACGGGTCCCGGATGAGGCGGCAGGAAGACATGCATCACGGAGAAGGCGCCGGCTGCGGGCAGGGCGTACAGCAGGATGCCGCCGCCGAGCCTGCGGGCAACTGCGAATATCACCGGCAGCATGACCACCAGGGCGGCGTCCAGGAATACCGGGAAACCGAAAATCAGGGATGCGACGCCGAGGGCCAGCGGCGCGCGATTCTCACCGAACAGGCGCATCAGCGAGTCGGCCAGCGATTGTGCACCGCCGCTGACTTCAACCAGCCGTCCGAGCATCACACCGAGACCGACGAGCAGGGCAACGCTGGCGATGGTGTCTGCGAAACCGAAAATCAGGACATCGACGATGCTGCCCGCGGGGATTCCGGTCGCAAATGCGGTTATGAGGCTGACGAGGATGAGCGCGACGAAGGCGTGCATCCTGAATTTCATGATCAGGAAGAGCAGGAATACTACTGCTCCGGTCGCGATCAACAGCAGTGGAACTGTCCCCATCGGCTGGGTCCAGTTTTCGAGCATATCCATATAGGTCCTTACTCAGGTTGGTTTGGGCGGGTTGGATTAATTTTGGGGGCGCGACGGGGTAGGGATTGATGCGTAGGCAGGTGCGTTTACGGCAGTGAAGGTTCCAGTATCACCATTCGGCGATGGAGCCGTCGGCGTGCCGCCAGACGGGGTTGCGCCAGCGGTGTCCGACGGCGGCGCGCTCGAGGACGTACTCTTCGTTCACGTCGATGCCCAGTCCCGGCCCCGTGGGGATGGTGACGTAGCCGTCGTCGTAGGCGAAAACCGAGGGATCCCTGACGTAGTCCAGCAGGTCGTTGGTGGTGTTGTAGTGGATGCCCAGGCTCTGTTCCTGGATGAACGCGTTGTGGCAACCGGCGTCGAGCTGCAGGCAGGTGGCCAGTGCGATCGGTCCAAGCGGGCAGTGCAGTGCCAAGCCGACGCCGTACGCCTCCGCCATGGCGGCGATTTTTCGGGTTTCGGTGATGCCGCCGGAGTGCGAGGGGTCAGGCTGGATGATGTCGACGGCGCCGCTGGCCAGGATGGACTTGAAATCCCACCGGCTGTAGAGCCGCTCGCCCAGTGCGATAGGGGTGCTGGTCTGGCGCATTGCTTCGAGCAGGCCGTCGGTTTCTTCGCTGAGTACCGGTTCTTCGATGAACATCAGCTTGAACGGCTCGAGTTCGCGGAGCAGGACTTTGGCCATCGGCTTGTGCACCCTGCCGTGGAAGTCGACGCCGATGCCGACGTTGGGTCCGACGGCGTCGCGTACTGCGGCCACGCTTTCGATGCAGGTCTGGACCTTGTCCCAGCTGTCGACGTACTGCATTTCGCTGGTGCCGTTCATCTTGACGGCTGTAAAGCCGCGGGCGACGGCTTCCCGCGCCGCGGCGGCGGTATCGGCCGGTC
>NZ_KI914649.1:5551-8684 GCF_000520495.1 Arthrobacter sp. H14
ATCCGCCGAGCAGTTCGGAGACGGGTACGCCGAAAGTCTTGCCTTTGATGTCCCAGAGGGCCTGGTCGATGCCGGCCAAGGCGCTCATTAGGATGGGCCCGCCGCGGTAGAAGCCGGAGCGGTACATAGTGCTCCACAGGTCCTCGATGTGCCGGGGGTCCTTGCCGACGACGTAGTCGGAGAGTTCCTCGACCGGTCGGTCACCGCCGATCCAGGAGTAGACCCGGATCCGGTCGCGCACCGATCCGCCGAGCAGTTCGGAGACGGGTACGCCGAAAGTCTTGCCTTTGATGTCCCAGAGGGCCTGGTCGATGCCGGCCAAGGCGCTCATTAGGATGGGCCCGCCGCGGTAGAAGCCGGAGCGGTACATAGTGCTCCACAGGTCCTCGATGTGCCGGGGGTCCTTGCCGACGACGTAGTCGGAGAGTTCCTCGACGGCGGCGGCCACGGTGGCGGCTCGGCCTTCGATGACCGGTTCGCCCCAGCCGGTGACGCCGTCGTCGGTCTCAATCTTGAGGAACAACCAGCGCGGGGGTACCTGATACGTGGTTAGTTTGGTGACTTTCATGCAGTCCCTTCGTGCAAGGAATGGATAGGGGTTGTGCCCGGGTGGCTACTGCTGCGGGCGGGGGCTGTTACTGCGGCCGGGCGGCGAGTTTGGACAGCTGGTCCAGCTGTGACGGATCTTCCAAGGCGGAGCCCACGGCGATCACGGATGCGCCGGCGGAGAAGTATTCCTTCGCGTTGACCGTGCTCATGCCGCCCGTGGCCACGATCTTCAGAGTCGGGAAGGGCCCATGCATGGCGCGGAACCACCCGGGCCCCAGCGAGGTGGCCGGGAATGCCTTGATCCAGGTGAGCCCCAGATTGAGCGCGCTCTGGATCTCCGTCGACGTCGCGACGCCGGGCAAATGGGGGAGTCCGGCGTCGATACTGGCCTGTGCGACGGCGGCATCGAACCCGGGTGCGACGGTGAAGGCGGCACCGCGCGCGGCGGCCTGCTCCAGCTGCCCGATGCTGATGACGGTTCCCGCTCCGACCGGCCGGCCGCGCTTTTTTCCCGCGGCGGTGGCGGCGGCGAGGCTGTCCAGCGCGTCCGGCGACTGAATCGGCACCTCCACGATGTCGATGCCCAGATCCCAGGCGGTTTCGGACAGTTCGACGGTCTTGTCGGGGCTGAAACCGCGCAGGATGGCCATCACCGGGCAGGCTGCGAAGGCCTCATCGAACCACTCGTTTACGGGCGCCATCCCATCTCCTTTGATATTGATGTTGTTACTTCTTCGAGTTCGGGCAGAAGTTTCTGCAGTTCGCCCAGGTCCGCCCGTGCCTTCAGCGCCGTGACCGAGACGGAGGCGACAACGGCGCCGTTCGCGTCGCGCAGTGGCATGGCGATGCAGTTGACGTAATCCTCGTACTCGCCGGCATCGGCAGCCCAGCCGCGCTCGCGGGTGATTTCCAGTTCGGCGCGGAAGGCCTCCGGCGAGGTGATCGTCGCATCCGTGTAGCGGGCAAAATCGCAGCCCTCAAGCATGCCTTCGACGACGGCGGGGGACTGGTGGGCGAGGATCGCCTTGCTGACGCCGGCCGTATGCAGGAGCACGGGCTGGCCGATCTGCGAGTACAGGCGCACCATGCCGGGTTGCTCGAACTTGTCGACGTAGACGATGGACCGGCTCTGCAGTTCGGCGAGGTGAATGGTGTGCGAGCACCGCTGGCCCAAGGCCGCCAGCTCGGGTTTTGCGAGGCTGGCCAGGTCAAACTGCTCGCGGGCCAGATTCGCCAGACCGGTCAGCCGGTAGCCCACGCCATAGAGGCCGTCCTGGCGGCGGCGGGCCAGCCCGGAATCGGCCAGGGTCTGCAGCATGCGCAACGCCGTCGAGCGGTGGACCTTCAGATGTTCGGCGACTTGCGACGGCGTCCGCGGGTGGATGCTGATGAACTCCAGGATGTCGGCGGCGCGCTGAATGCTTTGCGACATGGCTACCTACCTCCCGCGGGGACGAAGTCGCTGACGCTGCCCAGCGCGCGGGCCGCGAGACGGTGACCATTCAGCAAGCGCCCCCGGGAGGGCCTGCCGCGCAGCAAGGCGGAAAGATACCCGGCGGCGAAGGCGTCACCGGCACCCACCGGCTCCACCACCTCGACCGTCTCTGCCGGCTCGAAGACACTGGCGCCGCCGGCAATTTCGGTTGCGCCGACGTCGTTGTCCTTAACTACTACTGTCCCCCGGCCGGCTATGTATTCCGCGACACTGGCGGCATCGGTCGTACCCCACAACACCTCCGCTTCGTCCCGGCCGACGAAAACCACATCGGCCCGGCGTGCGAGGTCCAGGAGAACGGGCGCGGCCTCGTCGACCGGCCACAGCCCCGGGCGGTAGTTCACGTCGAAGGAGACCAGCGTGCCGGCGTCGGCGGAGCGGTCGAACACCACAGACAACAGTTCCCGGCAGGATGTGGACAGCGCGGCGGTGATTCCGGAAACGTGCATCAGCCGCGCGTCCTCCAGCGGCAGGGAATTGACGACGTCGGCAGTCATCTTGGAAGCCGCGGAACCGGTCCGGTAGTAATGCACCTTCGTTCCGCCTGGCTGCGGGTCCTTGAAATATACGCCGGTGGGAGCGTTCTCGACGACGGCAACGTGGGAAGTGCCGACGTCGTGCTGGTTCAATGTGCGCAGCATCCGCCGGCCCAGCGGATCGTCGCCGACCTGGCTGACCCACTCTGCCGCGTGCCCCTGTTCGGCGAGGTAGAGGGCGACCGTCGATTCGGCGCCGCCGACGCCGAGTGTGAAGGATTCGGCAAACTCGAGCGGTTCCGCTTCCACGGGCGCGACGAGCGCCATCGACTCGCCGAGGCAGAAAACCTCTGTGTCCTTGGCGGGCATCGCTGAGTTCAAGATCGCCAACTTCATCTCTCTCGTTTTGGGCCGGATTAACGCTGTGCAACATGTGCAACGAGTGCGCTAAGTGTGCAACACACGAGGAGAGACGCTACGCCGTCGTCGGGCATTTCGCAAGCAGTGGGTCGTGACCGTGATTAGACGGTCGGCGTTTCCCGCAAGGCGGCGGCCGCGATGGTGCCTGCCACCAGTGTCAGCGCAGCAGCGAAGAGTGCGACGCCGGTCCAGC
>NZ_KI914649.1:8784-11643 GCF_000520495.1 Arthrobacter sp. H14
CCAGCCGTAGTCGACGAGAAACAGACCGCCGGCCCAGCCAAGCACACTGGATCCGGCGTAGTAGAAGAGGTTATAGAGGCTCGATGCCTGGGCTTTACCGACCGAGGCAAGCCGTGGTGTCCAGCTGGAGGCGACGGAGTGTGCGGCGAAAAACCCGCCGGTGAAGATCAGCAGTCCGACCAGAATCACCGGCAGCGAACTGATGAGCGTTGCGCCCAGTCCGGCAAGCATCACCGGAATGCTGGCGAGCAGCACGGGGAGCCGGCCAAGCCGGACGGTTATCCTGCCGGCCAATCCGGACGTTACGGTGCCCGCCAAATAGGCGAGGAACAGCAGGCTGACCAGTGATGTTGGAAGGTTGAACGGTGGCAATTCCAACCGGAAACCAAGATAGTTGTAGACCGCCACGAACCCGCCCATCAGCAGAAAACCTTGAGCGTAAAGGGCCAGCAGCCGTTTGGACCGCAGGTTCAGCACGATCCGTTCCCAGAGCTTGGGCCCTTCGCCGCGGACTATCGGGCGGAAACCCCGGGGTGCAGGGGCAAGCCAGACGAAGGCGACGGCGGCGAATGCGGCAACGATGCTCACCGCCAGTACACCGGCGCGCCAATCGAAAAAGCCCGTAACAGGTCCAGCAATGAGTCGTCCGGCCAGCCCGCCAATCGTCGTACCCGCCACATAGGTTCCGGCGGCCACGGCGGCGTGTAACCGGTGGACCTCTTCGTTGAGATACACCAACGCAACCGCAGGAATCCCGCCCAGCGCTGCACCCTCAGCGAAGCGCAAGGCAAGCAGGACCGGAAAATTGGACGCCAGCGGTAGCAGCAGGCCAAATACGACGGCGGCGCCGATGGCCCACGTCATCGCGCGCTTGCGGCCCAGTCTGTCCGCGGCCCATGACCATGGAATGACGGCGATGGCGAGCCCGAGCGTCGCGGCTGAAACGCTGAGTGCCGCAGTTGCCGGACTGACACCGAAGTCTTCGGCCATGCCGGGGAGCACCGCCTGGACGGAGTACAGCTGGGCAAAAGTGGCGATTCCCGCGAAGAGCAATCCCAGCACCATGTTGTGGTAGCCGCGGCTGCTTTTGGGATGTCCCTCCCAGGCTCCGTCATTCACCGAACGTGCCCTCCGGATGCTGGCTGGTTCATGCACGCACCTCTCGGAGCCCGGGGATGGATTCGGTTCCTAACCATAATCCATGGAATACCCGGGCGCCGTCATGCCTTGACGCCAGTATGACTACTATTGCGATTATCGGAGCAGGACCAGGACTAGGCGCAGCTGTGGCACGGCGGTTCGGCGCGGAGGGCTTTGCTGTCGGCCTCATCTCCCGCCATCAGGGACGCCTCGATGCATTGGCCGAGGACTTGGCCAAGGAGGGGGTGCAGGCCAAGGGCTTTGCCGCCAATGTCCGCGACCCGGAGTCAATTGCCAAGGCGCTGGAACAAGTAACCGAAAGTCTGGGCCCGATTGAGGTTCTGCAGTACAGCCCGCTGCCGCAGAAGGACTTCATGCGCCCGGTACTGGAAACCACGCCGACCGACCTTGAGGGTCCCATCGAATTCTCTATCTACGGACCGGTCGCTGCGGTGCATCAGGTGGTCCCCGGAATGCGTTTCCTCGGGGAAAACCGCGGCACCATCTTGTTCGTCAACGGTGGGTCGGCCGTAAAGCCGGGCCGCAACGTCACGGGCACTTCGGTGGCGTTCGCCGGGCAGGCCGCCTATGCGCAGCTGCTTAATGAGGCGCTTGGTGAAGAAGGAATACAGGTGTCCCAGCTCATTATCGGCGGCCGCATCATCGCCGACGATCCCGAGAAGGATCCTGATGTACTGGCCGGACACCTGTGGGATCTGCACACCAAGCGCGACCGCTTCCGTCACCAGGTCAGCGAAGACTGACCGCCACTGACCGCCACCGGCAGGTGCCAGAGTTTCTGCGCCAGCCGGTTCCCAACCTTCGGCCACCGCTATATTCTAAGGGTGCTTAGCAATCGTTTCCCGCGACATGCAACACCTTGGAGGCACACTGATGGGCCAACCGGCGCAGCAACAGCAAGTACCCGGCGTACAATCCAAAATGACGCCCGTTCCGGACTGCGGTGAAAACAGCTACCGCGGTTCCGGCAAACTCGAAGGCAAAGCCGCCGTTATTACCGGCGGAGATAGCGGCATCGGTCGGGCCGTCGCGATTGCGTTTGCCCGCGAGGGCGCGGACGTTCTCATTGCCTACCTGAATGAAGACGAGGATGCGGAGGACACCGCACGGCTGGTCGAAGAGGCAGGTCGGAAGGCGGTATTAATGCGTGGCGATCTTGCTGATGCACAGCACTGCCGGGATGTCATCGAGGATGCAGTCGAGGAGTTCGGCAAGGTCGATATCCTCGTCAGCAACGCCGCTTTCCAGATGTCGCACCAGTCGCTCGACGAGATCTCCGAGCAGGAGTGGGATTACACCTTCAAGCTCAACATTGGGGCCATGTTCCACCTGGTCAAGGCCGCCGTGCCGCATATGAAGCCCGGGTCCGCCATCATCGGCAGCTCCTCGATCAACTCCGATACGCCGAGTCCCGAACTGGCCCCATACGCCGCAACGAAGGCAGCCATCGCCAATTTTTCCGCCAGCCTGGCCCAGATGCTCGGTCCTAAAGGTATCCGGGTCAACAGCGTGGCGCCGGGGCCGATCTGGACACCGTTAATACCGTCCACGATGCCGGAGGAGAAAGTGAAGTCCTTCGGGCAGGATGTGCCGCTGGGCAGGGCCGGTCAACCGGCTGAACTGGCGCCCGTTTACGTACTGCTCGCTTCCGACGACGGCAGTTACGTCTCCGGGTCCCGCGTCGCGGTTACCGGCGGC
>NZ_KI914649.1:11743-28095 GCF_000520495.1 Arthrobacter sp. H14
GCGGCGGCAAGCCGGTTCTCTAACCACTATTTTAAAGGAGAGACGAAGTTATGAGCAGCTACCACCCTGAGAAGGACCCCCAGAATCCGGACCGGCCCGACGGTGAACAGCCCGACGGCGACAAGGACCCCGGCGACCGGAACTCCGAAAGCAAAGGGGACAATACCAATCCGGATCCACTTGACGGAAACGTCACGGGCCTCGAACCGGGCGGCGGCGTCCCTCCCGGTGAAACGCCGCCCGCCGAGGACCAGATGAGCTCTGACCAGGGCCACGACGAGTAGCAGCCCTTATCCCGAAATGTGTGATGCCCTCCTGATCGAATCAGAAGGGCATCACGCTACGGCAGAGATATAGAACCTATTCGGCTCAGCCGGTCAGGGCGTCGACCACCGCCCGGGTGACATCCTCTGTCGTAGCGGTACCGCCGAGGTCGGCCGTGCGGGGACCACCATTCGCCAGCACGCTGGCGATGGCATCGATAATTGCTCCGCCCGCCTCCTCTTGGCCCAGATGCTCCAGCATGAGGGCACCGGACCAGATCTGACCGATTGGATTGGAGATCCCCCTGCCGGCAATGTCCGGCGCGGAACCGTGAACCGGCTCGAACATCGAAGGGTGCGTCCGCGTGGGATCGATATTGGCTGATGGTGCAATCCCGATGCTGCCAGCGACGGCCGCACCGAGGTCGGACAGGATGTCACCGAACAGATTCGAAGAGACCACCACGTCGAGAGACTGCGGACGTTGGACGAAATACGCGGCCAATGCATCAATATGCATTTGTGATACCGCGATGTCCGGATACGACGCTGCAGTCTCATTGAACACTTCATCCCAAAACGGCATCGTATGGACGATCCCGTTCGACTTTGTCGCGGAGAGCAACTGCCCCTTTCGCTCACCTGCCAGCTCAAAGGCGTATTCCATGACGCCCCGCACGCCGCGCCTGGTGAAGACTGACTCCTGGATCGCGATCTCCTCCTCGAGACCCCGGTAGATCCTGCCACCGATCTCGGAATATTCTCCTTCGTTGTTCTCGCGTACGACGACGAAGTCGACGCCGTCACCGGTATCGCGCAGGGGCCCATCAATTCCCGGGAACAGACGGATTGGACGGTAGTTCACGCGCTGGCGGAATGCGCGCCGGATGGGGATGAGCAGACCCCAGAGCGAAATGTGGTCTGGAACTCCGGGATAGCCGACGGCACCGAGGAATACGGCGTCACTATTCCGGAGTTGATCAAGACCATCCTCAGGCATCATGGACCCGGTCCGGGTGTAGTACTCGCAGCCCCAATCCTGGGATTCCCATTCCAACTTGAAATCCCACTTGGTGCCGGCAGCTTCGAGGACACGCTGCGCGGCCGGAACCACTTCCTTACCAATTCCGTCTCCGGCTATTGTCGCAATCTGGTACTGCATACGTTCTCCTTCTACATACCGATAAGTGTGGAAACTGGAAGCGGAACCAAGAGGACCCGCGTAAAGATCAGAAAGCAACCAACAACTACGACGACGGCAACGACGGCGTCCTGCACCACGTCGCGGAGCCGCGGCCGGCCCTCCCGGATCAGAAGCGCCATGATCAAAAAGGCGGCCACCCCACTGATCGTGAAGCCGAAAATTCCCAGAGCAAAGGCCCAACCGATAACCAATGCAGCCGCGATGGCAAACATGCGCAAGCTGATTTCGCGCGGACGGCGGGTCCGATCACCGCGCAGGATGCCATGGACAAGAATTCCCACCCCGGATACGGCAAGAACGATCAGAACAAAGTCGGGGAAAACACCCACCATCGGGTCGTTGTAGTTCCGCTGGACCCAGAATGCACCGGCCACCACGAGGAGGATCGCTCCACAAATCACATTTGCCCTCATGGTGCTTTCACCTTCCCGGCTTTCCGCTTTTCCCTGAGGTCCGTGATTAGTGGCCAGGCCAGTCCGAGAATGACGAGGACGATAAGTACCAGGCTGATCGGCCGGGTAAAGAACGACGTCCAGGGGTTCGCCTGAGCGGTGGCCGTCAATAGACCCTGTGCCAGGCCGGTTTCGATGATCGGTCCCAGAACCACGCCGAGCACGATCGCTGCCGGCGGCAGGCCGACATTCCGTAATCCATAACCGATGAGGCCAAGGGCTACCATCATCAGGACATCGAGGGCACTGTTCCGGACCGCATAGGATCCCACAATAGTGAGCAATGCGATGAGGGGAGCCAGGTAGTGTGTTGGCGTCCGGACCACTGCCCGCTGCAGCCCGCGGCCCGCGACCAGGCCGACCGGAGCCATCAGGATCGCTGATACCCCGACCGCGAGAATGAAGGTGAAGGTCAGTACACCTTGCTCCTCGAACAGATCAGGCCCAGGACGCAACCCGTGCAGCAGGAGCACGCCGTAGATCACGGCATCCGGCGGCGCCCCGGGAATTCCCAGCGTCAGCAGTGGGACCATTCCTCCACCGACGACGGCGTTATTGGCAGCCTCCGGTGCGACGACGCCGTCGATCTCGCCCTTTCCGAAATTCTTGCTTCGTTTGGAGGTGCGCTTTGCCTCGTTGTATGCGATCAGGTTCGCAACGCTTCCTCCGGCGCCGGGCAGGATGCCCACGAAGGTTCCGATGATGGAGGATCTGATGGGATTGAGCGGCCGGGACAGGAGATCACGCAGGGTACTCTTCAACTCGCCGCCTCGTTGCCTGGCTTGTGCATCTGCGGCCATGGCCGCCGTCCTCGAGCCTGGGGCGATAACCATGTCCACAATTGTCGGAATCGTGAACAGCCCGATAAGGGCCACGATCAGTGGAATGCCCCCTTGCATTTGAGTGAAGCCGAAGGTGAATCGCACCTCCCCGCCGACGGGGGAGATGCCGATTGTGGAGATCAGCAGACCCAGGAAGCCGGCCGCGAGTCCTTTGACGAGCGAGGGGGCAATCCCCGCGATCATGGTTAGGCCGAAGATCCCCATCCAAAAGTACTCTTGCGGCCCGAACGCCAGCACAACCTGGGCGAGGAGCGGTGCAAGGACGAGCAGTCCGATAACTCCGATGACGCCCCCGACGACGGACCCGACAGTGCTGGCGATGATCGCTGCTTCACTGCGGCCCTGCTGCGTCATCGGATAGCCATCGAACGTTGTTGCAATCGATGACGGCGTACCGGGAGTGTTGACCAGGATGGCCGTAAACGACCCGCCGTAGATCGCACCCATGTAGAAAGCGCCCATCAGGACCAAGCCCGTGGTTGGGTCCATGGCGAACGTGATCGGCAGCAGCAGGGCAAGTCCAACTGTCGCGCTCAAACCCGGTGTCGCACCGACGGCCATGCCGGCAATAACGCCGACGATGATGAGGAGCAGCATCATCGGCGTCACGACCTGGCCCATGGCCTGCGTAATGTCTACGAACATGGAGGCATCAGTCCTTGAGGAGACCGAAGCGCTCTAGAAGGTCTTCGGCCTCTGCCGTTTGCTCTTCAGTGAACTGCGTCGCCTCCTCCGGGCCCATGTCTTCAATATGGAATCCGAGTTCTTCCATCTTCTGCTTCACTTCAGGGTCCTCGTTGACCGCCTTGAACGCGTCGGCGACCTGCTGCACGATCGCATCCGGGGTCTCCGGCGGAACGGCAACGCCGCGCCATGCACCTTGGACTACGTCGTAACCTGAATCTTTGAAGGTCGGCGCCTCTGGCAATTCGGGAAGCGGTTCCTCTGAAGCAACTGCGAGCACCTTGGCTCCCTGCTCCTTCAGATTCAAAGCCTCGGTGTTGTAGGTCATCAATGCATCGACCTGGCCGCCCAGCAGGGCGGGAGTGGCGGCACCCGTGCCGCTGAATGGCACGTAGGTGAGATCGATATCGGCGGCCTTGTTGAAGGCCAATGTTCCTATGTGGTTAGCTGAAAACGATGCGCTGCCGCCGACGGTGAGCTTCTTCTCCTCTGCTGCCTTGACGAAGTCCTCGACCGTCTCGTACGGGCTGTTTTTCGAGACGACCAGCGCGTTGGGGGTGCTCTCGAAGATGTAGGCCCATTTGATCTGCTCTGTTTCGTAACCCGCATCGTCCCTGGCAAGCGGCTGCAGAACGATATGGGGCAGATTCGCCCCCATCAGGGTGTGCCCATCGGGCTTAATGCTGGTTGCCAGTTCCGACCAGCCCACCGCGCCGCCACCGCCGGGGCGGTTCGAGACCGAGACGGACTGCCCCATCGCGTCTTCCAGCGCTTGTTGCTGGAGTCGGGCGGTGATGTCGGACTCGCCGCCGGGATCAAACGGGATAATGTATTGCACTGCTTGTGTCGGGTAATTCTCGGCGGCGTCGTCGGTGCTGCTTTGCGTCGTGCCGCACCCGGTAAGCGCCATTGCTGCCCCTGCCAGGACGGCGATGCCCCTCTGTGTCCGAACTCTAGCCATGATGCATTCCTTTCAACTGCGGCCTTCGGCCGCTGATTTAGAACTGTTGGTTGAACAGCTCACGAAGTGTTGATTTGTGTTCAATGCCGATCCCCGGTGCTTCCGGAAGGCGGACTTGACCGTCGATAATCGGCGTTTCGTCTGCAAAGCCGCCGAACGGTTCGAAGACCCGGGGATAGGATTCGCAGCCACCCAGGCCGAAGGCTGCCGCAATCGCCAAGTTGTACTGATGCCCGCCATGGGGGTAGCAACGGCCCGGTCGCCAGCCATGGATATCGAGTACATCGAGCATTTCGACAAACTCGGAAACGCCATAGCTCAAACATGGGTCCATCTGAAGTACGTCCCTTCCGGGGCGCAATCCGCCGTACCGTGCAAGGTTGCGGACCTCGTGTACGGAAAATAGATTCTCCCCGGTGGCGAGAACGCCGCCGTACTCCTGAGCTATCGCTGCGTGTGTCTGATAATCCAGCGGGTCGCATGGTTCCTCATACCAAACCAGGTCGTACGCTTCGAGTGCTGCCGCGTAGTCCAGGGCTTCCCGCAACCCGAACCGGCCATTGGCGTCTACAGCCAGCCGGGACCCCTCGGGCAACACTTCAAGAACCGATTCGATCCGTTTCATGTCCATCCCGATGGACGCGCCGCCAATTTTCATCTTGACGTCCATGTAGCCGAGCCCGAGGTACTCCTTGATCTCGCGCTGCAGCTCGGGTATGTCGTCGCCCTTCCGGTAGTAACCGCCTGCCGCATAAACGGAAACGGTCTCGGGCAGTGTGCTGTCCGGGCGGAACCGCTCGTGCAATGCCCGGTACAACGGCTTGCCGGCAGCTTTCGCAGCAAGATCCCACATCGCCATGTCGAGAGTGCCTACCGCCACCGCGCGATCACCATGGCCGCCGGGCTTTTCATTCCGCATCACGATCTGACGGACGGCGACGGGATCAATGATGCCGGTCCCGTCGTCGAGCAATTCTTTGGGTTCGGCCGCTTCCAACCGTGGAAGCAGCCTGTTGGTGAGAAGACCGGTTTGGGCATAGCGGCCGTTGGAATGGAAGCCGTAGCCGACGACCGGCTCTCCGTCGACGACGGCGTCCGTGTACACGGCAACCATGGAAACGGTCATCTTCGAGAAGTTGATGACGGCGTTGCTGATGTGCGCGTCCAAGGGAACTTCGGCGATCTTGATGTCGGTAATGCGCATGTGTTAAGTCCTCCTGGACATGTTTGTTGGCTGGGCCGTTGAACCGCGCAAGAGGAGCTCCGCGTGCATCCTGACAACTTGGGCTGGTTCCTTCTCGTCCTTCGACAGAATGCTGGCAACCAGGTTGGCGGCGCTCTCGCCCATCTCCCGGTACGGCGCCATGATGGTGGTGAGTTGCGGGCTGAACAACTGTCCCCATTGAGAGTCGCCGTACACGATCAGGGACAGCTCCTCTGGAACCTTGATGCCTAACTCCCGCACTGCCCGCGCCACGCCCATCGACAAACTGGAGCTTCCGACGAGCAGGGCAGTCGGCAGGTCCGGGCCGGACAGGAGTTCCTGGGCTGCCTGGTAGCCGTCGCCCTCGGTCGGAGGAAGCAGGCGGATGTGTGTTTGCCGGAGTTGTTTACCTCTGCGCTCCAGTTCCTCCCGTACACCCTCAAGCCGCTCGCGTCCGTTGCTGACCGCATCGGTGGTGCCGATATAGGCGATCGATTCGTGCCCCAGATCAAGCAGGTGTCTTGCGGCCTCGATAAACGCCGCCCGCTCGTCGCAAAGCACCATGTTCTTGGACAAGCCAGCGGTGCGGTTGAATTCAAGGACCGACATTCCGGCGAGCAACTTACGGGACCCCGCGGTCATTGATGGCGACGGCGCGACGATAACCGCACCGACCCGGGCCTCTGCCAGACTTCGCAAAGCGTTGAATTCGAGTTCTGGATCGTCACCGGAAATGGCCAGGATCAGCTGATGGCCGGAGCGGGAGACATACTGCGCGCATGCATCGGCAGCAATGGAGTAGGCGAGATTTTCGATGGCGGGGACCAGGAAGCCGACAAAGCTGCGGGTACGCGACCGCAGGGACCTGGCGAGCCGGTTGGCCACATAACCGCGGGTCAATGCATGAGTGCGGACGCGTTCGGCAACTTCTGGTCTCACCGCCGGGCTGTCGTTCAGGACTCTTGAGATGGTGGCGATTGAGAGGTCCAACTCGTTCGCCAAGTCGACGATGCGCACCGGAGCGGCAGAAGCATCGGAGTGCATGGGGCCGTTGCTGCCCGCATTCCCGGACAACGACTCGCTCGTAACACTCGATGCGGACATTGCGTCCCTACGTTTGAAAACGTTTACAAGACATCACGGTAATGAGATGTAGGACACATGTCAATGGTTTTGGGAACGTCCCATCTGGTTTCACAGCTTGTGAGAGAAACGTCGCGCATCCAATAGCCGGAAGCGATACTTGTTCAATCCCTCTGGAGGAAGCGGATCGCAGCCTGCCCCGGATGCTCGGTTCCAAGGGCATGAACGTCAACAGTGTGGCGGCGGGGCCGGTCGGGGCACACTAATTCCGTCCACGATGCGCTACGACGCGTAAGGGATGACGTGCTTGGCAGGTCATCCCTTAGGTGCAAGTTCATTCGCTGTCGCCCTCAGCGCAGTTATGATCGCCTCGCTCGTTGTGACGGTGACGCCAATGTCCGCCACCTCGCGCAAGCCGCGTTCGTATGTTCCGCTCACCGCATCCGAAACCAGAACTGTCGCGAAATCACGCTCACTGGCCTCGTAGAGACTGGTCCGCGGGCAATTGGGAAAATTGCAGCCGACGAACGCCAAATCAGTAACCTCGAGCCTCCGGAGATGCTCCTCTAAGGGAGTGTTATAGAAGGCGCCCCATCGCGGCTTGTACATGAGCCACTCTGACCGACCGGCCTGCTGCAGGGCTCCGTCCAGCAGAACATCCGCGTCGAGCTGAGGCGCCTCCGGTGGCAGGAGATCCGTGGCGACCTGGCTGCCCTTTGTTCCAGGGCGGACGATGCTTGCTGTCGACAGCACCGTCCGCCTGACCGGCTCAGCGTTCGACCCGTCAGCGACATACAGCCGCACGACATGGATGATGGGACGGCCGGCCAACCGGAAGGCGCGGGCGACCCGGCTCATGGCAGGGATACACTCTGCCGTCCCGTCAATCCGTGCAGGTGCGTTGGTCTCATAGAAGTCCCGCTGGACATCTATGGTGACCAAAGCCGATCGGTCGAGTGACACTACTCGCTGCTCCTCGCGCTATCGGTCGCAGGGGTTCTAACACCAGCCGACTTCGTCCTGAGTACAAAGACGGCGATGGCGAGGGCGGCCAGTGTCGTCACCAGGCCGACAACGATGTTCCTGCTCAGTCCAAGGGAAATGTATCCGACCATGGAGGCTCCGGCGCAGACCATCGCATAGGGCATCTGCGTCTTGACGTGATCGATGAGATGTATGCCCGATCCGATTGAAGACAGGATCGTCGTGTCTGACAACGGGGACGTGTGGTCTCCGAAGATGGCACCCGCGAGTACGGCACCGAACACCGGAATCAAGAGTGAGATGTCCACCGTAATTGCGATTTGAGCGGCTATCGGCAGGATTAGACCGAAGGTGCCGAACGTGCTCCCCATCGAAAATGAGATAAATGCAGCGAGGGCGAATAGGATGACCGGCAGCAGAGCGATGGCGAGATCACCATCGAGCAGGCGGGCGACGTACTCGCCGATTCCCAGCAACGAGATGATTCCGGCAGTCATCCAGGCGAGGAACAGCACGGCACCGGCCATCAGCATTGACCGGACTCCCGACCACGTTGCCTTTCCTACCTGCTTCCCGGGAACCCTTTTCATCAGGAGCCTGACCGCCGACAGAGCACATGCGGCCAGACCACCATAGAAGAGGGAAATGATGACGTCGGTATTGGCCAGAACGTTCATCGGGGTTATCGCGCCCTCCGTGTTGGAGATGCCGATCCAAAGTGCCCAAACCACTGTGACGCCGATCAGTGTTGCCACTGGCAGAATCAGGTCACCGACCTTGCCATCATCGCGGGTCGGCAGATTGCGATCAGCTTCACCGGGCACGGGGCCCTGGGAGGTGTCGAACAACACGCCGTCTTCGATCGCGGCTTTTTCATGCTTGCGCATAGGGCCGATATTGATCGAGAAGTATGCAACAGCGATGACGAACAAGATTGCGGTGATGGCGTAGTAATTCGTCGGAATTGAAAGCAGGAATGCCTCATAGCCTGAATATTGGGTGATGCCGTTCGCGGCGAGGATCCCCGCCATCGTGGCGGCGATGAATGCCGCCCATCCCGAGATTGGCATCAATATAATCACCGGCGCTGCAGTGGAGTCGACTAAATACGAGAGTTTTGCCCGTGAAATGCGGTGTTTGTCGGTGATCGTCCTACTGACGTTGCCACCCACCAAACTGCTGAAAGCATCATCGAAGAAGATGATGATACCGAGGACGATGGGAACCAGCTGCGCTTGAACACGTGTCCTGACTTTCGTAATCGCCCATTCAGAGAATGCTCGCAGTCCCCCTGACAAGTAGATGAACGACGTCAGTATTCCGAGCAGAATAACGAATGCGAGTATGTACATCTCCTCTGCGACGCTGCCGTCCGCAATGACGAGGCCCGACGCTACGTCGAAGATGAGCGCGAGGGTGGCAAGAATGTTCCATTGGCTGTACAGCAGGGCACCGAGAATGATTCCAATTGCCAGGGAAGGCAGGATTCTCTTTGTGACGATAGCCAAGCCGATGGCTATAACCGGCGGAAGAAGAGACAGAATAGACGGTTCCATTGGTTGGATCTCCTGATAGTTGTGGATGAGACGTCTTCCGCCGCGCTGAAGATAGTCCTCAGCGGATCGCGAACGGAGCTGAGTTTTGGGTTATTGCAGAACCCTTTCCCCAACCAGGGCATTCGTTAGCACGCCAAGGCCCTCGACTTCACATGAGATCTCGTCGCCAGGCTTCAACCAGATCTTTTCCTGCATGCCAAGGATCACTCCTTCGGGCGTTCCGGTATAGATGAGGTCACCCGGCTCCAACGTCATGATTTGCGACAGGTCGCTAATCATTTCCGCAACGGAGAAGACCATGTCTTTCGTGTTCGAGTTCTGGCGCTGCTCGCCGTTGACCCAGCACTTGAGGTTTAGATTCTGCGGGTCCGCCACTTCATCGGCTGTGACGATATAGGGTCCGAGGGGCGCGAACCCGTCGATTGCCTTGCCATACAGCCATTGAGTAGTGCGCATTTGGAGCTCACGGGCCGAAAGATCGTTTCCGGTGGCATAGCCGAATACGTAATCGAGCGCTTCAGTGACGCCCACGTTGCGGGTTGGCTGGCCGATGACAGCAACCAGCTCAACTTCATAGTCGACCTGTTCGGTCGCAGATGGCACGGCGACGCTTTCTTGATGCCCGGCAAGGCTGTTGCGGAACTTGGAGAAATAGATCGGACGACTCGGCAGGGGCAGACCTGCCTCCGCGGCATGCTTCCGGTAGTTTGCCCCCACGCAAATGATCTTGTTGGGGTCATTTATCGGCGGGGCAAATGAAATCTCTGCTGCTGGAACGGTCTCTTTTGCCGTGCCGAGTACGTGCTTAAGTTGATCAGAACTTTCCGCACCGCCAGCAATCAGTTCCTGCATCGTTGCTGGGGCAGGAAGACCGGCCGCTGCTGCAGCCGCGCGAACATCAACGACGCCTGCATCTGTCTCGATGCCCAGTCGTACTCCGTCAGGTGCATGGAAGGAAAGGATTTTCATTCAAGGCTCGCTATCTATGTCGGTGATCGGCACGTATGCCGTCGTGGGGTTGATGTGTATAGGGGAACCGCCCTAATGGGCCAAACACCGAACGTTTCAGCTCTTGATCGATGAGATGTGGATCACAATACATAATAGATTGTGTATTGTCATCAGTAACATTGACGGTCCTGCAGCCGTTGAGAACCGATCCGGAGGTTGACTCCCCATGACGAGTGACCCATTACCGCTTCCCCGCGTAAGCCTGCGCTCGCTAGGAGGAACCGTGGCAATGACTTCTCCCAAGCCCGGTCAAGGCGCTTCGCCCACAATCGATGCATCTGAACTTATCGAAGCCATCCCAGCCTTGGATAAGATCGCGATCATCGACGCTGCTTCGTTCTGTCAGATTCCCGGAGCGTCGTTGGACTTCCGGAAGTTGGTGGAATTGCGGAATGATTTGGAGCGGGCTTGCAGCGCGGGGGCAAGGGGAATGGTCGTCACTCAGGGAACCGACACGATGGAAGAATCGGCGTTTCTCCTAGACCTCTTATGGTCACGTCGCGAGCCGATTGTCTTCACCGGAGCGATGCGGACGGCGGACTCGCCGGGCGCTGACGGACCTGGAAATCTTGTAGCTGCGGTATCTGTGGCGGCCTGTCCGGATGCCATGGGGCGAGGCTCCCTTGTCGTGATGAATGACGAAATTCATCTCGCCCGCTCCGTACGGAAGTCGCATACAACCAGTCCATCGGCCTTTGTCTCTCCGCCGACAGGGCCGGTGGGCAGGGTGCATGAAGGACAAGTGGCGTTCAATTGGCCGTCATACCGCAACGAGTCGTTTCCGGTTGCGGTTGGTCAAAAAATGGCTCGCGTGGCGTTGATACGGGTATGCCTTGGAGACGACACATTCCTGTTGGAGCGGGCCATGGAGTCCTATGACGGTGTCGTGGTGGAGGCGCTCGGGGGAGGCCACGTTCCGTCCTGGTGGGTGGATCCGCTGTTGAAAGCGGCCAAGAAGCTTCCGGTGGTGCTTGCTTCGCGTGTGGGCTCCGGAGCCTTACTGCGAAAAACCTACGACTTCCCCGGTTCGGAACAGCAACTTCTGGCGGGGGGTTTAATCCCTGCGGAAGATCTCGATGGGACGAAGGCTCGCATACTCCTCAGCGTGGCGATAACGACGTCGTCCGTGGAGAGCGCAATTGCAGCGAACTTTGCGCGGGTTGCACAACGAAGTGAAAACGGGATCTCGGCGCATGACTACTAAAACTAATTGGGATGGGATCTATCTGTGGGAGATAATTCAATGATTATGGATATTCAACCCCCACGATCAGCCGAACCGAATCTTTCAGCACTTTCTGATGCTTCATCTGGAATAAAAGGTTCCCGGCAGACGGCCCAGCAGCTGGCCTATGAGATATTGCGGCGCGCAATCGTGCGCGGGGCATTAGTACCAGGCACCCGTCTCACCCAAAGTGAAGTCGCTGCTCAATTATCAATTAGCACGGGCCCGGTTCGTGAAGCCCTGCGCCAATTGGCGGACAGCAGGTTGGTTCGTATCGATGCCCATAAAGGAGCCATCGTGCGGGAGTTGAACAGGGAAGAACTGCTGGAGATCTATGAATTGCGGCTCTTGCTCGAGCCGCTCAACGTCCGTAAGGCTGCCGAAAGAATCACCGATGCTGAGCTCGACATCGCTGAAAACCTATGGAAGCAAATGAACGATTCTTCAGATATTGATGCCTGGGTTGAAGCCAATCGGAACTTCCATGCCGTATTTGCCCACGCCGCCAGATCGCCCAATCTGATGCAGATCCTTACGGGGCTACGCGACAGCTCGGCCCTCTATGTCAGGTGGTCAATCCTGCTATCTTCGGACGTTCCGGCGAGAGCCAACGCCGATCATCGGCAATTGATCGACGCCTGCCGCAATAGAGAAGGGGACAAGGCGGCCGCTATCGAAGAGAAACATCTCGAAGCCACTCTCAGTGCTGTCATGGACAACCCTCTTCCCAGACAGTTCTCAAGCCCCCAGTAACGGTCCCGTGGCCGGTGGCCAGTTCTTGAAGGTCTTGGGCCGCGGCGGCGCGAAGGTGCGGACTTTCGACGTAGACAATCCCATCCGTACCAGCGACTCGGCGATGGTGACTGCTGCTGCGACGCCGTCGACAACGGGTACGCCGGTATGTTCGACGACGCGCTCGTTGAGTCCGGCCATGCCTCCGCAACCAAGGCAGATCACTTCGGCCTTATCCCGCTCCACCGCGAGGATGGACTCGGCGACGATCGCCTTCACGGTCGCATCGTGGTCCTGCTCTAGCTCGAGCACACCGAGGCCGCTCGCCCTGACGGAGGCGCAGCGGTCGAACAGTCCGGCCAGTTTGAGCCGGTCTTCGATGAGCGGCACGGTCCTGTCCAAGGTGGTGACTACCGAGTACTTGTGGCCGAGGAATTGGGCGGTGCTGGCGGCGGCTTCGGTAATGTCGACGACCGGTACGTCGAGGAGTTCCTGAAGTCCCTCCCTGCCGTGTTCGCCGTAGCCAGCCTGGATAACGGCGTCGAACGGGCCATCATAGGAGCGGACGGTTTCCATCACTGCGACGGCGGCCAGGTAGCTTTCGTAATTGCCCTCGACAGAGTCGGCTCCGAAAAGCGGTGTAAGCGGGATGATCTCCGTGCCCGGCGCGGCGACGGCGGCTGCCTGGCGGCCAATGGCTTCGGTCATGGCCTCGGTGGTGTTGACGTTGACGACGAGGATTCTCACGCCAGGCCTCCTAACGTTGTGCGGTGTGCGCGGTAGTAGTGCAATGTATGTGGTGCCGGGTTGGCTGCGGGGGTGGTGAGGTCGTGACGCGTTGGACGGTTATTCGCTTGCGACGGCGATTGGCTCGCCGTCGACGTCGCGGATTGGCTTGCTGCGGTCCGCGATGGCGATGTAGAAGACCAGCGCGAGGCCGGCTCCGATGAACCAGGAGAATCCGGACAGCGCCGCAAAGGCGGGCACGAGGGCCAGCGCGATGGCGATAATGGCCGCCGGAACGAGGGCGATAATGGCGCGGCGGTTGTAGCCCGAGCGGTAGTGGTAATCGCCGTCGGGCTCATCTGTATAGAGGTCGGGAATATTGATTTTGGACCGGCGGAGCAGCCAGTAGTCCGCGATGATGACGCCGAATACCGGGCCGAGGACCGCTCCGAGGCCGCCGAGGAAGTACTCGATCACCACGGGGGAGTTGTAGAGGTTCCAGGGCAGGATGACCAGACCGATGATCGCGGTGACGAGTCCGGCGCGGCGGAAGTTCAGTTTCCGCGGGAAGAGGTTGGCGAGCATGTAGATCGGGGCGACGAAGTTCGCCAGCAAATTCACGGCGATGGTGACCAGGATCAGCGCCACGCAGGCTACGACCAGCAGGAAGGTGTTGGGAATGGTTTGGACGATGTCGGACGGTCCAGTGATGATGTTGCCGTTGATTTCGAACTGCGCGCCGGCCAGAACGACGACGATGGCGGCAAAGAAGAGCATGTTGACGGGGATGCCGATGATGTTGCCCTTGACGATGGCCGCCTTGTTCTTGGCCGATCGGGTGAAGTCGCAAACATTGAGTACGAATGTGCCGTAGATGACGACCCACAGGGCGGCTCCCTGGAAGATCTGCAGCCACATCTCGCCGCCGGTCAGGCTCTTGTCGGTGGACAGGGCGATGGATCCGCCGGCTTCGATGAACATCCAGATGGCGATCGCGAGCATCGTGGTCAGGATGATCGGTCCGACGTAGGCCATGTATTTGCGGATCATGCCCATGCCGTAACTAACGATCACGACCTGGACGATCCAGAGGGAGATGAACGAGATCCATCCGAGTGCAGACAATCCCAGAATCGAAATTTCGGTGAGCGATTCCAGGGAGGGGAACAGCGCCAGGAGCAGCACATTCAGCACGGCCGCGGCGAGATAGGTCTGGATACCGAACCAGACTATGGCCACCCCTCCGCGCACCAGGGCAGCAATCTGTGCGCCGCTGATGCCGAATGCGATCCGGCTCATCACCGGAAACGGAACGCCGGTCTTCTCGCCCATGAAACCGGACAGGGTCAGCAGCAGGAAAATCAGGAGCGAACCGAGCAGGAACGTCAGCATGATCTGCCAGACGCCGAGGCCCAGCGCGAAGAGCCCGATCGCGAAGGCGTAATTGCCCAGGCTGTGCACATCGTTGGCCCATAACGTGAAGATGTTGTAGGAGCCCCATCGCCGGCCCGCCTTTTTGGTGGGGGCGAGATCGTAGTTATACAAGCGGGGGCTGACTTGAAGATCTGTCAATTGAGCCTGATTGAATGTAGTCACTGAATACCCGAAGTTCCGTATGGTGAAATCTGTTTCTCGGCAATTGAAAGAAGCGTACGCGTGATCGGGCTCACGGTCAAAGCTGTTTCGGTGGGTAATCGATATTGCGTATCCGCTCCCGATGCTGATACTGCTTGATGCACATCACCCTTGGGTCAACATGTTCAGGGGCAATGTCACTAGAGAGAGGGCGGATCGTCCATGCGTTACATCGTTGGTTACACTCCTGATTCACGGGGAGCGGATGCCCTTGCGCTGGCCGCCGTTCTGGCCCGGAATCCGGGCGCCCGGCTGGAGGTCGTCCACGTCCTGGATGGGCCGGAGCCCGTCGAAGCCAGTTCCGGTCCCGAGCGGAATGTGCAGGAAATCCGCGCCGGTCGCGCCCAGGAGTGGCTCGATGAAGCCCTCGAGATGATTCCCAGTGACGTCTCCGCTGCCAAACAGCTTCGGTACGCGCATTCGTTCGCCGAAGGTCTTATCGACGCGGCGACCGAAGGCGAAGCCAACCTGATCGTCGTCGGCGCTGCCCGTAACGGATTCCTCAAGCGGTTCACCGTCGGGTCGGTCGCCAGTTCGCTGCTGCACGCTTCGCCGGTGCCACTGGCCCTTGCGCCGTCAGGTTATGAAGCACCAGCCAGCATCACCCGGATTACCTGCGCCATCGGTACCCGGCCGGGCTCGGAAACGCTCTTCGACGTAGCAGTGGATGCCGCAGCCTTGCGCCATGTTCCGCTGCGGCTGATCTCGCTTCTCGCCTTGGATGCGCACGACGACGTCAATGGCCAACGGGCCGTCGAGCAGGCCCGGGCACATGCCCGGGAGGTGCTGGAGCAGGCCTGCGAAAATGTGACGGCCGGGACGGAATTGAGTGCCGCCGTCGCCCGCGGCAAGACCATCGAGGACGCGATAGAAGACCTCAAATGGGACGAAAGCGAAATCGTCCTGATTGGGTCCAGCCGGCTGGCGAAGCGCAGCCAACTCTTCCTCGGGACCACGGCGAACAAGATGCTCCGCTCGCTGCCGGTGCCCATGGTCGTGGTGCCGCGCGATCACGTGTCGCTCGATCAGTCTCCGACGGCGTAGCTGCTCACGGGCGCGAGGTCAGGCGGCGAGGTCAGCCCGCGACGGCGGCCGCTTCGCCAACCCGCCAATCCCGCCTACGCCAGCAGGAAGCAGGCGATGCCGAGGATGGCCACGACTCCGGCGTTAGCCAAAACCACCGGTCGGAAAACGCTGCCGAACTGGATGGGACCGGCGTCGGGTGTGGAGGAGTCCGTGGTGGATTTGCCGCCCTCGGCGACGGCGATTGCCAGGGCCACCCGTGGCGGTGCCGCCATGAACGTGACGGAGGCCGCCGCGTTCTGGCCCGCCAGCGCAATCAGCGCGCTGCTGTTCAACGCGTTGGCAGCCTGCACCGTGCTGGTCGAGAACATCGCGGCGGATCCGGTGTTGGAGCCGGTGATGAAGCCACCGAGCCCGCCGACCACCGGAATGAGCGCCAGGTAGGCTGGCCCGAGCTGCGCCGCGTAACCGGCCAGGGCACTGCTCATGCCACTGGCGGCGAGTAGTCCGCCGAGCACCAGGAATGCACTGGTTGAGTATGCGATTGTCCACCAGGCGCCCAGTCCCTCGACGATCAACCTGGACAACCTGACGCCGCGCATCCGCACCAGCGCCGGCGTCAACAGGCAGGTCAGCAGCAGCCAGGTCGCAGGGCTCGCCACATACTCACCAGCGCCTTCTATGCTGAGCAAATCAACCAGGACGCTGGTGACCAGCAGCCCGACAATCAGCACCGAATACGGAAGAACCGCCCGCCGGATCGGCCC
>NZ_KI914649.1:28195-48364 GCF_000520495.1 Arthrobacter sp. H14
CAGCCGTCCCTGAGATTCGCGATCAGCAGGGTCGCCGCGATGGAGACCAGCGATGCCGCGACGCCGGCCAGCGGAACCGAAATGAAGTAGTTGAAACCGATCAGCACGCCCCACATCAGCAGGCTTACGCCCACCGCGTGCGGGATATATGGAGCGGCGCGGCGGAATCCGAAACCCAGCAGAAGCGCGGTCAGGCTCATCACCAGCAGCACGGGCAGGGTGAACACCGCGCTCCACGTTCCCAGTGCCCGAAAACTGACATTGCCCAGTTCCGACGCCACAAGGGTTCCCGGTCCGAGCGATCCCCAGGCGCCGAGGACGAGCCCCATCAAGCCCACAGTCGCCGCCCGTGCAGGGGAGAGGCCGAAGTGCAGCAGGATGGGGATCCCGACGATGACGCCAAGGCCGAAACCGGTCACCGATTCGGCGAACGGCGTGATGCCCAGGACGACGAGCAGCACCGCCCGCTGCGGCGTGGAACAGGCAGTCTCGATCCACGTCGAGATGGTCGCCTGTGCTCCTGACGCGCGCAGCAGCCCGCCGAGCATCACACCGCCGAGGATGATCAGCAGGACCTCAATGATGAGCGGTCCCAGCGACGCCGTGAATTCAGTGGCGTTTCCAGCGGAGATGGGGAAGGCAATCCAGCTGACGACGACGGCGGTCAGTACCGCGGCGGACGCGGCAAAGTGTGACTTCAGGCCGGTGGCCAACAACGCGCAGGCGACCAGTATCGGCGCCGAGGCGAGTAACGCCGTCGTCCAGTCAACCATCCGTGCACCTCCGCGGGGCCACAGCGATGCAGCAGCAATTTTCAGTCAGGAGGAGTCTATATCCGAGTACCATCGCTCCGGAGAGCCATCTTAGCCGCAACGGCTGGAGGATGTTCCGCAGGGCCCACCCCGTCAGCCCGTTAGCCGCCGGTCAGGTCGCTGCAGTGGGCTGACCTGCGGCCGAGAGGCTGACGCGACGATGTCGGGTTTAGGCGGGTGATCCTGCGGCGGTTCGGCTATACCGGCGAAGCAGGAGGTAAGCGGCGCTGCCGGCCAGCAGTCCCCAGAACGGCGAGACGATGCCCATCGGGGCGATCCCGGACGCCGTGACGACCAGCGTTATGATCGCCGCTTCGACCGCGATCGGATGTTCCTTGACGCCGGAGATCGTTTCGATAAAGGAACTCTGCAGGGCACCGAGCAGCGCGACTCCGGCCAGTGCCGTCATCATTTCTTCCGGGACCGCGGCAAAGAGCGCCACCGCGGCATTGCTGAAGAGTCCAAACAGGATGTAGAAGATGCCGCAGAAGAGCCCGGCGATATAGCGGCGTCGCATGTCTTCGTGCGCTTCCCGGCCTGAGCAGATGCCGGCGGTGACCGCTGCGAGATTGATGCCGTGGGAACCGAACGGCGCGGAAACCAGCCAGGCCAGCGACGCTCCGCTGAGGATGAGTTTGTCGTTCACCTGGTAGCCGGAGGTGTGCATGACTGCCAGCCCGGGACCGTTCTGACCTGCCATCGTGACGATCATCAGGGGAATGGAGATGCTCATGATGGTCTGGAAATCGAACGTCGGAGTGGTCCAGACCGGGCCACTCATATCGAGTTCGAGCGCCGGCGCCGTGGCCTGCCCGCTTGCGGCACTGAGGACAGCTCCCACCAGCACGGCCAGCAGCACGGCATAGCGGGGCGTGATCCTCCGGCCGATCAGGAACGCGGCCACCAGGCCACCGGCGATAAGAGGGGAGTCGACGACGGCGGAAGCCACGTTGAGGACGAATGGCAGCAGGACGCCGGCCAGCACTGCGGCCATCACCGGCTTCGGCACGATGGCCAGCAGTTTTCCGAAGAGGCCGGTCGCGCCGAGGACCAATGCCAGCAGCGCGGCCACGATATAGGCACCGATGGCATCGCTGTAGTCGTAATCTCCGAGGGCTGTCAGCAGCAGTGCCGCCCCGGGGATGGACCAGGCGACGACGACCGGCTGGCGGGTGAACAAGCTGAGGGCAATGCAGGTCACGCCGCTCGCCACCGCGATGGCCCAGATCCACGACGTCGTCTGCTCCCTGCTAAGACCGGCACTGTGGGCTGCCTGCAGAACGACCAGCATCGGTCCTGCATAAGAGACCGCCACGGCAACAAAACCGGCCGTCACCGCAGAGAGCGACATGGAGGCCCGTAAGCCCGGCCCGTTCGGTCGATCCGGTTTGGTCAATGTCCTCGCCATCAGCGCCCGCCTTCCTGGTGTCGGTCCCGCGGTTGCGCGTCACTGTAGCGGAAATGCCGGATATGGGTGCGGAGGTTTCAGATATGAATCAGCTGTACATAAGCGACCCTGGCGTCGTCAGGACCTCGCCGGTTTCAAGCCAGGTTTTCAGCCCGGAGAGGATCATCGGCCAACCACCGTAAAGCTGATCGTTGGCCCCTTCCCTGAGCTGATCATGGGTCACCGTGAGGCGGCAGGAGTCGCCGACGGACTCAATCTCCCAGGTGATCCTCGAGGTTCCCTCGCTTTTCACGTCCTCGCCCCACAACGCAGTCATGCTCTGCACCAGCCTGCGCGGCGGATCGACGTCAAGGTTTTCGCCTTCACCGAGCAGCTCGCCGGCCTTAGGATTGCTCATCTCGAAGCGGGATCCAGGTGTCCAGTCGGAGCTAATCGTATTGCCGAACTGGTACTTGCTCCTGATCTCACTGTCGGTGATCGCGTTCCAGAGAGCCTCTGGGGTGGTGCGGATATAGATTTCGAAAATCTTCTCCATCGGACTTTCCAATCTCGATTTCAGGCCGCTCAATCCCGCGGCCCACGGTTCTGCATATTTGCTCACCCAGCGGTCGTGGATGAGCCGGATAGGTACCGGGTTCAGGAAGTGGAGTTTTTCACGTCCCCGGCGCCTGGTGACAACCAGGCCGGCTTCCTCGAGCAGCTTCAGGTGCTTCATGACACCGAAGCGTGTGATGTCGAAGCGGGCTTCGAGTGCACTCAGTGTTTGGCCGTCCGCCCGGAAGAGCTCATCGAGCAGGTCCCTCCGGGTCGGATCGGCCAACGCCTTGAATACTTCATCCACGCTCTAATAATAGGTGACCATATGGTCACATGTCTATCGTTTTTGGCGAGCTCTTTCCGTGCTCGCCGAGCGTGACTACCTCTGGTTACGCGGCGCCGTCGTCCCCGGTCACGATCTTGCGGATGGTTTCGACAGGGAGTTTGGGCTTGCGGTGCTCGTCGGTCAGGCCGTTCGCTTCCTGCAGGGTATCGGTGAGCTGGGTATAGCAGAAACCGGCCAGGACAGGGCTGGCGTACAGTGCCGAGAAGAGGCCCTGAAGCTGGTCGGCGAACTCCTCGGGGGATCCCGCCGTCGAATATCCCCAGGTGTCGATGGCGCTGTCCGGAGCATAGGACACGCCACCGAATTCGGACACCATGACCGGTTGGTTGCGCTTGCCGGTCGGCAGCGCCATCAGCCTGCGTCCGGCCGGACCGATTCCGTCGATAAGTGCCTGCACGGCCTGAGGATCCTGGTAGTGGGATAACAGGCTGTCGTGCGTCGTCGCGTAGTCGTGGATGGTCATCAGGTCCGAATCCGCATGCTCCCAGCCATCATTGGAGATAACCGAACGGGACGGATCCAGGGCCTTCGTCAGGTGGTACATGGCCTGCGCGAAGTGCAGTTGCGCGGGGTCGTGGGAAATGTGCTGGACGCCCCAGCTCTCGTTGATCGGGACCCAGGTGACGATGCTGGGGTGGGAGCGGTCGCGCTTCAGAACGCTCATCCATTCACGCGTAACCCGTTCGACGGCGGTGGTGGAGAACTCGAAGGTGCTCCCCATTTCGCCCCAAATCAGCAGGCCAAGGCGGTCGGCCCAGTACAGGAAGCGCGGATCCTCGACTTTTTCGTGCAGCCGGGCGGAGTTGAAGCCCAGATCTTTGATCAGCTGGACCTCGTCGCGGATTGCCTGCGCATCCGGGGCGGTGAGGTGCGACTCCGGCCAAAAGCCCTGCTCGAGCACCGAGCGGACATAATACGGCCGGTCGTTGAGCAGGAAATGTCCGCCGGCTTCGCCAACGCTGCGCAATCCGAGGTAGGACCAGAGCTCATCGAGGACCGCGCCGTCGTCGTCGAGCACAGTCACATGCGCATCAATCAGGCGCGGATGTTCCGGAGACCAGAGCAGGGACTCGTACGCCTGGCCGTTGGCCTGACGGGCGATCGCACAGCTCATCCGGGCGCGCGGTTCGGAAGTGGCGAGCTGCTGCGTACCGAGGTGCTGGCCGCCGTAGCTCAGCTCAACCCGGACATTGACCGCAGCGCTGGGGCGGTGCGAGAGTTCGACGTCGAGCTGCACCGTTCCGGCGGGTACGTCCGACTGCCAGGCGACGCTTTGCACGTGCGTTGCCGGGACGGCCTCCAGCCATACCGGCTGCCAGATGCCCGTGGTGCGGTGGTACCAAATGACGTGCGGATCCTCGAGCCAGTCCTGCTTGCCGCGCGGCTGGGAAACGTCGTGCGGGTCATCTTCGGCCCGGACGACGAGAGTCAGGTCGTCGCCGGTGCTGGTGTGCCCGGTGATATCGAACGAAAACGGGGTCTGCCCGCCCTCATGGGTTCCAAGGAGCCGGCCGTCGAGCCAGACGGCGGCACGGTAGTCGACGGCGCCGAAGTGCACGAGGATGCGGTCGTCGCCATTGGCGCGGCCGGCCGCAGCGACGTCGTCGGCGGTGATGGTGCGTTTGTACCAAACAACCGGGTGGAATCCCGTGTCACCGATGCCCGACTTGGCGGATTCGGGCGGAAAAGGGACCGTGATAGTGCGCGGGAAGTCATGCGAGCCTGTGGCCCAGCCGGCGTCCAGGCCGTCGTCGTCGTCGTCGTGCGCAAATGCCCACTCTCCGGAAAGGTCCTGCCAGGCTTGCCGCACCAGCTGGGGGCGCGGGTAGGTGCCGTCCTGGCTGCTGGCAGTGGTCGAAGATATGTTGGGCATGCGGATATCCTGACCCAAATTTCCAGCGCTGTAAAGTCCACCGTCAGCTGCCCGGGGCCGGGGCGCTGTGCCGGACCGCGAGCGAATGCGGTACGACGCGGTGCCGTCCGATGCCCTGGTAACCGTTGATCCGTTCGGCAAGCAGCTCCAGCGCGACCTCGGCCAGCCGGAGCTTGTCGGGGGCGATGGAGGTGAGGGTCGGCGTCGTGTAGGAGCCGAGGGCGGTGTTGTCCCAGCCGACCACCGCGACGTCGTCGGGGACTTTCACGCCAGCGGCCGTGAGCCCGCGCAGCGCGCCAATGGCGAACTTGTCGTCACGGCAGACAACGCCGTCGAAATCCACTCCCCGTGACAGGGCGGCAGTGACGGCTTCCGCGCTCGCTTCCGGGGAGAAATCCGGGACGGGGAAAACAAGATCGGGATTGAGCGCAATGCCGGCGCCGACCAGCCCCTGTTGATATCCCAGGAGCCGCTGGTCTGTGGAACCGGTGATGTCGTGCTCGACCACGCCGAGGAAGGCGATCCGGCGGCTGCCCAGTGAGAGCAGGTGTTTGACACTGTCGACGGCGGCGCTGACGTTGTCGATCATGACGTGGTCCGTGGTGACCGGCGTGGTTGATTCGCCCAGCAGCACAAGGGGAGTGTCGCGGCGAAGTTTGGCGATTTCCAAGGTGTTCATGCGCACTGGATGGAAGATCACGCCATCCACCAGTCCGGCTTCCCGGTCTTTGAGCACCGCATGCTCGGCATCCACATCGCTCAAGGTCTGTTCGATGATCACCCGGTAGCCGCGGCGGGTCGCTCCTTCGGCGATATGCCGGGACAGTTCGGAAAAATAAGGGTGGTCGATTTCCGGCATGGCCAGGGCGATCATGCCCGTTTTGCCGGTTGCGAGACGGCGAGCGGTCAGGTTGGGTTTGTAGCCGAGCTGGTCGATTGCCTCCTGGACACTCTTGCGCAACTGCGGCGCGACATGAGGATAGTCATGGACGACGTTCGACACCGTCTTCATCGAAACGCCGGCCAGTTCGGCCACATCGGCCAGTCGGACCTGCTTCATATTTCCCATCCTGTCGGCAATCCTAATGGACCCGCCAAGTAACCTCGCTGAGACGCTAGGTGGCGATTCCATAACGACACTAGACATTACAGTTTACAGCGCTGTACATTGGTCCTCACGCCGTGAGCTGGGTCGCACTGACGTGCGGGCACAGCCATTCACCGTTACGCGCACCGAGCGTGGAGCAACGTTTTCACTGAGGAGGACGATGATGAATCACCCCAAGCGGTCTGTTCGCAGCCGCCTAGCCACCGCCACTGCCATCGGTGCAGCAGCCATCATGGCGCTGACAAGCTGTGGAGGTTCCGGCGGCCAGGAAGCTGCCCAGCAGGAATTTACCGGCGAATACACCGGACCTCCGGTCGAACTCTCCTACTGGAACGGCTTCACCGGCGGCGATGGCCCCTTCATGAAGAAGATGGTCAAGGAGTTCAACGCCGAACACGAGAACATCACGGTGAAGTCCAACACGATGCAGTGGGCGGACTTTTACCAGCGGCTCCCAGCAGCGGTCACCGCCGGTGAGGGTCCCGACGTCGGTGTTATGCACCTTGACCAGCTCGCCACCAACGCTGCGCGCAACGTCATCGTTCCCGTCGATGATCTGGCCGAGTCGCTTGAGCTGACCGCCGATGACTTCTCCGAAGAGGTCTGGAACGCCGGTGTCTACAAGGATGCGCGCTACGGAATTCCGCTGGACGTGCACTCGCTCGCCATGTACTACAACACCGAGCACTTCAAAAAGGCCGGAATCAAGGAAGCTCCCACCGACGCGGAGTCCTTTGAAGCGGCACTGAAGAAGCTTGAGGCTGCAGGCTACGAGACCCCGTTCTGGATGCCCGCGAAATGGCCCAGCCACCTGATGAACCTGTCGCTGCTGTGGCAGAACGGCGGAGACCCCTACAACGGCGACGAGGCGAAGGCCACGTTTGATTCCGAAGCCGGTGTCAAGGCGCTTGAGTGGCAACGGTCGATGGTCGAGAAGGGTTACAGCCCCGGGGACGTTGCCATCGATTCGCAGTATGTCGCCTTCAAGAACGGCAAAACTTCCATTACGTGGGATGGCATCTGGCAGATCAATGACCTGAAGGCATCCGGTCTTCCGTTTGAGGCTGCTCCGGTTCCGACCATCGGTTCCGAGGATGCGGTTTGGGCCAACTCGCACAACTTCTTCCTGCCCCGCCAGGCCTCCCCGGACGCGGACAAAACGAACGCCGCGAAGGTCTTCATCGCCTGGATGAGCGAGAACTCGGATGAGTGGGCAGGCGCGGGCATGATCCCGGCCCGTGAATCGGTCCGTACCAGTGGAGTGCTCGACGGCACGTTCCAGCAACCGATCGCGGAACGGATCGACACCATGCGGTTCCTGCCGGCTATCCCGGGTATTGGTGCGGTGCAGGCCGAAACCCTCGAAGTAGCTGTGGGCAATGCGGTCCTCGGCAAGGAAGAGCCGAAGAACGCTCTCACCGAGGCTGCAAAGAAGGCCAGCACGTTGATGGAAGAAAACGAAGCACAGTTTGGAAACTGACCGTTCATGAAATCAACAACGGAAGTGGGCGTCCTCCCGAAAGAGAGGGCGCCCCAGCCCCGCGTAAAGGCAGGACGGTCGGTGCGGGAACAGGGTAAGGCCACCCCATGGCTTTTCCTGGCTCCGTATCTGGTGCTGTTCATCGGCTTCGTGCTGCTGCCGATCGTGTTCGGTGCCTGGATCAGCCTGCACACCTGGGACTACACGATGCCGGTCCACCCGTTCGTCGGGCTGGACAACTACATCGAGCTGATGCAGCCCGGTTCCATCGCCTTCGAGAACTTCTGGAACTCCATGAAGGCAACCGGCATCTTCACGCTGTTCAGCGTGCCGTTGCTGCTGACCATTCCGCTGGCAGTCGCACTGCTGATGGCGAAGAATTTTCCCGGCCGGAACTTCTTCCGTGCGGTCTACTTCGCGCCCTACGTACTCGGTGTGGCCGTCGTCGCGATCCTCTGGCGCTACCTGCTGGACAGCAACATCGGCCTCGTCAATTACTACCTCGGCCTTCTTGGTTTGCCGGATGACATCGCCTGGACGACGTCGACGCCGGCAGCCTGGGTGGCCCTGATTGGCGTGACGGTGTGGTGGACGCTTGGCTTCAACGCGGTCATTTACCTGGCTGCGTTGCAGGACATCCCTGCCGAACTTTATGAGGCGGCCCGGATGGACGGGGCCAATGGCTGGAACCAGTTCATCCATGTGACACTGCCGGGCCTGCGTCCGGTTCTCATCTTCGTCACGATGATCACGCTGATCGCTTCGGCCAATATGTTCGGCCAGTCCTACCTGATGACACAGGGCGGACCCGGTCGTGAAACCCGCACGGCGATCTACCAGATTGCGGAGACCGGACTGCGCAACTTCCAGATGGGCAGCGCCGCAGCCATGAGCTACGTGCTGACGCTGTTCCTGATGGTGCTGAGCATCATCCTGTTCTGGCTGTTCCGTGAGAAGAAGGAGTCCAGGAAATGACTCAGCTTACCGACAGGCCAGCACAGACCGAGGACCGGCCGGTGCAGCGGCGGCCAGTCAACAGGGGACGCAAGATCCTGCGGATCGTCATTCTTGGCATCGTCGCTTTGATCTTCATCAGCCCGGTCATCTTCATGATCGTGACCTCGTTCAAGACCCGCGGTGATGCGACCAGTATTCCTCCGAGTTGGCTTCCGATTCCCTTCACCCTGCAGGCCTACGAGGCCATCTTGTCTCCGCAGAGCAGTACCCCGGTGCTGCGGTGGTTTTTCAACAGCATGGTCGCGGCGCTGCTGAACTCGGCACTCGTGGTGATTACGGCGTCGTTGGCTGCCTACCCGTTGGCGAGAATGAACTTCAAGGGCAAGAACGTCGTCTTCGGCATTATTGTTGCAACGCTTCTCGTCCCGCCGGTGATCCTGGTGATCCCGAACTACCTGATTGTCAGCGACCTGGGGTGGCTCAACTCGCTGATCGCCATCATCGTTCCGACGGCGGCATCAGCGTTTGGCGTGTTCTTCATGCGGCAGTTCTTCATTGCGCTGCCTGTGGACCTTGAGGAGGCGGCACGGCTCGACGGGGCAAACCGGTTACTGATCTTCACCCGGATTGTCTTGCCGCTGGCCAAGCCCGCCCTGGCCACGTTGGCTCTGCTCGCGTTCTTGACGAACTGGAACGACTTCCTCTGGCCGGTCTATGTCCTGTTCAGTCCTGAAGTGCAGACGCTGCCGGCCGGTTTGTCCACCCTGCAGGGAGCCAACTCGGTGCGGTACGACCTGCTGATGGCAGGCGCCGTCGTCGCGAGTATTCCGGTACTGGTGATCTTCGTCTTCCTGCAGCGCTTCATCATCGAAGGCGTCTCGCGCTCCGGCGTGAAGGGCTAAGACGGTATGGCCAAGGCATTCCGGCGCTTCGGCGCGCGTTCGGCGTTGTTCCCCGCGGCACTATTGACCGGATTGCTGCTGGCCAGCTGTTCCGGTGGGGGCCCGTCCACTCCGGCGGGCTCCCCATCGGAGGACGCCTCCTCATCGGGACCGGATATGGCCGGACCGGTGATCGACCGCGACTTTCCGGATCCTGACGTCCTGGAAGTCGACGGCACCTACTACGCCTATGCGACCAACGGCAACGGAATGAATGTCCAGATGGCGACGTCGAAGGACCTGGAAGACTGGACGGTCCTCGACAAGGATGCAATGCCGGAAATGCCCTCGTGGGTGGTCCCTGGCAAGACCTGGGCTCCCGAGGTTACGGAAGTCTCCGAGGGTACTTTCGTGCTGTACTTCACCGCCACCAACTTCGACCCGGCACGGCAGTGCATCGGCGTCGCGACGGCCAATAGCCCGACGGGACCCTTTGTGGCGCAGGGCGAAGAGATGCTGGTTTGCCCGATCGACGAGGGCGGTGCCATCGATGCCAGTACCTTCGTCGACGACGACGGCTTGCACCTGGTGTGGAAGAACGACGGCAACTGCTGTGGGCTCGACACCTGGATCCAGACCGCTCCGCTGAGCACGGACGGCCTGAGCCTGACCGGTCCGCCGCAGAAAATTATTAAGCAGACGCTCGATTGGGAGGGCGACCTCGTAGAAGCGCCCACGATCGTGAAACGTGGCACCACCTACGTGTTGCTGTACTCCGCCAACTCCTATTCGGATGGACGCTACGCCATCGGCTACGCGTCCGCTCCGAAACTCAGCGGTCCGTGGGCTAAAACGCCCAAACCGATCTTCTCCACGAAGTCCTCAGAGCACCGGTACCTCGGTCCCGGCGGCCAGGACGTGGTGACCGGTCCGATGGACCAGGACTATCTGGTGTTCCACGGCTGGGATCCCGCCTTTACCTACCGCGGGATGTTCGTCGCACCGCTGGAATGGGATGGAGCGGTACCGCGGGTCGTGCTGGGGGAGTAGCCGCGCGCCAGGATTATGGACGTTCCGTTCCACGTCTCTACGTGTTTTGGCCGGTGCGGTGCCTGTTACAGAAAGTTTTCCGCGGCTTCTTCGATATCCCGGGCGGCTTTGACTACGTCATGCCCGTACCGTTCACCCGGCTTATCCCCTGATCTGGCAACCGGAGCTGCGAGGCAAAGCGCGCCCAGGAGCTGGCCCCGTACGGAGATGGGGACCGATACCGAGCACAATCCCGGCGTTCGCTGCGACACAGACTCGATCCAGCCATACTTGGCCAATTCTTCGTCGACGTCATCTCCGCCCGCAAGGATCCGACCGCTGGAACCGGCCGGTAGTTCCAACTTGGAACCGGGTGGCATCGCGGCCCGCAATTCGTGTCTGCTGTCTTCGCTAATCAAGCACATGCGCGCTGTCCCGCGCCGGACCCAGATCTGCGCGCTCTCTCCGGTGAGGTCACGCAACTGAGCGAGTATCGGTTTCGCGGCAACCTCAAGCGGCGACACCCTGAACCGCGTTCCCAAACTGAAGCGGCCATCCTCCCTGCGTGCGAGGAATCCAAAGTCCGCCATGTCCACTGCAAGCCGGTGCGCCGTCGAAACGGAGAGCTGGGTTTTCTCAGCGATCGCGGATGCCGTTAGTGGTTGTCCTTCAACGGCATCCAGAATTCCGGCGACTCTTCGCAGCATGCGTGTGCCGGGGGACGAAGATTGGCTTTCCATACCGAGAGGCTATCGGGAAAGAATCGCGGCGGGCCACCGCAATGCCTGGGACCGCATGGGCGGTTGCCAAACAATATTGCTCAGCCCCTTGTGTGTGGTGCGCATCACTTGCTAGGCTCCATCCCATTAAATGATATTACATTCCCAGTGTATGGGAAGTATGGAGAAAGGTGGCACAGAGCCATATGGAAATCGGTACTGAGACGCCACCCCTAAGTGGCATACGAGTGTTGGAGCTGGGTAACTTCATCGCAGCTCCCTTCGCGGCGCGACTATTCGGAGACTTTGGGGCCGAGGTCATCAAGATAGAACGGCCGCAGGGCGGCGATGAATTGCGGGACTGGCGGAAGACAAGGGGTGAAACCTCCATGCTTTTCCGCACCATGGCCCGGAACAAAAAGTCGGTCACCCTGGACCTGCGGACGGACGAAGGACGCGAAGCGGCCAAGAAGATTGCGGCCAAATGCGATGTCGTCATCGAAAACTTCCGTCCCGGGACATTGGAGCGTTGGGGGCTGGGGCCTGATGTGCTCAAAGAGCTCAATCCGGATGTGGTGATTGTCCGTATATCCGGTTATGGACAGACAGGTCCGTATAAGGATCGGGCCGGCTTTGGCAGCTCCGCCGAGTCTTTCGCCGGTCTGCGGTACATCACCGGCGAGCCAGACCGTCCCGCCGGACGGGCAGCGGCCAGCATGGGCGACACCGTCGCTGGACTGTACGGAGTCATCGGTGCCTTGATGCTGATGCTGCAGCGTGCTTCGGGACGCAGCAGCACGACGTCGTCCCAAGTGGTCGATGTGGCTCTTTACGAGGGGGTTTTCAGCCTGTTGGAATCGCTCGTGCCCGACTACGACGCATATGGGATGGTGCGGCAACGCACAGGTGGACGGCTTCCAGGCGTAGTGCCTACCGGTTCGTATCCCTGCGAAGGTGGCCAGGAAGTAGTCATTGGTGGCAATTCCAATTCGGTCTTTGTGCGTCTGATGAACGCCATCGGTCGGCTGGATCTCGCAGAGGACGAATCGCTGTTGGGGACTGAGGCGCGCGGAGCGCGTGAAGAGGAACTCAACGACGCAATCAGTCGTTGGACGTCGGAACGCTCGCTCGCCGTCGTGCTTAAGGAACTGGAAACAGCAGGAGTTCCCGCGGCGCCGGTATACGATGCACCGAGTATCGCTGAGGACCAGCACTATTTGGCCCGCGGCATGATCCAAACCCACAAGGTGATGGTCGAAGATTCTCTGGAAGACATTCGCTTCCCCGGAGTAGTTCCTAAAATCCCTGGGCATGAAGGATCGGTCCGGTGGGTTGGGCCTGAACTTGGGGAGCATACCGAAGAAGTGCTTAAGGAATTCGTCTACGGCGACGACTCCGAAGGCCCCGAGCTCAAGGACGTGGTCTAATGCAGATCGACATCACAGACGTGTTTCTGCGCGATGGCCTGCAGGATGAAGACGTAACCGTGCCCACTGGCCGGAAACTCGATATTTACCAAGGATTGGTGGCCGCGGGGGTACGAAGAATAGAAGCCGCATCCTTCGTCAACCCCAACAAGGTCCCGCAAATGGCAGATGCAGAGGAGCTCTTTGCAGGTTTGGGCCACCATGAAGGAGTGGTCTCAACTGCCCTGGCGCTCAACGGACGTGGCATTCAGCGGGCCGTTGACGCGGGCGTTCGGAATATCCAGATCGTTGCTTCAGCGAGTCAGGCCCATAGCAACGCCAACGCGGGCAGCAGCACGAAGGATGCTCTTGCGGACCTTGGCCGGCGGGTGGCCGAATTCCCGGATATCGAATTCTATGCAGGCATTTCGACGGCGTTTACGTGTCCCTTCGAGGGACACATCGCACCGGCCCAATTATTGAGTGTGGTGCGCGGTTTTCTCGACATGGGTGTTACCAATATCGGACTGGCAGACACCTTGGGAACCACCCCGACCAACCGCTTGATCGAGTCGGTCCACTACGTGATGGAAGCCGAACCTGGTGTGAAATGGTTCCTGCACCTTCATAATGCTCATGGACAGGCATTGGACACGGTGGATGCCGCCATCGGGCTGGGAATCACCAATTTTGACAGCGCGCTGGCCGGCTACGGTGGTTGCCCCTTCGCCCCGGGTGCACATGGAAATCTCGCGACAGAAGAACTTGTCCGTCATCTGCACACGCAGGGACATCAAACAGGAATTGACCAGTCCTCCATCGAGGACGCCGCAGAAATGGCACGTCAGATCCTTAGCCAGACGATGTCCACCACCGAAGGCTCTGTTTCCGACTTTCCTGCCCCTGGCGTGGAAATCCGGGAGGAAGGACAATCATGGTCTATTTCATCTCGATAGCGGCGCTCGTCGTCGTATTCGCTATTGCGACTGTCCGTCCCATCAACATGGGACTCCTCGGCTTTACAGCCGCGTTCATCGTGGGAGGTTGGGTTTCCGGCATCTCCGTCGAAGATATCGTCAACTTCTTCCCGGGCGATATGTTCCTGGTGGTCTTCGGCGTGACGCTCTTGTTTGGCATCGCCAGAGTCAACGGCACCATCGACCTCATAATGAACTCGGCTCTCCGCCTCGTGCGTGGCAAGCCGTGGGCCATTGTCTGGCTGATGTTCCTGTTGGCCGCCGTGCTGATGGCGTTGGGCTCCGTACTTGCCGTGGGTATGCTCGCCCCGATCGCCATGCCGCTGGCCAAGCGGTACGGTATCGACCCGCTCTTAATGGGGATGATGCTCAGCCACGGAGCGCTCGCCGCAGCTTTCTCGCCAATCACTGTCTACGCGGTCGGTATTGATCAGTTGATTGAGGAGCAGGACATTGTAATCAGCCCGGTATTGCTCTTCGCGATCCCGTTTGCCCTCAACCTCCTGCTCGCGGCCGTCCTGTTTCTGGTGCGCGGCAGGGACCTGTGGCGGAGGTCCGAGACGATTTCCGCCGACTCCGTTCGCAGCGCCGGTGAAGAGAGTGGCGGCGCGGGTGGATCAAGCGGTCCCGGTTCCGGTGGCGGCACAAGCGGATCAGACGGTGCAAGTGGTTCAGGCGGTGCGGGCACCGCGACCTCAACCAAAACACGGGTGAGAAGCCACAGCACCACATTGACCACCGAGTCCGTCGTCCCGCACCCCAGCTCCGGCGTAACTCTCGACAATTGGTTCACTTATGCCGCCATGGCCGGGCTGCTTGTAACCGCGTTGATGGGCATCGACGTCGGCGTGGCAGCAACTGGCCTCGGAGCGCTGCTGCTCCTGCTTTCTCCCAAGTGGTCAGAGCCAGCCATGAAAACGGTCTCGTGGTCAGCCGTGCTGTTGGTGTGCGGCATCGTGACCTACATGGGCGTGCTGAGCGCAAACGGAACCATCGACTTCCTGGGCGGTAAAGCGGCTGAAATCCCGTGGCCGCTGCTCACGGCAATTGTCATATTCGTGGCCGTCGGCATGATCTCCGCAGTTGGTTCGTCCTTCGGGATCATCCTCATTGCATTACCGTTGGCGGCACCGCTCCTCGCGACCGGTGAACTCGGAGCAGCCGGATTCGTTATTGCTTTGGCATTCTGCGCGACTGTCGTGGACGTCAGCCCATTCTCAACGAATGGTGTGATCGTGATGGCCAGTGCGCAGGTCGAGGATCCGGCCCGTTTCCAAAGTAAGATGCTTGCCTACACCGGCTACGTCATCGTGGTGGCACCACTGCTGGCTTGGTTGCTGATAGTTCTTCCCACCTCCGTTTGACGGGAAGCTTACGCGGATAAGGCTTGGGTGCCCGGCGATGCGCCGGGCACCCAACCCTTCCTTACGCTTAGTAGCGGAGCCGGGAACTGTTCGGCTACTGCAACGTGGACAATCTGAAGTTGATTTCGTCCACGTCAAGCGCTTTCGGGTCGATAGTCTCGCTGGGCGCCAGACCCAGCCACTCACGAATGTCGCGGTGCTCCTCATGGGATGCGTCGTTAGCGGCTTCAACCTTATCCATCCAGCCCTGGATACCGCCGGAATCCTCGACCGGTGCTGCACCTCTGCCTGCCGTACAAATAGGCAAGTCCTTCCTGGCTGCATCCGGTTTGGTGTCCTCCAGCTGGATTTCGTGTATCCAGTCGTCGCCGAAGTCATACACGTAGATCAGTTTCCTGGCCGTGCCGGACAACACTTCACCAAGGGAAACCGCGGACTCATCCACGTCTCCTTCTTCCATGAACTCAGGGTGAGCGGGGCGGTAAACAGTGCCGCGGTAGGGCCCATCAGTGCTGAAAAGATGCATGTGGGCGTCCATCCACCCAAAGGACAGCTGGATGACGCCGTGCAATTCATTCAACCGGATTGAAGACGGCACCAGGATTCGTCGCCAGATCGGCGGTTTCGATCCGCGCAGTCCGATTTTCAGCTGCCATACCTCGGCGCCGGGCGCGTTCGTGATGCCGTCCAATGTGTAGGAGCTGGAGCCTGCGAACGGATCGTCAAAAAACTCATCGTCGAAGTCGTCGTCAGCCGCCAGTGCAAAATCTCTAACTGTGTCAACGATGGCACCGACACACTGCGCGACGACCGGGGTCACCGTGTAATGATCCTTACCAGTCAGCAAGCCAAGTTCCGAAAGCTGCTCCAAACGGTCCGTGGCGAAACCGACGATCAATGTATTGAACATGTCCCGCTCTTCCTCCGGTGCTGGCATCAGATCGTCGAGCCTTGATCTTTCCACGGGCTCCGACGTTCCAGCCGTCAACACCATCAACATCAGAGATGCGACGGCGGGACGCAACGGCTCGAACACGTCATCAGCCACTGCGGTCTGCAATAGGAAACTGGTCACGAAATCCCGGTACTGGTTGACTTGTTCCGGAACGCCGCCGTACAGCCATTGTTCTGCCTGAGCGGTGGGCTTTACGGTCGTCGATGTCATGGAAATGAGCCCGGCTGCATTCAGCGCCGCCCATATAGTGCTGAGCAGGAGGACGTCGTGCATAGAACGGACGGTCGGTACGGTGCTTTCGTCGGATTCGTCATCCGTCTGCTCAAGTCCGGGCAGGGGCTCGAGCGCGGGACTGGATTTATTGCCCGCCTTGACCCGGACGCCGACACAGGCAGCCGCTGCCTCGATGTCTTTTCGCCGCAGGGCTCCGGTTTGTGTTACTTGCTGGCCCGTTCCCAGCCACTCCAGCAATCGGTTCGTCCGATGGATCAATTCCAGCTGCGAGAAGCCGATCGCTTCTTCTGATTGGCTGAGTTCCGGTACGTCCACATTCGGCAGAGGTACGTCGTGCTCGTCCCAGTCCTCCGAGAGGACACTGTGGGTCTCTGCGAACTCCTCGTCAGAGCCGGTCCAGCGGCCGCTGTCCTGCAGGTAATGGACATACGTGTGCCACGAGTCAACGAAGGCTTCGGCGGCTCCGGGTTCATCGGCCGTTGCGGAGTACGCAGAGCCGATGGCCTCTTCGACTGCCCATGCAGGTAACGATGTGGCAGTGGCCTCGTTTGTCAGCTCAGAGCACATCTCGACCAGGATCTGTGCCATGTTGAGGCAGAGCATCGCACCGTCTGGATCGTTGGTTTCCAGGCTGAACCACTCTATGAAGTCCGGGGCGAATGAATCGATTAGATGCTTATCGCGCTCTTCGGCTGTGGGTTTTGGCGTGGAGGGAACCGCTTGCAGGTGGCGCTGCTGCTTGGGTTTGCTGGACTTGTTCTTGGTCTTGGGTCTGTTCGCCTTGGGTCTGTTCGCCTTGGGTCGTTTCGACACGTACTGTCCCTTCATCGTCAATGGCTTGTTCCAAACCTACAAGCCAACGCCGCCGTGGTTCCAGATGTTTGGTCCTATCCCGTGGATAATCGTGGAGCGGCCATGCCCGACCCGAAATGGATCGGCGTGGCGGGGCATCAATATGGAATTCCGGCTCGCCTGTTTACCCAATCGTGAGATGATTGAGCGTAAGGCAATGAATCTTGCGTGCGATTTGCACTCGCATGTATGTCGCCAGCAGCTGGGATTCAGCGGACAAACCGGGGGAGCATCTACCCCAAGGAGAACACCATGGTACGCCTCATGGCTGACAATATTCACCGCGAGCAACAGTGGGAGCGGCGGTACGCTCCAAATATCGAAGAAGTCAATCGGTTTTGCGACACCTTAAAGACCCAAAAATCCAGGGAACTGCCCTACGTCGACCCGATCCACGATTCGGATGACTGTCGGATTATAAGCCTTTTCTCCAACCCGGGTTCCGGTGTCGAGTCCGGTTTCCTCTCATCGGAAAATGATGACAGCAGCGCAGCCCGGATGGCGGAAATCTACGCGCATGTGGGGCTGCGTCCCGAGCACGTGATGCCGTGGAACGTCTACCCGTGGTACGTCTATGACGAGCAGAAGGGCAAGCTCGACAGGGAGCAGATCAACGAAGGGCTCAAGCCCCTGCTGAAGTTCGTCCAGCGGGTGCCCAGGGCATCAGCGATTGTCGCCCATGGAGCCGATGCCCACAAGATGACCCGCGCCCTGACCAAGGCTGCCATCCCCACCATTCGGCGCCGTGGCTTCAAATTCTACGAAGTCCGCGCCACCAGCGACCGTGCGTTCATCGGCTCCGCGGACAAGCAGGAGGTCTGGCTCCAGGGCATCTACGGTGCCTACGGCGATGCCATGAGCCGGGCAGGAATCGCCCAGCTCAAGTACACCGGCTGAAAACCAACCGAACAAGCGCTCGCCGTAACAAGACGGGCAACTTCTTCCAACCCAGCACGCCTGGAGCGAATCCGATTCGCAACCATGGGTAACAATTCCGCGCCATCGTTGACGCCGGCGGATCCTTCTGATTCAGATCGCCATACCATAGATGCATCTATTCGCGCAACTACAGGGGTGTATCATGAGGAAGTTCTACGCGTGGCTGGGAGCCATGGCGATGATTTTGGGTCTGGGGCTGCTGGCTCCCGGTCCGGCATCGGCAGCTCCCTACTGCGGAATCTATTGGGGTTCGGCGGCCGAGGCAAGTGCAGGTTCAACCAGTACGCCGATAACCAACGTCCGGGCCGGCAGGCATACCTGCTTCGACAGGATGGTCATCGATATCCGGGGCCAGCACGCCGGCTACACAGTTAAGTACGTCAATGCGGTGCGCTCCGGCGGGTCGGGTCAGGTGGTGCAGCTGCGCGGCGGGGCGGATCTCGCCGTCGTCGTCGATGCCCCGACCTACAACCGGAACGGAAACGCGGTGTACCGGCCGTCGAACAGGAAAGAGCTGGTGAATGTCAGCAACTTCAGGACATTCCGGCAGATAGCCATGGGCAGCAGTTTCGAAGGGACGACAACCTTCGGTTTGGGACTGCGTGCGAGGTTGCCGTTCCGCACCTTCACCGTGAATGATGCCGACGGCGGATCGAGGCTGGTAATTGATGTCGCGCACCGTTGGTGAGAATTTACCGGGCGACGTCGGCGGTCAGGCACGAATGAAGACCGCCGACGCTCCACCCGATTCGACCATCAGATCGCTCAGACCGACCACCATGTACCAATAAGTCCGGCCGCGGACAGCACCAGTGTCCACCCAGCGTTCCGGATTTCCACGACGGCGCTGCACCAACCGCAGCGCCGTCGCTTGTGCCGGAATGGCCGGCAGCGAGGCGCCATTGGAGGCCCACCGGTACAGCGCGTAATGCCGCGGAAGCGTTCCTGTGGTGGCGCCGCGCCAGAGAAGTTCGACGCCGGCGCCGTTCCAGCGGGCGCTCGTGACCACCGGGGCGGCCGGTTTGGCACTGTCCAGATGGGGCATTGCCGGTGGAATCGCGACCCGGCTGTAGTACTTGTTTTTGACCAGCGTCATGGCGCCGAGCCGGTCCGCCCGCACGGATTTGGCGGAGAAGTAGACCTGGCCTCGGACCCCCGGCGTCGTGCGGCACTTGGCCGTGTGGTTGGACAACTCCAGCCGGTCCATCCAGTCGGCGCCCTGGGCCGGATCTCCCACCCGATAGGCCGCCTCGCCGATGTAGAGCTTCACGAACGTTCCCTTAACCTGCGCGCCCCACCAGTCCACTAAGACGTTGTAATTCGCGACCGGGAAACCCTGATGCCAGTACAGCTGTGGCACGACGTAGTCGATCCAGCCCTGCCTCACCCAGTGCCGGGAGTCGGCGTAGATCCCGTCGTAAGCCTGGAACCCCGACGTGGCCGAACCGCGCGCATCCGTGGACCGGTTGCGCCAGATCCCGAACGGACTGATGCCGAACAGCATTCGCCGCTTGGTGTTGAAGATCCGTGAGCTCAGATCCCGCACGAAGGCGTTGACACTCCGTCGCCGGAAGTGGGCGCGGCTCTCCCCGAGCGTGCGGAAGGACCTGTACGCGGCGTCGTCGGGAATGCTTTGCCCGGCGACCGGATAGGGGTAGAAGTAGTCATCCAGGTGGACGCCGTCGACGTCGTACTTCGCCACTACCTCGGCAATCACCCTGATAATGAAACTCCGCACTGCCGGGATGCCCGGGTTGTAGTAGCGCCGGCCGCCGTACGCGAAAGACCAGGACGGGTGGAGGCGTGCGGGATGCGATGGGACGAGGCTGTTCAGGTTCGTGTCCATCGAAACCCGGAACGGATTGAACCAGGCATGCAGGTGCAAATTCCGGGCGTGCGCCTCGCGGACCGCAAAGGCGAGGGGATCGTAACCGGGATGCCTGCCTTGCACGCCGGTCAGGTACTTGGACCACGGTTCGCCGACCGTCGAGGGCCAGAACGTATCCGCCGCGGGCCGGACCTGCAGCAGAACGGTGTTGAACTGCATGCTCCGCGCCAGGTTGAGCCAGCCGCGCAGTTCGGATTGTTGTTGCGCCACCGTCAGGCCGGGCCGGGACGGCCAGTCGATATTGGCCACAGTGGAGAGCCACAACGCGCGGAACTCGTTCTTCGGCGTCAGCGTTGGCCGGTACGGTTCCCGCTCTGTGATCCGGTAGATCCGGTTGGGGACCGCCGCGGCAAGTGTGACGGCGGCCTGCCCGCTGGAGCCGACTGCGGTGATGGCGGGTGGGA
>NZ_KI914649.1:48464-49301 GCF_000520495.1 Arthrobacter sp. H14
GAGCGCTCCAAGGGCGGTGAGGACCCCAAAATGCCGGCGCGAAATGTCATCGTGTTGCGGCGGGATGATGTGGCCAGACATAGCCGACTCCGACCGTAATGCTCAGTGGTAGCTAAATAATACGCCTGCTTTTGGCCGCCGGACGACGCCGGTTTTTGTGTGGCGGAATCGTTACTTTGTGGAGTGGAAACAGCAAGTGCTGGACACGGGGAGTCCGGAGCGCAAGAGTAGCGGTATGGCCGATGTGCTTCGCTATGCCGCATTCACGCTGGACCCCTCCGGTGGCAACCCTGCCGGCGTCGTTCTTGATGCCGGCGGCATGGACGATGAAGTTATGCAGCAGGTCGCGGCCGACGTTGGGTACTCGGAGGCGGGTGGGAGCCGGGTGGGGGACAAGCCTGTGGACAATCCTGCAGCGGCGAGCGCTCCAAGGGCGGTGAGGACCCCAAAATGCCGGCGCGAAATGTCATCGTGTTGCGGCGGGATGATGTGGCCAGACATAGCCGACTCCGACCGTAATGCTCAGTGGTAGCTAAATAATACGCCTGCTTTTGGCCGCCGGACGACGCCGGTTTTTGTGTGGCGGAATCGTTACTTTGTGGAGTGGAAACAGCAAGTGCTGGACACGGGGAGTCCGGAGCGCAAGAGTAGCGGTATGGCCGATGTGCTTCGCTATGCCGCATTCACGCTGGACCCCTCCGGTGGCAACCCTGCCGGCGTCGTTCTTGATGCCGGCGGCATGGACGATGAAGTTATGCAGCAGGTCGCGGCCGACGTTGGGTACTCGGAGACTGCGTTTGCGGGTTCGGCCACTGGCGGCCGCCATTACCCGCTGCG
>NZ_KI914649.1:49401-60253 GCF_000520495.1 Arthrobacter sp. H14
GGCGGCCGCCATTACCCGCTGCGGTACTTCAGCCCGGTCGCCGAGGTCGCGTTCTGCGGTCACGCCACGATAGCGACGGCGGTGGTGCTGGCCGAACGGGAAGGGCCGGGGCTGTTCGTATTCGATACGCCGGCCGGCGGGATCCAAGTCGAAACCGAACAAGACGCCAGCGGAATCCGGGCGGGTTTACGCAGCGCCCCCACCCACTCCAGGCCGGTGCCCGACGACGAACTTGCCTCCGCGTTGTCGGCTCTGGGCTGGTCGCCGGAAGACTTGGCACCCGATTACCCGCCGCATATTGCTTTCGCGGGCAACGAGCACCTGATTCTTGCGGTCCGCACCCGGGAATGTCTCTCTGACCTCGACTACAACTTCGATCACCTATTGACCCTGATGACAGCCCGCGGCTGGACCACTATCCAACTGTTCTGGCAGGAGAACGAGCGCACCTTCCACGCCCGCGACCCGTTTCCCGTCGGCGGTGTGGTGGAGGATCCGGCCACCGGTGCGGCAGCCGCAGCGCTCGGCGGTTATTTCCGCGCGCTCGGTCTTGTATCCGCGACCCGTCAATTCACCATCCACCAAGGGGCGGACATGGGCCGCCCCAGCGAGCTCGCCGTCGTCGTTCATTCCGATGATCCCCGGGTGACCGTTTCCGGTTATGCCGTTCCGATACCGAATTAGAGAGGATAAGAACATGGCCAAGAAGGACCACCATGCCGCGGCCGAAGAGCCCGAGGTAGCGGTTCCGGACGTCAACGGGAAAATGAGCAAGACCCATAAACGGGTCCTTTGGGGAGCCATCTTCCTGATGGCGACGTCGGCTATCGGCCCGGGCTTCCTGACGCAGACGGCTGTTTTCACTAACGAGTTTGGCAGGAACTTCGCCTTCGCGATCCTGCTGTCGATCATCATCGACATTGGCGCTCAGGTTAATATCTGGCGCGTCCTGGTCGCTGCCAAGAAGCGCGGCCAGGATGTCGCCAACATGGTGCTTCCGGGACTCGGTTCGGTCATCGCCGTCCTGGTTGTTATCGGCGGACTGGCGTTCAATATCGGCAACGTGGCCGGCGCCGGTCTGGGCCTGCAGGTGCTGTTCGGGATCTCGCCAAAGTGGGGTGCGGTGATTGCAGGAGTGCTCGCGATCATTGTTTTCAGTTTGAAGAACTCCGGGAAGATCATGGACGCCGTGGCGATCATCCTCGGTGGCGTGATGATCATTCTGGTGGCGTTCGTGATGTTCGTGGCCAGGCCGCCTTTCCTCGATGCAGCCGTGAGCAGTGTCGTGCCGGACGATTACGCAATTCTCGTCCTGCCGGTCATTACGCTGATCGGTGGCACCGTGGGCGGCTACATCACCTTCGCCGGCGCACACCGGCTGATTGACGCAGGGGTCGTCGGCAACCAAAACGTCAAGTTTGCGGGCAAGGCGGCGACCCTCGGCGTTGTCACCACCGGCGTGATGCGCGTGCTCCTGTTCCTGGCGGTGCTCGGCGTCGTCGCAGCCGGGAATGTTCTAAATCCCGATAACCCGCCGGCCTCGGTGTTCAGGATTGCCCTCGGCGACGTCGGTTTCAAGATCTTCGGCATCGTGCTCTTCTCGGCGGCCATCACCTCCGTCATTGGCGCGGCCTACACCAGCGTGTCGTTCCTGCGTTCCTTCCACCCATCCATCGCCGGGAACAACAACAAGTACATTATTGGTTTCATCGTCTTCTCGACCGTGGTGTTCGTGTTCGTCGGGCAACCGGTCGCGATCCTCGTCATCGTCGGTTCACTGAACGGCCTGATCCTGCCCTTCACCCTCGGTACGGTACTCATTGCCTCGCGGCAAAAGCGTATCGTCGGCGACTATAAGCATCCAATGTGGATGATCATTTTCGGCATCGTGGCGGTCCTCATTACGATCGTGGCCGGGTGGCTCTCACTGCAGGCGATCGCTGAAGTGTGGACCGGATGAGCGCCGGAGGAATCGACGGCGGCCGGAGTGCTGGGTTCGACGGCGACCGGAGTGCTGGAATCGATGGCGACGGAGTCAGCGTGGATCCGTCCTCTCTGACGGCTGCCGAAGCGCGGGCCGAATTCAGGAGCGGGAGGATTGTGCCGACGTCGGGCTGGGCCTCCGGCTACACCCAGGCCAACCTGCTGATCGTGCCCAAAGCTGAGGCATTCGACTTCCTCCTCTTTGCCCAGCGCAACCCCAAGTCCTGCCCGGTCCTTGGAGTGCTCGACGCCGGTGAAACCACCGGCCCGCTATTGTCCGACGGCGACATTCGCACCGACGCTCCGCTGTACCGGGTCTACGTGGACGGCGCGCTCGAGACTGAAACGCCGGACATAACCGGCTGGTGGAGGGACGACTTGGTCTCCTTCCTGATCGGCTGCAGCTTCACCTTCGAACGGGCGCTGCTCGAAGGCGGCGTTCCTCTCGCGCATCAGGAGCAGGGCGTGAACGTGCCGATGTACCGCACCTCCGTGCGCTGTGAAGGTGCAGGCGTCATGGGCGGGCCGATGGTGGTTTCGATGCGCCCTATGCTGTCGTCGCAGGTCGCGGATGCGGTTCGAATCACTGCACGCTATCCAGCCGTTCACGGTGCACCAGTGCATGTTGGCGATCCCGTTGCGCTCGGGATCGAGAACCTGGACCGGCCCGATTTCGGTGACGCCGTGAAGATCCGGCCGGGCGAGATCCCTGTGTTCTGGGCCTGCGGCGTCACGCCACAGGCCGCGGTGATGGAATCGAAACCGTCACTGGCCATATCGCACGCGCCCGGACATATGTTCATCACCGATGCGAGGGACAGCGACTACCTCGTGCCGTAATCGGCCGATGTCGTGGCGCAGTTCCACAATCCGATCATCCGCAGATGCCACGGTGTGCGATGTTTCGCGTCGTCTGGCGTCTTCCCTCACGCGGTGAATCCTGCTAGATTTTTGGAATACGAAGGAGAAGCACATGCCGACCAATACAGTGGATGACGTTCGCTCGAGTCTTCTGCAGGTGTTGCTGGACAAGGTGAACTCAGAACCTTATCCTTCAGCAACTATGCTCAACATCATCGAGTCGCTGCTTAAACCTGATGAGGTCCCGGACTACGTCGAACACCTTGTCGATAAGGTCCGCGCCGACACTTATCCCAGCATCGACATGCTGAAGCGTATTCAACAATTCGTCTAAAGACGGATTCTGCGACGCCAGCGAGCAGGAGCACCTGGCTTGTTATGGAGCGCGCGCATCCGAAGTTGAACAAAACACCAGCCGACTGCGCATCGCCCTGTCAGTTGCCGATGGTTAAACGGGAAGTTCTCCGGCCTTCTATACGGGCCACCCCTTTGTGGGGCGGGGCAGCGGGTAGGGCGCGCTAGTACGCCACGGTGAAGTGACGCCTGTCGGAGTCGGCGTTCTCGATCTCGTCCACGGTGGCGATGGCGAAGTCTTCGGCGGAAATGCGAGAGACACCTTCGACGTCGATGAGGAGTCGGTTTTCTCCGCGTCGGTAGGTCCCGGTGCGTGTTCCTGATTCGAAGAGCGCAGGCGGACTTAGGTAGGTCCAGTCAGCTTGATTCGTGGTGCAGGCGTTGAACTGGTCGACGCTGGCTTGTGCGATGGTTCGCCACTGCCGGGGGACGAAACGCTCGTCGTCGATCACGAGCCGGTCTGAGTGGTCGGGGCTTAGGAGCGGGCCCGCGCCCCCTATGACGATAACCCGGCGTCCGGCGTGCCGGGCTGCGTCGAGAACGGTGGTCAGCGGGGTGATGATATTATCTTCTGTTCCGGGGACCGGTCTAGTGGCAAGTACGATGACGTCGTGCCCAGCCGCTAAGCGGCCCATGGATTCCGGATCCGCGGCGTCGGCAGTGAATAACGTGAGTCCCGGGAGACTTGCCGTCACGGTGCTATCTGATCGCGAGAAACCGGAGACGCTGTGTCCTCGACCGGCTGCTTCGGCAGCTATGCGGGACCCGGCCATCCCTGTTGCCCCGATAACGGCAATTCTCATGAGGTCCTCCTTGTCTGTGCGGCGGACATCGCCGGCTCATTGACGTCAGGGTCGATGGTCTTGGCGAGATCGGTGGTATTAGGCTGTTTCGGGCGTGGGCTGAGTTGGCTTGCGACGATGGCTGTCAATGCAAGGGCAAACCCGGCCATTTGCACGACGCCGAGATCTTCGCCGAGCAGGAACGCTCCGAGTGTCGCGGCAACCAGTGGTGAGAGCAGTCCGAGGACGGCGACCGAGGCAGCCGGAAGACGGCCGATGCCACTGAACCACAGCGTGTAGGTGAGGAGTCCGCCGATGAGTCCGAGCCACGCGTAACCGGCCAGTGCTGTGGTGTCGGTGTTCGCGGGGACGCCCTCAAAGATCAGGGTGATGGGCAACAGGAACAGCCCACCGGTGGTCAATTGCCATCCAGCCAAGCCCATCGCGGGCACCCCTGCGGCTCGGCCCCATTTTTTGGTGAGGGTGACGCCGAATCCCATGGAGACGGCGCTCAGCAGTCCGGCGATGACGCCGACCGTATCGAGTTGGGTGGAACGGAGGACGACCAGGGCCACACCGATGACCCCGGCAATGCCCCATGACAGGCGCCACGCGGAAAATCTTTCGTGCAGGATGGCGACGACGAGGATGGCGACAACAAGTGGTTGCGCAGCGCCCAGTGTGGCGGCAACACCGCCGGGCAGGTGGTAGGCGGCAATGAAGAGCAGCGGGAAGAACGCACCGATGTTCAGCACTCCCAGCACAGCGGACTTCCACCACCAAGCGCCCGTGGGCAGCACGCGGGTCAGCGCAATTGCGAGCAGCCCTACCGGTAACGCCCGCACCAGTGAAGCGAACAGCGGATGCCCGGCAGGCAGCAATTCAGTCGTCACAATGTAGGTAGTTCCCCACACTGCTGGTGCGATCGCCGTGAGCAACGTGATCTGCAACCTGTTCATCAGGGATTCCTTAGGGTTAAACTATTGAACGTTGAAAAGGCTACGGTGTTAGACTCCACAGTGTCAAACAGTTCAAGGTTGAGAGGTTATTGTGAAGGATAGCGTGGACCGAATCATCGCGCAGTGGGCAGAGGCACGCCCCGATGTCGATGTCAGTCCGATGGCGGTACTCGGCAGGCTCTCCCGTCTTACGCGCCTGTTCGAGCGCGAGTTGCAGGCGGTTTTCTCTCAATACAGCCTGCAACCGGGAGAGTTCGACCTCCTCGCGACTCTCCGACGCGCAGACACCGACGGGTATGGCCTGACAGCGGGCGAACTTGCGGACAGCGCCATGGTCACATCGGGTGCAATCACAAACCGGCTTGACCGACTCCTCGCCAAGGAGTTGATCACCCGGGAGGCGGATCCGCGCAGCCGCCGCACCATTCGCGTCGCTCTCACGCAGCGGGGGCAAGAGGTCGTCGACGCGGCGCTGCAAGACCATGTCGCAAACGAAGAACGCTTACTCTCAATAATGACAGCCGATCAGCGTGAACAACTCGAAGGGCTGCTACGCGCTCTCCTCCACGATCACGAGAACCGCGGTTAACTTCGCGGTCAAGACACCGCCGTTCCGCTAGCAATGGCTTCAGCGAACTGGGCTCAGCCGGCGCTGTCTCTGCGGTAACGGATGTGGGTGGATAGCGGTGATTGGAGCACCTCGACGGGCTCGAAGCCGAACGCCTCGACGCCGTCGAACATGCGCTCGCCGCTGCCGAGCAGGACGGGTGCAATGTCGAGGCTGAGTTCATCGATCACGCCGGCGTTGAGTGCCTGTCGAACTGTCGAAGCGCCGCCGGCGATGTCCACGCCGTTGCCGTCGGCCGTTTCGAGCGCCTGCACATAGGCGGCGTCGAACCCCTCGGTGACGAAGTGGAAGGTGGTCCCGCCCTCCATCTGGATCGGTTCGCGTGCGTGGTGAGTGAGCACGAAGACCGGGGCGTGGTAGGGCGGCTCGGGTCCCCACCATCCGTTCCACACCTCGTTCCACTCACCGCGGATCGGCCCGAACATGTTTCGGCCCATGACGTAGGCGCCGCGAGGGCGCATGAGCCATCCGTTGGCTGTCTTGTCGGCTTCGGTCGCACGCGGATCGCCGATATGCCAGCCGTGCAGCTCGCCGCCGCGCTTGCCCAGCGGATTGTCCCGGCTCTGCTCGGGTCCGGCGACGAAGCCGTCGAGCGAGATGGACATGTGGCAGGTAGTGTCGGACATCAACATCTCCCAGGAAGCAGTTGCGGGTTGCAAGTGATGGGCGTCACTGTAGCAGGTCGTCGGATGATCGCCGCAGGATCGACGGCAGGCGTGCTGTGCCCGCTGCACCGCAAGAGGAATCGGTTTCCCCTCATCAGTTCGCCACCGTCAGCGCAGCGACGCCCGGTCCGTCGAGGTCGTCCAGCGCCTCCCGCCGTCCGGAGACAGCCAGGAGGAGTGAAAGCGCGGAGCCGCGCGCTTCTGGGCCGTCGCCGATCCACACGTCTTGGTCCGCTGCCATCAACTGAACACGGGCGACAAGCTCCTTCGCACCGCCGAAGGCCGCTGGCGTGCGAGCCTGGAGGCGAAGCCACCTGACCAAGCCGCTCCAACGTCTCCTGCGGTGAGTCACCGCGCTCGCGCAGCACCCCGTTGGCGTTCTGGCGGTCGAAGTCGAACCGTGCCCGGGCAAGGCCAACCACGAAGCCGATACGCGTCGTTCGCGCCGTGTCGACCAGATGCGCGACCACGTCATGCACGGTCCACTCTCCGCAGAGCGACGGCTGCTCCCACTGTTCGTCGTCGAGGTCCTTGAGGTCGTTGATCAGCGCCGCACGCTCTGCGTGCACCATCCGCCAGAGATCCTCCACAGTTCTCTCCTTCGCTCGGTTCCGGTTGACAACAACCATTAGACGCGTTCAACTCTCGAAACTCATCGGTACCAGGACCACAGGGCGGATTGTGCCGCGGGAGGCTAACCTTGCTGACGCTGTCCGACCATCTCCATATCGTGGCCTGAGGCAATGCACAATGGCACCAGCCGCAGAGTTCATTTGCTGTTTACTTCCGGCTGACCGCCGGTTCACACTCCGTACCTACTGTCGAATTACAGGCGTTGAAGAAATCCGCCTGTTCGCACCGTATGCGACTGCTTGCAGCACCTTCCGTTCTCCCAGTAAGGGGTTCCATGACTGCCAACAAAATGACGACGCCGACGCAACAGGCGAATAACCGGGCTTCCGCACCCAGAGCCATGGTGGTGGCCGCACTGGTCGCCGTTCTTTTCTTCTTTGGGCTGCTGATCTTTGAAAGAATCCCGGAAATCCCGGTCGACATTGATTTCAAGCCGTTCTTCATTCCATTCATGTTCCTGGCGCTGCTTCCCAAGGGGCTGCCGACACTTGCAATCCCACTCGGTGCCGCCGTCGGCGAATCGATTGGCGACATCATTGAAGGCTACGAGGTCGACGACGTCTTCGGCTTCTTCGGCTATTTCGTTGGCTTCGCCATTGCCGGCCTGATCATCAATGGAAAACCCCTCAAATGGGGCCGCGTTGCGATGGCCTGCATCGTGGGTGCGCTGGTCCAGGCGGTTATCGAAGCGTCCGCCTTCATGCTCTTTGGTGAAGAAGGCCTGAGCGTGGCTCTGTTCAGCGCCTTGGGCAACACCATCACCCACGGCATCATCCTCGGCGCCATCATCACCATCCCGCTGGTGCGGGCCCTGCACGGAAGGCTCGAACGGTTGCTGGGCTACACGCCGCACCGCCCGCAGGAGGCGTCAAATCAGCAGAGCGTTTCCCGCCCGATGCCGTCGAAGAGTGAAGCCAAGTAATGATTACAGCTCAGTCGCTTGAACTTACCTACCCGGAAACTGAACAGCCCTCGCTGGCCGGCGTCGACCTGCAGTTGAATGCAGGCGAGGTGCTTGGGGTCGTGGGTCCCATGGGCGCCGGGAAGACAACACTGTGCATGTCCCTGGCAGGCCTGGTGCCGCGAACCACCGGCGGCGAATTCGGCGGGGATCTTGAAGTTGTGGACCTGGACCCGCGCCAGGCGCCGGTGCCGGACGTGGCGCAGCGAATCGGACTGGTGTTCGAGGACTACGCCTCGCAGTTGACGCAAATCACCGTGCTGTCCGAAGTGATGGCGCCGATGCTCAACCATGACGTGCCGGTGAAGCAGGCGGAGGCGGAAGCGCGGCGTTTGCTCAGCGAACTCGGGCTTGCCCGGCTCGACCTTGAGCACAAGCGCACCTGGGAGCTCTCCGGTGGACAACAGCAGCGGGTCGCGATCGCGGCGGCCCTTGCAGCTGATCCGCAGGTGCTCATTCTGGACAACATCACCGGCCTGCTCGACCCGGATGGCAAGGAGGAAATCCGCTCGCTGGTCAGCCAGCTCTCACAGCGAATGACGCTCGTGGTGGTGGAGCAGGACATCGACCTCCTGGTTGGCGTTGCCGACCAGCTGCTGATGCTCCGCGATGGACAGGTCAGCGCGCTCGGCCCGGCCGATCAGTTGCTGCGGGACCTGACGGCACTTGACGACGCCCAGGTGGAGCCGCCCGTCGTCGTGCAAGTTGCGCAGGCAGCCGGGCTGCCCGATAATCCGCTGACTGTTGAAGAGTTGACGTCGGTGGTTCAGTCTCCCGACGTTATGGAATCCGCGGCGCCGGATGTTCCACAACCCGCCGTCCTGGGACCAGAGGTTTCTGCGCCTGTTCCAGAGATCGACGCTCCCGAACCAGAGGTCGACATTCCTGGACCTTGGATCCGCGCCCCTGAACCAGAGGTCGACATTCCTGGACCTTGGATCCGCGCCCCTGAATCAGACGACCGCCCGAAAGCCGTTGAAATCGACCACGTGTCGTTCGCCTACCCGGACGGGACGATGGCGGTACAAGACGTGGCGCTGCGGGTTGCACCGGGCGAGGTGCACGCGATTGTGGGAGGCAACGGTGCAGGCAAGTCCACTCTGCTGCGGATGCTCTGCGGCCTGGTCCGGCCGTCCTCCGGCACCGTACGGATGGATGGGAAGAACACCCGGGAATGCTCGCCGGCGGAACTGGCCCGGACTGTCGGCACCGCCTTGCAGAACCCGGATGAACAGATCACCGAGCGCACCGTTCGCGAGGAAATCGGCGACGCGCTCCGGCGCCGCCGGACCCGCCGCACGGGATGGTTCAAGCGTGAGGTCGTCATCTCCGACGAACAGATCGCCGAGGCAGTCGACCGTGCAGTGGAACTGGTGGGCATACCAACCGACCTGATGGACCGGGATCCCACGCACCTGTCCCGCGGACACCGGAAACTGGTGGCCATCGCCGGCGCCCTCGTGCTCGATCCGGCGGTGTTGATTCTCGACGAACCCCGCGTATCGCTGGATGCTCCCGCCCGTGCGGCCCTGCGCCGGTTGCTGCACGAACTACGCGACCGGGGCACCGCCGTCGTCATTGTTGAACACGATCTGGACCTGGTCGCGGAAACGGCAGACACGGTTACTCTGCTCGACCTGGGCCGCGTGGTTGCATCCGGAAGTCCCCACGCCGTCTTCGGCGCAAATGGGGCGGAAGCCCTGGCGAAAACGTCGCTGCGACCGCCGCGTGCTGCCCAAGTGGCAGCAGCCTTCGGCGTGGATGCGATTACGGTCGCTGAACTGGCCACCCAACTTTATCCCGTCAAACAGGAGGTCTGAGATGCGGGTACCACTGCTCTACACAGAAAAAGACAGCTTCCTGCATCGCCGCGATCCGCGGATCAAGCTGCTGCTCTTCGCCGTCGTCATCGTCTTCCTGTACACCGCCCCGAACTGGCAGTGGATGCTCGCCGCGAGCGTCCTCGGGCTGGCGCTCAGTATTGCTGCCCGCGTGCCGCCGCTGGTGCTGCTGGTTCTGTGGCTGCTACAGCTTCCCAACTTCATCGGCCTGGTCGCCATTCCGCTGGGTCAGGATCTGTTGGCGGGTAACTTCTCGCCCTTTGACGGCGACCTGGACTTCGGGCTCAAGCTGGGGCTGGCATGGTCGGCCGCACTCTTTTTGAGCCTGGCGCTGCTATCCACCATGTCGCCGGACAAGATTACAGATGGCATGCGAGGCCTGAAAATTCCGGAGCCGCTGTGCTTCCTGGTCGGGTACTCATTCCTGCTGATGTATGCCAGCATGTCGGATATTTTCCGCACCATCGATGCGATGAAACTCAAGGGCATCGAACTGACTATCCGTAGACCGATTGAGAGCATCGGGAACATGGCGAAACTGTTTGTCCCCGCCGTGATCATCATGGCGCGGCGGGCAGGCACCATGATGTCCACACTGCAGCTGCGCGGCTTCTCCTTCACGCACCGGCCCGCCACCACGCTCGGGGCCGTCGGCGCGGCCGACATCGCGCTGCTGGTTGCCGGCGTCGGCGCATTGGCGGTGGCTGCACTCATGCGGTTCGCCCCGGCGATGCTGGGTCTGTAACCGGCTGGGTCTGTAACTGGCTGATAGGCCGGGTGGGCCTGCGGACCTGCCCGGACGCAGCTTATTGATGACAGTCAGAACGGCGTCAGCCTCGACAGCGTCCCGGGGAGCGTCGACGACTGCATGGATGCAGGCCTCATGAGCGGCGCCTGAATGCCGCGCTTCATGGAAGTTCCACATCGGTGCGGGGGATGCCTGTGCTTTCGGTTCCCGCATTATTCGTCTTTCGTTATTTATTTGTTATCTGGCAGCGAACAAGGTTTCGAATATTGTCGGTGCCGGCTGGTGTACTGAAGGTATGGCAAACGAGGAAGCTCCAGAGGGCGGGAACAGCGCAGACGCTCCCGCTGGTGTCTTTGAGCTGCCGGAATTGGCCGGACCGCTCGGCGAGGTGAACCCCGGGGACTTGTCGTACCACGAAGCCACCCGGGCCCTGGTCT
>NZ_KI914650.1:0-12986 GCF_000520495.1 Arthrobacter sp. H14
GGAAGCCTCCGCAGCAGCAGCCGCGGCATCGGCGGCAGCGTCGGCCCCGCGGCGCATTCCAATACCGTGGTCGCCGTCGCCGGCAATGGCGTCCATCCGCCCCAGCTCTTCTTCATGCTCGACGACGACGGCGCGCACCGCTTCCAGCAGCGCTGCGGCACCGGCACTCAAGCCGGCGGCGGCCGCCGTCGCCGGTTCTGCTGCTTCTGCTACCGCATCGGCCAGCTGCTCGACGTCGCGGTGCGGGCGCGCGGTAAGGTTGCCCTTCCGGTAGGCGGGAGTGTCGGCCGGTGCGGACCAGTAGGTCTCGAGTTCGTCGTCGAGCCACAGCAGGGTCAGGGACAGGCCGGACATATCCAGGCTGGTGACCAGTTCACCGCACTCGGGTTCGACGGGTTCGAGTCCGGCCGCTGTCAGCAGCGACTCGATCTTGCCGAAGAGGAGGAACAGTTCCTCATACTTAACGGTCCCCAAACCGTTGACGATCGGCACCACCCTGGTGCCGGCGTCGTCGGGTTTGTCCTTCAGCAACCGGCTCACCAGCAGCTCCGCCAGTTCGGAAGCGGAGGGCATCGCCTGATCGGAGATTCCCGGTTCACCATGGATGCCGAGCCCCAGGGACATGTGCCGTTCGGGGACGTGGAACAGTGGCTCCGATGCGCCGGGCAGGGTGCAGCCGTCAAAGGCAACGCCCAGCGAGCGCGTGCGGTAATTAGTCTTGATTGCCAGCCGTTCGACGTCGTCGAGGTTGAGTCCGGCCTCGGCAGCCGCGCCGGCAATCTTGAAGACTGTCAGGTCGCCGGCGATTCCGCGGCGCTTCTCGATCTCGTCAAGCGGGGCGCTGGCAATGTCATCGGTGACGACGACGGTGCGCGTCTCGATTCCTTCGGCATTCAGCCGCAGCTGCGCCTGGCCGAAGTGAAGTACATCGCCGGCGTAATTGCCGTAGCTCAACAGAACGCCGCCGCCCGCATGGGCAGTTTTGGAAACGCGGTAGGCCTGGCTGGCAGAGGGCGAGGCAAACATATTGCCGCACACCGAACCGGCGGCAAGGCCTTGTCCGACCAGCCCGGCGAAGGCGGGATAGTGGCCGGAACCGCCGCCGATCACGAGGGCCACCTGGCCATCTGTCATCTCAGTCGACCGCACCACACCGCCGTCGACTCTGGCAACGTAACGGCGGTTCGCCGCCACAAAACCGTCCAGCGCTTCATCCGCGAAGTCGCTGGGGTCATCGAAAATCCGTGTCATAGTTCCTCGAATCCGATTGCAGTATGGTCAGCGCGCGGCGTGGGCCGGCTGCTGACGGCCTTGGGCCACCAGGGATTCGCCCAATACGTAGCCTTCCGTCTTGGGCAGAATCTTGTTGCGCAGGTAGTCCTGATTGCTCGCCGAAACGCTCAACCCATCCCCACCATAGTGCTCCGTGCAGATAATGCCCTGGAAACCGAATGACAGCGCCGTCTTGAACGCCTCGCGGTAGCTGATGAGACCCGTTTCGAGTGGAGCCGGCACAGCAACATAGTAGCCGCGCGCCACGTCCTCGTCACGGGAGTAGTTCTTCACATGCCAGTAATTGGCGTAGGGAACGGTCTTGGCGATCATTTCCTGCACCGACTCGATGGGGCGGTGCAACCGGATCAGGTTGCCCATGTCCGGGTTCAGTCCGACGTTGGGCAGGTCGATGTCCTGGACCAGCTGCGCGGCGGAGTCGCCGGTGCCCAGATAGGTGTCTTCGTAGAGTTCGAGGGACAGCAGCAGTCCGAGGTCCGCGGCATGCCGGCCCAATTCCTGCAGGCGGGAAACGGCCTTGTTCCAGGTGTCCTTGTCGCCGACCGGATCCTTGTGGCCTTCAACGGTCCAGAACCAAAGTTGCTTCTGCTGTTCCGGCGTCAACGCTTGATGCAGTCCGAAGGACACGACCTCGCAGCCAAGCTGGGCTCCGGCTTCGAGTGTCCGGTGGCTGTAGGCAAGGTTGTCTTCCCAGTTCTGCTCATCGATCACGCTGCGGCGGATGGCCGAGATGGCCGGTGCACCGATGCCAACATTGTCAGCGGCGCGCTTCAGTTCATCCAGCCGGTCGCTGGAGAGATCGCCGGGGTGGATCCAGGAATCAAACAGGTCGACGTTGGAGAATCCGGCTTCCTTAACTTCCCGGAAGACACCCTCCCAAACGGACGGGTCGGCATCTTCGTTGCGGACGCCGTCGGCACCCTTGTTGGGAAACTGCAGCAGTGCTGCGGTGATCGGCCAGTTTTCGGCAGTATAGGGCATGTCAGGAGCTCCATCGCAGTAATCATGTTTCCTATAGGATGTACCGATATAGCGCTCCGTGTCAATACTTGCGGGGTCCGTCAGGTTTTATCGACGCTCTCGACGCTGTCCTGGATCGAGCGCTGTTTGACCCCATTGAGGTGCGCCACCATGGCCTCACGGGCCGCGGCCGGATCTCCTGCGGCGAAGGCATCGAGGATCTTCGTATGCTCGGCGATGGCGCTTTCCGCATCAGTCACGCCCAGTCCGGCGAAGAAGCGGAACCGCTGGACCTGCCCACCCAAGGTGTTGTAGGCGGAGAGGATGAACGGGTTATCCGCATGTTCAGCGATCAACCGGTGGAAATCCTCATCGGCCTTCCAATAGTCCCGGAACTCCGCGTAGGACGTTCCCGTCGGAGAAGACCGCAGCGCCTCAATGGTCTGCTCGAGTTCTTTATAGAGTTCCGGAGTGGAGTGCCCGCAGGCCCGCTCGGCGTTGACCGGTTCGATCACGAGCCTGGCGTCGACGAGTTGCTCGAGCTCCTTCGGCGTAAACAGCGGCGCCACCTTATACCCGCGCAGGGCAACCCGCCGGACCATGCCGGTATGTTCCAGCCTGGCCAGCGCCTCCCTGACCGGCGTCGGAGATACCTCCAGCTCGCGTGCGATCCCGTCGATGCTGATACCGGCTCCGGCCTCAAACCGACCGTCGATCAACGAAGCCATCAGCTCTTCGTAGACGTAGTCGGCCAGGACCTGTCGGTTCAGTACGCGCCGTGGTCGGATTTCCGTCATGGATAAATCCTATAGGCTCGACGCCTTTCGCGTTTTCAGGAGGCGAAAATGCTCCAGCCCGCAGTGTGCGCCGCTCCCGGCTCCAGCCGGATCAGGTCGGTGCCGCTGTTGAAGGCGTCGGGCGGGCACGTCATGGGTTCGACGGCGAGTCCCAGGCGGTTGGGAAGCGGTTCCGGCTTGTCCGCGGTGTGCACCTGCAACCACGGGCAAGTCCGGTCCCAGCTCATGCCGACGCCGGTTCCTGCCGGGTCACGCAGCAGCAAAGCGGCACGCCCCTCCGCATCCCAATTGATGTCGGTGAACGCGTGGTCGATCTCAACGCTGCCGATCGTCCGCGGAGTCCGGAAATCGAACTCATGACCCTGAACCATCGCGGTCTCCAACGGCAGGAGCCGGTCCTCGGTCACCTCAAGGAAGGTATCGGCAGGAAGTTCGAGAACCCACTCCTCCAGCGGCGATGTGCCGACCACCAGGTAGGGATGCGGGCAGACGCCGTAGGGCGCCGGGCGGTCGCCGGTATTGGTCGCTGTGACCGTCGTATGGAGGCCGCCGTCGTCGTCGAGCCCGTACTGCACTTCGAGACGGAGCCGGAACGGATAACCGGCCGTTGGCTCAAGTTCACAGGTCAGGGTTACGGATGAATCGCGATGGTCCTGTAGCTGCCATTCACGGTCAAACACCAGCCCATGCAGAGCGGTATTCCGTTCCGGTTCATTCATCTCCGCTTGGTACTGCGTGCCGTCGAAGGTGTAAGTCCCGTCGGCAATGCGGTTGGGCCAGGGGGCTGCGATCACCCCGCGGTAATCGGGGATGGGAGCGCCGGCGTCGAAGCTAATAACCAGGTCGCGGCCGCGGTGCTGCAGCTGACGCAGCGCCGCACCTTGGGCAACGATGACGGCGTCGTAGTCCCCCGCGCTGATGGCGTATTCGGTTCCAGTCAATTGCCCGCGTTTGGTGCTACCTGCGTTTCCGTTCACAATCCCGCTTCCACTCCGCTATGCCCTTGGTTCCAGTCCACCGGACAGCTTATATCGTTGAAGTATGGAGTGGTTGGGAGGCGCACTCGGCGCCGAGGGCTACGAAGTCGGCCGGCAGATCCTGCAGCGCGGAGTAGCGGCGGTCTACCTGATTGGCTTCCTCTCCGCTGTACGTCAGTTTCCGGCACTGCTGGGTGAAAACGGCCTGCTCCCGGTGCCCCGGTTCCTGGAAATGGCTGGAAAGCGGGCCGGGCCGACCATTTTCCGTTGGCGCTACTCCGACCGCATTCTTGTTGCTGTCGCCTGGGCAGGGAGTCTCATCTCGATCCTGCTGGTGCTTGGCCTTCCGCAGACCGGACCGCCCTGGCTTCCGATGCTCGCGTTCCTGATCATCTGGGGCCTTTACATGTCGATTGTGAATGTGGGACAGGTTTTCTACGGATTCGGATGGGAGAGCCTGTTGTTGGAGTCCGGTTTCCTGGTGGCGGCCCTGGGCTCGAACGACGTGGCACCACCGTTGCTGACGCTGTTGGCAATCCGATGGCTGGTCTTCCGCCTGGAATTCGGCGCCGGCATGATAAAGATGCGCGGTGACCGCTCCTGGCGCGACCTCACCGCCCTTCACTACCACCACGAAACCCAGCCGATGCCGAACCCGGCCAGTCGGTTCTTCCATCTGTTGCCCAAACCGCTGCACCGCATCGAGGTCGCCGTCAGCCACTTCACCCAGCTGGTTGTGCCGTTCTTCCTGTTCGCTCCGCAACCACTGGCCGGGTTTGCCGCCGTCGTCATCATCATCACGCAGGTCTGGCTGGTGGTTTCCGGAAACTTCGCCTGGCTGAACTGGCTGACTTTGATCCTGACCTTCAGCGCTGTGCCGGATTCCTTCTACCACGCGCTACTGCCAACCCTTTCCATTGACCCTGTCTACGGCCCCACGCCGGTGTGGTTCGCCGTCGTCGTCGTCCTCATGACCCTGTTCATCGCGTACCTGAGTTGGCAGCCGCTGCGGAACCTCTTCGCCCGCCGGCAGCTGATGAACGCCAGTTTCAACCGCTTTCACCTGTGCGACGCATACGGCGCGTTCGGGAGCGTGACGAAAGTGCGCTATGAGGTGATCGTGGAAGGAACAATGGACGACGGCGGGCCAGGCTCCCGCTGGCAGGCGTACGAATTCAAGGGGAAACCCGGCGATCCGGCCCGCCGGACGCGGCAATATGCGCCCTACCATCTTCGGCTGGACTGGCTGATGTGGTTCCTTGCGCTTGGGTCCGACGGCGGCTGGTTCACTCCGTTGCTGGCGAAGCTTTTGCAAGCTGATACGAAAATACTGAAGTTGCTGCGCATCGACCCCTTCGACGGCAGGCGGCCCCGGTATGTGCGCGCGCGGGTGTTCCGCTACCGGTTCTCTACCCGGCGGGAGAAGCGGGAGACCGGCCTTTGGTGGATGCGGGATTATGTCGGGATGCTGGTGGAGCCCGTGTCGCGGAAGTGAGAATGCAACTTATGGCAATTCCTTTTCCTCCATAGCGGCCAGCACCTATTGTCCTTGAAGGTCTGGCAGCCGCACCGGTGAGGTTGCCTCGTGGCGAAGCGTTGCGCGGATCCAGCTTGGCGGATCCGTATGCCCTGAACCCCCGCGATATCCAGGACCCACCCACGACGTTGCGCGGCAAATTCCGGTTCCTGGGACCGGGCATGATCACGTCGGCGGCCGTCGTCGGATCCGGAGAACTGCTTACGGCGACGGCGTTGGGCGCGGAAGTTGGGTTCCTTCTCCTGTGGCTGGTGCTCGTCTCCACCTTCATCAAGGTGTGGGTGCAAATCGAGCTGGGCCGCTGGTCCATCTCCACCGGCAAGGTCGCGGTGACCGGCTACAACGAGGTCCCGCCGAAGATCGGCAAGCGCGGCTGGATGGCCTGGCTCGTGCTGCTCATGTTCGTCCAGTTCCTCACCAGCCAGGCGGGCGTCATCAGTGCCTCGGCATTCGCCTTCTCCGCGTTGATGCCAATCGGCGGTGACCCCTTTTCCTTTGTGTCGATCGGCAGCTGGGTGGCCATCCTGGTGGCCATTGCGATCGCAATCCACCTGACAAACAGGTACACCGTGGTCGAGCGGATTTCGACCTCCCTCGTGGTGCTCGTCGGCGTTTTCGCCGTCGTCATGGTGTTCGCAATCCAAGGCACGGAGTTCTCCTGGACCGCCGGCGATGTGATGGACGGCATGCGGTTCCAGGTTGCCATTGGTTCCTTCGGCGTGGCGCTTTCGATGTTCGGCCTGACCGGTGTTGGCGCCGGTGAAATCACCGCCTATACCTATTGGTGCGTCGAAAAGGGCTATGCCGCCTGGTCGGGCAAGAACGACGGATCGGAGGCTTGGATGAAGCGTGCCCGCGGCTGGATCTCCGTCATGAAGCTCGATGCCTGGGTGGCATGGTTCGTCTACACCATCTCCACAGCCGCTTTCTACATCCTCGGGGCCGCAGTTCTCCACCCACAGGGCATCGTTCCCGCGATGAGGTGATGACCACGATTTCCAGCATCTTCTCGACGGAGGTTGGACAGTGGGGCGCCGTGGTGTTCCTCGTCGGTGCGGGCCTCGCACTGTTCAAGACGATCATTGCCAACGTTCCAAGTTTGGGACGCCAGGTCGGCAATACGCTGGCTGTGTTCGGCGCCTTCGACTGGAACAACCAGGTCAAGCGCGACCGCTGGATGCGCGCCATCATGATCATCCTGCCCATTGTCTGGGGGCTGTTTGGCACCATCGTGTCCTCGCCGCTGGCCCTGGTGGTCCTGGCCTGCATCCTCAACGCTGTGTTTCTGATGGGCGTCGCGGCCGCCACGGTCTACCTCTCCCACCGGCAGACCGATCCGCTGGTCAAGGACGGTAAGTTCTTCACGATTATGCTCGTGCTATCCGCTGTCGCCGTCTTCTTCGTCGGCGTCATGGGCCTTGTGAACATGTTCTAAGGTCCGACGACGGAAAGCAGCAGACGACGGCGGAAGGCAGGGAGCACACTATGAAGGCAGTCATCGTCCATGGCAAGAACGACCTGAGGGTCGAAGAGACGGCGGATCCGGTCTGTGGGCCGGACGGGATTCTCGTGGAGCTGGCCTGGGGCGGGATCTGCGGCTCTGACATCGCCTACTGGAAACACGGCGCCTCAGGCACCGCTGTTCTGTCAGATCCGCTGGTGCTTGGCCACGAAGTTTCCGGCCGCGTGGTCCAGATCGGGGCGAAGGCAGCTGAGGCGGTGGCCGCGCTCGGAGCCGACGTCGGAACGCAAGTGACGCTCCACCCCGCGACACTGGCCGGCAACCACAAAGTAGTGCCGGAGCTGGCTGCCCGGACCAATCTCTGGCCGGAGGTCCGCTACTTGGGTTCCGCTGCATTCCACCCTCACGAACAGGGCGCCTTCAGCCGGTACCGCACCGTACGCCCGGACCAATTGCGCATTGTGCCCGAGGATGTATCGCTGAAGGAGGCCGCAGTTGCCGAGCCGTTCGGCGTGGCATTGCACGCCATCTCCCGCGCCGGCGAGATGGCTGGCCGGACGGTGTTGGTCAATGGTTGCGGACCGATCGGTGCTTTGGCCGTTGCCGCAGCCAAGGCCGCCGGGGCAAAGTGCGTGATCGCCGCGGACCTCGCCGACGATGCGCTGGACGTCGCCCGCCGGATGGGTGCCGACGAAACGGTAAATCCCAGTCGGGGCGGCGGCCTGCCCACTGACGTCGACGTCGCGATCGAGGCTTCCGGCGCACCTCGTGCCCTGGGCGGCGTGATTGCGGCAGTTCGGCGCGGCGGAGTTATGGTCCAGGTCGGTAACCTTCCCGCCGGCGATGTTCAGGCGGCGCTCGGGAACATCGTGACCCGCGAAATCGACTACCGCGGTTCCTACCGGTTCGTCGACGAAATCAACCAGGCCCTAGAGCTGATGGCCGGCGGGGTCGACGTTGGACCACTAATGACCCATGAAGTGGACATCGAAGACGCGCTCCGCGGATTCGAGCTCGCTGCAGACCGCTCCACCGGTTCGTCAAAGGTAATGATCCGGCTCAACTGAACATTCAGGGCCGGTCCCGAAGACAGGCCTCGTGACCTTCGCTAGGGTTGAGTGAGTGACCGACGTCCCAGGAAACCGCCCCCGTTACGTACCCGGCGTCAAGTATGTCCTGATGCTCGGGGCGCTGGCCGCGTTGCCTGCCCTGTCGACGGACATGTACCTTCCGTCGCTGCCGGACGTGGCCGACGATCTCCAGGCGAGCCAGGCCGCCGTGCAGTTCACTTTGTCGGCGATGCTCATCGGCGGCGGTTTCGGCCAGCTCGTCATCGGTCCGTTGTCCGACCGGTTCGGACGCCGGTTGCCACTGATGGTGGGGATCTCGCTGCACATCGTCATCTCCATGGCATGCTCCATCGCTCCTGATATTGCCACGCTCATTGGACTGCGGATCCTGCAGGGGTTCTTCAACGCCGCGGCCGCCGTCGTAGCAATTGCCGTGATCCGCGACCGTTTCATCGGTTCAGATGCGGCACGACTGATGTCACGGCTGGTGCTCGTCATTGGTGTAGCGCCGCTGTTCGCGCCATCGATCGGGCAGGTCATTGCTGATCAGTGGCATTGGCGCGCCGTCTTCTATGCCCTGGCACTCATCGGCCTGGCCTTGGTTGTCATTGTGTGGAAGTGGATGCCGGAGACGCTGCCCGTTGAAAGCCGCCGTGGAGGCCGGCCGCGCCAGATCGTGCAGTCGTACTGGTTTCTGCTGCGCGACCGTCAGTTTATGTCCCTGGCAATCGTCCCCGGACTCGGGCTCGGCGTCATTATGAGCTATGTGGTGGGTTCGCCGTTCGTGTTCCAGAATCAGTATGGTCTCAGTGGGTCCCAATTCGCTCTTGTCTTCGCGCTTAATGGCGTGGTGCTGATTATCTCGGCGCAGGTCAACGCCAGTCTGGTGCGCAGGGTTGCGCCAGCGAAAATTTTGCGCGCTGGCGTACTCGCGCAGTTCACATTCGGAGTGGTGCTGCTGCTGATCGTCGTCACCGGTGCCGGCGGGCTGACCGGTGTTCTGGTCGGCCTTTGGCTGATCTTCGCTACCCAGGGCATGATCCCTGCGAATGCTACTGTTCTCGCGCTTAACAACTACGGGCATATGGCGGGCACGGCTTCGGCTGTCATGGGGGCGCTCAAGTCCGGCATTGCGGGGATCGTCAGCCCGTTGGTCGGATTCCTGGGCGGCGGTGCGCTCTCCATGGCCGGCGTGATGGTGGGGATTGTTGCCATGACGGTGACAGTCCTGCTCGTCGGCACTCCGGTCTACCGGAAGGGTGGCTGGAGAGAACTCGAATTCCAGACGCATGAAGATGTCGCGATGGATCGCAAGCAGTAAGCCTGAAACCGTGCGGTGTTCACGGTCCAGGATGAACTTATAGGCCGCCCGCGAGCTTGTAATACGCCTGGTTCCAGCGGATTTCCTTCTTGAACTGCCCCAGTGAGGTGTCCTCGTCGATCAACAGCAGCTCGGTCTGTGCCATTTCGGCGAAATCCTCGAATGCCTCAACGCCAGCGCCGGTCGACAGTACCGTGTGGTGCGCGGCGCCGGCGGTGAGCCAGGCCGCGGCCGAGGTGGCGAAGTCCGGCTTCGGCTCCCACAGTGCGCGGGCGACCGGCAGGTTCGGGAGCGGCTCGTCGAGGGGAACGACGTCGACGGCGTTGGCCACCAGCCGGAACCGGTCGCGCATGTCCGACAGCGCGACGACGACGCCGGCACCCGGGTCGGCATCGAACACCAGCCGGACGGGATCTTCGCGGCCGCCGATACCCAGCGGATGGATTTCGAGGCGCGGCTTGGAGGTGGTCAGCGAGGGGCAGACCTCCAGCATGTGCGCGCCAAGGATCTTCTCCTGCCCGGGCACCAGATGGTAGGTGTAGTCCTCCATCAGGGACGCGCCGCCGGGCAGGCCGGAACCCATCACCTTCGCGGCGCGGACCAGGATCGCGGTCTTCCAGTCACCTTCGGCGCCGAAACCATAGCCGTCAGCCATCAGCCGCTGGACCGCCAGCCCGGGAAGCTGGCGAAGCTCGCCCAGGTCCTCGAACGACGTCGTGAAGGCAGCCGAGCCGGACGCTTCCAGGAAACTGCGCAGCCCCAGTTCGATCCGGGCGCCGTAGCGGAGCGACTCGTGCCGCTCCCCGTGGACGCGCAGCTCCGGTGCCACGTCGTAAATGTCCTCGTACTCGGCCACCAGCTTGTCGACGTCGTACTCCGGCGCCGAATGCACCGCGTCGGCCAGCTCGTTGACGGACCAGGTATTGACCGAAACGCCGAAACGCAGCTCGGCCTCGGTCTTGTCCCCCTCGGTGACGGCGACGTTGCGCATGTTGTCACCGAACCGGGTGAGCTTCAGCGAGCGGATGGAAGCCCAACCCGCAGCGGCGCGCTGCCACGTCCCGATCTGGCGGACGACGACGGGATTGGAAACGTGCCCGACGACGGTCTTGCGCGGGACGCCGAGCCGGGACTGGATGTAGCCGAACTCCCGGTCGCCGTGCGCGGCCTGGTTCAGGTTCATGAAGTCGAAATCGAGGTCCGCCCATGGCAGCTCCACGTTGATCTGCGTGTGCAGGTGGAGCAGCGGCTTGCGCAGCTCATCGAGTCCGCGGATCCACATTTTGGCCGGAGAGAAGGTGTGCATCCACGCCGAAACGCCGATGACGTGATCCGCCGCGTTGGCCTCCAGCGCCGTGCGCCGGATCGCGTCCGAATCGGTCAGCACCGGCTTCCAGACAATCCGGACCGGCACCTCACTGGCCACGTTCAGCCTCTCGGCGATCTGCTGCGACTGCTCGGCGACCTGCCGCAGGACGTCCTCGCCGTAGAGGTGCTGGCTGCCTGTCAGGAACCAGACTTCGTACCCGTCCAGCGATGTCGATGATGCGTTATTCAAGTTTCTCCTTAGTGGAAGGTGGCCGCGTCGGCCGGAGTTATGGCGTTACTCAGCAGCAGAGCCGGCCGGCTGGCCGTAGACGTTCTGATAACGGGCGTAGAGCGAAGCGACTTGGGCTGCCTCGATGAGCAGCGGCTGGCCAAGCTGGCGGGACACGTGCACCGTCCTCGCGACTTCCTCGCACATCACGGCGGCCTTCACCGCGGCCCGGGCGTCCTTGCCAATGGTGAAGGGGCCGTGGTTCTTCATCAGCACGGCCGGCGAGTTCGAGGTCCGGAGCGTTTCGACGATGCCCTGGCCGATCGAGTCGTCACCAATCAGCGCGAACGGCCCGATCGGAATCTCCCCGCCGAACTCGTCCGCCATCATCGTCAGCACGCACGGAATCGCTTCGCCACGCGCGGCCCAAGCGGTGGCGTAGGTCGAATGCGTATGCACGACGCCGCCCACCTCGGGCATGTGCCGGTAGACATAAGCATGCGCAGCAGTGTCCGACGACGGCGAGAAGCCTGGGTTGCCCCACTGGCCAGCGACCGGGATGCCATATAGATCGGTGACCACCATCGACTCGGGGATGAGGTCGGCATAGGAGACGCCGGATGGCTTGATCACCATCAACTCCTCCCCCGGAACGCGCGCCGACACATTGCCCGCCGTCCAGACGACGAGTTCATTGCGGACCAGCTCCGCGTGGAGTTCGCAGACCTCGATCCGGAGCCGATGGATCGACTCGAGCAGCACACTCATGCGGACACCGGCGTCGTGGATGTTGAAGCATGGGCAGCGTTACCGCCGCCGGCACCGCCATCAGCGGAAGATGACACCGGCGTCGTCGTCGCTGCACGTTGAATGGCTTTCAGCCGGTGCATTACCTCGTTGGCTCCGCGGCCGAAGTAGTCGTGCAGCGCGGTGTACTCCGCGAACAGCGCCTCATAGGCTTCCTGATTCTCCGGAACCGGCGTGTACACGTCTGCCGGGTCGCTGCCCATCGCTTCGGACGCCGCCTTCACATCGGCATACGCGCTCGCCGCCACCGCGGCATGGATGGCCGATCCCAGCGCCGGCGCCTGAGTGGAGCCGATCGTGGACAGCTGCAGTCCTGTGACATCGGCGTAAATCTGCATCAGCAGCGGGTTCTTCACCAGTCCCCCGGCGACCACGAGCTCGCGCACCGGAACGCCCGAGGAGTTGAACGCATCGACGATGGTGCGGGTGCCGAAGGCGGTGGCCTCCAGGAGCGCGCGGTAAGTGTCTTCCGGATTGGTCGCCAGAGTCTGCCCGACAACGACGCCGGAGAGTTCATGGTCGACCAGCACCGAACGGTTCCCGCTGTGCCAGTCCAGGGCAATCAGTCCGTGTTCGCCGATCCGCTGCTCGGATGCCAGCTCGGTCAGGTACTCGTGCACCCCTAGACCCTTCGCGGCCGCGGCTTCCGAGTACGCTGCCGGAACGCAGTTGTTCACGAACCAGCCGAAGATGTCGCCGACACCGCTCTGGCCAGCTTCATAACCCCAGCGCCCGTCCAGGATGCCGCCGTCGACCACGCCGCACATGCCCGGCACCTGGGCCAGGCCCTCCCCGTTCATCACGTGGCAGGTAGACGTTCCCATGATCGCGACCATCTGGCCAGGTTCAACCGCCCGGGCTGCGGGGGCTGTGACGTGTGCGTCGACGTTCCCGACTGCCACGGCGATTCCTGCCGGAAGCCCTGTCCAGGCAGCTGCCTCCTCGGTGAGCGTCCCGGCGGCTTCGCCCAGCTGACCGATCCGGTGCTCCACTTTGGCCTCGACGAAGTCCTTGAACTCCGGATTCAGCGCGGACAGAAAATCCTCGGAAGGGTACTCGCCGTCCTGGTAAATACCCTTGTAGCCGGCGGTGCACGCGTTGCGGACATACCCGCCTGCAAGCTGCCAAACGATCCAGTCCGCGGCCTCCACCCAGTGGTCCATGGCGGCGTAAACCTCCGGATCCTCCTCCAGCACCTGCAGGCCCTTGGCGAACTCCCACTCGG
>NZ_KI914650.1:13086-28339 GCF_000520495.1 Arthrobacter sp. H14
CCGCCGTAGCGTGCCAGCCAGGCCTCGCCGCGCTCCTCGGCCAGTTGGTTGATCCGGTCTGCCTGCGGTTGCGCGGCGTGGTGGCGCCAGAGCTTCACATACGCATGCGGCCGGTCCGCGAAGCGTTCCAGTTCGTTCAGCGGTGTGCCGTCCGCCGTCGTCGGAACCATGGTGCAGGCGGTGAAATCCGTGCCGATTCCGATCACGTCCGCGGCACCGATCCCGGCGTCTTTCACGGCCGCCGGTACCGCATTACGGAGCACGCCGCGGTAGTCCTCGGGAACCTGCAATGCCCAGTCATTGGGCAGCCGATCCCCGCCTGGCACGCGCTCGGTAAGGACGCCATGGGGGTACTCGAAAACACCGTTGCCAAGTTCCGCACCATCGGAAACCCGGACGACGACGGCACGTCCGGACAAGGTGCCGAAGTCGACACCAATGACATACTTTTCGGCGTTGCCGCCGACTGAATCGTACGAGTACATGAAAGCCTCCATCCGGCAGACAGGACGTCCCGATGCCGGTTTCTTAGAGAAGGGAAGAGGAACTGAGATCAATTGTGAGCGCTAACAAGACAAAGTGTCAAGAATCACTCTGGTGCGCCTGGCACTACGCGGGCGGCGCCGTCGTCGTAGACCGGACTATCAGCTGAGGCCTCACCAACGGCGCATCGCTGCTGGCGCCCAAACCTGAAGTGGTCCCGGCGTCAACCGCCGCACCAGACCCAGCATCACCCAGCAAGGACTCGATGCAGCGCCGGCCGAGCTCCTCGAAGTCCGCGCCAACTGAAGTCAGCGGAGGAATGAAATACGCCGCCTCAGGCTGATCGTCGTATCCAACAATGCTGACGTCCTCGGGCACCTTAACCCCAGACTCATGGAAGGCGAGAAGGACGCCAAGTGCCATCTGGTCATTGGCGACAAACAGTGCGGTGAACGAAAGATCCTTGGCAAGTTGCAAACCGGTTCGGTAACCGCATTCGGCACTCCAGTCTCCGCTCAGCAGCACGGACTCCGTCAATCCTGCACCCGCCAGCGAGTCGCGCCAGCCCTGGATGCGTGCGTCCGTGTCGATCCAATTCGCAGGACCCGATAAGTGGGCAATCCTGCGGTGCCCCAGCTCCACCAGGTGGTTGACGGCCAGCATCGCCCCCAACCGCTGATCCACCGCCACTCCGCGGAATTCGCCGTCGCCGCTGGAGCCCATTGCCACCAAGGGAACGTCGATATTGAGTGTATGGAGTACGTCAATGGTCCCCGGATGCGGAACCACCACGACGACGCCGTCCACGCCCTGGTCCATGAAGTGGCCTACCGCATCGTGAATCGCCGCCGGAGTTACCTCCCGCAACGCGGCCATGCTGACGAAGTATCCCGCAGCACGCGCGGCCTGTTCAACGCCAAGCAGTGTGTTCGAGGGACCGTACTGCGATATCTCACTGCCGAGCACGCCAATCGTCTGCGACTTGCGCGTCACCAGATTCCGGGCCGCAATATTGCGCCGATAACCAAGCTCGGCGATCGCCTTCTCCACAAGCGTCTTAGTCTTCGGGCTGACATTGGGATGATCATTGAGCACACGCGACACTGTCTGGTGCGATACGCCCGCCCTCTTTGCGACGTCGCCCATCACCGGGGCACGCGCCTGCCGCTGCACTGTTTCAGACATTGCGGATCCTCCGGGCATCATCATATGAGCAATGCTCGACACATTGTTATCGCTAACATAGCATTGCCCTCGTGCGTCCGATAGCCTCGACCGATCACGGTACGGCCACAATGCGATCATCCATCTCCACCGGAAGTTGATATGAAGAACTGGGCAGGAAATCTGGACTACTCTGCAACCGGAGTGGAACGTCCCTCGTCGCTGGCTGAACTCACCGAAACCGTCGCCGCCGCAGCGAAAATCAAACCGTTGGGCTCCCTGCACTGCTTCAACGATATCGCCAATACCAGCGGCACCCATATCCTGCTGGACGGGTTGGGCGGCCGTCCGGAAATCGACGAGGCACGCGGCGTCGTCCGGGTCCCAGGCCGCACGAGCTACGGCGAGCTGGCGCAGCACCTCCACGAACGCGGTTATGCCCTGCACAACATGGCCTCCCTCCCCCACATCTCCGTCGCCGGCGCCCTGCAAACCGGAACGCACGGCTCCGGTATCGGCAACGGCGGTCTCGCCTCGGCGGTGAAAGCCATCGAACTGGTCCGTGCCTCCGGCGAAGTCGACAGGCTGGAGGAGTCCGACGGCGACGAGTTCTTTGGCAGCGTGGTCGGACTCGGCGCCCTCGGGATCGTGACCGCCGTCGAACTCGCTATCGAACCGACCTACCAGGTAAGCCAGCACGTCTTCGAACGGCTGCCATGGGCGGAGGCTCTGGAAAACTTCGAGGAAATCGCCGCGAGCGCCTACAGCGTCAGCCTGTTCACCGACTACTACGAAGACAGCATCGCCCAGGTCTGGCAAAAGGCACGGATTGACGACGACGGCGACACCGGTGCTGCACCGCAGACCTTCTTCGGCGCCACGGCCGCAACCATCCCGCGGCACCCACTACCTGAAATGTCAGGCGAAAACTGCACCGAACAACTTGGCGTCCCGGGACCGTGGCTGGAACGACTGCCCCACTTCCGCCCGGAATTCACGCCGAGCAATGGCGACGAGCTGCAGAGTGAGTACATCCTTCCCCGGGAGCACGCCGCGGCTGCCCTGGAGCAGCTGCGTGGCTTGTCCGGCCGGATCGCTCCGTTGCTGTATGTCTCGGAGATCAGGACGATTGCCGCCGACGAATTCTGGCTCAGCCCCAGCTACCGGCAGGACAGCGTTGCATTCCACCTGACCTGGAAACCCCGCCAGTCCGACGTCGAAGCCCTGCTCCCGGACATCGAGTCAGCCCTGTCGCCACTGGGAGCACGACCACACTGGGGCAAACTCTTCACCGCCGGCGCCGACCAACTGGCGCCCCTCTACCCGCGCTTCAACGATTTCCGGAGCCTGGTGGAAAAGCACGACCCGACCGGCAAATTCCGCAATTCCTACCTGGACCGCGTGCTGGGATAAGGCGGGACGACCATCCGGCCGCCGGACCAACAGCCCGCCAGCCAAGCTTTGAATACCTTTACTTAAGCTCCTTGGCCGTATAGAAGCCGCTGTCAACGAGGACTTCTTCGTAGTTTTCAATAGTCACGATCTCAGACTCAAGCAGATACGCCGGCACGACCTTTTTGCCATTGTTGTAGGTTTCCGTGTCGTTGACTTCCGGCTTTTCACCCTTGAGCAGGTCGTCGACCATGATGACTGCCCTTTCACCGAGCTTGCGGACGTCCTTGAAGATCGTCGAATACTGCTCGCCTGCGATGATGGATTTAACCGAGGCCAGATCCGCATCCTGTCCAGTAACCACCGGCAGATCGTCCTTGGGATAGCCGGCGGAAGTGAGGGCCGAGATAATACCGATCGCCAAGCCGTCGTTCGCCGAGAGAACGCCATCGAGCTCGGCGCCACCGCCAACGGTCAGCAGGTCCTCCATCCGGGACTGTGCATTGGCTGGAAGCCAACCCTGGATGGCAGCTTGTTCAAACTTTGTCTGCCCACTGGGCACGTTAAGCACCCCGCTGTCGAGGTAGGGCTGCAGAGTATCCATGGCGCCGTTCCAGAAAAAGCCGGCGTTATTGTCATCCGGGCTACCAGCGAAGAGCTCTATGTTGAATGGTCCCTTCTCGCCTGTCTCTTTGCCGTTCTCATTGAGGATCCCCAGACCGGTCAGCAGCGACGTACCTTGTTGAACTCCGACCTGATAGTTGTCGAAAGTGGTGTAATAGTCGACCGTCTCCGAACCGTTGATCAGGCGATCATAGGCGATCACTGGAATGTCCTGCCGCTCTGCCGTCTCGAGCACGCTGGTCAGCGTCGTCCCATCGATGGAAGCGACAATCAGTGCCTCAACACCGCTGGTGACCATGTTCTCGATCTGTGAGATTTGAGTGGGGATGTCGCCATTCGCGTACTGAAGGTCGACCTTGTATCCGCGCTCTTCCAGCTCACTCTTAACGTTCGCGCCGTCGGCGATCCACCGTTCCAGTTGCTGAGACGGCATTGCCACTCCCACCAAAGCGCCCTCGCTGGACCCTGAACCTCCTCCGCTGTCAGCGCGGCCCTCGCCGCATGCGGTCAAGGTAAGAGTGAGAATTCCGGCTGCTGCTATACCGGTAAAAAATTTGCTTCTCTTCATTGAGATTCCCTTCAAGGATGTAGGCGCCCGAGCCGTAGAAGTGTGATCGCCGGCCGAGCGATGCGACTGCAGGCAAAACTACGGGCATCACATGAAGGGGTCAATGGATTTTGGCAAAAAGTTTAGAACCTATACGAAATTGAGACATAAGCACCAGGCAGGCTATGGCCCCGCCAGAGGATTTTCGACTCTCGTCAGCTGAATAGTTCGTAGGGTTTTTGGAGCACGCTCCTGATGCGGCTTCCAGCAGCGCCCATAACGGCGGCCGTTGGCCCGAGCTTCGATACCAGGATCCGGTCCTCGGCCAATAATGCCGGCGCATGCCGGTTCACACTGCCCCTGAACGCAGGGACTATCCAGCGTTCAAGCTGCGCGAAATGACCACCCAGGACAACGGCGTCCAGGTTAAGCATGCGCAGAGTAGATGCTGTGGCGACGCCAAGGTGGTGTCCGGCCCGTTCCACTGCCGCCAGTGCCGCGGCATCCTGACTTTCCAAAGAAACGCGCAACGCTCCCATTCGTTCAACCGTGTTGCCGCCGTCAACTCCAGCTTGGGCCAGAATGGCCTCCTGCCCCGCGTATCTTTCCAGGCACCCGACTCCTCCGCAGGAGCAATCCGGTCCGTCCGGGTCCACGACGACATGGCCGATTTCCCCGGCGTTGCCACCTGGCCCCTCAAACAATTCCGAATCGATAATTACGCCGCCACCGATCCCCACCTCGCCGGAGACGTAGAGATAATTGTCCAAATCGCGGCCATGCCCGTACCAAAGTTCCGCCAATGCAGACGTGTTCGCCTCATTGAAAATCGCGGTACCGAAACTGGCTCCTGAAACTAAAGCCTCCGCCCACAGCGCGACATTTACGTCACGCCAGCCGATATTTGGAGCGCGCAGTACGCGCCCGTTGGCTGGATCAACCAAACCGGGAACAGCCAGCCCGCCGGCATGGATCTTCATTCCTGAACCACCCGCTTGTTCCAGCGCTTCATCCGCCAGCGACTGCAGAGAGCTCAGGACCTCCTCCGGTGGCCTGCCGGCGTTATGCTGCTCCCGCACGGCATGAAAATGAAGTTCACCGGCGAAATCGAGGACGCCCACGGCAATGTAGTCGACGTTGATTTCCATTCCCAATGCCGCCGCTTCGGTGTTCAACGCGACCCCCAGCCCCGGGCGGCCGCGCTCACCAACCCGGTTCAGCCCAACCTCGCTCAAAAGCCCTGCGCTCATAAGATCTGCAACCAAGCTCGACACCGAGGCCTTGGTCAATCCCGTCTCGGCCGCCAGCTGCGCCCTCGTCATCTGCCCGGCTGCGTCGAGCCGGTGCATGATCAAGGCGAGATTCTGTCGCCGGACATCTCCAACCCGTCCAGGCGTTCCACGGTTGGTGGCCCGCCGTGCCACGTCTGCACTAATGGTCACGGTACTCCTCGCTTCAGCCTTTTCCGCTTGCCATATCTATTGACCCGCCGCTGCGGGCATCATATAGTTCAACTTGAAAACTAATTCAGGTTCCATCAAATAACCAGCATGAGGTGCTTTCAATGACTGTACAACCGACCCGCGACGAGAAGTTCTCCTTTGGCCTCTGGACGGTCGGTTGGACCGGGCAGGATCCCTTTGGCGAAGCCACCCGCAAACCAGTGGACCCGGTGGAAGCCGTCCACAGGTTGAGTGACATGGGCGCCTATGGAATCACTTTCCATGACAACGACCTCATCCCCTTTGATGCTGACGCTTCCGAACGGACGCTGATTCTGAAGAACTTCAAGGCCGCTCTGGAAGAGACCAGTCTGACGGTTCCGATGATCACGACTAATCTCTTCACCCATCCGGTGTTCAAGGACGGCGGCTTCACCTCGAATGACCGCAGTGTCCGGCGCTTCGCCCTCCGGAAGGTACTCGCCAACGTAGACCTGGCGGCCGAGATGGATGCCAGGACATTCGTCATGTGGGGCGGCCGCGAAGGCAGCGAATACGACGGCTCCAAGGATCTGTCGGCCGCTTTCGACCGGATGAAGGAAGGCATCGATACGGTTGCCGGCTACATTAAGGACAAGGGCTACGATCTCCGGATCGCCATCGAGCCCAAGCCGAATGAACCCCGCGGAGACATCCTCCTGCCCACGGTCGGCAGTGCCCTCGCTTTAATCAACCAGCTGGACCACGGCGACATCGTCGGCGTCAACCCGGAAACCGGCCACGAGCAGATGGCGGGCCTGAACTTCACCCACAGCATCGCGCAGGCTCTCTGGTCCGGCAAGCTGTTCCACATTGACCTAAATGGCCAGCGGTCCATCAAGTACGACCAGGACCTGGTCTTCGGGCACGGCGACCTGACCAGCGCCTTCTTCACCGTCGATCTGATCGAGAACGGCTTCCCGGGCGGCGGTCCAAGCTACGATGGCCCCCGCCACTTCGACTACAAGCCCTCCCGCACGGATGGCTACGACGGCGTGTGGGCTTCCGCGGAAGCGAACATGTCCATGTACCTGATGCTCAAGGAACGGGCCCAGGCATTCCGCGCTGATGCCGAGGTCCAGTCGGCGATGAAGGATTCCGGGGTGCTCAACCTCTCCGAGTCCACGTTGGGTGCAGGCGAGACCACCGAGGATCTCCTTCGCGATGAGGCTTCCTTCGAGAGCTTCGATGCCGATGCCGCCGCACAGCGCTCCTTCGCATTCGTGCGGCTCAATCAGCTGGCGATGGAGCACCTGCTCAACGCCCGCTAGACCACAACCACAAGCGACCGCCGGTGCCCTGACAGGGACACCGGCGGTGCTGTTTAAGGTTGCGCTGCTACGTTGATGCCTGACATGCAGGAGGACCGGACCCGTTCATCGTGGCCCGGTCCCCCTGGTTTCGATTAGCTCTGCGCCGGGGCGGCAGCCCGGACATGGGACCGTGCCTGCAGAGCCCGCGTGTGATCGACTACCCGCGTCTCACCGGTCAGGGTGCACTCGAGCGAATGCACGATGTCCGCACTGGACCTGCCCAGCCGGAGCTCGATAGTACCGGGCTCCACGATCCGCTCGTAGCTCTTCCCGGAGAAAGCCGTCAGCTCAGCATGCACCTCAAACTCCACCTGCGCGGACTCGCCGGCTTCGAGCTCCACCCGCTGGTAGCCGATGAGCCGGTTCACCGGCCGCACGACGCTGGCCACCGGGTCATGCAGGTATAACTGGACGACGTCGGCACCATGCCGAGCGCCATGATTGGTCACCTTTATGCCGACTCTCGCAGCCTCGTGCGTATCCACTTCGGTCCGGGAGATCCAGGCCTCGCTCCACTCAAATTCCGTGTATCCGAGCCCGTGGCCAAACGCGAAGCGCGCCGTGGGGTCGATATTGGACACCTGACTTGCCCCGGCCAGCGGCGGAGAAAGGTACGTTCCCGGCTGACCTCCAATTTGGGCAGGAATGCCCACGGGCAGCCGTCCGGAAGGATTAATCCGCCCGCTGATGATCCCTGCGAGCGCCCCAGCTCCCTCTTCTCCAGGAAAGAACGATTGCACGATGGCGGCCGCACGTTCCGGAGCGTCATGCAGCCAGTAGGTCCGGCCGGCCACGAGGGTGGTGACCACCGGGGTTCCCGATTCCAGCACGGCATCGAGCAACTCCCATTGGCGTCCCGGCAGCTCGAGGGATTCGGCGTCGCACCCTTCCCCTGAGGTGCCCCGGCCGAACAGTCCAGGCCTGTCCCCCAGCACTGCGATCACCAGGTCGGCGCGGGACGCCGCCGCAACCGCCTCCGGGATGCCACCTGTCTCGGTCCCGTCGACGCTGACACCGGGTGTGAATTCAACGTCCGCATCCGGATATTCCGCGCGGATGGCCTGCAGAACAGTCGGAATCCCGATCCCGAGAGGAGTTCCCGGATAGGACGTTCCGACATGCCCGGGGAATGAGTAGCAGCCCAGCAAGTTGAGTGCATCGTCGGCATTGGGCCCGACGACGGCGATCCGCCGGGTTGCCACAGCTGGGAGGGTTCCATCGTTGCTCACCAGGACTACTGCTTGTTCAGCGAGCCGCCGCGCAATGCCGCGATCGGCAGCCGGATCCAAGTCCACCCGCCCACGAACGCTTTCGACGTCGTCGAGGTCCTCCTCCGACCATCCCCCAGGCAGCGGAGACCAGTCCGGATCGAGCAAGCCCAGCTCCAGTTTCTGGTGCAGCACGCGACGCAGGGCGCGGTCGACATACGCTTCGTCGAGCCGGCCATCCTCGATTTCGGCGATAAGGGGATCGCCGAACGCCTTCATCGTTGGCAGTTCGACGTCGAGACCCGCCCGCAGTGCCTGCGCGGCGGCGTCGCCCCATGTACCGGCGACCTGATGCAGCGTCTTCAGGAAGGAGACCCCGAAGTAGTCGGCAACGACCGTCCCGTCAAAGCCCCACTTCTCCCGCAGCAGCCCGGTCAGGAGCGTCTCGTCGGCTGCGGTGGGCACGCCGTCGAGATCTGTGTAGGAATGCATGACCGAACGGACGCCGCTGTCCCGCACGGCCATTTCGAATGGCGGAACCATGATGTCGTTGAACTCGCGCGGCCCCATGGAAACAGGAGCAAGATTCCGTCCCGCCCTGGACGCAGAGTAACCAATGAAGTGCTTCAGAGTCGCGACAATGCCGCTCGATTCCAGGCCGCGGACGTACGCCGTCGCAATCGTGCCCACCAGCAGCGGGTCTTCACCGATCGTCTCTTCGACACGTCCCCAGCGGACATCGCGGACCACATCGAGCACGGGTGCCAGACCCTGGTGCACACCGACGCTCTTCATTCCCGCGCCGATGCGCGAGGACATTTCCTCCACCAGCTCTGGATTGAACGTTGCGCCCCAGGACAACGGCACTGGGTACGCCGTCGCACCCCACGCGGTAAAACCGGCCAGACATTCCTCGTGGGCGACAGCCGGGATGCCAAAACGGTTTCCGGCCGCAATCCGCTGCTGAAGTCTGGCCAGCGAAGCCGCGCCTTCGGCCGGATCCACCGGCGCTGATCCAAAATGCCGGGTCAGCTGTCCGACGCCGTGCGGCACTAGCGACTCGATGTCGACGTTGCCGGATAGGTCGCTCATGTGCGGAGCGACGTCACCTCCTTCCGTGGGCGGAGCAAGCCACAAGCCATACAGCTGCGCGACCTTCTCGTGCATCGACATCTGAGCCACGAGTGATTGCACGCGTTCCTCGGCCGTCAGGGTCTGATCAAGCCAAGCATTGTCGACATCGGTCGGGTTGGCATCAATGGTCATAGGTAGTTACCTCGATAGTTTGGAATGAACGTTACTTGCTGAAGCCTGCGGCCAAACCGCCCACCAGTTGCCGGCGGGCGACAACGTAGAGCACAAGCAGTGGCAATGTTGCGAGCACGACGGCGGCCAGCACCGCCGGGATATTGGCGCCGAACTGCCCCTGATAAGACCACAGGGACAACGGCAGCACCCGCAGGTCCTGGCTCTGGGTCAATACCAGCGGGAACAGAAAACCGTTCCAGACCTGCAGGGCGTTGTAGATGCCCACAGTGACCACCGCTGGCCGGGTCATCGGCAGGGCTAACCGCCACATCATCGCCCAGTCCGAGCAACCATCGAGCCGCATCGACTCGAAAAGCTCGTTCGGCACATTCCGCATGGCGGTGGCCAGGATCAGCACCGAAATCGGTATGGCGAAGGCGATGGAGGGCAGGATCAAAGCCAGCAAGGTGTCGTAGAGCTGCAGACGGATGACCATGTAGTAGATCGGAATGATCGTCGCGTGCAGCGGGATAGCCAACCCGAGCAGGAACAGTTTGTTGGTCATCCCCAAAAACCTGGATTTGCCCCGCACGATGGCGTAGGTGGCCATGAACGAAACCATCAGCGCAGGAATGACGCTGCCGATGGTCACGATGAGGCTGTTGGCAAAGTAGCGCAGGAAGTCGTTCTCCAGCACCAGCGCGTAGTTATCCAGTGTGGGATCAGTGATCCACAGCGGGCTGGTGCTGAAGAATCCGGCTTGATCCTTGAAGCTGGTGAGGATCACGTAGTAGATCGGAAGGATGATCACCGCAAGCCACAGCCACGCCCCAAGACCGCCCGGCAGATTGGGCAGCCGTCGACGGAATGTTGTCCGTGAGGGCTTGTCCGACGCCGGTTCCAGCTCCTGGGCTTCGTACTGGCTGGACCGCGTTGGTCTTGTCACTGTCATTTTACAGTCCTTCCAATTGGCTGGCCGAACGATCCTTGCCGCCGAGCCGTTGCAAGACCAGTGCCAGAGTCAGTCCAATCACGACCAGAATCACGGCCAGCGCACTCGCGGCGCCCATGGCATTGGCTTCAAAACCGGTCAGATACATGTGCAGCGGCAGAATTCTGGTGCTGTAACCGGGACCGCCGCCCGTCAGCACGAACACCAGGTCGAAATACGCCAGTGAACCGACGACCATCAGAGTGGAGGAGGTGATGATGGTGTATTTCAGTTGCGGGAGGGTGATGTGGAAGAACTGCTTGATCCTTCCGGCGCCGTCGATTTCGGCTGCTTCATACAACGACGCCGGGATCTGCCGGACTCCGCCCTGGTAGATCAGCGTATGGAACGGCACGAACTGCCAGGCGATGACGAAGATGACAACAAAGAGGGCCAGGTCAGGATTGCCCAGCCAGTTCTGCGCCAGCGCCGGAATATTCAGCCCCTGTGCAAGCCCGAAGTTCGGATCGAGCAACGCCTTGTAGGCAATGGCCACCGCCGCCGAGGACAGCAGCAGCGGGACGAAATAGAGCACAGCCAGCAGTGCCCGGTACTTCTGGCTGCCGGCGATGAAGACCCCGAGCAGCATGCTGATGGGAGTCTGCACCAGGAACGAGTAGACGATGACCTTGGCTGTCACTACGAGCGCGTTAATGGTCACTGGCGACGTCAGAATTTCCGTCCAGCTGGCCAGCCCCGCCCACGTAATGGCACCCAATCCATTCCAATTGGAGAAACTCAGCAACACTACGCCGCCGAGGGGAATGATCGCGAAGACCAGAAAGAACAGCAGGGCTGGAACCGCCATCCACCCCGAAGGGCCCGCGGTGTGGCGGGCCCTTCGGCTACCGATGTGTGTACTCACTACTGACCGGCTCCCTGCTCAATCGTGCCGTTCATCGTCTCGGTGAACTGCTTCGGAGTGATCTCCCCCAGGAAAATCAGGTCCAGATTGGTGAGCATCGTATCCGCTTGTCCGGGCGAGAGCGCCTGGTCCCAGGACAACTGGAAGGTGGGAGCTTCCTGGGCCATCTCGTATGCGAAAGTCAGGAAGTCGCTGTCGGGCGATTCCTGAAGTTCATCTTCAATGCCCTTGACCGGCGGTACAGCGCCAGTTTCGATGATCTCCTGGATATAGGTTTCATCGAAGAGCGTGTCCTTGAGGTAGCCCTTAGCTGTTTCCTTCTGGGCCCCGGACCCATCGGCATTGATCGACCAGAAGTTGGAGGGGTTGCCGACAATATTGTCGGGGTGGCCTTCGCCACTCTTGACGGCGGGGAACTTGGACCATCCCAAGTCGCCGCTCTCAACAAACTCGGGAGCGGCCGTCTTCATATCCGTATAAACCCAGGAACCTTGGAGCAGCATGGCAGCCTTGCCGGTGTAGAGGGGAGCAACGTCCGCACCACTGTCTGCGGCGATGGAGGAGAAGCCGTCAATGAAACCGCCTGCCTCGACCAGGTCCTGAATCTTGGTCAGCGCTTCAATCACGGCTGGATCGGACCAGGCACCGGGCTCGTTGGCGGCAATCCGATCGAAGACCTCCGGACCGCCAATGCGGTCCACCAGATACTCCATCCACATCAGATTGGTCCATTTGGATTGCCCGCCGAGTGAGATCGGGGCGATGCCGGCTTCCTCGAACCTGGGCACCAGCGCCATCAACTCGTCCCAGGTCTCAGGCGGCTGTGCACCAATCTCTTCGAACAACTGCTTGTTGTGGTAAAGCACCTTCGGCTGGGTGCTGTTGTTTGGAAGCGCGTAGTTTTTTCCGTCAACGACGCCGTTTTCCAGCACGGAGGGCAGGAAACGGTCCTTGACGTCTGGGTTGTTCTCCAGGAAGCCGGTCAGGTCCATCACCTTGTTGGTCTCCACATAGGATTCGAGGACGCCGCCGCCCCAGCCGAAGATAAATGTGGGCCCTTGACCGGCGCCCAACGCCGACCGGATCTTGTTCTTGTAGGCGTCATTGGCGAAGAAACTCACCGACATGGGCTGCTCGGGGTTGTTTTCATTCCAGCGCTCGACGGATGCCTCATACACCGGTTCCGGACCACCGGTCAGTGACCACATGGTCGTTTCTCCGTTGCCCCCGCCGGTGTCCGCGGGACCACTCGAACCGCACGCGGCCAAGCTAAGGGACAGAGTCGCTGCGGCGATAGCCGTGGCCATCGAGCGCGTCTTTCGAGTCTTCATCTTTACATCCGTTTCGTGTCGCGTTCGCTTTGCTCTGGCAATCTCATTCACTGGATTTCGAAAGCCGCGGGTGGTTCCGAAAGTTTTCGAACTGTAGTGAAGTAGGTCACCGTCCACTAAACCGCGGTTGATCGTGAGGGTCAAGGGTTTTTGAATAAAAAGTTTATGACCTATACGAATTCGGGAGTCTGGTCTGCTTTCCGGTTTCGTGATAGCTATTAACGAAACCTTTCGAACATACGAGGAGATGTAGTGACGCTCGACGCAGCTGCACGTTCCAGACCCACTCTGGAGACCATTGCCGAGCTGGCAGGAGTTTCCACTGCCACCGCATCGAAAGTGATCAACGGCCGCAGCGATGTGGCAGACAGCACCCGCGAACGGGTGCTGCAGATATCCAAGGAGCTGAACTACCGCTCACCAGTTCAGCGCCGAATAGTTCCTGAAAACCTCACCATCGAGCTCGTGCTCGACTCCGTCACGTCTGCCTACTGCACCGAAATCCTCAACGGAGTGTTGAAATACGCTGCCGAGCTCGATGTCGACATCGTCGTCAGCAGCATAGGTGCCGATATGCCATCACGGACCAGCCCGGAGCAACATGCCCAGCGGATGATTGACTACGGGCGCAGGGGCATGGTGGTCGTCACCTCAGCATTCAAAGAGTCGCAGCTGAGGGCATTCCAGCGACGCAGCCTTCCAGTCGTAGTTATCGATCCAATGAACCCTCCCGGGTCGAAGATAGTCAGTGTGGGGGCAACGAACTGGGCGGGCGGGAAGTCGGCTACTCAGCATTTGGTGGATCTGGGCCATCAGCGCATCGCGTATATCGGCGGTGTCGAGAAGTCGGAATGCAACCAGGCCCGCCTCCATGGATACATGTCGACCCTGCTAACTGAGGGCATCGACGTCAACCAGGACTATATTGTGCACGGCCAGTTCAAACCGGAACACGGCACCGTAACCGCCCGGAAACTCTTTGCGCTCGAATGTCCGCCCACCGCCATTTTCGCGGCCAGTGACGCCATCGCCGTCGGAGTTCTCGGTGAAGCACGCCGGCAAAACCTGGATGTCCCACGGGATTTGAGTCTGGTCGGATTCGACGACACCTACCTGGCCGAACAAGCCGTCCCCAAGCTGACTTCGGTATCTCAACCTCTGCAGGAGATGGGCGCAGCGGCTTTGCGCTCGTTACTGCAGCAGGTCAGCGGTAAGGCACTGGATTCCCGACGCGTCGAACTCGCGACCCGACTAAACGTCCGGGAATCGACGGCCGCAGTAGGTAGCGTGTGAGCTTTCACTTCCACTAGCGATCGTCCGCGGCTTCTCTTCAAGAGCTGACTGGGTAAATTAAGTTTAGAACCTATACATATTCTGTGATTTGCGTCATGCTGTTCAAAGCGCTCCTTGCTCCTGACGCTGGACACAGCTCATGTTGGGCATCACGAGATCGGCGCTATCGGAAAATCCATCTTGAAGGAGAACCCACGATGAAAGTCACACGCCTAGCGTCCGCCGCCGCAATTGCTTCCGCACTCGTCCTTCCCGCTGCGTTACCCTCAGCCGCCGCACCGCCAAGTGACCGCCCCTTGCCGCCCGGACTTGCCAAGCAAGATACCCTGCGCTGGTCAGCAGCCGACGACTTCTATATCGGTACTGCCGTCGCAGGCGGAGGCCATCATGTTTCCCAGTCATACCCCGCACCATTCTTCAACGACCAGCAATACCGCGAAGTACTGGCCAGCGAGTTCAGCTCCATTTCGGCCGAGAATCAAATGAAGTGGGAGTTCATCCATCCGCAGCGGGGCCGGTACCGGTTCGCGGAAACGGACGCGATCGTCGAGTTCGCACAGGAAAACGGCCAAGTAGTGCGCGGCCATACCTTGCTGTGGCACAGCCAGAATCCGGAGTGGCTTGAGGAGGGCGACTTCAGTGATCAGGAGCTGCGGGCAATTTTGAAGGATCACATCACGACGGTGGTGAGCCGCTATGCCGGTCAGATCCAGCAGTGGGACGTAGCCAATGAAATCTTCGACAGCGAAGGCACCCTACGCACTGAAGAGAATATCTGGATACGCGAGCTCGGCCCCGGAATCATCGCCGATGCATTCCGTTGGGCCCACGAGGCAGATCCTGAAGCCAAGCTGTTCTTCAATGACTACGGCGTCGAGGCCAACAACGCCAAAAGCGACGCCTATTATGAGGTCATACAGAAGTATCTTGCCCAAGGCGTTCCCGTCCACGGATTTGCGGTGCAGGGCCACCTGAGCATGCGATACGGCTTCCCTGCGGGACTGGAAGCCAACCTTCAGCGTTTCGATGATCTCGGATTGGAAACCGCCGTAACCGAAATCGATGTCAGGATGGACTTGCCCATCGGCGCCGATCCAACCGCCGCACAATTGGAGAAGCAGGCGAACTACTACCAGCGGGCGCTGGAGGCCTGCCTCGGTGTTGAAGGGTGCAATTCCTTCACGATCTGGGGCTTCGTGGACAAATATTCCTGGGTGCCGGTCTTTTTTGAGGGCCAAGGCGCCGCGACGGTGATGTGGAATGACTTCACTCGCAAACCGGCCTACTACGCACTGCAGTCCAGTTTGGTCAAG
>NZ_KI914650.1:28439-43597 GCF_000520495.1 Arthrobacter sp. H14
GGCCGGGTCCTGCCGCAGCCCGGCCACAGTGGCGCGGCGGGACATTCAGGTTCCACCACCGCGCACAACCTCCGCCCAGGTGTGGTCTATACGGGGTGCGGATACTCCGGCGAGCGCTTTTGGAACTCGAGGATCGCCGGATTAACGATGCCGCCGTCGCGGATTTCAATGGCACGGCTGATCACGTCGTCGTCGTCCCAGGACGCCGGTCCTTCCATCACCGTGCGCAGGAACGGCAGCACAGCTTCGCTCACTTCCCAGGTGGCTGAGTCCCAGAGGTGTGAGGGGCTGTGGTCGACGGCGTAGTAACGGATGTGGTCGCCAACCTCGAACATCGGGTCGGCGAACGACGTCGGACGCGCCCACTCGAAACCCATCCCTTCATCGCATGAAACGTCCACAATCAGGCTGCCCGGCGCGAAGGCGTCAAGGTCGTCGTTGCGCAGGTACATCCACGGAGCGTTCGGATCCTGCAGTGTGCAGTTGACGACGATGTCCGCCTCCGCCAAAAACGGCGCAAGCGGAACGCGGCCACGGTCGGTGATCACGTTGCTGTTATACGTGTCCGACTCATCGTGGTCGAATTGGACGATCCGCACCGAATGGATTGGCGAGCCGACGGCGGCGACATTGCGGTTGGTGAGCACCTGCACATCGTTGACGCCATGGGCGTTGAGGGCGGTGATGGCACCGCGGGCAGTTGCACCAAAACCGAGGACGACGGCGCTCAGCCGGCGGCCGTAGTCGCCGGTCTGGCCACACAGCTCGAGGGCGTGCAGCACAGATGAATAGCCGGCGAGCTCGTTGTTTTTGTGGAAGACGTGAAGCGCGAAACCGCCGCCTGAAGTCCAGTGATTCATGGCTTCGAAAGCGATCAGCGTCAGCCGCCGGTCGATGGCCAGCTGCGTGACCTCGCGGTCCTGAACACAGTGCGGCCAGCCCCACAAGATCTGTCCATCGGAGAACTCTGCAAGGTCAGCGGCCTGCGGCTTCGGCAACAGGACAATGTCGGACCCGGCCAGAACCTCCTCGCGGGAGCCGATCCGACCGACCAACGGCTCCAGCTGGGCGTCCGAGAGCCCGAAACGTTCACCGTAGCCGCGTTCAAGGATCATGCGGTCACGCAGGTCCTTATCGATGCGCTCGAAGTGCTTCGGATGGATTGGCAGACGCCGCTCGTCCCGTTTCCGCGATGTCGACATCACGCCAAGGCTCATCAGATCAGTACTGGTCATCGTTGCTCCCTTATATGGCCGCATGGACCCACAGCTCCTGACGATACGGCATCGAGTCGAACCGCCGCCCGCGTCTCTTTCGGCCATGGAGTTCGATTCCACATAGTGTTGCATCCATGGAATCGCCCATCCAGACCTATTTGCAGAGGATCCACGACGAGATTGTCCAACTCCGGGATGGGAAGCCGGCCAGCACCATTCCCGCCCTGGCCAAGGTCGATCCGGACAATTTCGGTATCTGCCTGGCCACCGTCGACGGTTATGTTTACGAGGTCGGCGAGACGGACGAGGAATTCACCATCCAGTCGATCTCCAAGCCGTTCACGTATGGATTGGCGCTGGCCGACCGAGGCATGGAAACCGTGGATGAGAAGATCGACGTCGAACCTTCCGGCGAATCCTTCAATGAGATTTCCCTGGCCAAAGGCACCGGCCGGCCGCAAAACGCGATGATCAACGCCGGCGCGCTGACTGCCACTTCGCTCGTGAAGAGTGCCGGCAGCAGCAACAGGTTCAAGCGAATCCTCAACAATTACTCGGCCTTCGCCGGCCGGCCGCTCAGCGTCAGCGAGAGAATCTACAAGTCCGAACTCGCCCACGGACACCGCAACCACGCCCTGGCCTACCTGCTGCGCTCGTTCGACATCATCGAGAGCGACCCGGAACCGGTCCTGGAGGACTACGTCCGGCAGTGTTCCGTGCTGGTGAACTGCCGCGACCTGTCGATCATGGCCGCCTCGCTGGCCAACGGCGGCGAAAATCCGCTGACCGGCCAACAGGTCCTCGACATCAGCGAAGTTGAACGGGTGCTCTCGGTAATGATCACCTGCGGAATGTACGACGACGCCGGCGCCTGGGTCAGTGCCGTCGGCATGCCGGCCAAGAGCGGAGTCGGCGGCGGCACCATCGCGGTCCTGCCCGGCCAACTGGGCCTGGCCGTCTACTCCCCGCCGTTGGACGAACACGGTTCGAGCGTGCGCGGCATCGCCACCTGCCAGCGGATCTCCCGCGACATGGAGCTGCACTTCGTCCGTGCCGGGCGGACCGGCCGCTCGGCCATCCGCTCCACCTATGACATCACCCGTTCCCCCTCGGGCATCCGCCGCGGCGAGGAGGTGGCGCAGGTCCTCGAGGAACACGGCCACCGCGCCACCGTGATCGAGCTCAACGGCGACCTGCTCTTCGCCGGCGCCGAGTCCATGGTGCGCGAAATCAGCGCCCTGCCAGACGACGTCGAACACGTCATCCTGGACCTGCGCCGGGTGGACGAAGTGGCCGATGTATCGCTGCGGATGCTTGCGGATGTGCGGCAGAAACTGACCGACGCCGGCCGTGAACTGGTGCTGATCGACGGCGAAGGAACGCTGGCGGAAACTTTTGAGGATGTGGACCGCGAGGTTCCGACATTTCAAACCCGCAGTGCCGCCGTCGAATGGTCGGAGAATCAGCTGATCGCGCGGTATGGGCTGGAGTTGGAGTTCCCCGGAGTCGTCAGGGTCGCCGACAGTCCCGTGCTGAGCCCGCTCGAGCGTGAGGATGCAGAGACGCTCGAGGCGCTGATGGAACCCAAGGATTACGACGACGGCGAGGTCATCCGCCGCGTCGGGCAGCGGTTCGGTGGGGTATTCTTCATCGTTTCCGGCAAGACGACCAGCACCGTGCCGGGGCCTGAAGGACGGGTGAAACTGACGACGCTCACTGCGGGCATGACCTTCGGCGAACTCGCGCTCGGCAGCGACGACCGGCAGGAGACCACCGTCAAGGCAGTCGGGCCTGTGCAGCTGATGGTGCTCACTTCGGACGCCATGCAGGAACTTGAGAAGGAAAATCCGCCGCTGGCACTCGAACTGTGGAAGGCCCTGACCCGGGACGCCTATTCCCGCGTCGATCAGTACCTCCGCGAAACCGCCGTCCGCATCCGCGACTGACTTGTAGGGGACGTTATGGATCTGGCAACCGCCGCCGTCGAACTTTATGCTCTGCTGCCCGGAGAGTTCACGGCGGCGCGCAACAAACAGGCCAAGGAGCTCGGCCGGTCCGGCGATAAGGAGTTGGCCAAGCAGGTCCGTCAATTGCCCAAACCCTCGACGTCGGCATGGCTGGTGAACATGCTGGTTGCGCGACGGCGGGAGGAGATCGACGAGGTCCTCGAACTGGGAGCGTCGCTGCGGCAGGCGCAGGAGGACCTTGACCAGAAACAGTTGAAGGAGCTGAGTGATCAACGGCACCGCCTCCTGGCATCGGTGGTGAAGGACGGGCGTGAAGTTGCCGATGAGTTGGGGCAAAAGGTCAGCGAGTCGGTTGCCACCGAGGTCGAGCAGACGTTACGGGCCGCAATGGCAGACACCGATGCAGCCGACGCCGTGGCGAGTGGCCAGCTGACGCGGTCCTTGTCCTCGACCGGGTGGGAACCGGTGGATCTGTCCGGCGCAGTCGCCGTTCCGGAAGCCGTGGGGAAGACCGCCGTGGCGCCTAAACCGTCCAAGAGGATGGGAGCGGCCAAGGGTAGGGCCAAGGAAAAAGACACTGCCGATTCATCTGCCGATGCTGAGCCGGAGGCGAAGCAGAAGGCGGAATCTGAACCGGAGACGAACCAGGACACACAACCGGCCCAAGACGATGGACAGCTTAAGCAGTCCACCCGAAAGACCGGCAAGACCAAAAAGACCGGAGCTGGCTCTGGGGAAGCGGAGCAAGATAAGTCGTCAGCAGACAAGGCAAAGAAGGCTGAGCGCGATTCCGCGAAGTCAAAACAGGATGAGCGGGAAGCCGAGAAGGCTGCGGAGGCCAAGGAGCAAGAGCGGCGCAAAGAGCAGGCACGGGCGGAGCTCGACGAGGCCGAGCTTCGGGTGGAAGAGGCTGAGTCCGAGCAGCAGGAAAATGAGAAGCGGTACGAAGAGGCGGTGTCCCGGCAAGAGCAGCTGGAAGGGGAAATCGCAGAGCTGAAGAAGCAGCTGCGGAAACTTGAACGGGACAGCAAGGATGCCGACCGGGAAATCGGATCTTTGGAAGACGAGAAGGACGATGCCGTCCGCACCGCCAAAGATGCACGCCGCGAGGCCGGCCGTGCCCGCCGTCGCCTCAACGACGTGCAGTAACTACTGTTCCGCGAGAACTGGGAGAGTCGGCCTGAGAACGTCATGGAACATGCTGGCCCAGAGCGTATCGGCCGGTCAGTCGCAAAGACACAGCTCTATCCTGTGGCGGGTAGTGGGAGGCGTGTTTGGTGGTGGCCGTGCGTGTGGGGTCGCCGGTCGAAGTAGTGATTGCGCAAGGGTTTTTGGTATGGGTCGACGTACTGGGGCGGGATGAACCAGGGGGCCCCGTTTTCGACGTGGATCCGCCATTTTTCCTTATGAACCAAGTGATGATGAAACGAACAGAGCATGGCACCGTTATCTGTGCTGGTGGCACCGTTCTTCGACCAATAGTCGATGTGGTGGGCTTCGCACCAGGCGGCGGGCATGTAGCAGCCGGGAAACGCGCACCCGCCATCGCGGGCGATGAGTGCTTTACGCAGGTGCGGCGGGAAGAGGCGTTGGCCGGGTCCGGCGTCCAGGATCCGGCCCTCGGTGCTGAGGATGACGGGCATGATCTCCGCATCACAGGCAAGTTTGCGGATGTTCTGCGCGGTGACGGGGCCGGTGAACGTGTAGGAGCCGGTGCCGGCGTCTGTGGTGTGGTCGAGGTCGTTGATCAGGTCCTGGTAGTCGATCACGGCCATCACCTGCGGCCGGTGCCCACCCGTGGCCGGCATGCCGCCGGCGGCGAGGGCTGCTTTGCAGGCGGCGATGAGACCGTCGAGCAGTTTTTGCGGCCGCGTCCGCGGGTCAGGCACACCACCATCCGCAGCGGCTCCGCCGTCCTGCCCGGAACTGCCGCTGTCGGGGTTGGGGTCGTCGGTGCCGCAGCCTCGGGCACGCGGATTCGCCGCCGTGTTGACGGTGGTGATCAGGTGTTCGTACTGGTCGTCGGTGGCGAAGATCTCCAAATGATGCAGCCCTGCCCGTTTGGCGCGGGTGAAGATGCCCTGCCGGTGCCGCAGTACTTCCGCGGAGGGTTCGGCGCCGTCCTGGTCGATGTGATTCATCCACCGGGACGCGGCGATGTTCACGAAATCCGGATCGTGTTCCGCGGCGGTCGCCGTCAACGACTCCTCCATCCGCGCCAACGTGGCAGGATCCGGCGGTCGCCGTCAACGACTCCTCCATCCGCGCCAACGTGGCAGGATCCGCCAACGGCTTTGCCTTCCGCAACACCATCGTCACAACCGTCGCGGCCTTAGCCGAGACATCGCGCCCGTCATCCCGGTGCTCGGCAGCAAGGTGGCGGCGAGGCGGACCCGTTTGGACGCTTCGCCGCGGCCGATCCGCAGGGCAGCGCGGAGGTAGTCGGCGGTGTGCCGGTATTCCTGCTGGACCTGCCCGTCCGCACTCACCCACGAGGTGGTTTTACCTTCGGATTCGGCGTCGGAGCGGGCCTGTTCGAGCCGGCCGGCCGCGACGACCTGTAAATGCTCCACCGTGCGCGAGAGTTCCTCCACCCGGTGCGCGAACAACGCCGCCTCGCCAGCGTCCACCACACCAGCTGTGCCTGCAGCCGCCTGGTGCGAGAGCACCCGCAACTCATCCGCCATCGCCTCCAACACAGCAGAACCTGAACCGACGGCGGTGCCGGGACCGGTGCTGAAACCTGCTGCGTTGTCCATGTCACCAACGCTACGACCTGGCACCGACAGTTTTCGAATGTCTGAACGGGTAAGCATTACGAAACGATAACGAACTACTAGCCGTGTCGGCACGCGTTACCTTGTCGATGGTGAAGGAGCGCTACACCAAACCCGGCGGACGACCGGGACGGCCACCCGCCGTCGAAAGCCACCGCAGCAAGCGGTTCTACAAGAGTCGTGCCCGCATCAGCACCCCTGCTCCACCAATGAACGAGGTGGTGTGGAACCTTGATGCGCGGGCTACCTCTACGAAGTTCCATTTGCTGTGCAACGCAATGGAGGTGAGGTTCCTGGCGTTTACGACGTACCAAGCATCAGCGCTTCGTTGCCAGATCCATTCCAACCGGACTTCGGTCAGTGCGGTGCCGATCCCGCTTCGCCGCCATGCCGGCAGAACCGTCACTCCGCCAAGATAGTGGCCAGCGGGTGCGGGATCATCCGCATAGTCCCAGTAATAGGTCTTTCCCCATCCGACGAGGGAGCCGCCAGACTCAGCAACGACGATATGTCGGTCCGGATCGGTCACCGCCGATTCAAGAGCAGAAGGATTTCCCTGGCCGCGTCCACTGAGTCCGTCGACTGAAATGATCGCCGGGACGTCCTCGGGGAGGGCTGCCCGTACCGCGACATCGAGCAAGGAGCCGCGGCTTCCGTCCCCTTCTTCGAAATCCGCGAAACCGTTGCCACTGAGCGATAGTTTCGCCAATCGGAACATGGAAGTCCTTCAGGATAACTTGAGCTGAGGGCTAGAGCTGAAGGACCTTGGCGGTTTCGGACATGATTTCGCGGGCCAACTGCGGATTCTCGTTCAGCTTCACGCCGTAGCCGGGGATCATTTCCTTGAGTTTGGGTTGCCAGGACGCAGCCTGCTGCGGGAAGCAACGTTCCAACATCTCGAACATGATCGGCGCTGCGGTGGAAGCTCCGGGGGAGGCGCCGAGCAGGGCGCCAATGGAACCATCCGAGGAGGTGATCATCTCCGTGCCGAACTGCAGAATGCCGCCCTTCTTGGGATGCTTCTTGATCACCTGGACGCGCTGGCCGGCGGTGATCAACTCCCAGGCATCGCCGTTGGCCTGTGGGTAGTACTCCTTCACGCCTTCGTCCTTGGACTCACGGCTCTTGAGCACCTCTGTGACCAGGTACTTGGTCAGGTCCATGTTGTCCTTGCCGACCGCGAGCATCGGAATCAGGTTGCTGGGCCGCAATGACAACGGAAGATCGAGCAGCGAACCGCGCTTGAGGAACTTGGTGGAAAACCCGGCGTACGGGCCGAAGAGCAGGGACCGCTTGCCATTGACGAACCGGGTGTCCAAGTGTGGAACGGACATCGGCGGCGCGCCGACGGAAGCCTGGCCGTAGACCTTCGCATTGTGCTGGTTGACGATCTCCTCATTGCCGCAACGCAGGAACTGCCCGCCGACAGGGAAGCCGCCGAAACCTTTACCCTCGGGAATGCCGGTCTGCTGCAGCAGGTGCAAGGCACCGCCGCCGGCGCCGATGAAGACGAAACGCGCACGAACGGTGGTTTCCTCGTCGGTTGCCCGGTCCTTGACCGAGACTTCCCAGCGGCCATCCGTGCCGCGGGCGACGTCGGTGACGTCCGTGCCGAAGTTGAGGTCGACGTCGTTATGCTCCATGAAGCCGGTCAGCTCACGGGTGAGGGAGCCGAAATCGATGTCGGTGCCGCCTTCCACCCGGGATGCGGCGACACGCTGCTGCGGATCACGGCCGCCCATCACCAGCGGGGTCCATTCGGCCAGCTTGGCGTGGTCTTCCGAGTGCTCCATCGTCTCGAACAGCGGCTGCGGCTTCAGCGCCTCATACCGGCGGCGCAGGTATTCGGCCGGACCATCGCCCCAGACGAAGCTCATGTGCGGAATCGGGTTGATGAATTTGCGGGGGGCGCCGATATGACCGCCTGCGACCATATGCGACCAGAACTGGCGGGAGACCTGGAACTGCTCGTTGATCTTGATCGCTTTAGCGGGGTCGACCGAACCGTCGGCTGACGCAGGGCTGTAGTTCAACTCGCAGAGGGCGGAGTGACCGGTACCGGCGTTGTTCCAAGGGTCCGAGCTTTCCATCCCCGCCCGGTCCAGGCGCTCGTATAACGAGATATCCCAGCCCGGTTCGAGTTGCCGGATGATGGAGCCCAATGTGGCGCTCATGATGCCGCCGCCAATAAGAACGACGTCGGCAGTTTTGGTGTGTTTCACAGCATGGGTCCTGGCAGTCAAATTCTTCTCCAATGGCACGGCGCTAGCCTAATGAGCGTACCGCGCAGGCGGCCCGATCCATAAATTCGCCGCCGCCCTCAACGCTGGCTAGTCGACCAGAACGATGTCGTTAAAGACTTCGTCCAGAACCGGGCTGACCGGGTAGCTTTCCACCCGCGGCGACAGGGCGAGGGCGGAAATGGGGTACGCGAGCGGAACGGCCGGTATCCCGTCGGTGATTGCTTCCTGGATGTCCTTGTAGGCCTCCACACGCTCTTCGCCGATGGGCAGTTTGCGCGCCCGGTCGATCATGCTGAACAACTGGGGATTGGAAAAACCGAACTCATCCGTCCCGGCCCGGAACAGCGGGCTGACGAAATTGTCCGGGTCGCGGTAGCTTCCGCTCCAGCCGAGGAGGTGGAGTCCGTGCGGTCCGTCCGACTGAACCTTTTGCAAGTAGCCGTCCGACCACTCAACGGGGACGGGTTTCAGGTTGAACCCTGCTGCGGTGAGCTGGCGGCTGAGCTTGGCATAGACCTTTTCCGGGCTGGGCAAATAGGCGCGGGTGACGTTCAGCGGGTAGTAGAACGGGATTTCCCCGCCGTCGTAGCTGGACTCTTTCAGAAGCGCCCTGGCCTCCTGCACGTCGTATTCATACGCGGGCGCTTCCGCCACCTGGATGTCGAAAATCTGCGGCAGGAAGCTGTAGGCCGTTTCGGTGCCATCGATAAACAAGTCCTCAACGATCGCCTGCTTGTCCACCGCATGGGCCATGGCTTCGCGGACCAGCGGGTCATCGAGTGGTTCGTAATCCTGGTTGATGCCCATGTACAAAACGGAGAATGGATCCCGCAGCAGCACCTTCATGCCGGCTCTGGTCAGCGGCTCAAAATTTTCGACGGTGACCAGATCGTAGCCGTCGACGCGCCCGTCCTTGAGGGCTTCAAGCCGCAGCGCCGGGTCGGAGATCGTCGTGAAGATAACCTTCCGGACCTGGCCGCGGTCGCCCCAGTAGTCCGGATATGACTTAAGCACGACGTCGTCGCCCTCCCAGGATTCGAGGGTGAACGGCCCGGTGCCAACCGGGTGCAACGCGTACTTGGAAAGTTTCCGGGCCCCGCGTTTTTCGCTCAGAACGTCTGCCTCCTTGGCTTTGAGCGCAGTGGGGGAGGAGATACCGAACGCGGGCATGCTGAGGGCGCGGATGAGGCCGGTATAACGCTCGTCCAGTTCAAGGGTGACCTGCAGAGGACCCTCCACGACGCAGTCTTGATAGATCGACAGTTCGGGCGCGTCGGCGAAACCCTTGAAGACCGTTTGGAACTGCAGTCCGGCCCGTTCGTCCCGCAGCCGTTCCGGAAGCGTGAACCAGCGCTCAAAATTGGTGCAAACCGCCTCAGCATTGAATTCGGTGCTGTCGTGGAATGTGATGCCTTCGCGCAGTTCGAATGTATAGGAAAGCCCGTCGTCGTCTTTGCTCCACCTGGTGGCCAGGTTCGGGATGGGTCCACCGGTAACGGGATCCACTCCGACGAGAGTTTCGAGGATCTGCCGGGTGACCCGGTATGACTCCGCATCGACCTCCAACGCGGGATCCAGTCCAGCGGGCCTGGCCGCCGTGGCAAACGTAAAGGTGGTGTCGATTTCCGGCGCTGAACTGCCGGGTCCGGTGATGGTGGCGGCAGTTCCCCTGCTTCCGCCGGGGGTCGGCGGATCGACCGGAGGTGTGCAGGCGGCGAGGGACAAAGCTGTGCCGACGGCGGCAATCTTCAGCAGTGCGCGTTGCCACACCGTTCGTCGCACTGTGTCATCACCTCGTCTACCGCACCCAAATCCTCGACTCTTTAGTGTAAAGGACGCCTGGTTCGATGACGTGGAGGAGCGGACGCCCCGGCCCCCTGCCTGAAACGTCCGCCCCATTTGTCCCTGATCAATAAGAGGAGTCGATTCAGGGAATCTCACTACATACCCGCCACAGATATGTAGTAGAGGTAGTTCGGAGCATTGGCTCAACCGGATGGGTTGGACAGGAAAAGTTTTCTGGGTTGGTGCGCGAGGCGGGACTTGAACCCGCACGTCCGAAGACACCAGAACCTAAATCTGGCGTGTATACCAATTTCACCACTCGCGCATCGGCAATAGCCGGACGATTTTCGTCGCGGCTTGATGCCGGATCCCAGTCTACCTGCTCAGACAGAGCAGCCGGGATCAGGAATTGGCCCACCGGAGCACAGATAAATTACCGGTTCCGGGCTGATGGCTGATCAGTCCAGTTTGAGGTCCCGCCGCAGTTTTTCGACGTGTCCCTTGGCCTTCACGTTGTACTGCGCCAGCGCAACCTTGCCATCGCCGTCGACCACTACGGTTGAGCGAATCAGGCCCTCATAGACCTTTCCATAGTTCTTCTTCTCGCCCCAGGCTCCCCACGTCTCAGCGACCGAATGGTCTTCGTCCGATAGGAGCGGGAAATTCAAGGACTGTTCCTCGACGAATTTGGCGATCTTTTTCTCCGGATCCGGGGATATGCCGAGCACGGTATATCCGGCGGATTTCAACGAATTCAGGTTGTCGCGGAAGTCGCAAGCCTCGGTGGTGCAGCCCGGTGTGGAGGCCGCGGGGTAGAAATAAACGACGACGTTGCTGCCGCGGAAATCCGCCAGGGATACGGCTTGACCGGTCGAATCGTTGAGTGTGAATTCGGGTGCTGCATCGCCTGTAGAAAGTCGGTCGCTCATAGTTCTCCCTGCGGTCGGATTCGGCTGTGCCAGGAACTCTATCCAAATAAATATAAGGTTACTTAGCAGTTTTGGACGATTTAGGCCCTTTTGCGAGTTATAGTGGCAAGTATGCCAGATATGGAATTGTGGCCTACAGGCCGCCTTCTCTCGACCGCAGCGCGTCTCGTTGAGCATGCGTGGAACGAGCAGCTGGCAAGCATCGGGGTCACCCACGCTGGGGTAATTGCTCTGGAAGTGCTTGCCGGCCACGGCACGATGACGCAGGCTCAGCTGGCCCAAATCGTGCACGTGCAGGCTCAGACCATGGGCAAAACTTTATCGCGCCTTGAAACCTACGGGCACATTGAACGTGTGCGCAGCAGCCAGGACAGACGCAGCCACCAGGTGTCGATCACTGATCATGGGCGATCGGTGCTCGGTTCGGCACAGCAGCTTGAAAAGTCACTCGTGCCCGGTGGACAGCTCTCCTCGGACGATCTGAGGGGCAAGTTGCAGGCCGTTATCAAATCCTTGGCCGACTCCCGTTGGGACCTCAAATCGGACAAAGGAGTCGAAGAGGCCGTCAAGCATGCCGCTCCGGTGGCCGGGACTCCTCCCGAGTTGGAGGAAAGCGCCAAGAAGAAACTTGCGGAGGAACTTCCGGCGGCTTCTCCAGAGGAGAACGACGGCGAACTTGGTGTTCTTAAGCAAAAGAACGGCACCACCGGCCACGACGAGCGCTAAGCCACTCACCCGCCGCCATGGACAATGTTGTCTGGAGGGTCGAATGCGCGAACCGAAGTTGGTCGATACGAGGGACACCCGCTGGCAGGAGTACTATCCGTCCTACCGGGTTGAGGTGTGGCATTATCCGGCTGCGCGGCAGTGACCCATCCGCTCCTGAGTCGCCGCCCCGGGGCTGAGGCACATTGCCGCTGACCCGGTTTTTCAACGCCTGCATTTGTGCTGATCCCCGGCTGTGGAGAAAAAAGAAAGACCGCCCAACCGGGCATAATGCCTGATCAGACGGTCTTTTCAGTTGTGCGCCCCCCGGGACTCGAACCCGGAACCCATTGATTAAGAGTCAATTGCTCTGCCAATTGAGCTAGAGGCGCATCTCGTCCCGCAATCCAATTTCCGGCGTGAGCCAGGCTGATGAATTGCGGCAACGACAAGTAACACTAGCAGGAACTTTCCCCGGGAGGGAAATCGGTTTGGGCGGGTGTGATCAACGTCCCTCGACACCTAAAATACGCTGATTTTCCGCCCCGTCGGTGGCGACCCACAATGCGCCTTCCGGTCCGGTGATGACATCCCGGAGCCGTCCGTATTCGTCCCGGAAATGGCTGATCGGGTTCCCTGCGGCGCCGTCGTTGAGTGGAACTTCCCACAGCCGCTGTCCGCGCAGTCCGCCAATGTAGGCAACGTCGTCGACTATGGTCATCCCGCTGGGCGATGATGTGGCTGTTGAAGGCCAAACGACCTGCGCGTCGACGAATCCTTCCGCGCCGGGTGCTCCGGTGACGTCCGGCCAGCCGTAGTTGTTTCCGGGTTCAACCAGGTTCAGTTCGTCGTCGACGTCGGGGCCGAACTCACTGGCCCACAGCCGCCCGGCGGAATCCCACGCGAGTCCCTGCACATTGCGGTGTCCGAGACTGTAGACGGGATTGTCTCCGAGCGGATTTCCTTCCGCAGGTTCGCCGTCGGGGGAGAGCCGCAGGATTTTACCGGCCAGCGAATCCTCGTCCTGTGCCTCGTCCTGCAGGGTGGCATCACCGGTTCCGGCATACAGCATTCCGTCCGGGCCAAACTTGATCCGGCCGCCGTTATGGATGAACGACTTCGGGATGCCGTCCAGCAAGACTTCCTGCTCACCGAGACTGCCGCCGTCTGCGCCCGAACCGTTGTACTTCATCCGGACGATCCGGTTGTCGGTGGCGCTGGTGTAATACGCGTAGAGGTAGCGGTCCTGCTCGAAGGTCGGGGCGACGGCGATGCCGAGCAAGCCGCCTTCGCCCCCTGGCTGAACATTGGCCACCGTTCCGACCATGCTGACTTCGCCGTCGTTAATGAGCTTAATGGCGGCGGTATCGCGCTCGGAGAGCAACACTGTGCCATCGGGCAGGAGTGCCATCGACCACGGCGAGCTGAGTCCCTCGACTACTGTGCCCGTGACTGTCAGCTGACCGGCCAGGGCAGCGCCGCCGGGATCGGTTGCCGGCGGCGCGTTTTCAGATGATCCGGGAGTGGAAGGAACCTGTCCGCCGCCGCTGCCGTTCGAGGACCCCGAACCGGTTCCGGGTGCGTTGGGCGCAATTGGATCCGGCGAACTGCAACCGGAGAGCACGACGACGGCGATGGCCGCGGTGGCGGCCCAGCCCCGCCGTCGTGCAGGCAAGGGATTAGGGCGTTCCCTTGTCCCGGTCAACGTCATTTTGGTGCTCCTCCGCGTCCTGCCTGGCCTCTCGACGGGTAGTGGGAGTGGGGTCCTCTACTACCGCATCATCGCCTTCGCCGAGATTATGCGATCCGAGACTGTGGTGTCCCCCCTCGGTGTCTGGTCCGCCGATGTTGCTCGAACCCAAGCTGTCGTAATCGGGATCGCCTGGCTGGTCTTCACCGATATTGGCTGCGCCCAGGCTGTCATCATCCCCTTCACCCGGGCGGTCTTCGCCGAGGTTGTGGCGGCCCATCGCATTGTGGTCATCCTCCTGCCCGGCAGGGGGAACAGCACCACGTCCGGTGGCGGTATCGTCGACGGTCCCGTCAGCAGCCGTGGTGTGCTGTGCGCCGCGGTCCGGCGCAGTCGGGCGGTCGACGGGATCGGACGAACCGCTCTGCCAGCGCTCGTCATTGGCCGTGGCGGCATTGGTATCCCGCTCTGCTCCGGCTGCCGTAACGGAACCAGCGGCGCCGGCTCCGGCTGTGCCGGCTGCAGGAGTGTTGCTCACCGGTGGTCCGGCTTCGACTATCGGTTCGTTCGCACCGGAACCTGGCTGGTTTCCGGGATGGCGCTGTTCGGGTGTGCTGCCGCCGGAAGTCGGGCCCGAATTCTTCCGCAGCATCCATATAACAATCGCCACCACCGCAATGATCACGAGAATCCAGATAATCCACTCCATGACAAAAGCCCTTCTGTTGGGTCCGGCATAATTGCCTTAACCCTGAACCTACGACCCAGCACGGTTCATGTCCAGACCTTCGGTGCTCGAGACGGCGGATTCAGCGGTTCCTGCCGCCGTGGTTAAAGTAGCTGTTATGGCACTGAGCGAACAGATCATCAAGACCGTTACATTTCCCGACCGGGAATTGCTGGAAGCGGTTCAGCCGCTGCCCGAAGGAATGCGCGCCGCTGTTTGGGATTTGGAGAATAAGCCCGAAGATGTGGCACTGGACGAAATCGACGCCGTCGTACTTCCATATATGGGCGCAAAACATTTGGACGCCCTCGCCACTGCACCAAAGCTGAAATTGGTGCACACACAGACGACCGGTTACGACGGCGTTCCGCAGGCTGTCGGCGAGGAAGTCGCGGTGGCCAGTGCCGCTGGAGTGCATGCGGCGTCGACGGCGGAGCTGGCCGTTGCTCTAATACTCGCCTCGTTGCGAGGTATAGATACCGCCGTCAAGGACCAGGCCCAATCGCGTTGGAACCCGCAGCGTTGGCTTTCACTCGCGGACCGGAAGGTATTGCTGGTCGGCGTGGGCGGCATCGGCCGGGAGATCGCGAAGCGGCTGGAGCCGTTCGAGGTGGAACTGACGCGGGTGGGCAGCACGGCAAGGGACGACGACGGCGGCCACGTCCATGGCGTGGACGAACTGGTGGAGCTGGCCGGGAAAACCGAAGTGCTGGTCGTCATTACGCCGCTGTCGAAAGCAACGCACCAATTGATCAACGAAGAGGTGCTGGCTGCCATGCCGGACGGCGCGCTCGTTGTAAATGTGGCCCGCGGGGCAGTGGTGGATTCGGATGCGCTGACCGCTGAGGTGGTGTCCGGCAGGTTGCGGGCGGCCCTTGACGTTTTCGATCCGGAACCGATCCCGGAGGACCACCCCTTGTGGAAGGCCGAAGGCGCCCTGATTACTCCGCACAACGGAGGCAATACGTCGGCGTTCTCGCCACGGATCGTGAAATTGCTGAAATCGCAGTTCGGGAAACTGGCCGATGGGCAGAGTCCTGAGAATCTAGTGCGTCCGGGCCCGTTTGCCTGACGCAGAATCGCTGCGGATTCTGAAGCGGGGCGGGATGGTTGTGGAA